>NZ_CAKSZA010000004.1 GCF_934525195.1 uncultured Eubacterium sp.
TTCTTCAGCTTGAAAGTGTCTTCCAAATAAAATTCAAGATACCCACATTCAGGACAAACTGCAACACGAACCTTTCCGAGATTATCCTTGAATACGCCTTGCTTCGTGATTTTTAATCCATAAGCTCCGCCTTCGACCTTAACATCGTAGTTTTCTCTCATTTCACATTTGCAACGAATACACTTTCTCATTGTAATCTCCTCCCACAAATTCCGATTTTATGCTTTCTTAATTGGATGCCTAATTACAGTTTTCCATTTCTCTGGAGCAACCCTTCTCGCATCAGACATATAAATCTCGTGGTGCAATCTTTCTTTGTTAATATCGTTAACATACCCATTTTGTTCTAAATAAGTATCCATAAGAGCAACGGTTGCTGGCTCATCATCGAAAGAACCTATGTGCATAATTTGAACGCATAATCCTTCATCAATCGTAACATACTCTGCTGACGAACAATCGAGTTTTTTCTTTTTCGTTGCTGTTTCTACAGCCCAGTCAAAATCGGCTTTAGAAATGAAATCAGGCAAGCGAATAACAGAAATCCAGTTAAAAGCAGATTTATTTGTATAATCTACACCCTCGACATCATCCTGCCACCAAAAACCTTCCAATGGCGGAACAACATATTCAAAGAAGCCTTCTATTTTATAATCAGTCTTGTAACTCATTTTTAATGTGTATGCAACAGCATATAGAACACTGATTGCCTGCTGATATGCACCGCCTTCTTCATTCGGATTGCCTTTACCTCTGACCGCAATATAATTTGTTTTCGGAACCGTTACAATTGCAGGCTTATTCTTGGGCATATAAAACTCTTTGAATTCTTTCTTAAAATCGAATGCCATATTATCCTTCTCCTTCCATAACATCTATCCCACTGCCAAGTCTTCCCCTTAGTATCGAGTGGCTTAAACTGCGGTCGGCGCTGACAACAATCCCAGTGCCACAACCTAAGACATCTAATCCACTGCCTAAACCCTATCGCATTTTTCTGACTATCCACTTTTTCTTTAATTAGACCGAAAATTAGATATGTTTCCATACAAGAAAACCGAGCTTTCCGCAAGGCTCCTCTGATGATACCAACCGCGCAAAAAGACCGGAAGCAGGCCATTTTTCAGCCTTTATTTATCTTTCCTTGACAGCAAACAGACTGTCTCCACATGCGGAGTGCGGGGAAACATATCGACGGGGGTGACTTCGAGGGTTTGGTAGGCTTTTGTTTGGAGCACTTCCAAATCTCGGGCGAGGGTGGCGCTATCGCACGAAACATAAACTATTCTCTTTGGGTTCATTTTTTCGACGACATCAAACAGCTCTTTTTGACAGCCCTTGCGAGGTGGGTCAAGGATAACGACATCGGGAGTTATTCCTCGTTTTTCAAGCTCCTTTGCACCGTCGTAGGCATCACCGCAGAAAAATTCTGCATTTGTTATTCCGTTTTGTCGAGCGTTGATTTTTGCATTTTCAATAGCCTGCGGGATAATCTCAATACCGAAAATCTGCTTTGCCTTATCTGCCATTGAAAGACAGATTGTACCGACACCGCAGTAGAGGTCAACAACGGTTTCATTGCCTGTCAATCCTGCATATTCAGCAGCTTTGGTGTACAATTTTTCACATTGGTCGTGATTGATTTGATAAAATGATTCGGGCGAAATCACAAACTTTTTGCCAAGTAAAACATCTGTAACATTCGGTTCGCCGTAAATCAACTTTGTTTCGTTGCCGAGAATTACATTTGTATTTTCTCGATTAATATTCAAACAAATTGACCTAACGCCGTCATACTGCTTGAGAGAAGCGACAAGGTCGGTTTCGTTCGGCACACTCTTGCCGTTGATGACAAGGCAGACCATTGTTTCTGCCGTCATCGGTGCTCTGCGAATATAAATATGGCGGAGCAGTCCCCTGCCTGTTTGTTCATCATAAGATGTAACATTATTTGCACGCACCCATTTTGCGATTATATCGAGAATATCTTTGAAACTGCTATGCTGAAGTCGGCAATCTGCACACGGAATAATTCTATGACTTTTGTAAGCATAAAAGCCTGCCTGAAGTTCGCCGTTTGTGATACAAACAGGATATTGTGCCTTATTGCGATAATTATCAACCGTATCGGCACCGATAATCGGCTTAATCGGAGCATCAATATGACCTATTCTTTTAACGGCGTCTGCTACTCTGCCCTGCTTATATTGAAGTTCGGCATCATAGGTCATATTCCTGAACGAACAGCCTCCGCACTTGTCGGACACAGGACAATCGGACTCAATTCTGCATGGTGACGGATTGATAATTTCTTTTACAATACCTATTGCATAGTTCTTTTTGGCTTTAATAATATGAGCGACAATTTCATCACCCGTTACCGCACCACGAACAAAGACCGCCATACCGTCATAATGACCGACTGACGAGCCTTCGTTTGTCATATCTTCAATTTTTAATGTTATATCATCGTTTTTCTTAATACTCATAAATTAAGTTAAGGGCAGTATATAACCACCCTTATGCCTTCTATATATTTTTAATAATTTCTTCCATCTTGTCCATCTTACTGTCCATATCGGCAACAAGTTTGAACTGATTGCGTGCACGGTCAAGGTTATGTTCAGGATATTCTGTTCTGAAATAAACATCGCCGTTGATGTAGTCGGTCAAGAAACGCATACCGCATTCAAGAGTCATAAGTTTTGAAGCAAATGCAAGGTTGTCAATCTCTGCTTGATTGAAATACTCGCCTGCTTCGCCCAAAAAGCCCTCTGCATAAGCCTTGAAGTAATCCAAATCCATTTCTACCTTATCAAGATCGGTTTCGTCCTCGGCAGCAGTTGAAGCGCCAAAGCGGATTGAATCGCCAAAATCATAAAGTGCAAGACCCGGCATAACCGTGTCAAGATCGATAACGCAAATGCACTTGCAAGTGTCTTTGTCAAACATAACATTGTTGAGCTTTGTGTCGTTATGAGTTACACGGAGCGGAAGCTCGCCTCTCTCGGTCATTGCAGTAAGCTTGCCCATTTCATCGGCATACTTATTTACAAAATCAACTTCTGCCTTGCAAGTATCAAGTCTGCCCGAAGCATTCTTTTCAAGAGCAGGAACAAACTCGTTATTGTATCTCCACAAAGTATCGTGGAAGTGCGGAATTGTTTCTGTAAGTTCTTCCGCATTAAAATCGGACAAAAGTCTTTGGAACTTGCCGAAAGCCTCACCGCTTGATTTGAACATATCTGCATTTTCGGCAGTATTGAAGCTGACAGAATCACGAACAAAAATATATGCTCTGTAATATGTATCATCTTCTGTTGCTTTATAGAATTCGTCGCCGTCCTTTGTGTGGATATAGTGCAAGGTTTCTCTGTCAGGGTCACCGCCGTTTTCCTTAATAACAGAACGAAGATATGAAGTTACGGCAAAAACATTTTTCATAAGTTGCTCGATATTTTTGAAAACATTTGCATTGAGCTGTTGAAGAATGTATTTTTGTTCTTCTCCGTTGTTGTTGAAAGTCACAAGATAAGTCTTGTTGATGTGACCCGAACCGAATTCCTCTACATCAACAAAATCTCCCTTGAAGTCAAAACTGTCAATTACCTCTCTGATGTTTGCCATTATTTTATCTCCTCCATAATATATTTCTCCTATATATTATTTTTAATAATCACTAAATCTGTCTAATCAAATTCTTATCAATTCTTGCAGCCCAAGCGATATTGTATGAATGGTCGCCGACTCTTTCAAGGTCTTGAAGTGCCTTTGTGAATATAACACCCGATGAGGTGTGACACTTCTTTTCACGGAGTCGCTGAACATGATTATCCTGTGCCTGCAATGTGAGATAGTCGATTGTATCTTCAAGATAATGAAGTTGGTGTTCCTCGGCATCGGTCAAATGTTTGTTTGTGAAAGCACCGAGCGCACGGTCGAGAAGTTCAAGGTCAACCTCATAAATCTCCTTAAATTCTGCAATACCTCTATCCGATATTGCGTAATTTTCTTCCTTAGCGGTTGTGACTCTCCTCATAATATTTTGCGCATGGTCGCCTATTCTTTCAAGGTCAGTGATAACATGGAACATCTTACCGAGATATTCAGATACATCGCCGGTAATCTCTTTTGACGTAACGGTTATCATAAAGTCGGAAATATTATGATTAAGCCAATTTATAAGTTCTTCGTTTTCTTCGAGTTCACGCTGTTTGCTGTTATCCATAACAAGGAATCCCTCGCAGGCAATGACAAAATTATGTCTGACAAGTCTTGCCATACGCTCAACCTCACTACCGATTTGGAGAGCGGTTGAAATAGGATTATCGCTGATTTTCTTATCGATAAATTCAAAGCGAAGTCGAGTGTCGTGCTCTTTTGGTTTGATAATAACCTCGCTGAGTTTAACAACCCATTTGATGAACGGCAACATAACAAAGGCAGTAACCACCTTGAAAATGATGTGTGCAATGGCAACCTGCACCGAACCGTTATCCGACAAAGTCGTTATCCACTCGGCATACTGCGGGAATATGAGTGCAACAGGTGTGAATATCAGCATACCCACAAAGTCGAAAATAAAATAAATCACCGCTGCACGCTTGGCGTTTGTTTTTGCCCCGATAGCAGAAAGGAACAACGGCATAGCCGAGCCGACATTTATGCCGATAATAAGATAAATTGCAAATTTCATCGGCATAAGGCTTGCGCTTGTCATAGCCAAAGCCTGCAAAACACCGATTGATGCGCTTGAGCTTTGGAGAACCGAGCACATAATAAAGCCAATCAAAAGCCCCAAAAACGGGTTGTTTGCCTTTGTGATAAAGGTCTGGAATGCTGCGCTTGTTTTGAGCACACCCATAGCCTCAGGACCGCTCATATACTTCAAGCCAAAAAACAAAACGCCGAAGCCGAGAATGATTTGCCCAATAAACTTTTGCGTTTGTTTTTTGCTGAACAGAGCCATAACCGTTCCGATAAAAATACAAAACGGCGCAATGGCAGAAACATCAATAGCAATAAGAACAGCGGTGATTGTGGTGCCGATATTTGCACCGATAATAACCCCTGTTGCCTGTGCCAAATCCATAATGCCGGCATTAAGAAAGCCCATAAGCATAACGGTTGTGGCAGATGATGACTGAATAACAGCCGTTACCAAAACGCCGAGTAAAAATCCCTTAAATCTATTGCGAGTAAGTTTTTCAAGAAGCAATTTCATCTTTTTACCTGCGACTTGATTTAAGCCGTCGGACATATATTTCATTCCGAACAAAAACAAACCAAGGCCGCCGAGAAGGCTGATGATGTTAGTTATACCCATACATTTTCCTCTTACACAAAATTAGTCTATGTCTATAATATTTATATGCATATAAATTATCTTATAATATATAATAAATGTCAAGAAAATTTTACATTTATTTTACCGAAATCTTAAAATACGACTAAAAAAATGGCCTGCCCGACGAGATTCGAACTCGTGATCTTCCGAGTCGGAGTCGGATGCATTATCCAGCTGTGCTACGGGCAGGTGTTAAGTTTGGCTGAGTGAAAAAAGCAATGCTTTGGCACACCATATTCTATTATAATTATTAAAACTTTTTTGTCAAATAAAATTGGTATAATTTATGTATTGACATTTTTATACAAGTGTAATAAAATAAGGGCAAACGAAGGTTACATAATACAATATAAATAATGTAATAAATACTATGAGGTGGACTATGGCAGACAAACTTGCAGGATTTGTTCCTGACACAATGAACAATGACGAGTCTCTCCGTGAGCCTATCGTAAGACTTGGAAAGCTCATAACAGACAGATTGCCTGTTAAAATCGGCAAGGAAAAAATCACAAAGGAATCTCCTGAATACTGGGGACTTGCTCCGATATGCACAGACGAGATGGCAGAACTTGCACTTCTTATGGGCAAGAGAAAGCCGAGAACCTGGGCGGATATGAAAAAACTGTCCAAAAAAATGCCTAATATGACAGATGAAAAGCTTGAGCAATTGCTTCACGATTTGAGCAAAGTCGGTATTCTTGAATACAACTGGGAAAATCCACAGCACGAAAAGCAATGGGTGCTTCCTATGTATGTTCCGGGAAGTGCCGAATTCACAAATATGAGCGAAGATGTGCTTACCGAGCACCCCGAAATGGGCAGATTTTTTGAAAGAATGAGCCGTATTCCGCTTGAAAAAGTTACTCCGATGGTGCCTGAAGGCGGTGCGGGAATCGGTATGCATGTTATTCCTGTTGAAAAGGCTATTGACACACAAAATCAATCGCTTGACATTGAACATATTTCATATTGGCTTGACAAATATGACGGGAAATATGCGGCTTCCCCTTGTAGCTGTCGCCGTTCAAGAAAGACATATGACGAGGGCTGTGCAGACGACACAAACGACTGGTGCATTGCCGTGGGTGATATGGCAGACTATGTTGTTGAAACAAACAAGGGCGGAAGATACATAACCAAGGAGGAAGCACTTGAAATTCTCCAAAAAGCTGAGGACAACGGTTTTGTGCACCAAATCACAAACATTGACGGCGAAAACAAGATTTTTGCTATTTGCAACTGCAATGTAAATGTTTGCTACGCATTGCGTACATCACAGCTTTTCAACACGCCTAACCTTTCCAGAAGTGCATATGTTGCCGATGTAAACAAAGACAACTGCGTTGCTTGCGGAAGATGCGTTGAGCACTGTCCTGCCGGTGCACTCAAGCTTGGTCAAAAACTTTGCACATCACACGGTGAAGTTGAATATCCAAAACAAGAACTTCCTGATGAAACAAAATGGGGACCTGAAAAGTGGGAAGAAGAATACAGAGATAAGAACCGTATCAACACTCACGAATCGGGCACTGCTCCATGCAAAACAGCTTGTCCCGCACACATTGCGGTTCAGGGTTACATAAAAATGGCTGCTCAGGGCAGATACACAGACGCTCTTGCACTCATCAAAAAGGAAAACCCGTTCCCTGCCGTTTGCGGACGAATCTGCAACAAGAGATGCGAAGATGCCTGCACAAGAGGTACTGTTGACAGAGCCGTTGCCATTGACGACATCAAGAAATTCATTGCACAAAAGGATTTGGACGCCGAAACAAGATTTGTTCCGAAAAAAGTTGTTCCGAGCGTCAGAGGTCAATTTGACGAGAAAATTGCCATCATCGGTGCCGGTCCTTCAGGTCTTTCCTGTGCATATTATCTTGCTGAAAAAGGCTATGTAAATGTAACCGTATTTGAAAAGAACGAAGAAGCCGGCGGTATGCTACGCTACGGTATTCCAAACTACAAGCTTGAAAAAGATGTTATTTCTGCCGAAATTGACATCATCAAGGAGCTTGGTGTTGAAATCAAATGCGGTGTTGAGGTTGGCAAGAACATAACTCTTGACGAACTTCGCAATCAGGGCTACAAAGCATTCTACATTGCCGTAGGTGCACAAGGCGGCAGAAAAGCAGGCATTGAGGGCGAAGACGCAGAGGGTGTGTTCACAGCTGTTGAATTCCTCCACGAATGTGCCGCAACAGAAAAATTTGACCTCGGCAAAGATGTTGTAGTTGTCGGTGGCGGCAATGTTGCTATTGATGCTGCGAGAGTTGCAAGAAGATGCGGCGGCGAGAATGTTCAGATGTTCTGCCTTGAAGCAAGAAACGAAATGCCTGCGTCTGACTACGAAATTGAAGAAGCCGAAGAGAACGGAGTAAAGATTAATTGTTCTTGGGGTCCAAAGGAAATCATCAAGAAAAAAGGTAAAGTTAAGGCAATTGTATTCAAGAAGTGCGTTCAGGTTAAGGATGAACAAGGCAGATTTGCTCCTGTATATGACGAGGACGACACAATCACAGTTGAATGTGACAACGTTATTTTAAGTATAGGTCAAAGCATTGTTTGGGGCAATTTGCTTAACGGTGCCGCAACTATAATCAACAGAAACGGCACACTTCAGGCTGATGAAAAGACGCTTCAAACAGCACAAGAGGATATTTTTGTCGGCGGTGACGCATACACAGGTCCAAGCTTTGCTATTGATGCTATTGCGGCAGGTAAAGAAGCTGCAATTTCTATTCACAGATTTGTTCAGCCACATTCATCACTTACAATCGGCAGAAACCCAAGATACTATGTTGAGCTTGACAAGGACGACATTGTGCTTGAAAGCTACGACAATTCATCACGCCAAATTCCGCAGGCTACAAAGCAGGTTAAAGAACTCAGCTTCAGAGATGACGACAAATTCCTCACAGAAGAACAAGTTAAGACAGAAACTGCCCGTTGCCTCGGCTGCGGTGCAACAATCGTTGACAAAAACAGATGTGTCGGTTGCGGTATTTGCACAACAAAGTGTGAATTTGATGCAATTAAGATTGTCAGAGAACGCCCTAACTGCTCAAATATGGTTAAGGCAGAGGACAAGATGAAGAAGATTTTGCCGTATATGATTAAGCGTCAAATCAAAATCAAGAAAGCATCAAAGAACAAATAATTTTGAAAGCTTAGCGGCTCACTTACTTGAACCGTAAATATATTATTTATCAAAGGAGGATTACTCGTGTTTTTCCAAATTTATGGTGATACCTCTATATACCAACTTCTCGGTTGGGTGATGGTATTTGCCGCACTTGTGCTTCTCAACGAAGTTGCAAGGCGCTCAAAAGCAGGCGGAATTTTCTGTTTCTTCGTTGTTCAGGCTGTGCTCACAGTTTACTTTATTGCTCTTGCAATAGGTAACGCAAAAGGCGCCGATTGGGCAGTCAACAACCAAACGGTAGTGCAAATGGGCGGTTGGTTCCATTACGCCAAGTTGTATGCCGCAACAATCGGATGTATCGGATTTATGTTCATCAAGTACAAATGGGGCATTGGAAAAAAAGATTGGTTCAAGGTTTTCCCGTTTGTAATCGTTGCAATCAACATTCTTATTGCAGTTGCTTCTGACTTTGAATCAGCTATAAAGGGCTTCCAAGCAGGTTCAATCGCAGGTGGCTGGTGGTACTCAAACGAAGGTGTTTGGCTCTACGGCGGATGGTGGAACATCCTCAACGGTATTGCGGGTATCATCAATATTTTCTGTATGACAAGTTGGTGGGGTATATATTCATCAAAGGATCAAAAGGATATGCTTTGGCCTGATATGACATGGTGCTTTATCATTGCATACGACATTTGGAACTTTGCATATACATACAACAATCTTCCGCTTCACACTTGGTATTGCGGTGTTGCACTTCTTCTTGCTCCGACATTTGCAAACGCATTTTGGAACAAGGGCGGTTGGATTCAAAACAGAGCAAACACACTTGCACTTTGGTGTATGTTTGCACAAGTTTGCCCAACATTCCTCAATCAGAGTATCTTCACCGTTCTTCCGTCAATCTACGGTGCAAGAGGCGAAGAAATCAGAACAACAATCCAAAACGGTGTTATGGACGCAAACCTTGCACTCACACAGGCTGATGCAGACCCTAAAGCACAAGGCATCATCTCTGTACTTGCTATCGTTGCAAATGTAATCTGCATTATGGCAATCATCAAGAAGTCAAGACAAAAGCACATCAATCCTTACAAGCAGGATGTATTTACAGAACAGCACGACTTCAAGGAAGCTATGGCAAGAGCAGAAGAAGTTGCTTGATTCATAGTTTCTTACTAATTAACAAAAAACGCAGTGGATTTTTCATCTACTGCGTTTTATCTTTAGTATTCGGTTTTCGCATTGCAAATGCTGTTGCGTAGGTTGCTGTTGCGCCGTAGCAATCAAGCACGGCGGCACATTCGGAAAGGGTTGCGCCCGTTGTTTTTACATCATCGACAACAAGATAAGTTTTATTTGTCGGGTCAATGTTATCATTTATATCAAACGCAGCAAACACATTTGCTCGTCTTTGCCGTGCAGATTGATTTCGCTGAGGCGGATTTTCGTACGCTTTATAGAATGTGTCTTCAAGAGGAACTCCTAAAATCTTTGACAGTTCCTCGGCTATAAGCCTAGCCTGGTTATATCCCCTTGCCTTTTGCCTCTTTTCAGTAAGCGGAACATAGGTTATCGCATCAAAATTAATGTGTTTAAATTCTGTTTTAATCATTTTTGCAATTTCGACAGCCATTCCCTTTGATAATTCGGAATATTCCGAAAACTTCAATCTGTGAACAGCTTTTTTAATATTGCCGTCATAATAAAACGGAGCAACAAATTCTTCATATTCTGGCTTGTGATGTGACTTCTTGCATCTGCAATCCTTTTTCATAGCGCCACAGGTTGTGCAGATTTCGCCCTTGATTTTGGGAGCTTTTCGGCAATCATCACATCTGGCCTGCCCAAGCGGTACAACCTCACCGCAAATATCACAACGGCGAGTGAACACGCACCACGAAAATGCTTTGAGTAAATCTTTAATCATATCTACACCGTCAAATAAGGTGCAAGCTTTGCATATGTACTTTCACCTATACCGCTGATTTCCTTAATCTGCTCTACGCTTGTATATCCGCCGAGATACTCACGATATTCAATTATTGCGCTTGCCCTGCTTTCGCCAAGTCCGCTGATAGTGACAAGTTCATCAATAGTTGCCGTGTTGATGTTTAAAGGATAAGTTACATTTGTTTCCGTTTTATATTTTGCCGTTGTTTCTTCCTGTGATATGGAAGATTTTGCTTTTTCATCAACCGCCAAACTCTGTGAAGCGGATGTTTGAGGCAATGTTTCAACCTCCTTGTAAACACCCGGTGACGAAAGCGACACATAAACAATAATCCCCGCCATAACAAAGAGAGCAACGCCTATCATAAATAATGTTTGTGCTTTTGTGTTCATCTGCTTTTCTTTTTTCTGCCATAATCATTCGGCTTTTTACCGCCGAAATTTTGCTTGCTTCTATTATTCTTGTTGTTCCTATTGTTTTTGTTATTGCCCGAATTATTACGATTTTGATAATTCGGAGTTTGAGGGCGAACAAGACAATTTTGGTCTGTACCGATTAAATCAAAACGCTTTGCTTTTTTTAGTGCTTCCTCAACAAGAGCAAAATTCTTTGGGTTATAATATTGCAAGAGTGCTCTTTGGAGTGCCTTGTCGTGCGGATTTTTAGCCGAATAAACTTCCTCCATTGTGTACGGGTCAAGCCCCGTATAGAACATTGTGGTGGAAATTGTGCCCGGAGTAGGATAGAAGTCCTGAACTTGCTCAGGACGAATATGATTTTTCTTCAAGAAAAGTGCCAAATCAACAGCATCATTAAGGGTTGAACCCGGATGGCTCGACATAAGATACGGAACCAAATACTGCTCCTTATCAATCTCGCCCGTATACTGAAAATAACGCTTTGAAAATTCAATATAAGCCTCAATATGTGGCTTGCCCATTTTGTCAAGAACAGCGGCAGAACAATGTTCGGGAGCGACCTTGAGCTGACCCGATACATGGTATTTTACAAGTTCTCTGAAAAAGCTGTCGTCCTTATCCTGCAAAAGGTAATCGTATCTTATACCCGAACGAATAAACACTTTCTTGATGCCCGGAAGTTGACGGACACTGCGGAGAATATCAAGATATTCCTCGTGATTTGCAACAAGGTTTTTGCAAGGCTTTGGTGCAAGACATTTCTTGCCCTTACAAAGTCCGTGCTCCTCCTGAAACATACAAGACGGCTGACGGAAGTTAGCGGTAGGTCCGCCAATGTCGTGAATATACCCTTTAAAATTAGGCATATGAGTGAGTTTTTCAGCCTCAATCATAATGCTTTTTTTACTTCTTGTGGTTATGTATCTGCCCTGATGAAAAGCGATTGAGCAGAAATTGCAAGCACCGAAGCAACCACGGTTGTGAGTGATTGAAAACTCAACCTCTTGAATACCCGGAACACCGCCCTGTGCTTCATACATAGGATGATAAGCACGCATATACGGAAGTGAATAAACCCAATCGAGTTCCTTAGTTGTGAGCGGTGGCATCGGCTGATTTTGAACAACCATTTTTTTGCCGTGTTTCTGCTTAATAACCTTGCCTCTGATGTGGTCTTGCTCGTCTTGTTCAATCCTTGCAGCCTTTGCATATTCCTTTTTTGATGAGCAAACATTCTCAAACGACGGACATTCAACGCCGACATACGGGGTGTCCTTTGTGTCAACTGCGTATACCGTGCCGAGAATATCGTGCATTGTGTCAACGCTTTCACCGTTATTAAGTCGTTCTGCAATCTCAATGGTTTGATTTTCGCCCATACCGAAAATGAGCAAATCAGCCTTTGAATCAAGGAGAATTGACGGACGAACAGCGTCATCCCAATAATCATAATGTGCAAAACGGCGAAGTGATGCTTCAAGTCCGCCGATAATTACAGGCACATCAGGATAAAGCTGTTTTACAATATTTGAATAAACAATAACCGCTCTGTCAGGTCGCTTACCCATTTTACCGCCTGCTGTGTAGGCGTCAACCGAACGAGGCTTTTTTGCAACAGTGTAATGAGCAACCATTGAATCGATATTACCGCTTGAAATGAAATAACCCAAGCGAGGCTTGCCGAACTGTTCAAAATCCTTTGTTGTGCGCCAATCGGGTTGTGACAAAACAGCTACCTTGTAACCTTTTGCTTCGAGGACACGGGTGATTATTGACGCACCGAAAGAAGGATGGTCAACATAAGCGTCACCGGAAATATACACAAAATCCGGCTGTTCCCATCCTCTCTCGAACATATCCTTTTGATTTACGGGGAGAAATTTATTCATAGCTGTCCTCGTTTAAATCTTGATTATCTATTACTTCGTCAGAGCCGAATTCCAACTGCTCTGTATTGTCAGCCGTGAAATCGTGAGCAGGACCTTGTGCCTGAATTTGAATCCACTGCTGTTTTGTGATTAATATTTTTCTTGGTTTTGCACCCTCGGCAGGACCGATAATGTGCTTGTCCTCCATTTGGTCCATAATCTTTGAGCCTCTTGAATAGCCGACTCCGAGCTTACGCTGTAAGAAAGAAGTTGAAGCCTTGCCGTTTTCAAGAACGACATCGACCGCTTCGTCAAACAGAGGGTCGAGATTTTCACCCGAATCACCGCCGTCGGTAAACTTGTTTGAAGTTTTTTCCTGAACGGCTTTGCTCTCGATTTCCTTTTGGATTTCTTCGCTGTACTCGCTTTCGCCCTGATTTTTAATAAATTCGCAAAGCGCCTCAACTTCGTCATCGCTGATATAACAGCCTTGAACACGAAGCGGTTTGTTTGAACCGATAGGAGAATACAGCATATCACCCATACCGAGAAGTTTTTCCGCACCGCTGGAATCGAGAATTGTACGAGAGTCGATTGCGGAAGAAACAGTCAATGCGATACGAGATGAAATGTTTGCCTTGATAAGACCCGTGATGACATCAACAGACGGTCTTTGAGTTGCAATGACAAGGTGCATACCTGCGGCACGAGCCATCTGTGCAAGACGACAAATACTGTCCTCAACCTCTTTTGGAGCAGCCATCATAAGGTCGGCAAGCTCATCAATGCAAATGACAATCTTCGGCATAGGCTTCATATCCTCATGCTTTTCGACATAACGATTGTAGCCCTCAATATCACGCACGCCAGTGTCGCTGAACTTTTGATAACGCTCAAGCATTTCAGACACAGCCCATCCGAGTGCACCCGAAGCCTTGCGCGGGTCGGTGACAACCGGGACAAGAAGGTGCGGAATGTTCTCATATTTTGAAAATTCTACCTTTTTAGGGTCAATCATAAGGAACTTAACCTCATCGGGATTTGCCCTATAAAGAATAGAAACAATAATTGAGTTCATACAAACAGATTTACCCGAACCTGTTGTGCCGGCGATAAGCAAGTGAGGCATTTTTGCAATATCACAAAATACGGTTTTGCCTGCAATGTCCTTGCCGAGTCCTGCCGACAGAAGCGACTTTTGTGCATTGAAATCGGCAGAATCAATAACTTCACGCATAGAAACGCTGTTTTTAACGGTATTTGGAATTTCTATTCCGACAGCTGCTTTGCCCGGAATAGGAGCTTCAATACGAACGTTAACAGCCGCAAGATTAAGTGCAATATCATCCGAAAGATTTGTAATCTTACTGATACGAACACCCGAAGCGGGTTTCAATTCGTATCTTGTAACCGTCGGGCCTCTTGAAATATCGGTGATTTCTGCCTGAACACCAAAAGAAGCAAGAGTATCAACCAAAAGTTCTGCGTTGTTTTTAAGTTCGGCAGACACATCTTTTGCGGATTTATGTTTAACGGTTTTGAGAATGTCAACGCTCGGAAGCTTATATTCCTTAACTTCCTTTTGCATATCTTCTTCCGTAACCACAAATTCAGGGATAGGCTCTGCTTTTTCCTCAACAGGCTTTTCTGTTTTATCCTCGCTTGCGGTTTTGACAATATCGTCAATAGTCTTTTTCTTTGAATCCTGTCTGCCCTGCTTGTTCTTGCTTGTAGCCTGATTGATTTCGGCAATAAGCTTTGAATAATCATCGGCAGGTTCTTCCGTTTTCTCAACATCCTGTGAATTTTCAGCCTTTGACTTTGCCTTTTTCTTAGGCTTTTCTTCCTGAACAGGAGGTTCGTCATCAAGCGGAATATCA
This sequence comes from uncultured Eubacterium sp., assembly GCF_934525195.1. Taxonomy (GTDB): domain Bacteria; phylum Bacillota; class Clostridia; order Oscillospirales; family Acutalibacteraceae; genus Eubacterium_R. Next base: position 14,614 of record NZ_CAKSZA010000004.1, read on the forward strand.
ACATTGTTCATTCTGCGTCTTTCAAGACGTTCCTCGATATAAGGTGTTGCCTTTTCAACAACGGCACGAACAGGTTTTGTTGTGTTCTTGAAAAACTGATTAACCGTTACCTTTGAAAGAAGCATAATCACAACAATTATTAAAAGCAAATCAATTACAACGGCAGGAGCTTTGCCCATAGTCATAAAGAGCCATCCCAATGCCGCACCAAAAAAACCACCGTTAAAATTTAACGGAGCATCTGCAAACTCGCTTTTGCAAGTGTCAAGGAACGGAACGCCGACTTTCGCTTTTACAATATAAATAAACGCAGAAATAAAAAGCACAATCAAAATTATGCAAATAGGCTCTGCAATCATCTTTTTGCTTGATTTTGTTTTTTGAACAAGGAACGAATAAGTAAGGCTCAAAAGCGGAAAAACGATTGATGCCATCCATCCGAAAAGACCTATGTAAACATTGTGAACATCATTCCAGAAATTCTCACCCGGAATAACCGCAACAAAGAAAAACAAAACCGAAAATGCAAAAATAATTATGCTGACAATTCTGTTTTTGTTTGCCTGCGCTTCAAGATCCATAAGCCTCTGTTGCTCCTCAAATTCGGCAAGTGCCTTTTTTGAATGAGTGACAGGCTTTTTAGGGGTCGGCTTTTTATTCTGTTTTTGTTTAGAATTCTTACTGTTAGCCATAATTTACCTACTTTATTTTCTTAATATCAATTCAAAAATACCGATAACAAGTATTATGATACCGACTGCGACATCATAATAGCCAAAATACTTCAAATAGCCTTTGCTGACGAAGTATTTGAGAAATACGGTGCTGAAAAACGAAGCCACAATTGAAATCACAACACCGATAATAATCGAGAGAGCGCCGACATGCGTGACGCTGATGCAAATCTCGACAATACCGCTGACAACAAGCACGGGAACGCTAATAAGAAGTGCATAGTTGATTGCGTGCCTTTTGCTCACACCAAAAAGAACAAGAACGGCAAGCACAACACCGATGAACGAAAATCCCGATACAGGAATCAAAAACACACTCAACGCTCCGACAATGATTGCAGGAAGTTCCGCAACAGGCTTTGTTATGCTTGATTTTGCAAGTTGAACAGATGCAAGAATAAGGAGCACGCCCGTGATTGCAAGGAACAGACCGTCATCAAGAAGTGTTTTGTTGAACTGAGTCATACGAAGGACATTATAAAGAAGTCCGTATTTACCGCAAGGAATGAGCCACAAAAGCATTGGGCAAAAACTCATAAGAGTCATATACATATAATGCCTTGCACCGCTCGGTTTGCTTCCCTTTAGTCTTTTTTTGAACACATCGCCGACAGTTGAAAACAGCTCATAAGACATTTTCAAAAACAGCTTATATGAAGCAATTACTATGCCAACAGCGATACCTATATGTACAATACCGGTGAGGGACGAGCACTCACCCGAAAATCTACCGGCAAAATCGTGAAAAATTGAGGAATGGGCAGTTTCACTTATTGGAAAAATTCGGCACACAGCTTGGAATAGTGCCTGAAATATTGCAGTTAAAATCGACATTGTTTTTTCCTCCGAAAAATTGAGCGTTATCAAGATAATAGCCTGTCCTGATATAATCATATGGATTGGTGGAACGAGGCTTGGAAATAATCATTTCGTTTTTATAGAAAACATCATTTATGTCAACAACGGTATAAAGCATCAGTTTTCCCTCTCAATCACCGATTCAAGATAGTCAAGTGCGTCCGACAAACCGCCGAGTTCATCAATGAGTCCGCATTTGACAGCCTCCTCGCCGTCAAGCACCGTGCCCACATCCATAATCAATTCGCCTGTTTTCATCATCAATGCCCTGAATTCATCGGCAGTAATCTGCGAATTATTCTCAACAAACCTTGCAATCCTATCCTGCATTTTTTCAAAATACGAAAGAGTTTGCGGAACACCGAGAACCGTTCCGTTCATACGAACAGGGTGCACGGTCATCGTTGCGGTAGGCACTATAAAGCTACGCTTACAGCTGACAGCAAGCGGAACGCCGATACTGTGACCTCCGCCAAGGACAAGCGAAGCAGTGGGAGTTTTCATAGTTGAAAGAAGCTCTGCAATAGCAAGCCCCGCTTCAACATCTCCGCCAACGGTGTTGAGTATAATCAACAATCCGTCAATCTCCTTGCTCTCCTCAATCGCAACAAGCTGCGGAATAACATGCTCATATTTGGTGGTTTTATTTTGGCTCGGCAAAATATAATGCCCCTCAATTTGACCGATAACAGTCAGGCAATGAATGAAATGCCCGTCTTTTTTGACCGTTATTGAGCCTGTTTCAAAGGTTGAGCCTTGCTCACCGTTATTGTTGTTTTCGTTAAAATCTTCGTTTTCTTTGCACATAACAGCACCTCTGTACTATTATGCACAAAGCATTACATTATATTTTAACATTTTATGCCGATTTTTTCAACACAATTATTAATTTATATATTATATAAAAAGAGCGACCGTTACAGTCGCTCTTAAAACTTAAATTTAATGTAAATCAGGTGTTTCAACAGGGCCTCTGCTTGTTGTAATAACATCACAGATAGCAAACTCTTGAAGTTCAGCCTGTGGCTTTGTATATTCTTTCATTTCAGTCTCCTTATACATTTTTGTATTCTTTTGCGCTGTTTCCGTACAGCATCATTGTTGTTATCATTTCGTCAAGAGGTGTACCCTTGTAATTATCCCTAACCAAACGGGCATAGGATTCAACGCTGAAAAGCATTGTGTTACTGCAAGGAACACCGTTTTCATAAACCGTGAGAAGAACCTCATCACTAACTTCGTGTGCAAAAAGTTCGTTGCAATACACATAATATGTGCCGTCACCGTTAGCTTTAAAATCATTTTTATCATAGGTGAACTTTGCGTTTCTGAGAGTGATTTCAACGGTTTTGTTTTCAACATTGTCCGCCGTGAACTTCACCTTGAACATAATTGCATTGCCGAGCACCAAACCGCAAGTATTCCATTGTACAGTCGGATTGCTTATGGTCTTGTAATCATAATTTCTGATGTTCTTGAATTCTTTTGTGTCCTTGCTTGCCCAACTTTTTTGAGTGGCAGTCAGGTCGGAATTTGCAAGACTGTCTGTTTGATAACCGACATATTTTTGTGTCGCCGAACCGTAGTTGAGCAAATCCACAAGCAAAGTGCGAAGTTTTGAATGCTCATCGGAGCTATATTTGTCAAGCATAGTATAGGCATACTCTCTGACGCTCATCACCTTTTCGGGACTTGTATATTCGTCCTTGCTGTTTTTAGCGTGCAAAACAGCAGTCACCTTGTCATTCATAAGTTGCGGATTTATGCCTTTGTACGAGAACACATAATAGTTTCCGTCTTGCTTATAACTCGTAACTTTTTCTTCTTTTCCGCCACATTCAAAGGTCATATAAAAGTCATCAAAAGACGAAAGACTGTTTTTGAACACCTTGAAGTTCATGGCTATACTGCTTTCAAGCGAAAGTGAAACCGTGTTGATTTCGGGAGCAGGCTTTTCAGGAACAGTTTTGCTTTTGTAATAATATGTAACGACCGTGCCGTCCGAAACAATAGGTGTATTCAAGCCGTCAGCTTTTACAAATTCGTAATCATAAAGCGTTTTTGCAGGTGTTAAATCAAGTTTTGTACCATATGGAACGGTAAATGTTCCGCCGGCGGTGTTTGGAATTTCAGAGCCGTCCTCGAATTTATACTGAACTGTAACGGTTGTGTAACGCTGTGTTTCGGTATTGTCATCGGCGAGGACATTTCCGTTCTCATCAATCACCTGAAAAGCCACGGTGTCGCCGTTTCTGAGCTGTGCATCTGTCGGAATTTGATAAATAAGAGAACAACTTTTCAAGCCTGAATTGAAATCGCTTTTGATATGGTCCAAAGCACCGAGCGCCCAGAAATTCGGCTTGTCATCCCAAACAGGAATATCGAAAGTTTGCGTTGTTTGGAGTGGATTGCCCGACGAATCGGTTGCAACGCTACCGTCGGAATGTTTAATCCACATTTTGAATTTAAGCTGACGGGCGTTCTTATCCGAAATGTTTTGGATAACGGTGCGAAGCTCGATTTTTTTGCCGTTCATATTAGTGCCAAATCTGTTTTTGCTGTTGCCGCTCAAAAGACGGTCGTTGCGATTATATGTATAACTATAATATGAACTAACCTCAAGGTCGGTAAAATCAGACGGTTTTGAATAAGTACCTGTGTACTCCTTAACTTCAGGAGGAGCAACATAAAGGTCAACATCCTTAACAAGCTGTGACATTCGCTTGAAGCCCTGCAAACGACAAACTTCGCAGAACTGATAGTTTGTATCTCTCATTATACATTCATAGCTTGAAACAAGCATTTTTGAGCCGTACGCATTACGGCAGGTATATGTGTTTCTGAAACCTAAAAGCTGATGCCATTTTATCTTTTCAGGGTCCTCAACCGAAGAAAGATTGAGCGATTTAAGCTCCTTATCCTCAAGCAAATATCCGTTGCTGTATTCATCACCGAGGCCGAGCAAACCGTGTCCGAACTCGTGAGCAAAGGTTTTTGACGCACGGTAACTGTCTGATGATGTAATAAAGTAATGTAAGCCAAGTTCACGGTTGTTATATGCACCGCCAAAATCGGATTTTGTGTTTACAACCATAGCGAACTGTGCAATATAATTGTGAACATAATAATACGGTTCATATTCGTTCCACTCACCGTTTGGCTTCATCGGAATTGTGTTTGGGTCGGTTGTTTTTTTGATATGAGCATCGTGAATTTTCTCAATAAATTCAGGACCGATACATCTTTCAAAAATATGATTTTTCCACTGACTATCGTGGAGGTTATTAGAAATAACAGGTGAATTGTATTTGTCAATTATAACATCAAAGAATGTGCTTCCGCCATTGTCAAAAGTTGATTCGGAAGCTGTGCAAAGAGCGTAAACATTGAATCTGTCGGCATAACTGCGATAAGGTTCATATTTCATAGCATCCTGCCAAAGTCGCTTGACATCATTGATAAATTTGCCCTGCTGACTTTTTGTGTATCCCTCGCCACACACGACAACAACCATATTTTCAAGGTCGCTTCGAGTCTTTTGAATAGTATAAACAGGGATGGTAGGGTTAGAATATTTTCCGTCTTTAGAATACCAAGGACCGAGAGTGAGTTGAATGCTTTGCTCGGTGCTGACATTCCAATCGGGATTTGCGTCCTCGGCAGGTTCTGAAATTGTATAGTCATCCTCTTGCTTACTCGGAGCAGAGCCGACATAAGGATTGCTTTGTGAACCGTTACCCGAAGTGGAAACAAAGTATTCGGAATCGAGATAAAACGCAGGTCTTACGCCCAAATCGGAATACCACGGAGCATAACGACCAACATCACCCGATGCGCTGATATAACGCATATCGTGATTGCAATCGGTTACAGGAGTGCGAAGCCAATAAGGCCAAGCCATACCGTTATTATTATAGGCACGATAATAGCCTTGGAGATTTCTCCACACAGCATTAGCCTGCTTTACATCAAGAAGAAATACTTTTTCTGTTGTTGTTTCAAAATACGAACTGTCGTAGTTTGCTACCGCATCTGAAATGTTTGTATAGTAGTACAAATCTGAATTTGCATCACCCTCGACAATGCCCTTGTTATATTCGGGATGAGAAACAAGAGAACGCTGTGTGACTGTTTTCATAGCCGCAATTTCCGACTTTGAAAACTCATTCAAAAAACCCGCTTTGTTATTATAAGCACCTGTTCCGCTGACATATCCGTCTTTTGGCGGATTTCCACAAAGCCAGTCAACCTTTCCCGCAGTTGCTGTTGAATTAAGCCAGGAACGCATATTACTGTCCTTCCAGTAATTGGAGCCGTAATCGTCACGCTTATAGCTTCTGCTGTGTGATTTTGAATTGCTGTTGTCATTCGTTTTTGCGTCATATGCCAAGGTGTCCACGAGCTTATCGGAAAGCATCAGTGCACCGTTCTCGTCAAAATCAACACATCGCCACAAAATCGAACTGCCGTTGTATGTGCCCATTTTGACATAATCACCTATCTGAATATTAGGTTTTGAGTTCGCTTGAACCGAAACAGGAATAAGCGAAAACACAAGACAGATAGACAAAAACATTGCAATTAATCTTCTTTTCACAGAGTTCACTTCCTTTATTATGACATTATTTTTTTACATTATATAAGTAATCTTGACATATGTCAACAACCACAAAAATAATTAAAAAAATTTTAAAAAATAAAGACTGTGAAAGCAAATTTGCAATCACAGCCTTGGATATTTTATTTAAAGAACAAAGGCAATTTTTCAAGATAAATAATATCATCTCTGTCTGCCGCATCGCCCTCTGCAAGCGGGAAGCAAGAAGCAACAACATTTGCATTGAACTTTGCGAGAAGCTCCTTGACAGCCTTTAAACTACCGCCTGTTGACACAACATCGTCAACGATGAGAACGCGCTTGCCGTCGAGCAAATCGCCATCCTCGTGGCCGAGGTAAAGAGCCTGTTCTTTTTGAGTGGTGAGAGAAACATCAACAACTTTTTCAGGGTTGTCCATATAAACCTTTACGCCCTTACGAACAACAATGTATTTTTTACCGCTCATACGGCTCATTTCGTATGCAAGAGGGATTGACTTTGCCTCAGGAGTTACTATGTAATCAAACTCCGGAACTTTCTTGAGAAGTTCTCTTGCACAAACTTCTGTAAGTTCAACATCACCAAAAAGAATGAATGCCGCAATGTCCATTTTATCAGACACAGGGAACTTTTGAAGTTCTCTTTCAATTCCACCGATTTTTAATGTATAAGTGTCTTTCATATTAACTTCTCCCCTAATTCTGTTCCGCCGATTACATGAAAATGCAAGTGCATAACAGTTTGACCGGCATCCGAACCGCAGTTATTAATAATTCTGTATGACTCAATTCCCTGCGATTTTGCAATCTCCGGGATTTTTTCAAATATATGGCTGACATATTTTGCATTTTCCTCATTGAGTGCATTTGCACTTTCGATATGCTCCTTTGGAACACAGAGAAAATGCACAGGTGCAACAGGATTGAGATCCTTGAAAGCAACCATCATATCATCCTCATATACCTTTGTTGACGGTATACTGCCGTTGATTATCTCGCAAAAAACACACATATTTTGCCTCCGAATATTCTTTTACAATTCAAAAGTTTTTATCCCCTCAATCACAAGAACCGTAATTGAGGGTGATATTGTTTACTTTATTAATGACTTTACAATTTCTTCTGCCTTTGAAAGTGCTTCGTCAACCTTGGTTATATCCTTTGCACCTGCCATTGCAGAATCAGGACGGCCGCCACCGCCACCGTTTGCAATCTTTGCAACTTCTTTTACAAGGTCGCCTGCCTTTACGCCCTTGGCAATAGCACCCTTTCCGCAAACAGCAACAAAGTTAGCCTTATCGCCGTTTACACCTGCAAGAACCGCAACAACATTGTCGCCCTTTGTCTTGACATCATCGCCCATAGAACGAAGTGCATCGGGAGTTGTGCCCTCTACCTTCGCAATGTAAAGTTCAAGACCGTCAACATCAACAGCTGACGAGAACATATCGGCACTCTTGAGCTTTGTCATTTCTGCGTTAAGATTTTGGATTTCCTTATCCTTTGCCTTATTTTCGGCAACGATGGCAGTAATTCTGTCTTTAACTTCATTGTCGGCAGACTTGAATGTTGCAGAAGCAAACTTAACGGTGTCCTCACACTCGTTGAGATAATTGAGAACGCCTGTACCTGTGAGAGCAACAATTCTGCGAACACCGGCTGCAACAGATGCTTCAGAAACAATCTTGAATAGACCGAGTTCGCCTGTTGAAGCAACATGAGTACCTCCGCAGAATTCTGTTGAAGTATCACCGGCTTTTACAACACGAACGATGTCGCCGTACTTTTCGCCAAAGAGCATCATAGCGCCCATCTTCTTTGCTTCTTCAATAGGCATTTCCTGCATAGAAACAGGAGCACAAGCAAGAATTTCTTTGTTTACAATAGCTTCAACCCTATTGAGTTCCTCTGTTGTGAGCGGATTGAAGTGAGTGAAGTCGAAACGAACCTCTTTATCGTTTACAAGCTGACCTGCCTGTTCAACATGAGTGCCGAGGACTTCACGGAGTGCGGCTTGAAGCAAGTGAGCCGCTGTATGATTACGCATAACAGACTTTCTTCTATCTGCGTCAATTTGAGCATTTACTGTGTTGCCGACTGAAACAACGCCCTCTTTAACAGTACCGCTATGAATATAGATGCCGTCTGCATTCTTTGAAGTGTCCTCAACATCAAACTCAACACCGTCAGCGGTGATTACACCTGTATCGGCAACCTGACCGCCCGATGTTGCATAAAACGGAGTTTTGTCAAGAACAACAGAACCCTTTTCGCCTGCACCGAGCATATCAACAAGTTCGCCGTCTGCATTTACAAGAGCAAGAACCTTTGCCTCGGCAGTGAAATCGGTATAGCCTGTGAAAACAGTCTTTTCAGCGTCAATCTTTACGCTTGTATTCTTCCAAGCGTCTGCACCCGCATCCTTACGGGCAGCACGGGCAGTAGCCTTTTGATTTGCAAGAAGTTCGTTGAACTTCTCCTCGTCAACAGTCATACCACGCTCCTCAAGAACATCCTTTGTAAGGTCAAGCGGGAAGCCGAAAGTATCATTGAGTTTGAACGCATCTTCACCTGAGAACACAGTGCCCTCGGTGTTTTCGATATATTCATCAAGTCTTGCAAGACCTGCATCGATTGTTTTGCCGAAAGACTCTTCCTCTGACAAAATAACCTTTTTGATAAGTTCAGCCTTGTCCTGAAGTTCAGGATAAGCAACCTTATTATCTTCAAGTACGGTTTCGCAAACCTTATAAAGGAACGGCTCATTAACACCCAAGAGTCTGCCGTGACGGCAAGCTCGACGGATAAGACGGCGAAGAACATAGCCTCTGCCATTATTTGACGGGATTACACCGTCACCAATCATAAATGTTGATGAACGAACATGGTCGGTAATTACACGAAGCGAAACATCGTTCTTTGCATCATCGTGATACTTAACGCCTGCGATCTCCGAAATTTTCTTCATTGTGTTTTGAACGGTGTCAACCTCAAAGATATTGTCAACGCCCTGCATAATGCAAGCAAGTCTTTCAAGACCCATACCTGTGTCGATATTCTTCTGTGCAAGTTCGGTATAGTTGCCCTGACCGTCATTATTGAACTGGCTGAATACATTGTTCCAGAACTCGGTAAATCTGTCGCACTCACAACCCGGACCGCAATCAGGAGAGCCACAGCCGTACTTTTCGCCACGGTCAAAATAAATCTCTGAGCATGGACCGCAAGGACCTGAACCGTGCTCCCAGAAGTTATCCTCTTTGCCAAGGCGAACAATGTGTGACGGGTCTACGCCGTTTTGCTTTGTCCAAATTTCAAATGCTTCATCGTCGTTTTCGTAAATTGTGACATAAAGCTTATCAACAGGCATTTCGAGAACTTCGGTACAAAATTCCCAAGCCCAAGCAGTTGCTTCTTTTTTGAAGTAATCGCCGAATGAGAAGTTGCCAAGCATTTCAAAGAATGTGCCGTGACGGGCAGTCTTGCCTACCTGCTCAATATCAGGAGTTCTGATACATTTTTGGCAAGTTGTAACTCGGCTTCTCGGAGGGGTAACCTCACCGGTAAAATACTTTTTCATAGGAGCCATACCCGAGTTAATGAGAAGAAGGCTCTTATCGTTATTTGGCACTAATGAAAAGCTCGGCAAACGAAGGTGTCCCTTGCTTTCAAAAAATGACAAATACTTTTCTCTTATATCATTTAATGATGTCCATTCCATAGTTATATTCTCCAAATCGGGCAACAAAAGTTGCCAAATTATAATTTATTTAATCTGTGCTAAAACAACATCAAGGCGGAACAAAAGTTCCGCCTATTGACATTACATCTTTTCAGCAATCTTTGTGAGCTCAACAAGTTCTTCCTTTGTAAAGGTAAGACCTTTGCTCATCTTTGAGTGGTCAGGTGACCAATCTCTTACATCAACCTTTGGTTCTCTGCCGTTCCAAGAAATCATATTAACTTCTCTTGTCCAACCACGAGAGGTTTCGGAAATTACACCGAGGTGTTCTGTGATTTCGTACTTAATTTCTGGCATATGCTATTCTCCTTTCGTAATACTTATGCGATAAAAAATTATTTACAATGACTTTACAAGTTCTTCTGTATCTCTTGCAATCATAAGTTCTTCATCAGTTGCAAGAATGAATACTCTAACGTCGTCTGTTGGCTCTGTAAGTTCTGCCTCAGCGCCCTTTTGAGTCTTTGAGTTAACAGCTTCATTGATGTGTACACCAAGATAGCCGAGATATGAGCAAACCTTTGAACGAAGCCATACACCGTTTTCACCGATACCGCCTGTGAATACGATAGCGTCAACGCCGTTCATTGCAGCAACATATGAGCCGATGAACTTTGCAATTTCGTAAGCCTGCATTTCGTGAGCGAGGATAGCTCTCTCATCGCCCTCTTCTTGAGCCTTGCAGATATCACGGTCGTCAGATGAGATACCTGAAATAGCCTGAACACCTGACTGCTTGTTGAGGATTGCATCCATCTCGTCAGGAGAAAGATTTTCATTCTTCATAATGAAAGTAACTGCCGATGGGTCAACGCCGCCTGAACGAGTGCCCATCATAAAACCATCAAGAGGGGTAAAGCCCATTGATGTATCAACAACCTTGCCGTGGTCAACCGCAGCGATTGATGAGCCGTTGCCAAGGTGACAAGTGATGATTCTAAGATCCTTAATATTCTTGCCGATTCTGTCTGCTGCTCTGTGAGAAACAAACTTGTGAGATGTACCGTGGAAGCCGTAACGACGAACACTGTACTTTTCGTAATACTCATAAGGCAAAGCATACATATATGCCTTTGGCGGCATTGTTGAATGGAACGCTGTGTCGAATACGAATACCTGAGGCACATCAGGACCTACAACATTAAGGCAAGCCTTGTAGCCTGCAATGTTAGCGTGAGTGTGAAGCGGTGCAAGAGGAGCAAGCTCTTCTACCTCATCGCAAACCTTTGGTGTAACGATAACAGACTGTGTATATCTGTCGCCGCCCTGTACGATTCTGTGACCGATAGCATCGATTTCGTCGAAGCTGTCAACAACCTTGTGTTCACCCTCACACAAGATGTACTTAACTTCGTTGAATGCATCTGTATGAGTCGGCAACTCCTTATCGTAAGTATATTTTTTGTCGTCAATCTTTATGATAACATTTTCTTCTCCGCCAGTAATCTTTAAGCCGATACGCTCAACGGCACCCTTACAGAGTACAGACTCGTCTTTCATATCAATAAGCTGATACTTCAAAGAAGAACTACCACAGTTAATTACAAGAATTTTCATCTATGTTTCCTCCGCACTTGAAATTTTCTTTATAATAATATAGAATAGTATATAAATAATAATAATATTATAAATTAAGAATGTCAAGAGTAAATCAAGATAAAAAGGGTAAAAAAATGAATTTCGGTATTATTTGCGAGCTTAACCCCCTGCACAAAGGGCATAAGCATCTTTTTGACAGTTGCAAAAACGGCGACTCAGCCATTATATGCGCACTCAGCGGTAACTTCGTTCAGCGAGGAGAATTTGCTGTATACGACAAATACGCCCGTGCAAGAACGGCTGTTGAAAACGGCGCCGACCTTGTGATAGAAATCCCGGCATTGTGCACAATTCAATCCGCACAGGGATACGCAAAAGCCGGCGTTGAAATTTTGGAGGCAACAGGCATTTGCGATTGTCTTGCATTCGGTGCGGAATGCGACAATGTTGACGAATTAAAGGCAGTTGCAAAAGAAATACAGGACAAGGACGAATTGATTAAAGAGGAACTGAAAAAAGGAGTTTCCTACCCAACCGCACGCAAAAACGCCGTTAATTCTCCACTGCTTGACACACCAAATAACATACTTGCAATTGAGTATTTGACATACACAAAACTTGAAGCAATGGCGATAAAGAGAATCGGCAAAGGCCACGACACAGACGACGGCGAATACTCCGCAAGCGAAATCCGAAAACATCTAAGCGCTGACGAAATCTCATCAATGAAAAACTGCGAAAAGGCAATTTTGTACAAGCTCCGTACAATGACGGCAGACGATTTTTTGAAAATTGAAGACGTCGGAGAAGGACTCGAAAACAGGATTGTAAGGGCAGTTGCCGAGTCGTTGACGCTTGAAGAATTGTACGACAACATCAAAACAAAGAGATACACTCATTCCCGAATCAGACGAATAATTCTGCGTTCATATCTCGGAATTACAAAGGACATTCCGAAATCTCCACAGTATCTGCATATTTTGGCTTTCAACGACAAAGGCAGAGAAATACTCGCCCAAATGAAAAAGACCTCTACCCTGCCGATAATCACAAAATACGGCAACATAGAATCGAACGAAGTAAAGCAGTTGTTTGATTTGGAGTGTAAATTTACAGACATATACAATTTGGGGTACACGAATATAAAGCCTTGCGGTGAGGAACAAAGAGCAAAAATTGAAATAGTGAAATAGCAAAAGCACCAAAGTCATCAGGATTTCGGTGCTTTCATCATTTATAAATTTAATCAAAATTATTACAAAGGTCAAAGAATTCTTCCTTTGTCATAAAATTATTTATGCAAGAAATGAGTGACGAAGTTGAAAGGAATTCGGGCAAATCAAGAGCCTTGCAAACAGCTTTACGTTTTGCCTTTGAATTTGTTCCGCCGGTCAGACCTAAATCGAAAAAATCAACGGTGGTAACGGGATTTTCACAAACAGAATGAGTTGACGAAACGCCTGCTTTTTCCAAAGAAGCAAGTATCACTTCCTTTGTCATACCCTCAACGCCCAATTTACCCTCTTTTGACGGAGTGTCCTTACGTTTTTCCTTGCCGAAAATATCGGGTATATAAACATTTTTTATTTGTTCCTTTGGCACGCCCGAAGAAATATAATTTCTTATCATAAAGCCTGCGTGATCAGAATCTGTAAGGATAATTATCCCCCTCTCTTTTGCGAGCTTTTTAATGAAAGAAAGTTTGGATTTATCCTTAAATATTGCAAAACCGTTGGTTTCAATAATAAACGCATCAAGAATGTTTGACAACTTAATTTTATCGTATTTTCCCTCAACTATAACAGCTTCGGTAAGTTTGATTTTTTCTTCCATCAGCCATTCCTCAACATCAAAAGTTTCATAACAGTTTCCTCAAGAAGCAGGTTTTTATCAATAGATGTGGACTTCAAAAGTTCATCGGTCTTTGAGAGCACATCAATTGCACAACGCAGATTTTCAAGACTGAGTTTTTTGCTGTCACGTACAGCATTTCTGATGAGCCACTCCCTGCCCTTATAGTTAAAATAACCTGCAAGCGAATTTTCGCCCTCTCCCGAAGCGATGGCGCATTTTACCCTGTACATATCAATATAACAAGAAGAAATGACCGACAGCACGGCAATAGGTTCTTCCTTTTGTGCAAAAAGTACACGAAGCACCTCGTAAGCACCGTCGCTGTTGCCTGCAAGGATAAACTTTGACAAATCAAACACTCTTGCCTGAAGGCATTTGACAGCCAAATCATCTATGATTTTGCGTGTTATCTCACCTTCGCCGACAAAAGAGCACATTTTATCAAGTTCGTTAAAAACGGTTTTTATATCGTTCCCGACAAGCGAAATCATATATTTTGCATTGGCTGTATCTATTGAACAGCCTCTTTTTTTTGCGGAAGAAATAATTAGTTTTGCAAGTTCACCCTCGGTTCTTTTTTCAAGATTGACAACCGTTCCTGCCTTTGCAATCGCATTTTCAAGAGATTTAAACTTTGCATTGACCTCAATTTGAGTGAACAAAAACACAACAACGGCACTCGGATTAATATCATTTAGGTAATCCTTTACCTTTTCGACGTCTTCCTTGCTTTTGTCAAAAGGATAATCATTAACAAGCAAAAAAGAATATTCAGCCATCATCGGCATCATATCAGCATCATTCAAAATCTCGGAAATCGGAGTTTTTTTGCCGTCATACTGATGAAAATTGAAGTCGGCAAACGCAGGCTCAACAAGTTTGGCTTTGAGTTTATTTACATAAAATTCCTTTAGGTAATCTTCTTCACCGTAAATCATATAGACATTTGAAAAGTCGCCGGATTTTATTTGGTTTTTAAGTTCCGCTTCTCCTACTTTTGCCATTGATTAAGCCTCCTTACCTTAAAAGAATTTTTGTCATTTATTTTATAAACCACCGGATTGTCATCAAGTTCAACAATGCCGTTTGAATCTACAATCTTTGACGATGAAATTTTAAAATCGCAATCATCGGTTGAGCCTATTGTTGCACCATTAAAATGAAAAACCATATCTCCTTGATTATAACAAAAAGCAAAGCTGTCATCAAGTGAAACATTATAACTATTTTGAACCTCTAAATTATTATATCTGCCGCCGACAAGAATACAATCTTCAAATTCATCACAAAGCAATGTGTTTACATTTGTGTAATTGCTCAGTTTTGCAGGATATGAATACGACCTCTGAGTAACAAGATAGTCAACCGAAATTGCATTGTTTTGCAAATATCTGCTGACCGAATAAAAATCATCGGAAGTGTTTATGCCATAAACAACGGTTATATTTTTATAAGTGCCGACGGTTGCACCGTGAGAAAAAACACGAAGAGTGAGAGAATTATAATCACAAGCAAACGCAACACTCATACAAACCGCAACAACCGCAAGCGAAATTACCGCTGTTCTTTTGAACAGTTGCTTATTGCCGAAAACAAAAGCAAGTCCAACCAGCACAAGAACGCCTGCAAGACACAATCCGAACACATAATCAAAAGCAATAACGGAATTGTTGAGCGCTTTAAAAAGCATACAAAACTTTATCAGCAAAGCATTGCATTTTGTTGCAAGAAGCACCGCAAAAGCGGTCAACGGTGTTATACTGATCAGAGACACAAAATATGTCAAAAATGACATAACAACACACAAGCTGCCCAGCGGTACAGCCAGGAGATTTGAAACCATACCTACAATGCTTGTATATCCAAAGAACATATACAAAACAGGAATTGTAAACAAAAACACACAAACCGACGTATAAAATGTACGAAAAACAGAATAGATACAATCTGCAAACTTTTCCTTTGCAGTTTTGTCAAGTGGGTCGGCATAATGCATTTGAAGTTTTGAAGAAAAGAACGGATTAAGCGTTAAAAGCGACAATACCGACAAAACGCTCAAAACAGTTCCGACGTCAGTTACGCAATACGGATTGAAAATACACATAATTGTTACCGCAACGCCGAGCGAATTGAGGTTGTCACCTCTCATAGAAAACAATCCCGCCGAAAGCATAACAATCAGCATTATTCCTGCTCTTGTTACAGAACCGGAAAAACCTGCCAAGCCCATATACAAAATGACTGACGCAATACACACAAGACTTGAAATCTTATGGCTGATTTTCAGCTTTTTAAGAATGAACAGAAGTGTGCCGATTATGACACTCAAATGCAAACCCGAAACAGCCATAATATGCGAAGTTCCGGAATACATAAATGCTGTTTTAACATCTCTGTCAAGATACGATTTGTCGCCTGTTATGAGTGCAACAGACAATCCGCCCTCTTTGCCTGCCATAAGATACGAAAGCTTATCCCTTATGTTTTGACGGAGCGCAACAACATATCTCATAGGTGAATTGACCCGTTCGCCAAAACATTCCGTCAGGTTACATTTGGCAGAAATATAAATACCGTCTGCATATTTTCCATAGCTCGAAAACCCATTTTTGCCGACTGAATAAAACTTCATTTTTCCCTTTGCCATAGTGTAAGGACGAAGATTTACTCTTTTATCCAAATACAAGGCAGATTTGAAGTTTACATCTTTGCCGTCCATTTTGACTATCTTTGCCGAATATGTTTTTGAACGGTCGCCAACAGTGCCGTTATCTATAACATAAAACTCACATTCGGCAGTTTGATTTTCAAGCGACCTAACAGGTTCGACTGTGGTTTGCGTTGTGGCAACAAATAAAAGACAGGCAAACACCGCTGACGCAAGGGACAACGGCACGACAACAGCCTGTCTGAAATTTGGCATAATAAGACTTGCGATAAAAATAACCGCAAGTCCTACTGTCAACAGAAATATGTATTCATATTTTACAAAGCAAAGCGCAAACAGCGTCGTTGCCATAGAAAACCCTATACAGGTGAATACTCTTTTCATAATTCAATTATTTCTTATAAGGCTCAACAAGGAATGAAAGTGCCTGCTTTTCGCCTGCCTTAACCTGATACTTATCACGAACGAAAGCCTGACCCGGCATATCACCGCCAATACCGTACTGTGATGAATCAACATTTACGGTGATGTCGTGAGTTCTGTCAATATCGGTTACATGCTCATACTTATCAAGCATAAAAGGTGTGTAAGGAAGTGCACAGAACAATACCGGCTTATCATAATATGCAGTTACCTTGATACCGCTACCCTTCTTGTCGGTCAATGTAAAGTATCTTACATCTGCACGAGTTGAAGATTCCTGAGGACGCATATATGTGTATTCAAACTTATCTATAGGCAATGAATATTTGCCAATCTTGTAGCCTGTCTTTCTGTCAGGATAAGACGGAGCTTCACCTCTGCCGTACCAAGAAATCTGGGTCAACGATTTGTCAACATTCCATTGGAAACCAAAACGAAGAAGTGCTGCCTTTGGAACTGCACTGTGATATACAGCAAGTTTGCCATCAGGATAAACAGTATATGATACAAACGCATTTTTCATAAACTGAACATCAAGAGCAACTTTAACCTTAACTGTGTTATCCTTTTCCTCGATAGTAGTCTTAAGTGCTCTTACAGCCTTTGTGGCACGCTTCCACTTATAATAAGGATGAATAAAGAGGAACGGAGAAACGAAGTTGAGGAAGTCAATATCGTTATCTGTAAGTGCTCTGAAATAGTTTGGAGCCATAGGCGCTCTGAGGAGTTCCTCGCCGTCAACAACATATGATGTAACTGCACCGTTGTCAACCTTAACTGTGAAGTTGTCACCCGATACAACAACATTGTTGCCCTTCTTTTCAGTTGAAGGTGCTTTGCCTTCCTTGGAAATTACAGGCTTTGTCGGAGTATTAAGAATGAATTGGTCAAAAGCAATTTCAGCATTTGACTTAATGCCCGGAGTCTTTTTCTTTGAATGGAATGAAATAGTAAGCACACATTCCTTATCTTGTGGAAGTGAAGCGTAGTCATAAGGAATATCAATAAAGTTTTCCTGAAGAGGAGCAACAGAGAACTTATCCATTTCGCCCGACTGAATTTCATCACCCTCGCACTCAATTCTCCACTTGCATTTATAAGCGGAAACATCGGTGAACAAGAATCTTGAACGAACATTAAATCTGCCCTTAGAAAGGTCATAAGCAGTTGTTACGATTGGTTGATAAACGTGAGCAACCTCAAAATACTGTGGGTGTGGCTCACGAAGTGCAGAAATAACACCGTTTGCACAGAAATAAGTATTTGAACCTGTCATTGCGGTTGTATTGATACCGCTGTACCAATGGCGTGGCTCGTCCTTTTCAAAGTCTGTGCCGTAAAGATAGTTATCCTTGCCATTTTCATCAACAACATGGAGAGTTTGGTCAACCCAGTCCCAAATAAAACCACCGCACATATTGTCGTACTTTTCAAAGTCGTCCATATATTCTTGGAAGTTACCCATAGAGTTTTCCATACTATGAGCATATTCACAAAGAAGAACAGGCTTTGTGTACTTCTCAGCCGGAATCGGCTTTGAATCGGCTGCAAGCTGATTTGCAATATTGTCATAAAGAGAGATTGTAATAGGCTCTCTGTTGCCGAGTTTCTTCATAGTAGCTTCATCAGGATACATACGAGAAATTACATCACTCTTTGTAAGGTCAAAGTCACCCTCATAGTGGAACTGACGAGTGTCATCAAGAGCCAAAGCAGCCTGCTTCATCTTCATAAAGTTGTCGCCGTCGCCTGCTTCGTTGCCGAGTGACCACATAAAGATACAAGGAATATTTCTGTCACGGAGAACCATTCTCTCCATCTTGTCAACAGCCATATCTGTCCAAAGCGGATTTGAACCCGGAACACCCTTACGACGAACACCGTGAGATTCCAAATCGCACTCATCCATAACATAGAAACCGTATCTGTTGCAAAGTTCATAGAAATACGGATCATCAGGATAGTGAGAAGTACGAATAGCGTTTACATTTGCCATCTTCATAAGATCAAGGTCCTGAATATATCTTTCTTTTGGTACATTCCAACCGTTATCCATATCAAAATCGTGACGGTTTACGCCTCTAATCATCAAAGGCATACCGTTGAACAAAATCTTTTCGCCGACAATTTCAACTTTCTTAAAGCCGATGTCATATGTCTTAACAGTAATAAGATTGCCGTCTTCGTCAAGAATTTGCATAACAAGACGGTAGAGATTTGGTGCTTCTGCAGACCATTTTTTAGGGTTCTTAATCTCATTTTTAATGCTCAAAACAACATCATTGTTGCCTGCAATCTTTGCAGAAACATCATCAAGTTCAATAATCTTGTCCGTGTCGCTGATAAGGTAAGACTTAACAGTAACAGAAGCGTCCTTTTCAAGGCGGTTGTTTACATAAAAATCGATTGAAAGTGTTGAATCCTTATATTCTTCATCAAGGTCAGTTTTTGCATAGAAGTCGAAAAGTCTGACTTTTGGTTCTGCAAAAAGATATACCTCACGATAAATACCGCAAAGCCACCACATATCCTGATCTTCAAGATAAGTTGATGCGGCATAACGATAAACTTTTGCTGCAACTGTATTTTCGCCGTCTTTGAGATACTTTGTGATTTCGAACTCGTGAGGAGTCATCGAACCTGTTGAATAGCCTACATATTCGCCGTTTACCCATACTTCAAGAGCAGCTTTGCACGCACCGAAATGGAGGAATACATCTCTGCCGTCCCAATCCTTGCTGATGTTGAAGCTTCTGCGATAGAAACCGATTTCCTGCATAGTATGGTCGATTGACGGAATACGACTCTTTGAACGGCTGAATGCTCTTGGAAATGTACTTGCATAATAGTAAGGCACACTGTATCCCTCGCACTGCCAAACTGACGGAACAGAGATTTCGTCCCAACCGGAAACATCGTAGCTTGGCTTTTCAAAGCCATCAGGCTGATTTTCAAGACCTCTCTGCCAATGGAATTTCCACTTACCGTTGAGGCTCTGCTTATACTTTGATTGTTCACCCGAAAGTGCGTCGTCAACAGTATCAAAAGGCATCGCAATGGCATGCCCTTTTTCCTTATTTATATAGACCGTTTTCGGGTCTTCCCAAACAAATTTTTTTTCCATAAATACCCCTTATACTCTTTGCTTTTTATTATTTATTTTATTGACATAACAGCTTGGAAAGCGGATTCGGTGGCATTTGCAATCCTGCCGACCTTAACGCTGTCGCCGATATTAATAACTTTGTATTTTGTGCTGTCCTTGATTTGCTCGTAAAGTGCGTTATCAGGACGGCAACCCATTGAAAGAACAACAAAATCAACATCAAGTTTTATCTTGTCACCGTTCTTTGTGCTTTCTGCGGTTAAGCCATCAGCGGTGATTTCAAGCAATTTTGTTGAAGGCATAAACACTGTGCCTGCCTCTTTAAGCTTTGGCAAAGCATCATCAAGCTGTTGGAAATATGCGCCCGGTGCAATGGTGTCTGCCATTTCAAGAATGGTAACTTTATTGCCCATCTCACACAAAAGTTCCGAAGTTTCAAGTCCGGTCATACCCGAACCGATAACTGCAACTTTCTTATTCTCAAGTTTAATTGAGCCGTTAAGAATTTCAGTAACAGTGCTGACATTATCACCTGCAAAAGCCTTTGGAAAGACTGCATTTGCGCCTGTTGCATTGATAACAAAATCAGGAGCGATTTTGTCGAGCAACTCTTTTGTAACATCGGTATTAAACTCAAACTTTACACTGTTGTTCTTTGCGTTAGTGTACAAATCATCAACACACCAATGGAGTTTTTCCTTGTGTGGCGGCTTATCGGCAAGATTAATCTGACCGCCGACAGTATTTTCCTTTTCATACACGGTGACATCAAAGCCTCGTCTTGAAAGAAGTTCGGCAGCAGTAAGACCTGCAACGCCTGAGCCGACAACCGCAATTTTTCTGCCGTTGCCGTTCTTTTCAAGTTCAAGAGAATCTCTGCCGATGAACGGATTGACCGAACATCTGCCGTGTGTATATTCATAAGCGTTGTTTTCCATACTTTCAAAGCAGTACAGGCAACATACGCAACGCTTGATTGTATCTTCCTTGCCCTCTTTAACCTTATTAACCCAATGAGGGTCTGCAAGAAGCGGTCTGCCAAGAGAAATGAAATCCTGAATACCGTCCTCTAATTGCTGTTCTGCCTGTTCAGGAGAACGGATGAGGTTTGCTGCAATAACAGGAATATCAACAACCTTTTTGACCTCCTCGGCAAGATACTTTCTCCAGCCGAGTGGGAAAGTTGTCGGTTCAAGCCAATAGTTGAATGTATCATAAGCCGCTGATGAAACATCAATGGCGTCTATACCTTTATCATTAAGTGCCTTGGCAATCTTGAGTCCTTCCTGCAAATCGTAGCCCTTGCCCGGCTGACCGATTTTTGCATACATCTCATCAACCGAAAGACGAACAACAAGAGGAAAATCGTCGCCGCAAGCAAGTCTTATTCCGTCAATGATTTCGTTGAGGAATCTCATTCTATTTTCAAGAGAACCGCCGTACTCATCATTTCTGCGATTAGTGTTTGGTGACAAAAACTGCTGAATAAGATATCCGTGTGCAGCGTGAAGTTCAACACCGTCACAGCCTGCCTTTTGTGCTCTGACAGCACCTTGAACAAACTGACGAACAAGCTTTTTGATGCCTGTTTTGGTGAGTCCTCTGTTTACGCTGTCCGCCATTTTTGACTTTTCGCATTTTGACGGAGCAACGGTGCGAGGAACAATGTCCTTATCCTGAAGTTTCTTTCCCGGGGGAATAATTGCACCGGTAAGAAGCTTTGCATATGCCTTGCCCATAATTTTATCGCAAGCAACCGAAAGCGGAACAGTGCCCATCATAAGACCGAGGTTTTGTCTGCCCGGATGGTGAAGCTCAACAAATATTTTTGCACCGTAGGAATGAACACGATCAACCATATTTTTGAGCGGAGCAATTTGAGAATCGTGAGTCAACGCCATTTGACCAAACGAAGATGCACCGGTCACATCATTGATACGGGTAATCTCGGTGATAATAAGACCGACACCGCCCTTTGCACGTTCAACATAATGATCTGCCATAACATCGGTAACCTTGCCGTCAAACTGACCGAAGCCCATACACATCGGAGCCATTACAACTCTGTTTTTAATCTCTGTGTTGCCTATTTTCATAGGAGAGAAAAGCATTTTGTAATCCATAATAATCCCCTTTATGACTTAGTTTAAAATAAGGCTCGCCGACAAGGGCAAGCCCATAAAACTATTCCTTATTATACTTTTTTGCTTTCTTTTCAGCTTCCTTAATTAGTTTTTGTTCTTGATAGCTTACACTGAATTGTCTTTCTTCTTTTATTCTTACAAGAAGAACAATAAGCCAAATCAAGAAAGCCAAAACCGCACAGCATACAAGAACAATTAATGCAGTGAATACTTTCTTCAAAACTTTGAGGTTATCCATACCTTGCCAGAAAAAGCCGATAAGAGGATACATTGTTTCGTAATTGCCCTTATATACACCGTTGGTAGCTATAACCTTTTTGCCGTTAAGATAATAATAAACTCTGTATTGCTCAACAGGTGCATCCTCAGACGGGTCGTAATTATCATTTACCTCAAGATAAAAATCTATCTTTTTACCGCCGTCGTCGCCTGTGATTTTCTTTGGCAAAGCCTTAACGATAGCTTCAGTGTAAAGCTTTGATTTAAGTTCATACACATCAACCTTACCATCCTTTAATTGGAACGGGGTTGCACTGAAAACAGCCAAACCAAATGACGACAAAGCAAGCAATACGGCAAGAATCACTGAAACGATTGCAACTGTCGAAACACGAACTTTTGAGCCGGCAATGTATTTTGTCTGTTTGTTTTGATTATTTTGTTTGTTTTGTTTATCCATTTGAATTACCTCAAAAATTATTTTTTCTTTTTATTTTCATGCTTGGCAAGTTTTGCCTTTGCCTCGGCAACAATTCTTGCCTGCTCTTCTTTTTCTTTCTTTTCTGCTTCTTCTCTTTCAATCTCTTTTTTCAGAGCGATTTCATATTCCTTTTGCTCTTTAGCAGCCTTGCGTTCAAGTCTTTCGGCTTCAAGCTGTTCATCTGATTTTGCAGGTGATTTGCAAACTGCGACATTTGCAACAACATCCAAAATCAAAAGCACAAGCGCAATATAAAATCCCCAAGCGACACTGCCTGTTGCATTGTTCAAAGAAAAAGTGCCAAAATTTATTGCATCTGCTTTCGGTGCGGCATTGGCGCCCACGGCAAAGCAAACAGCGCTGCACACGGCTGACACAACGCTCAAGCAATCAAAGACCGTAATTGCCTTTGTTTTGAAATGCTTTGAAAGAATAAAAATAAGGAAAAATGCAATGACCGCAAGCAAAAGCGACAACATCATAAAAATCATCGCATACATCGTGAGGCTGAGTGTTCCCGAAAAATGCTCGCTTTTCATATTAGTTATGTACACATTGAAATTTCCGAAAAAGTCTTTAAGCAAATCAATAAGAGTTATCTTGCTGCTCATACCGAACAAATCAAGTCCTACGCTGTCGGCATCGCCTTTGAGAGTTGCCCACGGCAAAAGAAATCCGACGGCAGGCAAAACGGAAAAGATAATTCTTACAATCCTCAATTTTGTTCCCCAAATTGAATACGCTATTCTGTTAAGTGCACGGTAAAAAACGGCGAATTTTTGTTCTGCCAATTGATTATCGGCTTCAAGCCGTTCCTCCCAATTATAGTTTGGAATATTGATGCCGCAAGAAGGGCACTCGGCTTTTATATCATACCAATGAAGTTTTTTGCCGCAATTAGGACATGTGTTTGCCATATTTTTACCTCTATTCGTTTCTATATAGTTATTATATATAATATAATTTTTTATATCACTTGTCAACATTATTTACCTAATAATTAAATTTTTGACATTAATATATATATATTCAAAAAAAGTATTGAATTTATTGAATTACTATGATAATATTTATTTATATCTTTATAAAAAAACAGAAATGAGGGATGCAATTGGAAAACACTGTATCTACTGATGAAATCGCTGCGAGCGAGGAAGAACTTGACAAGCTTGCTTACACAAGAAAAAGGTACCTCACTCCAAAAGAAATTGCGGCATATGTTCTTGTTAACTTCGGTTGGAAGAACTTAGACCAATTTGTCACCGCTTTCAAGGAATTCTTTTTAATTCAGTTTTTAAAGCTTAACCCAACAGTATATGCTAACATCAACTTTTTTTCATCATTATATGATGCGGTTGACGATACAATATCGGGTCTTATTATTGACAGAACAAGAACCCGTTGGGGCAGAATACGACCTTATTTCATCTTGCCGTTGCCTTTGTGGTTGATTGGCGGATATATGATGTTCACGGCACCAAATATGGGCTTTAGTGAAAGTGGCAAAGCTGCTTGGTCAGCCATTGCCATAGTTATCTACGGACTCGGAATGAGTTATTTCGGTGCTTGGAACCTTATGATATACAACATCACACCAAACACCAATGAGCGTGACAACCTTATCACAATAACAAAGTTCTTTGAATTGTTCGGCACTTGGATCCCGTCACTCGTTCCTGTTATGGTTACTCTGCTTCCGAAAATCAACAAAAGCATTTCTATGCAGGGCGTTTACAGCGGCTTTGCAAGATTTATGCTTATTCTTGCGGCATTTTTTGCAGTGTTCGGCTTTTTCAATATGAGAGAGCGTGTTCCGTTGATGAGCCGTGCAGAAATGAAAGAAACTTCTGCACTCGAATCTCTAAAAAACATCATTACAAACAGACCGCTTATTGTGGTTATCCTTGCAAACTTCTTCAATGCGTTCAAGTCTGTCGGCGGTTCTTCCGAATCATACTTTTGGCTCAACAACACCGGCTCGCTTATGAATGGAACTGTTTCCGGACTTTTCACAGGTATACCAAACTACATTATGGTTCCGCTTTCAGCAAAAATGGTTAAGAAGTGGGGAGCCCGTACAACATCAATCATCGCAGGATTTTTTGGTTTCTTTGCGTATATGACTTTATATTTCATCGGATATCATCCTTTCGGAGACAGTTTTGCAGACAACAAAATCTTGAACCTTGCATGGGTTATCTTAGGTTTGACAATCTGCGGTTTGCCAAACAAAATCCTCAACGTTTCCGGACAAATCGTTACGGCAGAAGCTCTTGACTATATGGAGTGGAAGCACGGACTCAGAAACGAAGCACTTGTTACAACAGTTCAAGGTTACTTCACCAAGCTAGCAACATCGGTTACAGGCTGGCTCTCGGGTATGGTACTTACTTGGATTAACTACATACCGCTTACCGATCAACTCGGCAATGCAATTCCACAAACAGACCCCAAAATGCTCAACGGCATTTGGACAATATTCTGCGTTTTGCCGGCTCTTGCAAGAGGACTTTACGGATTGTCATTTGTCTTCTACCCTATCTACGGCAAACTTCAGCAACAAATGATTGTTGAACTTGCAGACAAGCGTGCAGACAGACTTGCAGAACAAGAAGCAATCAATCACTCAACAAAAAGTGAATAAAAAATACCTATAGCGTGTCGAAAAAATATTTTTTCGACACGCTATAGATTGTTGAGAAAGGTTCTGAATTTCGTTTTCTTGCGAACATTGCTGTACGATGGTACCGCTTGTTCGCAAAAAACGAAAAACGCCAAAAATGCCGTAGGTTCAATACCTACGGCATTTTTAAAACCCCACCGTCAACACTTCGTGTTGCCACCTCCCCTTTTACTAAAAGAGGAGGCATAATTCGGTTGATTATATTTTGGCGTGTTTCAGAGGCTTTATCGACAGTCTGAGACCTGACTCAATTGCAAGTCAGGTCTTATTTTTTTGCTTTCATTTATGCTTTTATCATATCAATAAAATATCTGTGAACCGACAAATTGTCAGTCAGTTCGGGATGAAAAGCCGTCACGAGGAAATTTCCTTGACGCACGGCAACGATTTTTTCATTCACCGTGGCAAGGACATCAACCCCATCACCGACTCTACTGATGTACGGTGCACGAATAAACACCATAGGAATTATGCCCAAATTTCCAAATTCATCAACGGTATCAAAGCTTCCGAGCTGTCTGCCGTAGGCATTGCGTTTTGCCGTGCAATCAATCAATCCAAGTCCTGTGCAACGAGGGTCGCCCGTTTCCTTAGACATCAGAATAAGTCCCGCACAAGTGCCGAAAACAGGCACTCCGCCGTGTGCATACTCAAGCACCTTGTTACGCATACCGAGGTCGTCGAGGAGCTTGCTCATAACCGTGCTTTCACCGCCCGGAATAATCAAACCGTCGGGTCTTTCATCAAGGTCACGGAGCTGTCGAATTTCGTATGCTTCAACCCCAAGTTCGTGCAGTTTTTTGATATGTTCTTCAAAAGCACCTTGCAACGCAAGAACTCCGATTTTCATAATTATTCAGAGGATTACTGTCCTCTTTCCTCCATAATGATTTTTATCTCGTTTTCGTTAATTCCGACCATTGCTCCGCCCAAATTTTCGCTGAGTTGAGCAAGGATTTGAGGGTCGTTATAGTTAGTAACAGCCTTTACGATTGCGGCTGCTCTCTTTGCAGGCTTGCCTGATTTGAAAATTCCCGAACCGACAAAAACGCCCTCTGCACCGAGTTGCATCATAAGTGCGGCATCGGCAGGAGTTGCAACACCGCCTGCGGCGAAGTTTACAACAGGAAGTTTGCCGTTTTCGTGAACATAATTGATAAGTTCAACAGGCACTCTGTATTCCTTTGCTGCCTCAAAAAGTTCATCCTTGCGAAGCGACTGAACACGGCGCATTTCGGCATTAATCTTTCTCATATGTCTGACAGCCTGAACAACATCTCCTGTGCCCGGCTCGCCCTTTGTTCTAATCATCGAAGCACCCTCTGCAATTCTGCGAAGTGCCTCGCCCAAATCTCTCGCACCGCAAACAAAAGGAACATCAAACTCGGTTTTGTCAATGTGATAAAGGTCATCGGCAGGTGACAAAACCTCGCTTTCATCAATATAATCTATCTCAATTGCCTGCAAAATCTGTGCTTCCGCAATATGACCGATACGGCACTTTGCCATAACCGGAATTGACACAGCCTCCTGAATACCCTTAATCATCTTTGGGTCGCTCATTCTTGAAACACCGCCTGCGGCACGAATATCGGCAGGAATTCTCTCAAGTGCCATAACCGCACAAGCGCCGGCTTCTTCCGCAATTTTTGCCTGTTCAGGTGTTGTAACATCCATAATTACACCGCCCTTAAGCATTTGTGCAAGATTCTTGTTCAATTCATATCTGTTGCTCATAATAATTACCTCGAAAATATTATATTTGTTCGAACAATTACATCATAACATAATCTGTGCATTAAACAATATTCAAATTTGATAAAAAAATAGAGTACAGATTGAACTTCTGCACTCTAAAAATTACAATGATTTATACATTTTTGCGGCATCTTCCTTCAGTGCGTGCTCAAGAACCTCAAGCACTTCATACTCACGCTCATTCGAGCCGAGCGACACTTTTATGACATCGCCGATCTTGACATCATACGATGCTCTTGCCACCTTTCCGTTGACCTCAACTCTGCCTGCATCGCAAGCCTCATTGGCAACAGTTCGGCGTTTTATGATGCGAGATACCTTTAAATATTTATCAAGTCGCATAAAATACTCCTTTAAATAAAACAAGGTGTCCCGAAAGACACCTTGAATTTTATTGCAAATAATTAAGCGTTAACAGCGTCCTTAAGTGCCTTGCCTGCCTTGAAGCTTGGAGCCTTTGATGCAGGGATTTCAATCTTAGCCTTTGTCTGAGGGTTAAGACCTGTGCGAGCTGCTCTTTCCTTAACTGCAAATGTGCCGAAGCCAACAAGAGCAACCTTGTCGCCCTCTGCAAGAGCTGCTGTGATAGCATCAAATGTTGCTGCTACTGCTGCTTCTGCGTCTTTCTTTGATAATTCTGCCTTTGCAGCTACAGCTGCAACCAATTCAGTTTTATTCATAATTAATCCTCCATTACCGATTTCTCGGAATTTTTTATTTTCTTAGCCTTGTCCCAAAGCCTTTCAAGTTCTTCTATTGATGAACATTTCATATCTATTCCTTGTTCACTTGCCATTTGCTCAACCAGTGAAAAGCGTGACATAAACTTGTCAGAAGCTGCGGTAAGTGCCTCCTCGCTGTCTACGTCAATAAATCGAGCAATATTTACGCAGGAAAAAAGAACATCTCCGAATTCATCCTCAATATCAAGCCTTTTGCCTTGTTCCATTGCTGTTTTTAACTCATCAATCTCTTCATAGAGTTTATCGACCGCACCGCCGACATCGTCCCAATCAAAGCCAATCTTTGCCGCCTTGTGCTGAATTTTCTGTGCACGCATAAGTGCAGGAAGTTCACGAGGCACGCTGAGCATAGACTCTGTTTGATTTTTTTGTCCCTTAGTTTTGAGTTTTACGGCATCCCAACTATTGAGTGCCTCGGCAGTATTGTTTGCAACAACCTCACCGAAAACATGAGGATGACGAACAACAAGTTTTTGCACAATGTCATTTGCAACATCATCAAAAGTGAAATTGCCTTTTTCACTTTCCATCTCGGTATGAAGCACAATCTGCAAAAGAACATCCCCAAGTTCTTCACGAAGCATATCGGGGCTTTGCTTATTGATTGCTTCAACAACCTCATAGGTTTCTTCTATAAAATTCTTTTTTATAGATTCGTGAGTTTGTTCTCTGTCCCAAGGGCAACCGCCCGGTGCACGAAGAACTTTGATAATGGCAACAAAGTCATCCATATTATATTTATCTTTCAATACAAATTCTTCTGCCATAAGTCATTTCCTCGTTATGTGTCTTTTAGTAATATACACTATTTATGCGGGTTTTTCAAGGTTTTAGACTAATTTTTTTAGAAACAAGATAACAAAAAAACTCTCTAAAATTCAGCATACCGCACAAAAAACACAAAATACAGAATAAAACGACATAAATCACACATTTAATTATTATCACGGCAATTATCGAAGATGGCAGGGATATTTGACCAAAAAGTAAGTTGCTTAAGTATAGAGTGAAGGAAAAAATTCCCGTCGGGAAAATCATTGACCTCAAAAAGTCAAATTTAATTTTCGCTTTTTTACATAAAACAACTGTATTCCAAACGGTAATCACCGCATATCCGACCGCACCCGAAACTACCGCACCGTACAAAACAAGGCGTTCGTTGGACACCAACAGAAAGTTTAGTACCAACCTGACAACACCCGAAACAATATAAGGCGCAATTGATTTTTTTGCACATCCGATAGCCTGAACGGCAAAAACCGCTGTGCCCGCAAGCGAATAAAGCACAACCGTAAGTGCAAAATACTTGACCAAATTGACTGACGAAACAACAATGTCATACGAGTTTTTGCCGTAAAAAAGTGTTAGGATTTCCTCGCTGCAAAGATAAAGCACAGCACCGCCGAGAAGCGACAGCAAGGAGGTGTATTTGTATATAGAATTCACCAACGCCGACAATCGTTGACCGCTTCCCTGCTCAAAGGCTCTGCTGATTGCCGGAACGGCAGAAACACCGAGAGCCATAGTCACACCCGGTACTAAGTTTTTGAAATCAAGTGATGCGGAAAACACACCATATACATAAGTAGGCAAATCTGCATCCGAAATGCTGACTATATTCAACGACTGAGAAAACATATTTTTCAACGCAATTAAATCAATTTTTCCAATGGCAATTTGAATTGATGCGGTGTCCAAAAATTGAAAGACACTTTGCACGCCCGTGCTGACCATAATCGGAAATGAGAACATCAAAAGTTCCTTAGTTGCAGTTTTAGTTTCAAGCGGAGTGGCAATTTTCGGGCTGTTTATTTTTGAATAGACACACAAAAAGCACAGGCTGACAAAAGCGCCCAAGGTTGCACCGAGCATTGCAAACGCCGATGTGTAAGGATAAATCAGCGACAAAGCTACCTCGTCATTTATCACAAATTCTCCAAGCACCTTGCCCGACAGCAAATACTCCTTAAAAAGATATGCCATTGAATACTTTGCAAACAGCAAACCGAAAATCATTTTGAAAAGTGCGTCAACCGTTTGACTGACAGCAGTCGGTAGCATATTCAAAAAGCCCTCAAAATATCCTCGATAAGACGCACCCATACAGGAAAACAGCACAGACGGTGCGAGCACAAGGGCGGTGTAAAGTGCCTTTGGTGAATGAGCAATCAAATCGGAATAAGGCTTTGCGACACAAATCAAAACAAGCATACCGACAGCACCGACAACGGTAAACAAGCCGAGTGAACCTTTTTTAAGCGACAACACCATTTGAGTGTCGCCCTTTGAATTGTAGGTGCTGACAAGTTTTGACAATGCAATCGGGAACGCACCCATAGTAATTGCGTGAACAGGCAAACAAAGATTATAGGCATAGGCAAAATATCCCCTGCCGACTCCGCCGATATATGCGGTCAACGGAATTTTATACACCGCTCCGATAACCTTGACAATCACCGTGGACACAAGCAAAACAAAAGCCGATGAAAGATATTTACTCTTTAAGGACACAAAATCACCAACAAAAAAAGACGGTGCAAATACACCGTCTAAAATATTTGTATATTATTCGGATTCGGAATCAACAACTTCTACATTGATGTCGTCAACAACAACATCTTCGTCTTTTTTCGGATTAACCTTGGCATCAACCTGAGCCGCAACCGCTTCCTTAAACGCTTCAATCTCAGCCTCTAAAAACTCCGACTGACTTTTGAGCATAATGATTTCTTCGCATGTTGCCTCAAGGTCATCCTGACTGACTTCACCGCCGTCATAAACAGCAAACTGAAGTTTGCCGTATTTTTCGTATGCTTTGGCAAGCTTGGTCTTTGTATCAAGAAGTTCTATTCTTTTACGGGAAATTTCTATTGCCTGTGCACTCTTTTTGGCATATTCCTTTGTTTTGTTGATGACTTCGTCAATAGAACCATTCTTTTTTGCGTTATTGATAGCTTCGTCAACAGAATTCAATACATCGTTAAAATTTCGCATAACTACACCTCTTTGATATCATTATATTACAATATGTAATTTAATGCAATACCAAATGTGATTATTAGTGAAATTTGTACATACTGTCATAAGTGTATCTATACAAATTTATTCACTATAAAAATCAATTATACCTTTTTTGCGTGATAAAACCTCTTCAAAATTGTTGAGGTACTCATACGGATACTTATAATTATATATTCTTTCAATATGAGCAGTTTGCGGATTTTTGAGTTTTGTGACCGCTCCTGCACCTGCGGCAAGCACCGTATGCGTTTCGTCCATCATAAAGACATTATATAAACAATCAAAGCCGTCTTTTGCATAACCGACATTTTCAAGGTTGCCGAGTGACTTGCTTTGACGGTACATATAGTACGGATTATAGCCGTTTTCAATCATAGTTTTGTATGAATAATCCACCATTTTTGAAGCGTTGCTACGCTCGGTCAAATCGAAAAATTCATTTTCGGTACACAGGAAAGCGGCGGATTTCAGCGCCAAATTGTGCACCGTGATACTTTCGGGAGCAAGCGACACGGCTGTGTCAATGCTTCGTTTGAAACTCTCCGGAGTGTCGGTATTAAGCCCTGCGATGAAGTCCATATTGATATTATCAAACCCAATCTTGCGTGCAAGTTCGTAGGCTCCTACCGTTTGGGAAGAAGTGTGCCGTCTGCCGATTGCGTTTAGCACATCATCATTGCAAGTTTGCGGATTTATGCTTATTCTTGACACATGGTGCGACATAAGAGCGTTGAGTTTTGCCTCTGTCACGGTGTCGGGTCTGCCTGCTTCAACCGTGTATTCCCTCAAAGTTGACAAATCAAAATTGCCCTCAATTGTTGAAAGAAGCATATCGAGTTGTTCGGCAGAAAGAGTTGTGGGAGTTCCGCCGCCAAAATAGATTGACTCAAGCCTCAATCCGAGGTCGTTTGCAATTTTGCCGATATGCACAAGTTCCTTACAAAGCAGTTCAACATACGGAGCAATCAAGTCCTTTGCATTTACAATGCTGTGTGACACAAACGAACAATAGGAACATCTGCTCGGACAAAACGGGATTGACACATAAAGCGAAAACGAATTGTCACGAGATAGTGCGATTATCTTATTTTCCCGTTTCATAACAGACAGAGCAAGGTCAATTTTCTTCTGTTCCACCTTGTCGGACAGGAACTTTTTGACCGCATTGTCAACACCCATTTTTTCAACAGTTGAGTGCATAAGCCTTGCAGGACGGACTCCGTAAAGTATTCCCCAAGGGAGTGTGTAGCCTGTGAGTTCGCTCAAAGTATCATAGAGCAAGATTGACAACGAATGAGTTACATCGTCATTTTCTTTGAGCTCATATGTTTTTTCGAGCAACCGTGAGTAGGCTTTTACTCTGACCGAAAGGAGATTATTTTCTTTTTTGGTTTCTATCACAACATTATCGTCGCCGTCAAACTTCAGCTTTTCCAAAGGGAAAAACATAACTGCGATTTTTTCTGTGTGATAGGATGCGTTGTGGTTTATATTCTTAATTATCATAAAATCATTTCATATACGGATTGTTTTTTCGTTCAAAATCAAGTGTGGTAAGGTTGTTATGGCCCGTATACACTTTGTAGTCGCCGTCAAGAGCCTTTAACTTTTGGAGTGACGACATCATTTGTTCGGGAGAGCCTGACGGAAAATCCGTTCTTCCGCAGGAGCAATAAAACAAAGTATCTCCCGAAAAAATGCAGTTTTCTGCAATATAGCAAACGCTGCCCAAAGTGTGCCCCGGAGTTGACATAACTTTTATCACGGTGTCGCCAAGGGTGATTTCGTCACCGTCAGAAACAATAATATCAGCCTCAACATCATTTTGAGGAGCATTGCAAAACGCCGCAAGAGAAAGCTTTGAAGATGAGAGCATAGGCTCATCCTCGCTGCTGATGACGACCTTTGCGCCGTACTTAGCCTTTGTGTCCCTTGCACCGATTATATGGTCAAAATGGCCGTGGGTCAAAAGTATATATTTAAGGTCGGTATCACCGATCATATCAATCATTTTTTGACTGAATTCGTTGCAATCCACCAAAGCGGATTGATTTGTTTTTTCATCAATAATCAGACTGCAATTATTATCCATTGAGCCGAATTTTTCGCTGATAACTTTCATTAATGAAGCTCCTTTGAATCAAGAAGAATAGTGACAGGACCGTCATTGAGAAGTTCAACCGCCATATCTGCGCCGAACTCACCTGTTTCCACTCTTGAAACGCCTGCGTCTTTCATTCCCTGAACAAAATATTCGTACAGAGCATTCGCAATATCAGGCGGAGCGGAATTGATAAAAGACGGTCGTCTGCCGTGTGAACAATCGGCAAGAAGCGTGAACTGCGACACAACAAGTGCCTCGCCGTTTACATCGAGGAGGCTTTTATTCATTTTGCCGTTTTCATCTTCAAAAATACGAAGAACCGGCACTTTTTTTAGGAGTTTTTCTGCGTTCTCCTCTGTGTCACCCTGCTGTACGCCCAACAAAATCATAAAACCTTGGTTGCACGCTCCGACAGTTTCTCCGTCAATTTTTACACTTGCATATTTTACTCGTTGAATTACTGCTTTCATATTTTTCTCCGAAATTATATTTTACTGGTCGCTTCTCTCAATAAGATAAACACCGTCTATCTTGTTAAGAAGCCTGATAACTGCGTCAAGATGTTCCTTATTATTTACTGTAATTGTTATCGACGTAAGGCAATTGCCGTCATTGATAGGACGGGCGTTGATTGCGTTCATCTTGACATGGGCACTTGCTATTGTGGTTGTTATATCAAGCACCATTCCGTCACGGTCGATAGCATAAATGTTGAGAGAACTGCGAGCTTCAACCTTGATGTTGCTGTCCCAATGAGCTTTTATCCAGCGTTCAGGCTCGGCACAGTTTTCCAAATCGACAGGCACATTTTTACAGTTTCTGCAATGAATTGTTAAGCCGTGACCTCTTGTAATAAAGCCGATGATTTCCTCACCCGGAAGCGGATTGCAACACTTCGCCATATTGATAAGGCAGTTGTCGATACCCTCAACAACAACACCGCCCGATGACTTCGGCTCACGGTTAACCTTAGATACTGTATTGGTTGTTTGTGCAGGAGCAGGAGCTTTTTCTTTCCAATTACGGTTATATTCATCCTTAATGCCCGGCATAAGACGGGTAATCTGCACACCGCCGTAACCTATTGCGGCATAGAAATCCTCTACGCAGTCAAAATGCTGACGCTCCGAAATTTTCTTGACGAACTCTTCGTACTTGTCGCCCTCAAAACGAATATAATTCTTTTTGAATTCGTGGTCTAAATCCTGTTTACCCTGAACAATATTTTCATCTCGTTTTTCTTTTTTGAACCAAGCACGGATTTTTGAGCGAGCCTCACCCGTTTTTACAATCTTTAGCCAATCTCTTGACGGACCTTTACCCGGTTGTTTTGAAGTGATAATCTCAACAACCTGACCTGTGCGAACTATGGTATCAAGCGGCACAATTCTACCGTCAACCTTTGCGCCGACCATTTTGTTGCCGACCGCCGAGTGAATTGCATAAGCAAAGTCGATAACAGTTGAGCCTTTTGGAAGCGACTTTACATCGCCTCTCGGAGTGAAAACATAGATTTCGTCAATAGAAAGGTCGCCCTTTATTGACATAACCATATCTTCGGCATTGTCGGCAGAGTCGCCATTTTCAAGCACCTGATGAATCCATTGAAGCGAGGTGTCAAAATTATCCTCTCCGCCCTTACCGATTTTGTATTTCCAGTGAGCTGCGATACCGTATTCAGCAGTGCGGTGCATTTCCCAAGTACGAATTTGAATTTCAAAAGGAATACCTTTTTTGCTGAGAACGGTGGTGTGAAGCGACTGATACATATTAGGCTTAGGGGTTGAGATATAATCCTTAAATCTTCCCGGAAGCGGAGTGAACATATCGTGAACTATACCGAGAGCGTTATAGCAATCAATCATAGAATCCACAATAATACGAACAGCATAAATATCATAAATTTCATCAAAAGTTTTACCCTTAATATAAAGTTTACGGAAAATACCGTGAACGGATTTTACTCTTGATGTAATTTGAGCACCCGGCATAATCGGCTCAATTTTTTTCTTGATTTGAGCCTTGATTTCCTCAAGAAATTCCTTGCCCTCATTCTGCTTCATAGAAAGAGAGTTCTCGATTTCCTTATAAGCATAAGGGTCGAGGTAGCGAATTGCCAAATCCTCAAGTTCTTCTTTAACCGCACGGATACCGAGACGGTGAGCAATCGGAGCATAAATCTCGAGAGTTTCAAGTGATTTTTCTCTTTGCTTATAAGGAGGCATATGCTGAAGAGTGCGCATATTATGAAGTCGGTCGGCAAGCTTGATAATGATAACTCGAACATCCTGATTCATCGCAATGAACATCTTGCGGATATTCTCTGCCTGCACTTCCTCCTTGGTAGAAAGCGGAATTTTACCGAGTTTTGTTACACCGTCAACAAGGACGGCAACATCCTCGCCGAAAGTTTCACGAATAAACGGAAGGTCATATGTTGTGTCCTCAACAACGTCGTGAAGAAGCGCACCGATGATGCACTCGTTGTCCATTCCGTAATCAAAGAGAATTTTTGCAACGGCAACAGGGTGCATAATATACGGTTCGCCCGAACGGCGACGCTGATTTTTATGCGCTTCATATGCCAACTTGTAAGCCTTTAAGATAAGCTCGCTGTTATAATTCGGATTCTTTTTTACTTCCTCAAAGAACTCGTCAAACTTATCGTCATAATCCTCTAATTTTATTTCTTCTTTTTTATCTTGTGTTGTTTTTACTTCTTCACTCAATGTTCAATCTTCCCTTCAAAGCTTTAAGAATCGGAGTTTCTTCAAGATTTACTTTTTCTTTAACAATATTAAGGGTTATTCCTTTTTTATAATTTATCAACCCACCCTGCGAAAATGCCTTGATTGCAAACATAAGTTTGCCATAGGTCACTTTGTCCTGAAGCCTGAAATACAGACTTTCAAGCGAATAAGGGTAGCCGTTATTTTTCTTCAAATACTTATAGACAAGGGCACATTCTTCTCTTGTGGGATAAAGAGATTTGTCCACCCTGCCCATGTATCTGTACAAATCATACAGCGATTTTTCGGCAAAATACTTTTCCTCATCAAATGACGAAAGACGGATGTCAACCGCCTGCACAGACAAATACATTTTGCCGTTATAAGCGTTTTTGCTCACCTTGACAGCCAAATTCAGTTCATCGCCCGATTTATACGGAAATTCACTATACGGTGTTGAAAACTTGACAACACGGATTTTTGTATCTTTTTTCTGCAAATCAAGGCGAATATGCTTGCCCTCGCTGAGCGGAGTAACGCTCAAAAGTTTCAATTTGTATATTCCGAAAACTGCCTGCGGATTGCCGGTGCCGTAAGGTTCAAGCACCGACAGAGAGTCAACAAGGTCAACATTGAGATATGACGGTGCAAGCTTGAAATCAAGAGTGAGTTCACCCTGTGGCATAACAGGATAATTTTTTATTGCAAACTCGTTTATATCAGCCGAAAACTTTTCTATCATATCCTCATTGAGGGTGATACCTGCCGCCATAGGATGACCGCCGAACTGAACCAAATCATCACTGCACGCAGACAATGCCTCAAAAATATTGAAACCCTCAACACTTCTTGCAGAGCCTCGTGCAACGCCGTTTTCATCAATACCGACAATGAATGTCGGCTTGCCGTATTGCTCCAAAATGTGAGCCGCCACAATGCCGATTACTCCGTGGTGATATCCTTTTCCTGCCACAACAATAACAGGAGATGACACAAGCCGTGGATTCTTTTTAATCTGCAATTTTACATCATCAATAATCTCTTGCTCGATTTTTTGACGATTTGCATTTTCTTCGTCAAGGCTATTGCAAGCGGAAACAGCCTCCTGTGCATTATCGCAAAGAAGAAAATCAACCGCTCTTTTTGCGTCACCCATTCTGCCCATTGCGTTAATTCTCGGACAAATCTGAAACGCTATATCCTGCGAAGTGAGAGCATTTGAATTTCTACCGATAAGCGGTGCAAGCGACTTGCGAGGATTGGTGTTCAACTTTTGAATTCCTCGACGGACAAACGCTCTGTTTTCCTCTTTTAAAGGCATAACATCGGCTATTGTGCCGATTGCAACAAGGTCAATATAGTTTTCAACAATTTCCTCAATGTTATCCTCGTCCATTGCAACAGCAAGTTTGAACGCAACACCGACTCCGCAAAAATCACGGAAATCCATCGTGTTTTCCTCTCTGTGAGGATTGACAACAGCCTCCGCAACAGGAAGCCTGCCGTCCGAAAGTTGATGGTGGTCGGTTATCACAAGTGACATACCGAGTTCATAAATATGCTCCGCCTCGTCAAATGCGCTGATTCCGTTGTCAACGGTTATAATCAAGTTTACGCCCCAAGAGTCGATAGTGTCGATTGCAGACATATTCAAACCGTAACCCTCTTTGTCACGGCTCGGAATATAGTAGCAAACATCCGCCCCTTTATTACGCAGAAAATCCACAAGCAAAGTTGTGGATGTAACACCGTCGCAATCGTAGTCGCCGTAAACACAGATTTTGTCGCCGTTTTCTATCGCTTCACTCACGGTGAAAACAGCCTCGTCCATATCTGCCATATCAAACGGAGATGACAGCATAAATTCGTCTGCCATAAAGTTGACAACATCCAAGTCGTCAACAATTCCCCTTGATACCATCAAAAATGCAACAAATGGGTCAATATTAAATTTTTCGCTGATTTGGGAGGCACGCTCCTTGTCAGCCTGTCTGATTACCCATCTTTTAATCGCCATTATGAATTCTTGTCTACCTTATGAAATTTCTTTAAATTGCCCGCTTTTTCAGCACGCTTTTGAAGAACAGCCTCGACGTCTTCAACGCTGATTCCCTCATTCACCATCATAACAAGTGTGTGATAAATAAGGTCGCAAATCTCGCCGACTGTTTCTTCCTTAACTCCGTTTTTTGCGGCGATAACCATTTCTGTGCTTTCCTCGCCGACTTTTTTCAAAATCTTATCAAGTCCCTGTTCAAAAAGATAGCAAGTGTAAGAGCCTTCCTCTTTTGCATCTTTTCTTGCAAGGATTGTTTCGTAATCGTTTCTGATATAGTCCATATTTTCTCCTGTCAATCCGCTTTGTTAAAATCTATATTGTTAAAAAAGCACGAGTGATTTCCCGTGTGGCAAGCAGCGCCTGTTTGCACAACTTTGATGAGCAAAGTGTCATCATCGCAATCGCCTTTTATATCGGTGATTTTTTGCAAATGTCCCGATGTTGCGCCCTTGTTCCAAAGTTTCTGTCTGCTTCTTGACCAAAACCAAGTGTAACCTGTTTCAATAGTTTTTTGCAGAGATTCCTTGTTCATATAAGCCAGCATAAGCACCTCGCCCGTTGACTCCTCTTGAACAATTGCAGGAATAAGCTCGCTCTTTTTAAAATACTTGTCCAAATCCATCATTTGCAAACCTCCACAGCCTGTCTTAAATCCAAAGTGCCTTTATAAATCGATTTTCCGCAAATCGCACCATAGAGATTTTTATCCCTCAAAGCCACAATATCATCAATATTTGTGACACCGCCCGAAGCTGTTATATCGCAAGAAACCGCTTCGTTGAGTGCTGTAAGCTGTTCAACATTCGGTCCGCTGAGCGTACCGTCCTTTGAAATGTCGGTATAAATAATGGTCTTAACGCCCATTGCCTCCATCTGCTTTGCAAGGTCGATGTAATGAGTGTCCGAACCTTCCGTCCAACCCTCAGTTGCGACAAAGCCGTTTTTTGCATCGATTCCGACTGCGATAAGTTCGCCAAATTCCTTAACCGCCTGTTCCACCAAATCAGGATTTTTGAGGGCAACAGAGCCTAAAATCACTCTTGAAATGCCGTTGTTCGCATAAAAATCAATGTCTGCCATTGTGCGAATACCACCGCCGATTTCTACCTTGAGCGGAGTTTGAGCGGCAACATCAACAAAGGTTTGAGAGTTGACCCTTTCTTTTTTTAGTGAGCCGTCAAGGTCAACCATATGCACCCATTTTGCACCTGCCTGAACAAAGCCGTTTGCGGTTTCAAGCACGTCATCCGCAACCTGCTCGGCTGTTGCAAAATCGCCCTTGAACAGTCTTACAGGCTTGCCGTCTATAATATCAATAGCGGGAAAAATAATCATTAAAGCACTCCTTTTGTTGACAAAACAGAGCCGTCAACATTTTTTGAAACGGCAATTTTCATTGCGTGAGCAACTGCCTTGAAAATCGCTTCAATCTCGTGGTGAGCATTTGAGCCGTAAAGCACATTGATATGAAGTGTGATACCGCCGTTTACGGCAAAAGCACGCCAGAACTCCTCTGTTACGCAGGTTTCGTAATCACCGCAGTTCTCCTGCTTAAAATCTGCATTGAACACCAAAAACGGACGGTTTGAAATATCAAGCGACACCTGTGCAAGACTTTCGTCCATAGGAATGAAAAACGAGCCGTAGCGTTCAATTCCGCTCATATCGCCAAGCGCCTGCTTGAACGCCATACCAAGCACGATGCCCGTATCCTCAACGGTGTGGTGAGTGTCTACAACGAGGTCACCGTTTACCGTAAGTTTCAATCCGAATCCGCCGTGAACGGCAAAAGCTGTGAGCATATGGTCAAAAAAGCCGATGCCCGTTGAGATGCAAACCTCTCCGCCGTCAAGGTTCAGTTCCGCCTTAATCTGTGTTTCTTTTGTGTTTCTTTCTACTGATGCTGTGCGCATAATTTTATCCTTTTAATTATCTAAAAAATCGTTTATGTACAAAAAAGTTAATTATTCAAATCGAACTTTGATTGAATTTGCGTGAGCCGTAAGCCCCTCTGTTTCAGCCAATTTGATAATATCGTCCTTTGCCTCGTGAAGCTCGGCAGGGGTGTAATAGATGAATGACGACTTCTTTACAAAACTGTCTACACCCAAAGGTGAGAAAAATCTTGCAGTGCCCGAAGTCGGCAAAACATGGTTTGGACCTGCAAAATAATCACCGAGCGGTTCAGGTGAGAAATTGCCGAGGAACACCGAACCGGCATTGTCAACCTTGCCGATATATTTAAGCGGTTCGGTTACGCAAAGTTCAAGATGTTCGGGAGCAAGCTCGTTTGCAAAGTCGATTGCCTGCATAACATCGTCACAAACAATGATTTCGCCGTAATTTTCAAGGCTTTCACGGATGATTTCCTGACGCTCAAGGTCTTTGACCTGCTTTTCAATCTCGTGAACGGTTGCTCTCGCCAAATCAATTGAAGTGGTGAGCAAAATTGCAGAAGCCATTTTGTCGTGTTCTGCCTGTGACATAAGGTCGGCAGCCAAAAAAGCAGGATCCGCCGTCTTATCGGCAACAATAAGAATTTCGCTCGGTCCTGCAACCATATCAATGTCAACCACACCGTAAAGAAGTCTTTTTGCGGTTGCAACAAAAATATTACCGGGTCCGACAATCTTGTCTACCTTTGGGATTTTTTCCGTTCCGTAAGCAAGTGCGGCAACAGCCTGTGCACCGCCGACAAGGAATACTCTGTCTACCCCTGCAACAGCAGCGGCAGCCATAATATTAGGGTCGGGATTTCCGTCGGTTGCAGGAGGAGTTACCATAATAATTTCCTTTACTCCTGCAATTTTGGCAGGCACTGCATTCATCAGAACAGATGACGGATAAGCCGCTGTGCCGCCGGGAACATAGATGCCGACTCTGTGAAGTCCACGAACTCTCTGTCCCATAATAACTCCGCTGTCCTTGGTGGTCATCCAAGACTGTTGAGCCTGACGGAGATGGAAATCATAAATATTATCCTTTGCTTTGATTATGGCAGACTTGAAGTCATCATCTACCATATTGAGGTATTCCTGAAGTTCATCTTTTTCTATAACAGTCTTTTTAGGAACACCGCCGTCAAAACGAACCGTGAATTCTCGAACGGCGTCATCACCGTTCTCCTTAACCTCATTTATAATATTTGAAACGATAGCAACGATTTTTTCGTCAGTTTCGTCAATTCTTTTTTTCAGATTTTCCATAACGGCATATTCTGCCTTGCCGTTTGCCTTTGTAATTTTCATCTTTTTCTCCTATCAAACACGGGACGCAAGTTCCAAATCGTTCAAAAATTCTTCTATTTCAGTCTTGCGAAGCTTCATTGAAGCCATATTTACAATCACTCTTGCGGAAATCGGGAAAATATCCTCAACAACCTCAAGACCGTTTTCTTTCAAAGTTGAGCCTGTTTCAACAATATCAACAATGCCGTCTGCAAGCCCCAAAAGCGGAGCAAGTTCAACGCTGCCCTCAATCTTGATAACCTCAACATCCATACCCTTTGATTCAAAGAATTCCTTTGCAACCTTTGGATATTTTGATGCAACGGTTTTTCGCTTATAACCCGAAAAGAAATCTGTCCCCTTTGGGCAAGCAAGGGCAAATTTGCATTTGCCGATGTTCAAATCAATAACCTCATAAAAAGATGAGCCGTGCTCAACGATTGTATCCTTGCCGACAATGCCGATGTCACACACGCCGTGCTCAACATAAGTGATTACATCTGGTGCTTTTGACAGCACGGTTTCGTATTTATCCACAGGGAGAATAAGCCGTCTGCCCTTATTTTCAAGTTCC
The DNA here is from genome assembly GCF_934525195.1 of uncultured Eubacterium sp. Lineage (GTDB taxonomy): Bacteria > Bacillota > Clostridia > Oscillospirales > Acutalibacteraceae > Eubacterium_R. Next base: position 55,877 of record NZ_CAKSZA010000004.1, read on the forward strand.
TTTGTGTCAAGTCCCATAGTCTTGAACAGTTCAACGGTTTTTCGCTCCAATCTGCCTTTTGTGAGAGCAATACGGATAGGTCGTTCAACATTGATAACCTCGTGCATAGCCTCGCACAAAGCAGTCACCTCAACAGCAAAGCCGATAGCCGGAGCAGGCATACCGAATTCGCCGAGAAGATTGTCATATCTACCGCCTGAAAGAACTGAAATGCCCGAACCTTCGGCGTAGCCGTGAAATATAATTCCCGTATAATAATTTGAACGATTTACAAGACCGAGGTCGAGAATGATGTAATCTTTCAATCCCTCATCACATAGCCTGTTGTAAACAGTTTGAAGATACAACAAAGCCTGTTGAAATGCAGAATCGGAATATAGTTTTTTTGCTTCATCAATAACAGATGCATCGCCAAAAAGACGAGGCAATCTGCGGATTACTCTTGTTTCGGCGGTGTCACCGATTTTATCGAGCAAATCACCGAGAGCCGCATAGTTCTTTGACTCGATAAAGTTGACAACATCCGCTCTGTCATTTGGCGAAATATTCATTTTGCCGAGAACGACATTGAAAAACGCCGCATTGCCGAGTTCAAGTTTAAATGAATTGAGGTTGCATTTTTTCAGGCTTTCAACCGCCATTTTGACAATCTCTATATCCGCATCAAAAGAGCCGTCACCGATGAGTTCAACACCGCTTTGAGCAATCTCACTCGGTCTGCCTGCCAAATCCTTTGCCCTGACGAAAACAGGCTGACTGTAATACAACCTGACAGGAAGCTCCTCATCGTGCAACCGTGTTGCGACCATACGGGCAATAGGCATAGTGTTGTCGGGGCGAAGAACGGTTGTTCTGCCCTTTGAATCAGACATTTTGAACATCATCTCCGATTCAATGCCGACATTGTCGCTTTTAAAAACATCGAAGTATTCAATAGCGGGAGTAATTACCTTTCTGTAATTATTTTCCTTGAACAAAACAGAAAGTTCGTGTTCGACCCGTCTTCTGTCGTCGCACTCCTCAAACAGATAATCTCGGCTGCCCTGCGGAGTAATCTTTGAGTATCTTTTCATAATAATGTGTGATATTTCCGTGGAAATACCGTCCTTTCCTATAGTTCACTTTAGTACGCTAATATGCTAACATAATAAAGCACACTTGTCAAGTAAAAATCAGAACAAAGAAATCTGTGTTGTTTCGGGCAAATCACCGAGAGCACCTGCCGCACGAAGTGCATCAACAACCGATTTGCCGACACCCGGCTCATTTGCAAGGTCATCGGAAGCAACGAAGCCGTCAGGATTTCGTTGAACAGCGTCGGCAATAGCCTGTGCCGCAGTTTCTCCGATGCCGTCAATAGCAGAAAACGGAAGTCGAATTTTTCCGTCCTCGATTTTATAAACTCGCCAATCGGATTTATTAAGGTCAACCGGCAAGAATTCATAACCACGGGCAAGCATCTCAATTACAATCTGCAAAACAACATATTGAGATTCCTCTTTGGCGGTTGCCTCATTGCCCTTTAACTTGATTTCATTCATCTTTCGTTTTACGGCGTCCTTGCCTTGAACAGCCGCAACGGCATCAATTGCACCGCCACGAACGGTGAAGAACGCACTGTAAAATTGAACGGGATAATAAATCTTATACCACGCAATACGAAGTGCGGCAATAACATAAGCCGCAGCGTGAGCCTTAGGGAACATATATTTGATTTTATAGCAGGAATCAATATACCACTGCTCAACGCCGATGGTTTTCATTCCCTCCTCATAAGGCGGAAGCTCTTTTGGTGCTTTACCCTTACGAGTGTATTCCATAATTTTGAAGCAATCCTTTTTTGTAAGAGGGGCTTCTTTGCCTGTTTTTCTTTCGTACGCTTCAAGTTTATGGATGAGATAAGTCATAATATCGTCACGGCATCCGATAACCTCTGAAATGGTGCAAGTGCCATTGTCAATAAGTTCTTGTGCATTGCCGAGCCAAACATCCGTGCCGTGTGACAAGCCTGAAATTTGGAGCAAGTCGGCAAATGTTTTTGGCTGAGCCTCCATGAGCATACCGACAACAAACGGTGTGCCCATTTCAGGAATAGCAAGTGTACCGGTAGGGTTATCAATATCTTCAGGTGAAACGCCAAGCGGTGCACAAGAAGTTATAAGTTCATACAGCTTCGGGTCGCTCAAATCAACATCCATAACAGGAATACCCGTTGAATCTTCAAGGTATTTATAAAGTGTCGGATTATCGTGTCCGAGTTCGTCAAGCTTTAAAAGTGTGTCGTGAAGTGAATTCTTAAAGTCGAAGTGAGTTGTGTATGTACCCTTTTTCTCATCATTTGACGGATACTGAATTGGTGTGAAATCCTCAACCGTGTACTTATCCGGCACAACAACCATTCCGCCCGGGTGCTGACCTGTTGTTCTTGTAATCTTGCCCTTGTCAATGAGGGTTGCAAGTCGCTCAACCTCGGCTCTCGGAATTGTTGAGAGCATACTGTTACTTTCGGCAAGATTTTCCTTTGCCTTTTCAACACGCTCACCTGTGTATTTATCTCGCTCACGGAAATAATTAAGAACATATCCGTATGCGGTTTTTTCTGCAATAGTGGACATTGTACCGGCTTTGAACACATATTCCTTGCCGAACAAAGTTTCGGTAAATCTATGAATTTGACCTTGAACCTCACCTGAGAAGTTAAGGTCGATATCAGGCTCTTTGTCACCGTCAAAGCCAAGGAAGGTTTCAAACGGAATTTCGTGACCGTCACGCTTCATCGGTTCACCGCAAACAGGACAGTCCTTTTTTGGCAAGTCAAAGCCCGAGCCGTATTCACCGTTGAGGAAGAACTCGCTATGCTTGCATTTTTTGCAATAATAGTGAGGTGCAAGAGGGTTAACCTCCGATATACCGCCAAAGTGGGCGGCAAGAGATGAACCAACAGAACCTCTTGAACCAACCAAATATCCTCGTCTTTCGCTTTCCTCAACAAGACGCTTTGCGATTACATAAAGCACGCCGTAGCCGTGAGAAATAATTGAATTAAGTTCTCTTTCAAGGCGGGAAGCAACATATTCGGGAACAGGGTCGCCGTAAAGTTCTTTTGCGGTTGTCCAGCACTTTTCGGTAAGTTCATCATCAGCACCCTCAATGTAAGGCTGATAAGTTCCCGGAGGAATAGGCGGAAGTTTGTCCTGAATCATATCGGCAATCTTGTTTGGATTGTCAACAACAAATTCCTTTGCTCTGTCGCCTGCCCAAGCAAAGTCCTCAAGCATTTCATCGGTAGTTTTGAAATAGAGCGGTGCCTGATTGTCGGCATCGTCAAATCCCTTTGATGCCATAACAATAGCACGGAGCTTTGAATCTTCGGGGTCAAGGAAATGAACGTCACCCGTTGCAACAACAAGCTTTCCGAGTTTATCGGCAAGTTCAATAACCTTTTTGTTGATATTAATCAAATCTTCTTCGGTGTTAACTCGCCAATAAGGATTGTATTTCTGCTCGCCCCTCTTAGTCGTTGTGTACTCTTGGTCGCTTGTGCGGAGCATAAATTCATTGTTTCCGTTTGGCTGAATTTCCAAATAATCATAGAATTCCGCCAATTTCAAGAGTTCATCATCCGACTTTCCTCTGAGGATAGCCTGAATAATCTCGCCCTGTTCACAAGCAGAGCCAATCAAAATATCCTCTCGCTTTTCGGCAAGCATAGTTTTCGGAATAAGCGGACGTTTTTTAAAGGTCTTTACATTTGAACTTGAGATAAGCTCGTACAAATTTTTTCTGCCTCGGTGAATGATTCCATCCTCCGGCTCGTCCATAACAGGTCGCCAATTTTCGTCAAGTCGCATAGGCATAGAATTGTCCGCCTTGACAAGAAGAATAATGTGGTGACGCTGGAAATCCCTCGGCTTCATATTCATAAAATCAGGATAAAGGGTGTCGTCAACCAAATATCCCTCCATACCGAGAATAAGTTTTATGCCCTTTGATTTTGCGGTGGCGTATGCTTCCGGTAAAGCCTGAACAACACCGTGGTCGGTGATTGCAACAGCCTTGTGCCCCCACTTTGCCGCACGCTCAACGAGTTTTGAAACAGGAGTCATGCCGTCCATTTCAGACATAGAGCTGTGCATATGGAGTTCAACTCTTTTTTCTTCGGCATTATCCTGCTTTTCAATTTTCTTGATTGACTCGATATGATTCGGCATAATAATATATTCATTAATATATGTATCGAGTTTGTAAAGTCCGCTGATGATAATTGTTTGGGCAGACTCAAGATTTTTGATAATCGGGTCAATTATATTCCTTTTTTCAAAGATTTTAACCGACACGGAGGATGTTTGGTCTGTGATACAGAAAGTTAAAATTCGGGAGTCGCCACGCTTTGTGTCACGAACATCAAGGTTGAAAATATCGCCCCAAACGGTTACAAAGCCGTCATCAGGCATAACCTCTTTGATTGGCTTTGGCAAATCCTTGATAGGTCTTCCCATAATCTGCTTGCGTGTGTCGGCATAAAGCGGCAAATCTCCAAGCTGAATGTGAGGAACATATTTTTCCTTTTCAGCTTCTTCTTTTGCCTTTTCTGCCGCCTTTGCTTCTGCTGCCTTGCGAACAGCCGATTCCATATCAAAGGTTTCAACCTCTAAAAATGAAACATCGTCAAGGTCAACGCCAAACATATCATACACGGCACGAATAATGTCTTTATTAACATTTTGAGCTTCAAGCAAATCTTTTCCGCCGTTTTTGAGGCAAACGGTGAGAATATTATCCTCGATTTCGGCATCGGCATTGTCAAAAAATCCATTAACAACGGGATTGAGTGCACCGATTTTTGAAAGCACAACAGGTACGGTTTCCGTGCTGAAAAGACTGCTTGGATATTTTATATTAATTTCAGCATTTTCAAGCTGAAGATTTTTTACAAGTGATTTTTGAATACGCTCAATAACTGAATAATCAACGGTTTTGTCAAGAAAAACACCGAGTATGAGCCTACGCTCCTCACGGTAAACGGCAAAGCGAGTTATTTCGCCGCTGCCGACAACCGCCAAATCGTCGCCGTCAATATATTGAGAAAAGTAATCGTATATTTTCGCCATTATAGTTTGTCTATCTCTTTCATCAATTCGTCTAATAATTCATTTTCAGGAACTTTGCGGAGAATTTCGCCTTTTTTGAAAATGAGTCCGCAACCGTCACCGCCTGCAACTCCGATGTCTGCCTCTTTTGCTTCGCCCGGACCGTTAACAATACAGCCCATAACAGCAACGGTAATCGGCTTTTTGCAATCACGAAGACGCTCCTCAACCTGCTTTGCAAGACCTACAAGGTCAATTCTTGTTCTTCCGCAGGTCGGGCAAGAAACAAGATACGGACAATCGGTTTTAAGACCAATTGCTTTCAAAATATCCTGTGCGGCATAAACCTCTTTCACAGGGTCATCCGTAAGGCTTACACGGATGGTGTCGCCGATTCCGTGAGTGAGAAGTGAACCGATACCAACAGCGGATTTGATGATGCCCATACGCTCTGTGCCAGCCTCTGTTACACCGAGGTGGAGAGGATAATCGCATTTTTCTGCGGCAAGTTCATAAGCCTTAATCATAGTGTTTACATTTGACGACTTGATTGAAATCACGATGTCATCAAAATCAAATTTTTCAAGAAGTGAAGCGTGAAAAAGTGCGGACTCCACCATAGCTTCTGGAGTCGGAGAGCCGTATTTTTCAAGAATATGCTTTTCAAGCGAACCGCTGTTTACACCGATTCTGATAGGAAGTCCCTTTTGTTTGCATATATCGGCAACAGCCTTTACTCTGTCCTCAGAGCCGATGTTGCCCGGATTGATACGAATCTTATCTATTCCTCTTTCGGCGGCACCGATTGCAAGTCTGTAATCAAAATGAATATCGGCAACAAGCGGAACGGTAGTTGCATTTTTGATTGGTTCAATAAGCGCAAGAGCCTCCTCATTCGGAATAGCAAAGCGGATGATTTGGCATCCTGCCTTTTCAAGCTCAACTGCCTGCTTTACAGAGCCGTCAATATCTGTTGACGGAACATTGAGCATACTTTGCACCAATACAGGGCTGTCGCCGCCAAGAAATGTGTTGCCTACTTTTATTTTTTTAGAAGTTCTCATAATCATCACTCCGTGAAGTTAAAACAATTTTGTTATGTCAGAAAAAGTGACAAGGCACATCAGTCCAAGCAAAACTGCAAGACCGACTGCGTTTATCATCCACTCAAATTTTTGCGGAAGCTTTTTCTTGAATATTCCCTCATAAAGAAGGATGAACAATCTCCATCCGTCAAGTGCCGGGAACGGAAACAGATTGAAAAGTCCGATATTTATCGTGAGCAAAGCCATAATCCTGAATGTTGAGGTCAGGCTCATTTTTACAGCACCCGACACAACAGACACAGCACCGACAGGTCCGCTCATATCAGAAAGGCCGTATTTCCCTGTAATCAAATCGTGGAGGGATAGGAAAATCATTCTGCAAAACGACATAAACTGCCTGCCCGTTTCCCTCAAAACATTCGGCACGGTTTTTTCAACACCGTAGAGGTAAAAATCCATATCGATATAATTTTTACCGTCAATTTTCTGTGTGTTGAATTTTACATTGACGGTTTTTGCTTTGCCGTCACGCTTAATCAAAAACTCAACCTCGCCGTCAGCACTTCTTGAAAAGCCTGTGGTGATGTCGGTTGTTGTGTAAACACGCATACCGTCAATGGCTAAAATTCTGTCATTCTGCTGTAAATAAGCATTTGACACAGCGTTTTTGTCAAAATCGGCAACAACTGGAGTGCCTACAAGTTCCTGCGAACACACCATACCGAGAATGATAAGCACGCCCAAAATCAAATTCATCACAGCGCCTGCGACTACAACGAACACACGCTGAATCACCTTTTTATTGGCAAAAGAATTTTCGTCGTCGCTCTCGCTGTCCTCGCCCTCCATGGCACAATAGCCGCCAAAGAGAATCAGGCGGAGGGTGAATTTGGTGTCGCCTTTTTGAAATTGAAAAAGTTTCGGTCCCATACCGATTGAAAATTCATTAACCTTGACCTTCATCAGTTTGGCAGCGAAGAAATGCCCTCCCTCGTGCACCAAAATGATGAGTTCAAAGAAAAGAATTGCTATCAATATAGGATAAACAGTTTGCCAAATGTGTGACATTACTTCACGCACTCCAATACATAATCTCTTGCCTTGCGGTCGGCTTCAAGCACATCCTCCAAAGTAAAATCGGATTTGCTGTCTGCCTTGAGCATAGCCTCGTTATTAAGATATGCAATATCGGTAAATTTAATTTTACCGTTTAAGAAAAGCTTTACGCTTTCCTCGTTTGCACCGTTTGCTGCGGCAGGATGAAGTCCGCCTTTTTCGATTGCGTCCTTGCAAACATTAATGCACTTGAAAGTGTCGTAATCGGGCTCAAAGAATGTGAGTTTGCCATAATCCGCAAGCGAAAGTTCGCCGACAGGGCTTTCCACTCTTTCAGGATATGTGAGTGCGTACTGAATAGGAATACGCATATCAGGCACGCCGAGTTGAGCAATCATTGAATTGTCTTGATACACAATGGCGGAATGAACCACCGATTCTCTGTGAACGACAATTTCAATATCTTCATTCGGCATATCAAAAAGCCACTTAGCCTCGATAAATTCAAGACCCTTGTTCATCATTGTTGCACTGTCGATGGTGATTTTTGCACCCATATCCCAATTTGGGTGTTTGAGTGCGTCGGCAGGAGTAACATTTTCAAGTTCTTTGAGAGTTTTACCGAAAAACGGTCCGCCCGACGCCGTGAGTATAATCTTTTTGATTGCTTTTTTATTCGGTGAACCTTGCATAGCCTGGAAAATCGCTGAATGTTCGCTGTCAACAGGAAGAATTGAAACACCGTTTTCCTTTGCAAGATTAGTCACCAAATGACCGCCTGCAACAAGTGTTTCCTTGTTTGCAAGTGCAATGGTTTTCTTTGCCTTGATAGCCTCCAAAGTCGGTTGAAGTCCAACCATACCGACAACGGAATTAAGCACGGTATCAACACCGTCATATGTTGCACATTCAATAAGACCGTCCATACCGCAAACAACCTTTGTGTCGGTGTCTGCGATTTTTGATTTAAGCTCTTTTGCCGACTCCTCGTTCATCATACAAACAAGTTCAGGCTTAAACTCCCTGATTTGCTGTTCGATAACATCAACACGTGAGTTAGCTGTCAGGCATTTTATGTTATATCCCTGAAGTCTTGCAACATCAAGAGATTGAGTTCCGATTGAACCTGTCGAACCCAAAAGTGAAATATTTTTTGTCATATCAATTCACCTGCTAAATTTGTTTATCTTATGGCATTGTTGAAAATCTCAACCACACAATATGTAAGCGGAATTGAGAAAAGTGATGAATCAAATCTATCCATTACACCACCGTGACCCGGAAAGATTTTGCCAAAATCTTTTACATCAAAATTACGCTTAAGTACAGAAGCAGAAAGGTCGCCCATCATACTGAGGAATGCAATGAACGGTTCTGCAATAAGAAGCGTTGTAATCATATTTTTGCTGAGAGGAAAATATGCAAATTTGTTGAACAAAAGCATTGCAAACACGTTAAGTACAAATGATGTACAAATTCCGCAAAGCGCACCCTCTTTTGTCTTTTTAGGAGAAATGTGCGGTGCCATTTTGTGCTTACCGAATGCCATACCGCCAAGCTGTGCACCGGTATCTGTTCCGAGTGCGGCAATAAGACCGTAAAAAATAAGATAAACGCCAAGTTGTGATTTGTAATCATACATATCACGAAGCATAGCAAACATTGAAAAGCCGTAAGGAACGGCGATTGAAGCAACAACGCTGATTGCGACATCCTCAAACTTTGTGTGTTCATAATCGAAAATCATCGCAAGAAAGAATGCAATGATAACCAAAACAATGAACGCAAGCGGCGGAATTGTTGAAATAAAGTTCCCCCATTTTACCTCGCTGATCCAAGGACGCATAATGCTGTCGCTTGATGTGAAAGGAATGATTGCACCGACAACAGTGCCAAATGCAAGAATAAATTTGTTTGAAACCTTTGCACATTTCATAATTTCGTTTGATGCAACTGCGGAGAAAAACGCAATCACGATAATGAACAGCGGTGTGTATATTTGCCAAACAACAACTGCAAGAAGTGCCAAAAGCACGCCTGCTGTAATAAGTCTTTGTTTCATTTTTTAACCTCCGAATCTGCGATTTCTGTTTTCAAAATCAGCAAGAGCATTGTATAAATCATTCACGGTGAAATCAGGCCATAAAACATCACTGTACCAAAATTCACTGTAAGCTGCCTGCCAAAGCAAAAAGTTTGACAATCTTTGCTCACCTGACGGGCGAATAATCAAATCGCAATCAGGTGCAGTATAAATATTATTGCTTATATCATCCTCGGTAATCTTTGTTTTACCCTCGGCGATAAGCTTGTTAACCGCACTGACAATTTCCTCTCTGCCGCCGTAATTGACAGCAATAATAATCTCGCAGCCGGTATTGTTTTTTGTTTCTTCCTCAGCCTCGTCCATAAGAACAAGGAGTTCATCGGAAATGCCCTCTCTGACACCGATAAAACGAAGTCTGTTGTTTTCGGCAGCACCGACATCAGCTTTAGCCTCAAGGAGATACTGCTTGAACAGACGCATAATTGCATCCACTTCTTCCTTGGGTCTTTTCCAATTTTCTGTTGAAAATGCGTAAAAAGTGGCTGATTTTATACCGAGTCTGCCACATTCCTTTGATATTGTGCGGAATGTTTCGGCACCTTCCTTGTGACCTGCCGGGCGAGGAAGTCCACGCTTTTTTGCCCATCTTCCGTTGCCGTCCATAATGATGCCGATATGCTCGGGAAGAACATCAAAATGCGGTCTTTGGGAAGCAGTAATATTTTCTTTTTTTGAAAAAAGAGCCATATTTTTGTCTCCTTAAAAAAGTGTTATAGGGCGAAGCAAAAGCATCGCCCACAGATAATTATAATTACAAAATTAGATAGAAAGGATTTCTTCCTCTTTCTTCTTTGTCATTTCTTCAACATTTTTGATGTACTTGTCAGTAAGATCCTGAAGCTTCTTTTCACCGTCTTTTTGTTCATCCTCGGTGATTTCGTTTGCTTTCTTAAGCTTCTTTACATCGTCCATTGAATCACGGCGAACATTACGGACAGCAACCTTTGCTTCCTCGCCACGCTTTGAAACATCCTTTACAAGAGTCTTTCTGTGCTCCTCTGTGAGCTGAGGAAAAGTAAGACGGATAACCTTGCCGTCGTTTTGTGGATTGATTCCGATTTCGGCAACGTTGATTGCTTTTTCGATTTCTTTAAGCATTGAAGCGTCCCAAGGTTGAATCACAAGCATTCTTGGTTCGGGAACAGAAACAGCTGCCATTTGGTCAATCTTTGTCGGAGTGCCATAGTAGTCTACCATAACATTGTTGAGAACATTAGGGTTTGCTCTGCCTGCTCTGATTGTTGAAAAATCTCTGTCAAGAGAGTCAAGACATTTTTCCATTCTCTCTGTTGTTTTTGCAAAAATTGTATCCATTGTTAAATACCTCTCTTATGTGTATATAAATTATTGATTGTTGCTGACTGTTGTGCCTATTTTCTCGCCTGATACGACACGCATAATGTTGTCAGGGTCATTAAGATTGAAAACAATAATAGGCATATCGTTGTCCTTGCAAAGCGAAAATGCGGTTGAATCCATAACCTTGAGATCACGAGTGATAACCTCTTGGAATGTTACATTGTCAAACTTAACCGCATCGTCAAACTTGTTAGGGTCTTTGTCGTAAACGCCGTCAACATTTGTTGCCTTGAGCAACGCATCGGCATTGATTTCAACGCTTCGAAGTGCAGCCGCCGTGTCTGTTGAGAAGAATGGCGAGCCTGTGCCACAACCAAAAATCACAATTCTGCCCTTTTCAAAGTGACGAATAGCTTTGTTGCGAATATACGGTTCTGCGATTTGACGCATTTCAATAGCTGTTTGAACTCTTACATCAGCGCCAAGTTGTTCGAGTGCATCGCAAAGAGCAAGTGAGTTCATTGCAGTTGCAAGCATACCGATATGGTCTGCTCTTGCACGATCCATATGCTCACTTGTTCTACCTCTCCAGAAGTTACCGCCGCCTACAACGATGCCGACTTCAACTCCCTCGTCTGCTACTTTTTTTACTGCCTTGCAAATGCTCAATACAGTATCGTTATCAATACCTTTTCCTGCGGCGCCTGCAAGAACTTCACCGCTGAGTTTTAACAAAATTCTTTTATATGCTATACCCATATAAAAATCCTCCGTTGTGATATTTTCTTATATATAATAATATAAATTACTCTTAAAGTAAAGGAAATAAACAAAATTTAATAATTACAAATCTGTAACAACAAAAAGAAGCCACACGAAATGCACCTTACACCGTTAGATTTGCAATGTGCCGCCGTTGTGGCTTCTGTTACTTATTTACTTGTTGAATTCTCAGGTTTTGATTCTTGCTCAGCTTTATATTTTGAATATTTCTTGCTCAAGCTATAAATTGTAGCATAGTCCTTAGCGTTAATGAAACCATCTTTATTTACATCCAGATAAGACGAATAATCAACAGCAGTTCTGTTTTCGGACGGTCTATTATAATATCCTATATCCCACATATTATAAAGTTCTAAACCTGTATGAGTTTCAAACGTCTGACAATACTTGCATTTATAAACAATGCTGAACGGCTCAACCTTTATGTTATCACCAATCGCTGTGCCGACCGGTTCTTCATAAATTGTCACAACTTCAAATTTATGACCAAGGGCACGGCCTTGAGTGTTGCCTGTTGTTTTGTCGCATAATTTGCAAGTGTCAATATACAACTCACCTGTAAGGCAAGTTCCGTTTGTGATAACCCTATGATCATAATATCCTTCTACCCATTCTTTATGAACAAGGGTAGTGTTTTCTTTATAAGAACAACGGGTGCAAATCGGGGTTGAATAAACGTGTCCCGGCTTATCTTCAATAGGCACCTCTTCGTTTTTAAAGTCGTGACCTAAAGCGTCAATAGTGAAATCATATTCTTCTTTACATTTTGCACACGTTGCATGACCCGAACCTGCTTCTTCACAAGTTGCTTCCTTGTATATTTTTTTAGTACCGGGTGTCGGATAATGCCCTTTAGCTGCTATCGGTTCTTCTTTTTGACCGGAACAACGAGAGCAAATATAAGTTTTTGAACCGGCTTGTGTACAAGTGGCAGGAACTGTCAAATCAGGCTTTAGAACATATGAATGTCCGAGTTTCTGCTTAACGTCATCTTTCTTTGTGGCACCGCAAACGGTACATTTGTAGTTTGTATGACCGTCAGAAGTACAAGTTGGCGGAATTGTTTGGGTTGCTTCCCAACTATGTCCGCCTTTTGACGGAAGAATTACATTTCTTGTTTCGCCACAAATATCGCACTTATCGCGCTTGTAACCATCTATTTCACAAGATGGTTCACGAGATAAAATCGTTGTATATTGACCCTCAACCCAAGCTGTATGCTTTGTTTCAACGGTGGTTTCGCCACACACGGTACATTTATATGTCGAATAAATATGTCCGTCTGTTTCGGTTTTATCCTCAACCTTTACAGGATTTTCGGTATCTAACGTATGTCCTGTTTTTTCAATAGTTTCAGTTACATCCTTGTCACAAACAGAGCAATGTCCTGTTTTTGAGCCTTCTTCAACACAGTTTGGCTCTTTTGTAACAGTCCACTTTTCAACCTTATGACCTGCTTTTTGAACATAATTTATTTGAACAACGCCACATCCGTCAACCGTACAAGTGTAGGTTTCCACACCCCGAAGAGTACAGGTGGCAGTATTGGTATAGGTGTACTTTCCATCCACCCAAATATATTTTTTGATTGTGCCACTGTCCGCTGCCTCAACATGAGTGAGTTTTACATCCTCAGAATTACAGATTTTGCACTTTTCATACTGACGAATATGACCGTCAACAGCAGTGTCATCTCTTGTTGAAATTATCTCAAAATCATGACCCGTTGCAGGAATAACGACATCAGAATCGATAACTGTGTTACAATCTTCGCAGAATACATCCTGCAATCCGTCCTCTGTGCAAGAAACCTTTTTTTTAACATTAACGTGTGTATGTTCGTGTTTACAGGTATCAAGCGATTCAAACTGATAATTCTTTTTTTGAGCAAAAGTTTCGGCAGTTGAACCATTAAAACCACAAACCGTAAACTTTTGATCACCTTTAATTCCCGCATTATCAAAAGGATTGCCCACAGTATGGCTGCCGACCGAAAGAACTTCTGAAATCTCGCATTTTTTATTATAAATTTTTATTTTATTCAGAAAATAGCAATCCGCAAAAGCACGCGCTCCGATATATGCAACCTTTTCGGGAAATTTTACAAATTTAAAATTAGTGTTATAGAACGACCATTCGCTGACTTTTTCTATAAACGTTTCTATTTTTTTACCATTCTCGTCATTACCATAATTCTTAGCCGGATTTAGCCAATTAATCGTTGATAAGCTTTTGCAATTATAAAATGCCAAAAGTCCGGTTTCTTTCAATCCGCTTCCAAATGTAACTTCTTTAAGTCCTGTACAACCAATAAACGCACCTCTGCCCATTTTCTTCAACGAATCGGGCAAAACAACAGATTTAAGCGAAGTACAATCACGGAATGCAGCAATTCCGATTTCCTCCAAACCCTCAGGAAGATTAATTGTGGTCAGGCTTGTACAGCCACGAAACGCACCATACGAGAATGTACTTGTACCTGTACCCTCACCAACACCTGAACCTGTAACGCTCAAAGGGTTTGAACGAATACTTTTTATGGTTGAAGGAAGAACAACAGTGGTTAGATTTGTACAATTATAAAACGCATAATCGCCAATACCGGTTACTCCCTCTTCAACAACAACCTTTTTGATCAGTTCTTTTTGTTTTATCCAAGGCGGTTGCTTTGACAGTTCATTAAAGTCATGCATATCACCACTGCCCGAAATAGTAAGAAGACCTGTATCAGTATCCAAAGTATATACTAGTTTTGGACCAGGTTGTTTTTGAATTGGATTTAAACTTGGCGGCAACTCAATAGCGTCAACCGACACAACCGAAAAGAATGTTGTAAAACAAAGTACAACACTGAGTATCAGCGACAATATCCTCTTTCCAATTTTTTTCATATAAATCACCTATCTTTATACAAACTTATACACATTTATTCTATCATAAAATTTTGCTGTTTTATAGGGACAATATTCAACAAAAAAAAGCTATCCGCTTTGTGCAGATAGCCAAAATTGTATAGCGTTATTTTGTATTATTTCCACGGATATTTCTTTTGGAGTTCAACAAACTCATTGTAGTCATTTGCAAAATGGAACTCCTTTTGCAAGTCGGAGAAGAAATAGAGATAATCGGTTTTCGGATAATTCACAACCGCATCAACAATGTCTGAACCGCTGTTTGAAATCGGACCTGCCGGAAGTCCCGAACAGCGATAAGTATAATACGCATCGTATACTTTTTGTGAAAATCCATAGTCATCACGCAAGTCACGGGCATAGAAATATGTTACATCAGATTGAAGTTTCGAGCCTTTTTTGAGTCTGTTCATAAAGACAGACGCAATGTTCTTTGCGGAGCTTTGACCGAGTGCCTCCTCCTGCACAACAGACGCAAGAGTGATAAGGTCATACATAGTCATATCGTTTTCCGTGCAGAACTTTTCCATATCATCGGTTATGCGATAGTCAAACGCATCAAGCATTTGCTCGGCAATGTCCCTCGGCTCGCTATTCATTGCAAAATCGTAGGTTGCGGGGAACAAAAAGCCCTCCAATTTGTATGCAATCAGGTCGGAATCGGGAACGGTTTTAAGGAAATCATAATCAAATCCGTCTGTCGATTTGCACACTTCGAGAAAGTCGGAAGCCTTGCAAATTCCGTTCTTTTCAAGAATGTCGGCAATCTGCATAGCGTTCGTTCCCTCAGGAATACAAACCTTAACCGCCTTGTGAGAAATGTCGGGATTTTGCAATTTTTCGGCAATTTCCTCATAACTCATCGAAGCGGTCATATTATACTCACCGTTGATATATTCAAAATCGGGATAGTGGTTGCTCATCCAATTTGTCCACACAATATCGGAGCAAACCATCTTGTTGTTTGCCAATTTTTGACCAACCTCATACTCAAAATCTGACTTTTGAATAACAAGAGTGTAGGTGTCGTTGCTTTGATTTTTGCCGTTTATATCATCGGTAATTTTGGTGTAAAAATAAAATACAGCCGTAGCCAAAATGATTAAAACAAGAACAATTGCAAGTATTGCCGGGAGTGCGGATTTTTTTCGTTTTGCCATTTTCATCCTCCGAATAATTATTTTATAGGTATGCTTTAGGAACTATATCGACAGTTTTATTGATATTTTTCTGCTTGAAGATTAAACATATACGCATATGTTCCGCCTTGGTTCATCAATTCTTCATGGCTTCCCTGCTCAATAATTTCGCCGTTTTCCATAACATAAATTTTATCTGCATTGACTGTGGTAGACAACCTGTGCGAAATGAAAATCACGGTTTTGTCATCCGACGCTTCAATCATAGCCTGATTTAGATTGTGCTCGGCAACCGGGTCAAGATTTGCCGACGGCTCGTCAAGTATTGCATAAGGACAATTTTTATAAAATGTTCTTGCGACGGCTACCTTTTGGCTCTCGCCACCCGACAGCATTGCACCGTTGTCGTCAAACTCACGAAGAAGCTCGGTTTCGGTTGATTTCTTCATTTTTTTATCAAATCCGCTGTGCGACAACGAAGACAAAACCCTGCCCTTGTCATAATCAACATCAAGCGCCACATTTTCGCCAAGAGAAGCAGAAAAAATCTGAAAATCCTGAAAGACAGCCGAAAATCTGTCCCTATGCGACTGAACATTCACAGAGCGAATATCCTCGCCGTCAATCAAAATTTGACCCTCTGTTACATCATACAATCGAAGCAGTAGGTTTGTCAAGGTTGTTTTTCCGGCACCGTTATATCCGACAAGAGCAATTTTCTCTTTTGGATGAATAGTCAGGTTAATATTTTTAAGCGTTGGCTTGTCATTGCCCGGATATGTGAACGACACATTTTTGAGTTCAATCGTTTTAGGTTCGCCGCAAACAGCAACATCTTCGCCGTCTTTGATTTTATGGTCGGCTTTGAGGAAACCTCTGAACTTTTCGATAATTTTTGCACGTTCTTCAAACCTTGCAATCGCCCAAACAGTAAGGAAATTTACGCTCATGGCTATTGAATATGCACCGTTGAATGTTGCCACAAAATCACCTGCCGACACGCTTTTTTTGACCATAACGAGATAGCCGAGATACAGCGGAAGTGCAAGCATAGAGCCTATAATCTGCACGCCTATTTCCTGCACACAATATAGGCGTGAAATCTTTGT
This sequence comes from uncultured Eubacterium sp., assembly GCF_934525195.1. Classification (GTDB taxonomy): domain Bacteria; phylum Bacillota; class Clostridia; order Oscillospirales; family Acutalibacteraceae; genus Eubacterium_R. The sequence continues at coordinate 72,418 of NZ_CAKSZA010000004.1, forward strand.
CCAATACTTATCCTGATTTTTGATGACATCATCGGCGGCGTCATTGTAGCGGTCAATAAGAAGCGGATGAATGTTGTTCATTCTGACTTCTTTGGCATAATCCTGCAAGTAGAAAATACGCTGAAAATAGTCACTTCTGCGGTGATACTTTGTGTTTTCAATCTGTCGCTGAGTTTGAAGATTGCCTATAACCTTTGACAAAGGCATAAATATTGCAATAGGCAAAAGTACTATCACCAAGCACAAAGGGTCAATGGTGAGAAGCACGCCCGATATTGCGATGAGCGACACCGCATTGCCGAAATAGTTGCGGACAAGTCCCAAAAGGGTTTGAATATTATCACTCGATGACTCAATAGTCAAAATAAAACTGTTGTAAAATTCGGGATTGTCATACGATTCAAGGTCAAGCGATTTTGCTTTTTCGTACAGAGTTTTATTAAGAGCATAGTAGCACTTTTCCTTTTCGACATTCCACATAAATTCACGGAAAAGCCACGAAAGCAAACGGCTCAAGATAATGACAAATGCAATAACTCCGATTGCCCAAAAAATGCGATTGAGTCTTTCGCCCGAAGTCATAACATCAATGATGTACTTTACACCGATAACGCCGATAAGACTGTTGGGCACATTTGCGAGAATCCCCCACATAAATTCACCGATAACGAGGAGTGGCGAAGCCTTGAACATAAGTTTGATGAAAAACAGCATATTTGAAATAAGCGAATGTTCTGTTTTTACTTTTTTCTTATTCATTTTCAATCCCCTCCTTGTTGTAATTTGAAGCCTGAAGCGTAAACATCTCGCTGTACATTCCGCCGTTTGCCATAAGGTCGGTATGCGTTCCGCTTTCAATAATATTACCGTTATCAAGCACAATAATCCTGTCTGCCATAGCGGCACTTGAAAGCCTGTGAGAAATATACACAACGGTTTTGTCTTTTGTTACACGGGTCAAATTGTCGTACATCTCGCTTTCGGCGATTGGGTCGAGTGCGGAGCTCGGCTCGTCAAGAACGGCAACATCAAAATCACGGGCAAACAACCTTGCCGTTGAAACTTTTTGATTTTCACCGCCCGAAAGACCTGCACCGTTTTCGTCAAATTCTCGGGTAAGGACCGTATCTCCGCCGTTTGCGAATGTGTTGATCTTCTTCCACGCACCGCTGTTTTTTAGAGCATTTTCGGCAAAAGCCTTGTCCTCATCCGTACAAGGACGGCACATAACATTTTCAAACACGGAAACTGCAAAATTTTTATAATCCTGAAACACAGTTGCAAAAACATTTCTGTAAGGTTCAAGCTCGTATTCCTTGATATTTACGCCGTTATACAAAATCTCTCCCTCGGTTGCGTCATAAAATCGGAGCATCAATTTTAAAAGTGTGGACTTGCCTGCACCGTTGATACCCACAACGGCAAGCGTTTCGCCTTTTGTAAGTTTGAAGTTGATATTTTGAAGCGAATATTTGTCTGCACTCGGATATTTGAAGCTGACATTTTTGAATTCAAGGCTTTCAAACGATTTCGGTTTTTTGGTACCCGAAGTAACGGTAGGTTCATATTCAAAGAACTCACGCAGATTTTGAAAATACAGAGCCATTTGGTTCATTTCATCAAAGCACTGTGTAATATCAAGTGTTACATCACGCACGGAATTTATTGACGACAGCACAACGCTGAAGCCCGAAACGGTCAAATTACCCTTGACAACAAACTCATATCCGGCATATAGATAACTGCCGATAATCGGAATAAATTCCTCAAAAAGCGAACTTACCATACTGTAAAGGAACAGACCGACACCGTACTTTTTAAGAATTACGATATTTGAATCAATCGCCGCTTCAAACCTTTTCATCAGCACTGCAAATATGTTTGATGTACGCATATCCTTTGAATATTCACGCAAAAAAACGGTGCGTTGAACATAGGCTTTTATGCGGTTATTCGTTGTCATTTCCATATCACGCTTGTAAACATATTTGCTCTTTGCCGTTTCGATAACAAACACCAAAAACACAGGCACAAGGAATAAAAGATATACGGGATTAATTGCGGAAATCGTTGCAAACACACAAATTACGGATGTAATTTCGGCAATAATGCTTGCCAAATCATAGCAAATAATATCAAAATATCCCGATGTTAAAACAAGGGTTGCACGCTGATATTTGTCATAAAAAGCAGGGTCCTCATAACAAGCGACATCAAGCGATTGTGCTTTGTCAAACACCTTGTTATTAAGCACTTTTAGGATGTTTTTTGTTGCCCGTTTTTCCAATTTCATACCCCAAAAACTGACAACCTTACACAATACCGACACGGCGGCAAAAGCCAAAAGTGCACGCACATATGTGGCAAAATCACGATTACCTGTGATAATCTCAAGCAAGATTTTCAGGAATAAAACATTCCTGATAAAGAACGAAAACACGCAAAACATTCCCTCTTGCATAAGATAGCCGATAAGCAGTTTTTTATCTGCTTGCCAGCACAGTTTTACGGCATAGATAACATTTTTAACCACAGGAACATTTTGCTGTTCCTTGTCAATCTGAATAAATCTCATTGTTTCTCCTCTCCAAACAAAAAATACCGTCGGAAAACCAACGGCATAATTTTATAATATCATTGATACAAAATTAATTTACGGCTCCGAAAAGCCTCTGCAAGCGGACGAACCGATGCAAAGGACATATTTTGATTTAGCATAATAATAGGGTCTTGAATAATATCTCATCTTCATTCTGTCCGCCTCCTTTCGTAAATTAAAGTAAATATTTGACAATTAAATTGTTTTCAATATAACATATCAGAATGTTCGTGTCAAGAAAAAATAAAAGTATCAAATCATAATTGGCAGAACATTAACTAAATTATCTCTTTTATTCGTTTGAACACATTTCTTGATTCAGGCAAAAATCTTAACATTTGAAAATCATGGAACATATTTTCATAATCAAAAAGATAAGTTTCAACGCCCTCGGATTTGAGTTTTTCATATGCCGTAAAGCTGTCGCTTTGTCCCAAATCGGCAGAACCGCAAACCAATATCGTTTTTGGGAAATCGGCAAAACTTCCAAAGCAAGGTGACAAATAAGGATTGTATAAATCTTCGCCCTGTGCATAAAGCGTTATCCTATGAATCTTATCTTTCGCATCTTCATACGAAATTCTTTTTGGAATACCGTAAAACGGGTCACGATGGCAATTCTCTTTATATGACGAACCCGAGTTTGACATATCACCCCAAAATGAAAAGAGAATAACGGAACTTGGCAAAGGCTTTGCATTATCCCGTAATTTCATACAAAGCGAAACTGCCATATTTGCACCACAACTATCACCTATTACAACAATATTATTTGCATTTTCATTTTTAAGAACGCTCAAATAACAATTATAAACATCATCAAGCGGTATCGGAAACCTAACATCGGGATACACTCTGTAATCCACATTATAAACTGTTGCATTATTAAATAATCTGCTGTAATAAACAGATTCTCTGCGATAAAAATCCGTAAGTTTCACCTTAAAACTACCGCCGTGAATATGAAAAATCACTTTTTTTGACACATTTTTATTCGGTGATATTTTTTCAAGATAACATTCTCCGCATTTTACTCTTTCTGTTCTGAATCCAATCGGATGAAAATGTGATTTTTTATTATTCGATTTATTTGCAAGAGTGTTAGAGCGTGTTGCACTTTTTTCATATTTTGAATGACAAACAAAGCACAAAACACTTGTTACAATCTTTGATGTTAACGATTGTTTCATTTTAGTCCTCGGCTCAAAATTTTGAAGGAATTTTTGTACAAAAATAAGCAAGAAAAAACATTTCTCCACCAACCAAAATGATGCGGTGTGTATCTATAATACTTTTCTGCTTCCTGCACCAAAGCCAAATACCCAATGCCGAATGCAAAGCGAATCATCTCTTCTTTTGAACAGTTCACCGTAGTTTTTGCAATTTTATTATATGCAGATAAAGTCGTTTCTTTTTTGTCTAACATTTTATCAAATTCTAAATTTGCAAAGTCAAACATACAATCGCCCCAAAAAGTTCTCTCGGGGTCAATAATAATTAATTTTAAGCTGTCTTCGTTTTTCACGCACAAAATATTACCATACCATAAATCGCAATTCACCATAGATGCAGGAACATTTTTTAATATATCCTTATATTTTTCTGCGTAAAGCAACAACTTCTTGCCTCGCTTTGTATGCCTGCCTGTTCTTTCGATATCTTGAATCAAATGTTCTATCATACTTTTCAATGCAAGATGCCAATTATCATATAATCCATTTTGCAAATAGCCGAATTTATCATTTGACACCTTATGAAATTTTGCCGTTATTCTCGCTATTTCTTCGTTACACCAACGCTTTTCTTCTGCTGATAACTTGGCGTTATTTAACTGTTCGCCGTCCATTCTTTCCATTATAAAATAATCCGACGGAAAAACAGTATGCGAAAAATCTTTGTAATAAACATATGGAACCTTAACATCGGTATGTGTTCTGACTTGTGCGTACCAAAACACTTCGCCTCTCATCATATCCTGTTCATATGTGAGTATTCCTGTTTTATCAAGCGGAGAAACTTTCAACACATATTTTCCCATATCGGTAACAACATCAAAAACAGCATTATACTCACCATCACCCAATTTACTGTAGCTTTTCACTTTGCCCAAGCAAGCATTATCAAACATTATTTGAATTTGCTCTGCCGAAACATCAGGTTTTGTCCTGCTGATCATACGAACACCTCCTCGTGTATAACTCTATGTTATCGTCCGTCACAGCACTTTAATATAAATATTCCGATATTTATACAATAATTCCTTGAATATTTTAAAATTATATGATACTGTATAATCGGTGATTAAAATGAGCAAATATAAAATCAACATATTGAACGAAAGCCATATTTTTGAAGAGCGTGAAAACGGAATGACGCATAGTCCGTATAAGGCAGAAATCGAATTCTTATCCGCTGTGAAAAAAGGCAGTCGCACAGATGTCAAAAATTTAATAAACAATATAGAAAGAAACGGCATAAATATTGGCAAAATGTCTACTGATGACATAAGACAAATGCAATATTGGGCAGTTGCGGTATTCACTTTGATGACAAGGGCAGCTATTGAAGGCGGATTAGACGAAACGACTGCTTACAATTATTCCGACAACTGTATTATGACTATTGACAAATTCACCAAATCAGATGAAATTGTAAGTTTTATAATTCAAAGCAACATAAAACTTACCGATATGGTTGCAGAAAGTAGAGAAAACAGCGTATATCCACAGCCGATAAGGAAGTGCATGCACTACATCAACACTAATTTGCACGAAAAATTAGACATTTCAACACTTGCAAACGAATGCGGATTATCCGACGATTATCTTTCTTTTCTGTTCAAAAAGAATTTGGGAGTAAATCTTTCAAGATACATAAGAAGTCAACGACTTCAAGCTTCAAAAGAAATGCTCAAAGGCAATTATACAATATCCGACATTGCATATTATTTAGGCTTTTGTTCCGAAAGTTATTTTATATCATGCTTCAAAAAAGAATTCGGCAAAACGCCCAAAAAATTCCGAAATCAATTATAACTATATTAAAATTCGAAGCAAACCAACAAAAAACAGCCATTTCAAATTTTTGTTTGAAATGACTGTTTTTTAAATTTAATTATGTATATTTATTAATTATATTTTTATTCCATTAGATCTCCATTTCATAATAATCAACATCAATAATTGTACCGTCCGGATAGGTTAATTGCTCTGATTTTATCAGTGTATTAAAACCGAAATGCCGATAAATTTGTAAATTCTTTGTTTCTTTTGGTTCAACACCTAAAGTGTACTTTGTGTAACCTTTGTTTTTTAAGTCCTCAATTACAAATTTGAAAAGCTTTGAAAAATATCCTTTACCTTGATATTTTTTATCTGTACTGAAATTACACAGATATACAGTTTTAGTTCCAACAAGACCGTCACTGTTTTGAATAATATCTTCATCAAACATTGCAGTCGCTTGACAAATGATTTTGTCATTTAATTTTCCGTAATATGTAACAGCTTGACCGTTTTTTATATTCTCAACTGCATTATTTTTCACTAACTCTAAAGCCGATTTCTTTTGTCTTCGCTTTTGTTTTTTTATTTCATAATTCCATTTTGTTATCACTTCATCAACAGAAGCGATTTTACATATGTACTCTTTCATATTATTCCTCAAAACAAACTGATAATTATCATTTCTATATATTTATAATATCATAGTTAGCATAATTATCAAAGTGATTTTTAAAACAGAAGATTAATTATTTAATATTAAAAAATTATGTGTTATAATAGAGCAAGGTTAGATTAAATTTTTCAAATACGGTTTGTAATTTTCAGCATTAAAGCCACATCTCGCAGAAGGATGACGAAGTCCATAAATATGAACATCTCTCTTTAACACTGTTTTTACATTTTTATGTTGTTCACCTTTTAGATAAACACAATGACTTATAAAATCTCTTCTGCTACCCACAAAAATATTGCCGTTATCTAAATCAGGTTGTTTTTCAGTAACGGTTTTATTTTTGGAATAACTCGGCAGATTATTATAAACTGTTCTACCAAAAACAAATACTATATCAATTTCATTTTCATTTATAAATTCAAATAATTCATTATTGTATTTTTCTTTATTGTTTTTAATTAAATTTTTAGCTTTTGAATCACCTATACCACACAATCCGTCAACATAGTTTGCAAAATACACATTATTCCAAAAACATTCAAATTCATCATCAATATCCTTTACATTTTCAAAAAAGCATTTAGCAATTTTATGAAAAAATTGATATTTCTTTTCACTTGAATTTGAATAAAAATTTTGAACTACTGAATCAGTAGTAAAATCATTATACCCATCTTTATCATAATGTGACTCTCCTAATATAAGTATTCTTTTACTTTGATGTTTTACATTTTTACCTTCATAAACACCTTTAAACATTTTCATCACCATCCTAATTATAACAAACCAAATAGTTAATTACAACATTCATCAATCTTTACCGCTGAGCATATCGGCCAAGGCGTCATCCATTTTCTTTTGTGCCGAAGCCTCTAAATCTTTTGAATGTACGCCACGCTTTGTATTTGGATTTTTGATTTTCATAATAAACCTCCGAAAAAAATTTGTGAGAGCACTTTCCGCTTTCATATATAATATCGAATACAAAAACGAACTCAGTCCGCAATTTCATATTTTTTATTTCTGCTTATATGATAACTCAAATGATGTCCGCTTTTTATCTTATCTAAAAAATTATAATTTTTTCTAAAAACACATCAATAAAATTTAGTACATAATGCTTTAGGTTTTATCGGCAAAGAATAGGAAAAAGTTTATTTTGAAATTCATTTCTGAAAAAGAAAAAGCCTGCGAAAACGCCGTGTTTACGCAGGTTTTGGAGCTGATAGTCGGACTCGAACCGACGACCTGCGCATTACGAATGCGCTGCTCTACCAACTGAGCCATATCAGCATATCGGGTGTATCGAATGATACACCTTATTTAATTTTTACAAATGCAACGAAGATATTATAGCACATAGGTTTTTACTTTTCAAGCAAATCATTTAAAGTGTTGAAAACGAAATCAACAGATTTTGCTCTAACTTCGTTTCTGCCGATATTGCCAAACTGCATCGTACGAGTGATAACTTTTCCCGGGACATAAAAGCCAAAACAAACCATACCGACCGGTTTTTTGGCAGTGCCTCCCGTTGGACCGGCAACTCCCGTGATTCCTACTCCGACCTCGCTGTACGCTTTTTCGGCTACGCCCCTGCACATCTCCCCTGCAACCTGTTCGCTGACTACACCATAGTTTTTGATAGTTTCGGGGCTTACATTTATAAGTTCAACTTTTGCTTCGTTTGCATAGGTCACAAACGACATATCAAGCACCTTTGAAGCATTTGACACATTTACGAGCGTGCCGCAGCAAAGACCTCCTGTGCACGATTCTGCAAAAGAAATGTGGAAGCCTCTGTCAATTAATTTATTTACAACCTGTTCTTCAATAGTCATATTACTCAATACCGTTTTGGATTTTTGCCGCTGTCAATGTGTTTTTCATAAGCATTGCAATAGTCATCGGACCAACACCACCCGGAACAGGAGTGATGAAGCTGCACTTATCCTTTACATTCTCAAAGTCCACATCACCGCAGAGTTTGCCGTTTTCATCTCTGTTCATACCGACATCAATCACAACTGCGCCGTCCTTAACCATATCAGCCTTGACGAATTTTGCCTTGCCGATTGCAGCAACAAGAATGTCTGCGCCTTTTGTGATTTCTGCCAAATCACGGGTCCTTGAATGAGTGATTTCAACAGTTGCATTTTCGTGAAGAAGAAGCATTGCCATAGGCTTGCCGACAATGTTTGAACGACCGATTACAACAGCTTTTTTGCCCGAAACATCAACCCCTGTTGAATGGATAAGTTCCATTACTCCGGCAGGAGTGCAAGGCAAATAATTGTAATCGCCAATCATAATTGCACCGACATTTACAGGGTGGAACGCATCAACATCCTTGAGCGGGTCAATACGATTAATAACCTCCTTGTCGTCAAGATGTGACGGCAACGGAAGCTGGCAAAGAATACCGTTGATTTTGTCATCTTTGTTGAGTTTGTCAACAAGTGCATTGAGTTCTTCCTGTGTAGTTTCAGCCGGAAGTGCATATTTTACGCTGTAAAATCCGCAAGCCTCGCACGCAACCTCTTTGTTGTGAACATAAACTTGTGATGCAGGGTCGTCGCCGACAATAATTACTGCAAGACCCGGTGTAACACCCTTTGCTTTGAGTTGTTCACACTCTGCCTTAACATCCTCTTTTACTTTTTTTGACACAGCTTTTCCGTCGATAATATTCATTTTTTATTCCTCTTATCTTTCTTTTCCTGCTTTTTAAGAGCCTTTTGTTTTTTCTTTTCTTCAAGCTCAGCCTTTTGCTCTGCCTTTGCTTTTTTATTTGCTTCTTCTAAAGCATCCAAATCATCAAGTTGAAGTGCCTTTGGCAATTTACCTTTCTTATAAAGCGTCATAAAGTAAACAAAGAATGCAAGCGCCACAACAACAATTATTGCTGAAAGAAGCTGTGAAACCCTGATAGTTGTTGATCCGATGTACAATGAATCGGTTCTCATACCCTCAACAATCATACGTTCCGCACCGTAAAGCACACCATAGAGCATAAATATTTCTCCCTTGAATTTTCTGAAATAAGTTACAACAATATGAAGCACGACAAAACTCAAAAGACACCATACACTTTCGTACAAAAATGTTGGATGCACTGCTGTGTTCGGATCTACAGTTATTCCCTTTTGTGCAAGGAGTGCCGCCGAGTTTTCCAAAGTGTCGTGAATCTTAGGCGACCACATTCTGAACAATGCCGTGTCGGTATTAGTGCCAAACGCTTCCTGATTAAAGAAGTTGCCCCATCTTCCGATACCTTGTCCGATCAACAAACCGAGAGAGCCTAAATCAAGAAGATTAAGAAAATTAATTTTGCCAATCTTGCAGCCTATTGCAGCACCGATGAGAGCGCCGATAATACCGCCATAAATCGCAATACCGCCATTCCATATTGCAGGAATTTCGTTGAGATGTTGTGAATAGTAATCCCATTCAAAGGCGACATAATAAAGCCGTGCACAAACTATACCGAAAAGTGTACCCCAAATAAGCACATCGGTCATTCCGTCAAGGCTCATTTTCCATTTGTAAGCCTTACGACCGCCGTACAAAACAGCAAGTGCAAAACCGAAAGCAATAATTATTCCGTACCAATGAATGTCGTAGCCGAACACGCTGAAGGCTACCGACGGCAGATTAAAATCTATACCCAAGCCGTCAAAATATACATGTGTGATATTAGACATCTAATTCCTCCCTAATAAATCTAATGTATAATATAACACATATTATATCAAATTTCCATACTATCAAAGCAAAATATACAGAAGTGCCAAAATTAATTTGCTGTCTGCTCCCTCTTTTGACAAAATTAAAATAAGTGCAAGAATAAGTCCCTGCGAGCCGTCATTGCCCGACGACGAAAAAAGAGAGCCTGTTATATCCCCCAAAAAAGAAAGCGGCGACTCATTTTTGTTTTCTTTTTCCGTCTTATCTTGGTTATCGTTGCAAGGCTTTGAATCAACATAATTATTTGCTTTTTTTCGCATTTCTTCAACACGGCGCTTTGCGTCATTTATATCATTTGAATTAAATTCGTTCATTTAAAACAATTCCTTTATGTACGGAAGAATATCAAACAATTTCAAAATACGGATTGCTTTATCGGCTTTTAGTTGAGATTCCTCCGACAAATGCGGTTTCAGTGCAATAATCAAATCCGCATCTTTTGATGAAGTGTTGTTCATTTTGTCAAAAATCTTTTTTGCCTTAAGCATCATATTCAAGTCGCTTTGCGAAAGATTTAAGCCGTTTGCAAGAACAGAATTTTTATCACTTTCGGTTGATTTTTGTTCATCGGCATTGCCGTCGCCTAAAATCGACGAGGCAACACCTTTGAGCATTTCTATATCATTTTCGGAGAGGGAGGAAATAATATCGTTTAAATTATCCATCACATTACCTATTTTTTCATAAATTTCTGCATAAGTGCTTTTGCTTCGGGGGTATTGAGTAATTTTTCCGTGGCATTTTTATCTGACAGAACCTGTTTTACTCTTTGCTGTGCATCAGGAGGCAGGTTTTTATTCATATAGCTGTCAACATTTCCGCTTTGAACAGCCTTTTTCAATTCATCAACGTTAATATTTTTCATTGAAACACTCGCCCTTTCATAGTATAATCTAATTAAAGATATGATTAAATAAGGTGGGATATGAATGAGAATAGTTGTTATGTCTGACAGTCATCAAATGGTTTCTGCGTTACTCGACATTATTGAAAGACACAAAGAAAATTCAGATTTATTTTTGTTTTTAGGTGACGGCAACAAAGATCTTGACACGGCACTTGCGTTGCATCCCGAAATAAAAATTGACAGGGTAAGCGGAAACTGCGATTTTATGTCGGATTATCCGGCAAGCAAGGTTATTGAATTTGCAGGAAAAAAAATCCTGTTTACTCACGGTCATCCATACAATGTTAAATACGGATACCACATGCTTTGCAGTGAAGCAAAATCAATCGGTGCAGACATTGTATTGTTTGGTCATACTCACATTCCGTATGTTGAGACAATCGACTCTATACATTATATGAACCCAGGCTCTGCACGTGACGGAAATTACGGCATTGTTGACATTGAACCAAGCGGAATTATGATGTATAATGTAAAAATTTAATTATACAAATGTTAATTTTTAAATATACACTTGTATAAATTCGAAATTGTGTTATAATAGACATACTAAAATATTTGTACAAGAGGTTTATGATATGAAAGACCAATTATCATGCAGTGAAATCACAAAGCGTAAGATTGCGGCTGCGTTGAAAGAATTAATGCAAACAACACCGTTTGAAAAAATCACCGTTTCGGACATTTCAAACAAATGTGAAATGCACAGGCAAACATTTTACTATCACTTCCAAGACAGATATGAGCTTCTCGACTGGTTGCTTTATAACGAAATTATTAGCAATCTCGTTAACAATTTTTCATATGAAACAATGGAAGAAAACTTTTTGACATTATTCAACACAATGTACAACGACAAGAAGTTTTATCAAAATGCAGTTAAAATCAATATGGGTGATGTTTACTCATATCTTTCTAAAATTGCCACAAATCAATTTGAAAAGATTGTTAAAGAAATCATCAAGAAAAATTATCTCAATCCAATTAATGACGACCATTCCGCTGTTGCTGAATTCTTCGGTTTTGGTTTAGGTGGAGTTATTATCAGCTGGGTTGACAAAGGTATGAAAGAAACGCCTCAAGAAATGGCAAACAAAGTTAAATCGTTTATCGAACAAATCGGAATTATTGTTTCAAAGAAATAAAACAAATGTAAAGCCGTTGGGTAATGTAAAAAATTATTACTCAACGGCTTTTTTATTTAAAATATTTGTAAAGTTGAGTTCTTTACAAATCGATATTTATTTGCCAAAAATGTTGAAAACTATGTGGAAGGAATGTTGAAACAGCGGTTTTTAGCACCTTTAGAATGTGGAAAAGCGGGTGGAAAGTGTTGAAATCGTAAAGTTTAAACTTTTACAGCGACATAAATTGAATTCTCCAAACAGTAATTTCCACTTTTCAAATATACAAATCGAAAAGTAAAATTGCTTTACAAAACAAAAAGGACCGTTCAAAAGCGAACAGTCCTTTATATTATATTAATTATTTTTTGAAAAATGAAACAATGTCGTTGAATGAATCATCATCATTTGAAGTAAAGCTTGCAGGAGCTGCAGGAATCTCTGTTGGAGGTGCTACAGGCTTTGAAGCTGTTGTTGACTTGATTGGAGCACCCGGACCGTCCTCACCGAAGCGAGTAGCGATAACAGTGATAATCATTTCGTCCTCAAGATCCTCATCGAAGTTTGCACCCCAGATGATTTCACAATCAGGATGAACTGCTTCCATAACAACATTAGATGCAGCATCGATTTCTTCAAGTCCGATATCTGTTGAACAAGTGATGTTAAGAAGAACACCGCGAGCACCATCGATAGATGTTTGAAGAAGAGGTGAAGAAATAGCTTGCTGAGCTGCCATTTCTGCCTTGTCCTTGCCCTTGCCGTGACCAACGCCCATATGTGCGTAGCCGGCATCCTTCATAATTTCTGTAACGTCTGCAAAGTCGCAGTTTACAAGACCTGTTGCATTAACAAGATCTGAAATACTCTGTACACCCTGACGAAGAACGTCATTTGCAATTTCAAATGCATTGAGAAGAGTAATCTTTTCCTTAGAAACAAGTTTGAGGTTTTCGTTTGGAATAACCATCAAAGAGTCAACATTTGAAGCAAGCTCATTGATACCGTCTTGAGCCTGTTGCATACGACGCTTACCCTCAAAACCAAATGGAGTTGTAACAACACCAACGGTAAGGATACCCATTTCCTTAGCGAGTTTTGCAACAACAGGAGCCGCACCTGTACCTGTTCCGCCGCCCATTCCGGCTGTTACGAACACCATTTCGCAACCTGAAAGAACATCTGTCAATGCTTCCTTTGATTCCTCTGCTGCCTTGAGACCAACCTCAGGTCTTGCACCGGCTCCACGACCCTTTGTAGCCTTTTCGCCGATGAGAATTTTATGTGTAGCAGATGACTTGTCAAGAGCAGGCTTATCAGAGTTGATTGCTACGAACTCTACGTCCTTAACTCCGCACTTAACCATACGATTTACAGCGTTTCCGCCGCCGCCACCTACGCCAATTACTTTTATTGAAACAACCTTGTTGTCGTCAGTATCGATTTCATATCTACCCATTTTTTTATTCTCCTTATCTTTATTTTTTCGGTACAACACCTTTTTAGTGCTTCACAACTGTTATTGTAACAGTTTTGTAACTACTTTGCAATACTTTTTAAAAAATAATCTAAATATTTTTTCCAACCTTTATAAATTTATACCTGATATTGTTGTGCAAAGTGCATAAATTATACAATTTGTAAGTTGTGATGTAAGTTTTTAACTTTACAGCAGAATTTTTAAGATTTAATCATTTTTTCTCTGTAAAGTAAATTTGCTTGCTATTTGTTGCTGTCAAAGTGCCCTCTGCACCCGGATTGCTGTCATTTAGCTTTTCTATAGCTGTTAAAGCTGTAAAGATCTTATCTTGTATACCGTTTGTTTCACCGATTTTTATCGTTATACGATTATCATAAACAACATAGTTGCTGACAAGGCTTTCGGAATATACTGCCGTAATCTTTTTTAGCTTTAAATCAGCTATTGTTTGCATTATTTTTTGAAGATCTCCTACGAGTTCTTTGTTTGTTAATTCAGCTACTTTGCCCGGAACGGCATTTTCAAACGCTATCTTTTTTACTTCAATCCCTTTTTTTGGCACTGCTTTAACATTAGCTTCGAGAATTTTAAAGTTGTTGTCAAAATAAGTATAAGTGTTATTACTATTCTTTACATAATAAACATATTCAGGTTCAGTTATATTTACAACAACAGTTGACGGAAGTTTTCGAGTAATCTCTGCACTATAAACATAAGGTAAATTTTCTTGTAACTTTTGCGTTGCACCTTTTTTGTCGATAGTAAAAAGATTTTTTTCTTTCTCGATAGGCAAAACTGCAGTAATCTGCTGAGAAGTATATTTCTTTGCCCCGTTTACCTTGATGGTGTCAATTTTAAAGAACACACTTAAACTCAAAACGGTAACCACAACGGCAATAAGCAAAACTAATCCGATGGCTGTAAACGCAATTCTGAATTTCTTTTTCAGTTTACGCTTTTTCTTTACATTGACGCCTTGTTCTGCCTTTTGAACACCTTTTTTCTTTGGAAGTGTTTTTTTCTTTTTGTTTACTGTTTTTTTCTGATAGGTTTCTTGCTTTGGTTGATTTGAACGTTGCTGACCCTCACGATAAATCTTTGGAGGTTCAAGGTCAAAGAAGCCAAGTTCATCATTGAGCGGCTTCATTGCATCATTATTTTCTTTTTTTGGTATATTATTCTTTTTCATCATACAACCTCTTTACATCAGCTCCAAGAGTTGAAAGCTGATTTTCGATACATTCGTACCCTCTGTCAATATGATAAATATCCCTGACAGTTGATGTTCCCTCTGCCTTCAATGCCGCAATAACGACCGCAGCACCGCCTCGCAAATCCGTACATCTTACATCTGCCGAATGAATATTTTTTACACCGTTTACAACGGCTATCCTGTCATTTACAGATATATCCGTGCCAAACAAATTCAGTTGCTCGGTATGCTTATATCTATTTTCAAAAATTGTTTCCTTAATAATAGAAGTTCCCTTGGCAACAGAAAGTGCAGCCATAACAGGTGCTTGACAATCAGTCGGAAAACCAGGATATGCCATAGTTTCTATTTTTTTAACTCTTTTAAGTCGTGGCGGAGCTTTGATGAACACCGAGTTTTTACCTGTCATAACCGTACAACCCATCTCATCAAAAACGGGGATTGTCGGCATAATATGCTCAACCCGCAAATCATTAAGTTCAATGCTTCCGCCTGTAACAGCACAAGCAGACATCAGCGTTGTTGCCAAAATCCTGTCAGGAATAACTGTATGCTCTGTACTATGAAGCGATTTGACGCCCTCGACAACAATAGTCGGTGTTGAAATACCTGAGATTTTTGCACCTGCTTTATTAAGGAACAGAACCAAATCCGCTATCTCCGGTTCTCTTGCCGCATTGACAATGGTTGTTGTTCCCGGTGTTAAAACCGATGCAAGAATGATATTTTCTGTTGCACCAACACTTGGAAACGGCAAAACAATCTCTGCGCCTTTAACGTTATTTTTTGAGGCGCACACATTATGTCCATCGGTATAGACACGGTATCCAAGTGCTTTTAGACCTTTAAGATGCAAATCAATAGGGCGAAGTCCGATTTCGCAACCACCCGGAAGATATAAGCACGCATCACCCGTTCTTGAAGCAAGTGCGCCTAAGAAAATAATCGATGAGCGAAGTTCTTTCATATATTCCTCAAGGATGTTATTGCGAATAATATTTGACGCATCAACGATAAGCGTGTCATCATTTCGTGTGACCCTTGCTCCGAGATAGCGTAAAATATTTACGGTTACTTCAACATCCGAAAGACGTGGGCAATTATGTAAAACCGTAATTCCGTCAACAAGAATACAGGCTGAAAGAAGCGGAAGTACACCGTTTTTTGCACCGTGAACAGAAATAGTGCCATCTAATTTTTTCCCGCCTTGAATTTGCAAATATTTCATAAAACCACCTATGGCAGTTTATGAACTATTCAAGCAAAATGTTAATTATTTCGCAAGAGAAAGAATAATATCGGCAATTCTTTCACGAGAATCAAGAATTGCCATAGACTTTGCATTCTTTTCTATATCCGCAAGTTCTGCTTTATCACTTATAAGTTCATTCATTAGTGATTTGAGTGAGTCTGTTGTCAAATCCTTTTCACGCAAAATTCTTGCCGCATTGCGATTTACAAGAGCCATTGCGTTGTGGAACTGATGATTTTCGGCAACATACGGAGATGGAATAAGGATTGACGCTTTGCCCATTGCCTCAATTTCGGACAAAGATGAAGCACCTGCTCTTCCGATTACTAAATCAGCGGCAGCCATACAAGTGTCCATATTGTCAATGTAAAGTCTAACTTCTGCGTTGCCTTTATAATATATATTTTCGGCTCTTTTTGTAAAGCCGTTTGCTTCAAATTTTTCAAGATATTCCTTGCCGTTTGTGCCTACTGAATGAATATGATAAACGTCATTCTTTTCGGCATCTTCAAGGATGATATCAAACATTGCTTCATTCAGCGGAGCTGCACCGAGTGAACCGCCAAACGACAAAACAAGAGGCTTATCGTCTGCAATACCCAGTTCGATTCTTGCCTCAAACTTTGATTTTTTAAGCAGTTCGCCTCTTACAGGAAGTCCTGTGATTACAACATCACACTTAGCTTCCATATGATTTGCTGCGTCCTCAACGGTAAGCATAACCTTGTCCACTTTTTTTGCAAGTTGTTTATTAGTGATACCTGGAAAAGCATTTTGCTCGTGAATACAAGTCGGAATATGAAGCTTTGCAGCCTCATCGAGAACAGGACCTGAAACATAACCGCCAAAACCTATAACTACATCCGGTTGAAAATCCTTGATGATGTTTTTTGATTCTTTTTCAGACTTCAAAAGCTTGCCGACGGTTTTTACATTTTCAACAATAGCTTTTGGTGAAAAAGAACGCTTAAAGCCATTGATGTCGATAGTTTTAAACTCAAATCCCGCATTCGGTACAAGTCTTGATTCCATATGGTCAGCAGTACCGATAAACATAATTTCGCAATCAGGATGTTGTTCTTTGATATATGATGCAACGGCAAGTGCAGGATTTATATGACCCGCAGTGCCTCCGGTTGCAAATAAAAGCTTCATAATTTCTACCTCAATAATTTTTAGTATTTACCTTACGAGAAATCGACAAAACAACGCCCATTTCAAAGCAAAGCATAAGCAATGATGTACCGCCGTATGAGAAAAACGGCAATGCAATACCTGTGTTTGGAATTGTATCGGTTACAACAAGAATGTTAAAAATTGTTTGAATTGCAACCTGCGCAACAATTCCGATTACAACAAGTGAAGAAAATCTATCTTCGCATCTCTGGGCAATTTTGACGCCTCTCCAAAAAAGAATTCCGAAAAGTCCAATGATTAAAGTTGCACCAACGAAGCCGAGTTCTTCGCACACAACTGCAAAAATAAAGTCGTTTTGCGGCTCGGAAACATAAAGATATTTCTGTTTTGAATTGCCCAATCCTACTCCCCAAAATCCACCTGAACCAATAGCATACAGTGAATTGTTGGTTTGCCATCTCAGTCCGCGTGGTTCAAAAGCTTTATCTGTCCACGCTCTGATACGATTTCCCTGATATCCCGGAAGAACATCCGGATTTTTTATTACGATAATTGCAACGACTGCAACAAAGCATAATCCCGCAACATAATATTCCCATCGAGTGCCACCGCAGAACATCAGTGCAAGACCAATCATGAATACAAGCAGTGTACACGAAAGATGGTTTTCCATATAAATCAGCACACAACAAGTGCCAATCAAGAGAGCCGGAAACAAAACTCCCTCTTTAAAATTCTTCATTTTTCTGTAATTTTTACTTATATAACCTGCCAGCACAAGTATCAGTGCAAATTTTGCAATATCTGACGGCTGAACTGTAATCGGGCCTAACGGTATCCAACGCTTGAATTCCTCTCCGTTTCGTACTATATCAACATGATAAAACAAAACAAGGACAAGCAAAAAAACAGCAATTCCGTAAAGTGGTTTTTCTATTACTTTAAGGAACTTATAGTTCAATTTTGACACAAGCAACATCAAAATTACGCCTGCAACAGCAAAAATGAGCTGACGTTTAAAATAATAATAGGAGTCACCTTCGTTTTGAAGTGCATAGGGATATGTTGCCGAAAACAACATTATAAGCCCGATTGTTACAAGGGCAAGTGTTGCGGCAAAAAACGGCAAATCAAAGCCGCCGTTAGCAACAAAAAATGACAAGCCCGAATTTTTATCAAACGGATTTTTAGGTTGCTTTTTTGATTTTTTTCGCCTTGGCTGTTCTTCAAAGTTTTCATTTTGTCTTGAAGAACGGCGTGGAGGCTCTAAATCTCTTCCTGCCATAATTGACTCCTTTCGCAGATTTTTTACTGATTACTGACCAAAATACATAAGCACAAGTGCGATTGCACATCCAACTGCATTTACGATTGAAAATACAACACAGATTTTCTTTTCTTTCCATCCGCACATCTCAAAATGGTGATGAATAGGTGCCATTTTGAAAATACGCTTGCCGTGAGTTATTTTGAAATATCCGATTTGAATAATATCACTCATAGTTTCGCCAACATAAACAAGACCGATGAGCACAAGCAAAAGCGGGCATTTGATTGCAAAACCAAGTGCAGTTACAAGTCCGCCGAGGAAAAGCGAGCCTGTGTCGCCCATAAATGTTTTTGCCGGGTTCCAGTTCCAGCAAAGAAAGCCCAAAACTCCACCCAAAAGTGCAGATGAAATAATGCCAAGTCCTGCAAATTTGAGCATTACCGAAGCAATAATAAATGTGATTGCAACCGTAAATGTTACGCTTGAGCAAAGACCGTCAATACCGTCAGTGAGGTTTACACTGTTTACACAACCAACGATGATGAAAATCGAAACAAGCCAAAAAACAACGCCTGTGATGAAATTCTTTTCAAAATTTACATTACCGATAAAAGGCAAATACCAAACTGTATTGTGCGAAAGCCAAAGAGTTGCTGTATAACCGAGTGCCATAACGACCTGACCGAATGACTTTTGCTTTGCAGTTAAGCCCTCATTTCTTTTGAGCTTAATTTTGATGAAATCATCGGTAAATCCGATAACACCGCAGCCAAATGCCAAGCAAAGACCTGCGATGATAAGCACCTTATCTCTGCCGACAAGAACAGAAGCATAGTCGCTTTCAAGTTTACCGCCTGCAAGAGTGAACGAAACTGCACCGATAACAAATGCAACGATAATACCGATGATAAACATCAAACCACCCATATTTGGAGTGCCTTGCTTTGACTTGTGCCAAGAAGGACCGATGTCCAAAATGGTTTGACCGAATTTTAATTTACGAAGCCACGGAATGATTACAAAACCCAATCCGGCTGTAACGCCAAAGGCTATAACAGCGGTTATAATATATGCAACAGTAATGCTCATTATTTTCTCCATCCTTTATATACAGTATTTATTACATCCTCAAGTTTCATACCTCTTGAACCTTTGAATAAAACAGCGTCGCCTTTTTTCGCTATACTCAAAAGCATTTCCGACAATTTTTCTTTATCATCAAACAAAAATGCGTTTCCTGCTCCGCCTTGCTTTGCACCGTCAACATAAAACTTTGCATCATCGCCAAAAGCAAGAAGATAATCAATTTTATTTTCGGCAACCGCCTTGCCAACATCGGTATGAGCGATTTCGGAATAATTGCCAAGTTCAAGCATATCACCCAAGACAGCAATTTTTTTATTACCTTTTATATCGCTCAAAGTTTTAAGTGCGGCACGCATTGAATCCGGAGAAGCATTGTAGCAATCTTCGATTGACGTTATGCCGTCAATGTCAACAACCTTTTGGCGCATACCTGCAGGAACATAATTTGCAAGAGCATCTGCCGATTGTTGAGCGTCTATATCAAGAAAATATCCAACAGTAAAAGCCGCAAGAGCATTGTACACATTATGTATTCCGATTGTCGGAATAGAAATATGCTGTTTTTTGCCGTAATATGCAACATCAAATGATGTTGAATTATCTGCTTCAACAATGTTTTCCGCCTTGAATTCACCGTTTTTAATTCCGTAAAAAACAACCTTATGGTGTTCATCCTTTACGGATTGAAGCATATCATTGTCGCCGTTCAAAATGAGAGGTGCACCCTCTGCAAGTCCCTCGCAAAGTTCAAGCTTCGCCTTTAGAATTCCCTCACGAGAGCCAAGATTTTCAATATGCGAAACTCCGACATTTGTAATAAGTCCGATTGTCGGCTTAACCTCATTGACAAGTCGAGAGATTTCGCCAAAATGGTTCATACCCATTTCTATAACCGCTGCCTCGATGCTGTTGTCAATTTGGAACAACATTTGAGGAACGCCGATTTCGTTATTGAGATTTCCAAGAGTTTTGATTGCATTATACTTTGCCGACACAACAAGGTGAGTGAACTCCTTTGTTGTTGTTTTGCCGACCGAGCCTGTCAAACCGATTACAGGAATGTCAAACTTTGAACGATAATATCCCGAAAGGCTGAGCATAGCCTTTGATGTATCGGCAACCTTGATATATGCACCGTTCGGCTCGATATCGGAATGAATCATCACGGCAGATGCTCCGAGTGAAAGTGCCTCGTCTGCGAATTGATGAGCGTCAAAGCGTTCACCCTTAATACATATAAAAAGGCAACCCTTTGTGATTTTTCTTGTATCTATGCACACCGAATCAAATTCGGCATCTTTGTTATATGTTGCACCCAAATACGGTGCAATTTCTGATAATTTCAGTTTTTCCATTATTTGTTAAGTTCCTCTAAAACCTCTGCAACAACTTCTCTTTCGTCAAAATGAATTGTGCCTGTCGGGAGAATTTGGTATGTTTCGTGTCCTTTGCCGGCAAGGAGAATTATATCATCCTTTTTCGCATTTTTCATTGCCCACGCAATAGCTTCTTTTCTATTTTCAACAACCTCATAAGGAGTTTTGCTGTCCTTCATTCCCTCAAGAATGTCTTTGATAATGTCGCTTGGATTTTCGCTTCTTGGGTTATCGGAAGTTACAACGCAGAAATCAGACAAGTCAGCTGCGATTTTACCCATCTTTGGACGCTTGGTTTTATCTCTGTCACCGCCGCAACCAAAGACCGTAACAACTCTGCCCTTTGCGATTTCCTTTAAGGATGAAATAATATTTTCAAGCCCGTCAGGTGAATGAGCATAGTCAATAATAACAGTATAATCCTGATTTGGTGTTGGCACAACTTCAATTCTGCCTTTTACACCGTTTGATTTGCTTATTGCTTCAAGCACGTCTGTAAAATCAACTCCGAGCGTGAGTGCCACAGATGTTGCACAAAGTGAATTATACACACTGAATCTGCCCGGAATAGGACAATTAACTCTGCCGATTTTTTCGCCGATGAGGTCGTATTTTACGCCTTCCGATGAAAAACGAACATTTCTTGCCGTGTAATCTGCTTTCATATTGTCAACACCGTAAGTTACAACCTTGCAGTCGCAACCGTCAACAATTTTAATTCCGTACTTATCATCAATATTTGTTACGGCAATATCACAAGCTTTGAATAAAAGCTTCTTTGCTTCAAAGTAATTTTCCCAAGTTTTGTGATAATCGAGATGATCCTGTGTGAGATTTGTGAATGCACCGATATAGAAATGTATTCCCTCTACTCTGCCTTGAGCAAGAGCCTGTGATGAAACTTCCATAATGCAATACTCACAGCTTGCATCAACCATTTTTCTGAAAAGTGACTGAAGTTCGTATGGATCAGGTGTGGTGTAGTGTGCAGGGTAAATCTCATCACCAACCATATTTTGAACCGTGCCGATAAGACCACATTTTTTACCGACATTTTCAAGAATTTGCTTAATCAAAAATGTTGTGGTTGTTTTGCCGTTTGTGCCTGTAAGTCCTATAAGTTTTAGACTATCGGCAGGATTACCGAAAAACGAAGCACATATAGGAGAATAAGCCTTGCGTGTATCATCAACAATAACCTGATTTGCAAGACCCAAATCGTGGTCGCACACAACTGCAACTGCACCTTTTTTGAGCATTTCCTCTGCAACCGAATGGCCGTCAAACGATGCACCCTTTATGCAAACAAAAAGGTAGCCTTCTTCGACCTGACGGGAATCGGCCGTTACATCCTTTACTTCAACATCCTTATATTCATTTTTTACCTTTACATCTTTTAAAACCTGTGAAAGTTTCATTTTCTCACTCCTATATATTATCAGTCGAGAACTGAGTTTGTATTCTTAAACGATACGGTGATTACCGTGCCGGCAGAAACCTTTGCACCTTTTTCGGTGGACTGGCGATAAGCCACAACATTTGATGCCGACAAATTAATACCGTTAATTTCAATATTCAAATTATTTTCGCTTGCCAAAGCATTGGCTTCGCTTATTGTAAGTCCCGAAAAATCCGGAACGGTAACGACTTGTTTTTCTTCATCGGTTGTGTAAAGAACAACCGTGCCGTTTGTCGGAATTGTTGATGAAGATGCAGGTGATTGACGAACAACCTTTTTTCCGTCGCCGATAACCTTGCATTTAAGATTCTTTGAATTAAGTGTCGATTTTGCCTCGCCGACCGATTTGCCAATTACATTTGGTGTGAAAACAGAAAGATTTTTGCTTTCCTTTTCGTCATACTCAGGCTCGATGTTCATTTCCTGCATACAAGTTTCTACAACCTGAGCGGCAATAGGGGCACAAAGAGCACCGCCGCCCAAATCTTGGTTTGGCTCATCCATAATGATTATCATTGCAATTTGCGGATCATCTGACGGAGCTATTGCTGCAAACGAAACGATATATTTTGTTTTGTCATTTGTCGACTCTGCAAGTTTGGTTGATGTGCCTGTTTTACCGCCAACACGGTAACCTGCAACATAACCGTTTTTACCTGTACCGTTGTCAACAACAGACTTCATCATTCCCATAACCTTTTTAGATGTGTCCTTACTGATAACACGTCTAATCTCGGTTGGCTGAGTTTTCTTTACTGTGTTGCCGTTTGCATCAATAATATGGTCAACGACATATGGTTTCAAAAGTGTTCCGCCGTTTGCCAATGCACAAAGTCCCGTGCAAAGCTGAATAGGAGTCAAACTGTTTGATTGACCGAAAGAAGCGGATGAAAGTTCAACAATACCATATTGATTTTCTTTATAATATTGTGAGCCTGCCTCACCCGGAAGGTCGATTCCCGTTTTTTGAGTAAATCCGAATGCTTCAAAATACTTGAAATAATTGTGCACCCCAAGTTTTTGACCAACCGTAATAAAAAACGGGTTGCACGAATTCTCAAGACCTTGAGTAAATGTTTCCATGCCATGTCCCGGATGGTAGTGACATCTCATAGTGTAATCTTTTACACGAATTGAGCCTGTGCAATTATAGGTTGTATTGAGATTTACAATATTTTCTTCAAGAGCCGCCGCGGCGATAAATGTTTTAAATACCGAACCCGGCTCGTATGTACTCGATGTAACAAAGTTGTTCCACTGATTTTGAATTGCCTCGGATTTTGCGGCAATTTTTTCATCCTCATCGGTTATTTTTTCAATCGCCTTGATATTTTTTGAATATGTAAGCTTATACGGTTCGTTACAATCGTAATCGGGAAGCGAAGCCATTGCAAGCACGCCGCCCGTTTTGCAATTCATAACAACGCCGTATGCACCCTTTGCTTTATATTCATTCATTGTTGCAGAAAGATTTTTCTCAAGTGTATACTGAACATTTTGATTGAGCGTAAGCACAAGAGAATTGCCGTCAACTGCATCAATCGAAGTTTCGTAATCTGTCGGAAGATTATGTTTTTGAGCATCCTTAACAGTGATAATTCTGCCGTTTGTACCTCTCAGTTCATCCTCATAATAATATTCCAAGCCATAAAGACCTTGATTATCATCACCCGTAAAGCCAAGAATGTTTGATGCAAATTCGCCATAAGGATAATAACGCTTTGTGTTTTGCTCAGTACCAATCATATTTGAAAATTTGTTTTTAATTTTGAAAGCGGTAATCTCTTCCTTTATATCATTTTCAACCTGCTCGGCAATTATTACATAATGGGTGTCTTTTTTACTTTTTTCCAAAAGTTCTGCCTTGCCTTCATCATCAAGTTTCAGAATTTTGGCAAGACCTTCCACAACCTTATCTCTGCTTTTGTCTGTGATATTTTTTGAATCGAGAAAAATATCCCATGTTGTTGCCGATTGAGCAAGAACATTTCCGTCACTATCGAAAATTGAACCGCGTTTTGCCTCAATTTCGGTATCGGAAAGTTGCTGACTTTCTGCTTTTGCGGAATATTCTTCACCCTTGATTGTGGAAATATAAAAAACCCTGAACGCATCGAGAGTAAAAAGAAAGGCGATAACAACAGCCAGTATGGTAATTCGCTTAAATCCTTGTTTTTTAAAATCGGTTGCCATTATCTTCACCTCATCCCTGTCAAAAATCGTGTTTTTTTGCACACCTATAAAAAAGCATTTTAGAGAGTAGGAAAATTCCGACTCTCTTATATAGTACGCTGTAAAATTTTATTTATTACTCAACTGCTTTTCGGCAAGAGTTTTGTTTTGATTTATTTCTTTCATATATTTTTGTTTAAACTGATTTACATCCATATACTGAATTTGATTAGATTTCATCTTTGTCATATGAAGCTTATTGACAGCATAATCATCAATCATACTGATTGAAACCATTGTATCAAGTTCGCTTTGCAAACTGATATTTTCACTTTGAGCGTTTGAAATGCTTGTTTTTACCGATGAAATATTTCTTGTCAATTCATTTTTTACGGCAAACGAATATAGAGTTAACCCAACGAAGCCGATAATCATAGCTGCAACCAAAACAAGAGCCATTGCCTTTTTTGTGCACAAAGCTTGTTCGTGCTTGATTTGTGTTGAAGCCTTTACGCTGTCATTTTCGCGAACCTTGAGCGTTCTCTGTTCCTCAGGCAAATCATCTTCTCTGCGTTTAGGAGCAGCAGATGTGCGTGAAAGATTAAAGCCGCTAATCATATACGATGTATCGTTTTGATATGAGTATCTGCGAAAATCATTTGCATTTGTCACTATATCCACCCCCGCTATATATAATGTAATTAATAATTATAATTAAAACTTTTCAAAGCATCTTAGTCTTGACGACCTTGCTCTAGGATTTTCTACAAGTTCTGCTTCTGTCGGAGCTTTTGACTTAAACACAAGTTTACCAAGTGGTTTTTTGCCACAAACACAAACAGGAAATTCTTTTGGGCAAGTACAAGGATTAGCCCATTTGTTGAACTTCTCCTTAACGATTCTGTCCTCAAGCGAATGGAAAGTTATAACCGAAAGTCTACCTCCCGAAGCCAAACATTCAATCGCCTTGTCGAGTGTTTTGTCAAGCACATCCAGCTCGGCATTAACTTCAATTCTCAATGCCTGAAATGTTTTTCGTGCCGGATGCGAATCACGCATTTTTGCCTTTGGATACGATGCTTTGATAATATCCACAAGCTCGCCCGTTGTTTCAATAGGTTTGTCCTGCCTATAAAGAACAATATTTTTTGCAATTCTGCGAGAGAACTTCTCTTCACCGTATCTAAACAAGATATTGGCAAGTTCCTCTTCGCCGTAAGTGTTTACCACATCTTTTGCGCTTATACCCGATTTGCTCATACGCATATCAAGCGGCGCGTCCTTGTGGTACGAAAAGCCTCTGTCTGCTGTATCAAGCTGGAAGGAGCTCACTCCCAAATCAAGCAGCATACCATCAATAGATGCCACATTCAGCTCCTTCAAAACTTGATCAACATTAAAAAAATTATTTTGAACAATAGTGACATTTCCCAAATCATCCAGACGCTCGTGAAGGACCTTGATCGCATCGGGATCTTGGTCAATCGCAATGAGTCTGCCGGCTTTTGCGGCAATGGCTTTTGAATGTCCGCCACCGCCTGCCGTACCATCAACTATTGTTTTTGTGCTGTCAATATTGAGCGAATCAATAGATTCGTCAAACAATACGCTCTTGTGTACAAATTCCATATCAGATACCTATACCGTTGAGCTCGTCCATAATATCGATAACCTCTTCCTGACTGATAGAAGCAACCTGATCTTCAAATTTAGTTTTATTCCAAATTTCAATATGGTTGATGTTACCGAAAACAACCGCTTCCTTTTCACCTGTAAGTGCAACCTTATCCTTTAGACGTTCACCGATAAGGAGTCTGCCCTGTGAATCAAGGGTCACCTTATCTGCTGACGAAACAAGATACATGGAAATCTTTTTCTTTTTTTCGGTAGGAAGTTTGCTGCTTTGAACATTGTTCAAAAGTTCTTCCCATTGGTCTTGCGGATAAAGCGAAATGAAATCACCGAGTCCGAGAGATGCAACAAATTCCTCGCCGAGGCGGGAACGCATATGAGAAGGGATGGCAATACGGCTCTTTGCATCAAGCTTATGCACACGATAGCCATACAAATAGTTGTCCATTTTGCTTTCTCCTCTCAAAAATCGGTTGTGTTCCCCACAAATTCTTTAAATTTAGGGATAAAAGTGTTTTCTCAATACACTCTATGGGGTTACGCCCCACTTTATTTACATTATAATAGTATCTCACGACTAAGTCAAGAGTATTTTTCTATAAATGCAAATAATTTTTGCATTTATAAAATAACCATATTTTTGACGATATTTTTTTACAATTTGATACTTTTTTACAATATTTCAAATTGCCAAACCAACTTTTATGTGATATAATGGATTTATTCTATTAACTAAAAGAAAGCTATGGTGATTTGTATGGAAGAAAGAAAAACCACCTGGGGTGAAAAAATCGGCTTTGGAGTAGGTGCAATAGGTCTTGACCTAAGCTATGGTATGTTTTATTCATTTCTAAGTTACTATTTGTCAAGTGTTTTGGGTCTTAAAGAGGGATTTTTATTGCTCCTCACCCCACTTGCAAGAATTTGGGACGGCATCAACGACCCTATGATGGGCACGATTGTTGACAACACTCGTACCAAGCACGGCAAATACAGACCGTGGATTTTGATAGGCGCTATGTCTAACGCGGTTGTTTTGTTCTTGTTATTCACAAAATTCGGATTGAGCGGAACAGCTCTTTATGTTTACATCGGTGTTATGTATGTACTTTGGGGTATGACAAACACAATGGCAGATATTCCGTATTGGAGTATGATTCCAAGTTTCACATCGGACCCTAAAGACAGAAACCTTGTTTCAACAGTTGCAAGAACATTCTCTGGCTTGGGTCAAGGTATTGTAACAGTTGCTTCCCCTATCATTTTGCCTTTGCTCTCAACAGGCATAAAGACCGACAAGGGTTACAGCGCAACAGGATTTTCAAGATGGGCAGGAATTCTTGCGATTATGCTTGTACTGTTCTCCGCAATCTGCGTATTCACCACAAAAGAAAAGAATGTTGTTTACGGCGAAAAGACAAAATTTTCATTCAAAAAAATCTTTTCTGTTATTAAAAACAACGACCAACTTGTTGTATTTATGATATTTGCTATGCTTTCAAATGCCGGCTGGTATTTGACATCGGGAACTGCTGTTTACTACTTTACAGATGTACTCGGCAATCCAAAGGCACAATCATTGTTCCAGACAATCGGCGCAGTCGGTTCTGTTCTCGGTCTTTTGGTTATTCCGATTCTCTCAAAATGGTTCAACAAAAAGGTTATCTATCAAATTTCACTCATTGCTACCATCATCGGTTATGTTTTGATGTACATCTTTGGTCCTATCCTCAAGAACACAATCGCACTTGATATTGCATACATCATTTCATCAACAGGTATTGCCGCAATGTTTGTTGGACAGACTGTATTTCTTGCAGACATTGTTGACTACGGTGAATTCAAAAACGCCGAGAGAAACGAATCAATCACATTCTCTATGAAAGGCTTTTTGCAGAAGATGGCATACACCATTCAAACTCTCGTTTTGTTTGGCGGTTTGGCAGCTATGAACTACAATGAACAAATCACATCTGCAACAAAGCAAATCAACGATTCAACAAAAGCAGGAATCGGCATCATTTGTTTCGCCGTTCCTCCTGTACTTATCTTGCTCTCACTCATCGTGTTCACTGCAAAATTCAAGCTCCACGGTGACCTTGCAGACCAAGTACACGACCACATTGTTACAAAGCGTGCAAGCGAAGCAGAAACTAACGAATAATAATACTTAACGGCATAACAAAAAGCGTATCGAAAATTCGATACGCTTTTATTGTTTTATTCGGTTTAAAATTAACCAAGCAATTCTTTGAGAATTCTTGTTACTTCGCTTGACGGAGCTTTGCCCTTAAGTGCTCTCATTGACTGACCGACAAGGAAGTTAAAGGACTTGTCCTTGCCCTCTTTATATTCTGCAACAGCCTTTTCGTTATTTGCGATGATTTCCTCAATAACAGACTGAATTGCACCTGTGTCGGATACCATTTCCATATTGTTTGCCTTGACATATTCCTCAGGAATTACATCATCTTCAAACACAGCCTTGAGCACCTTTCTTGCAGATTCACGAGAAACCTTGTTTGAATTTACAAGATTGATGATTTCGCCGAGACTCTCTGTTCTGAAAGAAATGTTTTCAGGCAAGGTCTGGGTATCATTCATAAGTTTCATAAGGTCGCCCATAATCCAGTGAGCCGAATCCTTTGGATTCTTTGTAATCTCAACCGTCTTATCAAACAATTTTGCATATGCCTTGTCCGAGCAAAGAATGTTTGCATCGTATTCCGTGAGAGAATAGTCGTTGACATATCTTGCCTTTTTAGCTTCAGGGAGTTCAGGAAGTGAAGCTCTGATACCCTCGATGTACTCATCCGAAAGTTCAATCGGAGGAAGGTCAGGCTCAGGGAAATACTTATAGTCCTGTGCGTCCTCCTTGCTTCTCATTGAAGTGGAAACGCCCTTGCTGTCATCCCATCTGCGAGTTTCCTGCACGACCTTGCCACCGTCCTCGATAAGTTCGATTTGGCGCTCGGTTTCCGCCTCGATGGCGTTGTGAATACCTCTGAACGAGTTGATATTCTTCATCTCTGTTCTTGTGCCGAATTCAGTTGCGCCTTTTTCCATAACAGACACATTTACATCGGCACGGAGTGAACCCTCCTGCATCTTACAGTCCGAAACACCGCAGAACTGAAGAATAGCACGGAGCTTTTCAACATATTCAACCGCCTCATCGGCGCTTGCAATATCAGGTTCAGACACAATTTCCAAAAGAGGCACACCACAACGGTTATAGTTTACAAGAGTGCTGTCTGTCCACTCATCGTGAACAAGCTTTCCTGCGTCCTCTTCCATATGAATTTCGTGAATTCTGACTTTCTTTTTGCCGCCGTTTACGCTGTCGTTAATCTCAACCCAACCATTTCTGCAAATCGGAAGATAAAGTTGTGAAATCTGATAAGCCTTTGGCAAATCGGGATAGAAGTAGTTTTTTCTGTCAAACTTATTATACTGTGTAATCTCGCAGTTGAGTGCAAGACCTGTGCGAACCGCAAATTCAACAACCCTCTTGTTTACAACAGGGAGAGTGCCCGGCATACCGGAACAAATCTCACAAACATGAGTGTTTGGTTCTCCGCCGAATTCTGTTGTGCAGTTGCAGAAAATCTTTGTTTTAGTGGCAAGCTCTGTATGAACTTCAAGACCACAAACGGTAATATAATCCATATTTACTGCCTCCTATTAAAGATTTGGTTTTCTTTTATGCCAGTCGGTTGCATTTTGATAAGCATAGCCGGCTGAAAGAATTGTTTTTTCATCAAACGGTTTGCCGATAAGTTGCATACCGATTGGCATTGAATTTGTATCAAAACCGCAAGGAAGTGCAAGTGACGGCAAGCCTGCGATATTAATCATTACTGTGTAAATATCGCCAAGGTACATTGCAAGTGGGTCTGAAAGGCCTTCGCCCATTTTAAGCGCTGTTGTCGGAGCAACAGGACCGAGGAGAAAATCATACTTTTGGAATGCTTCATTAAATGCCTTGCAAATAAGGCCCTTTGCCTGAAGCGCTTTCTTATAATAAGCATCAAAATAACCTGATGAAAGCACGAAGTTGCCAAGCATAATACGTTTTTTAACTTCCATACCAAAGCCCTCAGAACGGGATTTGAAGTATACATCAGTCAGATTGAACGCATCCTTTGACTTATAGCCATACTTGATGCCGTCAAAACGGGAAAGGTTTGAGCAAGCCTCTGCACAAGCTATAATATAATAAGTAGGAATTGCGTATTTTACGATTGGCATATCAAACACTTCAACCTCTGCACCGAGGTCTTTGAGAGTCTCAGCGGCAGCTCTTACACTCGCCGCAACCTCTGCATTGATACCCTCACCGAAGTAATCGTTTGGAATACCGATTTTCTTACCCTTGAGGTTATCAAGTTTTATATCGGCAAGGTCAAAAACTTCACTTTCCATTGAAGTGCCGTCCTTGACATCCTTGCCTTTGATTACATTGAAAACACCTGCAACATCAAGAACATCTTTTCCGAGAGGTCCGATTTGGTCAAGTGATGATGCGTATGCAATAAGACCGTAACGAGATACAGCACCATAGGTCGGTTTAAGACCTGTTACACCGCAGAATGATGCAGGCTGACGAATTGAACCGCCTGTATCCGAACCGAGAGCAACAAGGCTTTCGTCAGCGGCAACAGAAGCTGCCGCACCGCCTGATGAACCGCCCGGAACTCTTGTTACATCCCAAGGATTCTTTGTTGCACCATAGAATGATGTTTCGGTTGTTGAGCCCATTGCAAACTCGTCCATATTAACCTTACCGAAAGGAACCAGATCAGCATCATTGAGCTTGTTGATAACGGTTGCGTTATACGGAGGCTTGAAGTTTGAAAGAATCTTTGATGAGCAAGATGTCAACTTGCCTTTTTCGCAGATATTGTCCTTGATAGCAATCGGAACACCTGCAAACAATGATGTAGCCTCGCCCGAATCAATCTTCTTTTGAACAAGCTCAGCCTGCTGTAAAGCAGAATCTTTGTCGAGTGAAACATAGCAGTTATAAGTGCCGTCCTTTTGCTCAATAGCCTTTGCAACACTTTCAACCGCATCCATAGATGTTATTTCTTTATTCTTAATTTTCTCTGCAACCTGAAGGGCAGTCATTTCATAAATTTCCATTCTATTCCCTCCTTAGTCCACAGTCTTTGGCACAACGAAACAGCCGTCCTGACTTTCAGGAGCATTGGCAACAACTTCGTCTGCCGACATTGACGGCTGAACCTCGTCTTCTCTCATAACATTTGTTACAGGGAAGCAGTGGCTCATAGCTTCAACGCCGTCTGTATCAAGCTCGTTTAGCATATCAATATAGGTGAGGATATCCTGAAGTTCGTTGCCGACTTTCTTTTCCTCATCTTCTGTCAATGTGATACGAGCTAATTTTTCAAGATATTTAATTAAATCAGGAGTAATTTGCATTATATTTGCCTCCAAAAATTATTTGTCCTTTTCAACAGGTCTGCGAAGCTTGATGTGAGTTTCACGAAGCTGAAGTTCGGTTACATAGTTTGGTGCACCGAGGAGCATATCCTGCGCGTTGCTGTTCATAGGGAACGCAATGATTTCACGGATATTTTCTTCATCCTTGAGGAGCATAATCATACGGTCAACACCCGGTGCCATACCTGCGTGAGGCGGTGCACCATAGTGGAATGCGTTATAGAGAGCGCCGAACTTCTCCTTAACGGTATCTTCGCTGTATCCTGCCATTTCGAACGCCTTAACCATAACATCAGGTCTGTGGTTACGAACAGCGCCTGATGAAAGTTCAACACCGTTACAAACAATGTCGTACTGATAAGCCTTGATTTTTGTCGGCTCTTCGTTGAGAAGCGCATCCATTTCGCCCTGTGGCATTGAGAATGGGTTATGTGTAAAGATGAGCTGACCGTTTTCGTCACGTTCAAACATTGGGAAGTCTGTGATGTAGCAGAATTCAAATCTGTCCTTATCAATAAGGTCAAGACGGTTTGCAAGCTCTGTTCTGATCATACCTGCAAGTTCATTGACAACCTTTGGTGTGTCGCAAATGAAGAACAATGTATCGTCTGTCTTGAAGTTGAAGATTGAGCGAAGTTCCTCTTTCTTATCATCAGGAAGGAACTTGTCGATAGGGCCTTTGTATGATCCGTCCTCAAGAACTTCAATATAGCCAAGACCCTTCATGCCGATTTCAAGTGCGTACTTGAGCATCTTTTCAAACCAGCCCTTTGACTGCTTTGCACAACCCGGTACATTGATACCACGAACAGGTCTGCCCTTGAATGCCTTGAATTCTACATCAGAGAAGAATTCTGTAAGGTCAACAATTTCAAGAGGGTTACGAAGATCAGGCTTGTCTGTACCGTACTTAAGCATAGCCTCGTCATAAGGAATTTTTACAAATGGCTTTGGAGAAATTTTCTTTCCTCCGCCAAACTTTTCAAAAGTATCATAGAGGACTTCGTCGGCAACCTCAAATACATCTTCTTGAGTTGCAAAAGCCATCTCAAAGTCGAGCTGATAGAATTCACCCGGTGAACGGTCTGCTCTTGCGTCCTCATCACGGAAGCAAGGTGCAATCTGGAAATATCTGTCAAATCCCGAAGTCATAAGGAGTTGCTTAAACTGCTGTGGTGCTTGTGGCAAAGCGTAGAACTTGCCCTCGTGTTTACGAGATGGAATGATGTAGTCACGAGCACCCTCCGGTGATGAACAAGTCAAGATTGGAGTTGTAATTTCGGTAAAGCCGAGAGAGGTCATCTTCTGACGAAGATATGAAACAACCTGACTTCTGAAAATAATATTGTCGTGAACCTTTTTGTTTCTCAAATCAAGGAAACGGTAAGAAAGACGAACATCCTCACGGGTTTCTCTGCTTTCGCTGATTTCAAAAGGCAAATTCTCTGTGCAAGGATTGAGCACCTTAAGAGTGTCAACCTTTACTTCAAGTTCGCCTGTTGCAATTTTTGGATTGATTGTTTCTTCATCACGCTTAACAACAACACCCTCAACAGAGATAACGCTCTCTTTGCGAAGATGGTTGATAAGATCGTCATCGTTTACAACGACCTGTGTTACACCGTACTCATCTCTGAGGTCGATGAATGCAACACCGCCGTGGTCACGGATTGTGTCTACCCAACCTGCAAGTTGAACTCTTTGGTTGAGATTATCAAATGTAAGCTCGTTACAGTTATGTGTTCTGTATGCCATAATATAATTCCTTTCATGGAAAATTCTGAATAGATATAAAAATCCATATTAACGCTAATATTATAGCACAGTTACTTTGCCACTTCAACAACTATTTTATATTAATTATATATAAATTAATAGTTATTTTAAGAAAAATAAAATATCCCATTGTAAAAATAGGATATTTTTTAAATCATAAATGGTACATTAAATCTAAAAGATGTGTCAACTGCTCATTTTTAATCGGCACACCTGTAAAAGTATAATCTGAAATATCGGTTGATAAATAATATTCCCCGTCATAAATTCCTATAATTATATTCGAATTCGGACAAACTGCCGAACCGGAATATGAAAAACTAATATAATACCAATATCCGGTATTCTTAGTAAATGTTTTTGCTTCATACTCATCATCTTTATAATTTTCAAGAGATTTACAAAAATAGACAATATTATCTTCAGCAACAAATTGTTTTACTGCAGGCGAACTGTTTTTTATAATCAAAACCGAAGTTATATTACCGCATTTCAAGTCATCAGTTTTATATATTGTTCTGTCTTTTGTAAACATTTTGCTATCCCTAAAAACAGACTGATATAAAAACACATTATCTTCATCATTTTCAAGTGAATAATATGCTCTCGGAAAAATCAAATTAGGTTTTTCACAGATTTTGTCACCGAGGATAAATTCGGTGTTAGACGCAAAATAAAGTTCTGTGGGATAATATACATCTCCATTATATTCAATTGAAACTATCTCACCGTTTTTTCTGTTTTCTTTGACTTGTAAATTCGGAAGATAATATTTGAACATATAAAAATCGAACGCAAGAGTAAAAATAATAACAATTACTGCCGTACAAAAGGCAATTATATTTTTAGATTTCGGAATTATCATTTACTTACCTCATATAAACCGGTTGCCTTGTTGAGTTTGTAAGTCGTTTCGCTGTATGAATCATCAGACACTTTGCAATATGTGTCTTCGTCTGAATAGTAATACTTTTCATAATCGGCAATCGCAGAATGATTTGCAAATATTTTTGCACCGTTTTCATCAAGGCTCAAATAGTAATCATAAATTGCATTTACGGCAAGAGTGTGAGAGTAGTTAAACCTTCTAATGTCACCGCTGCTTTTGATTTCCATCGTTTTCAAATCAAGCACAAGTTCATCGTGATAATTATTGCCGACGACCTTATAAAGTTCTTCTTTGGCATCTGCATTTCCGCTTTTTGCAAGGGAGATGAGATACGGCACGGCGCTGTCGGAAAGGTCGGCAATGTTGCCCACATCAAGATTTTCAAGTGTGTGATTATTGTATGCCTTGATGTTGTAATCTGCAATTCTTGCATCAACATTTGAATAAGAAATTGCTATCAAAATAGCGGAGCAAAAGACGATAATCGTTTGCATATACGGCACTTTCGGAGCAAAGATGTGGATAATCAGTATCACGATTACAACAAGCATCATAAGCATAAAAGCAAACACCAAAATGCGATTTTTCGATAGTCCGTAAACGCTAACATTCATCACCATCTTTTGCATTGCCACGATTACAAGCAACGCTGAAAACACGGACACAAAGGTGCAAAGTGCCTTTAGCAATTTGCCGTTTTTGCCCTTTACAAAAGCAAAGATTATGCCGATAACAGCTAAATTGATTGCACAAACCGTGCACATTTCATAAAATCCACGGCGGGCAAATTCCGAAGCGGTATTTTTGTAGCCTTCCGGCAAAATATAGGAAAACGCACTGAAGAAATACGCAAGCTGTGAAAATAGATACAATAAATATGTTGCGGAAATCACGCACAAAAACGAAGTGCAAACCGTGTACGGCAAACTTTTACGCTTTTTCGGTTTGTCTTTTTCGCTCGCAGTATTCTTATGTCTTAAAGAAAACAAATAAGAATAGCAAAGCGGAATCAAAATCAAAGTCACAACAAGTTCGCCCATATACGAAGCAAATTTTGAAACCACACCGCTGACAAGTCCTTCAAACGCCGCATCTGACTTTACAAGAAGCGGAACAACGGCACACAAAACAGGGATTGCAAGCAACACTCCTACAAGTGCGGACAGCGATTTTTTGTCTTTTTTCTCCCCTGCTTTGACCGAGCCGACAACATCGGGCATTGCCTTGAACACTCCGCAAGTTAAGGCTTTGAGCGAAGCGGTCATTATTTTATACGAGCCGAATTTTTGCTTTTCGTCTGTATACGACACACAGTAGAGCACATAAAGTCCAAGTGCCAAAATCGGCATCAAAAACTGCGTTATGCTGTCGTTATAGAGAGTTACGGGAATTGATGACGCCACGCCCAAAGCTCCGTAAACAACACCTATCGGTGACGGCTTTTGATTTTTGCCAAGCAAATACACCGTTGAAAATGCAAAAGAAAGCACATATGCAAGTGTAAATCCCAAACCTATTGCTTTGGCAAACAGAACAAAATCAACAAACACAAAGCACAATGCAAGCGCCACAGGAAACAAAAATTTGTCTTTTTTGTCAAGTGGCGAATATTGTTTTTTATTCATAATAACACCTCAAAAACAATCAGTTTTAATCAGGCTGATATTCAAGAATGTCGGCAGGCTGGCAATCGAGTTCTTTGCAGATTGCATCGAGCGTTGAAAAGCGAATTGCCTTTGCCTTGCCTGTTTTGAGAATTGACAAATTAGCCTGTGTGATACCCACACGGTTGGCAAGTTCAAGCGAGGACATCTTGCGTTTTGCAAGCATAACATCCAAATTAACTACAATCATTTTGCCCTCCTATATTGTCAAATCGTTTTCTTCTTTAATAAGATTGCCGGCTTCAAAACAAGACTTGAGCACATTGCAAATAAGTGCCATAAAGTACTCTCCGAGAGCAAGAATAAGCATATAAATAACAACAGACTTGTTTATGGCGAGAATCAGAACAAATGAAATCAAGCCGACACACCCTGCGTAAAAACAGCACCAAACAATAACTTTCAATAACTTGGCTATTTTATTGCAAAAGACATTCTCGTTTTTTACATTTTGCATAATGACATCAATACAAGCAAGAGCAATATACCCTGCCGGTGCAACGCAATAAAACGGTGCAGTTATCCAAACTCCGTTAAAGGCGTTGCCGCAGGAATTATACTGCTCAATATTTCCTTTTCCGAGGAAATACGGAACCAAAAATAATGCGGCGGTTAACCCAACATAACCTATACGAACAACAAATTGTGTAAATTTAGCCGAAGATTTCATAATAAAATACAGCCTTTCTGTAAAAAATTGGTTTTCGTTTTTTTATGTTATACCACGAAAATTATCGTTTGTCAATAATTATTTATCATTATTCAAGTATAATTCACCAACAAATTAAAACGAGTAAAGAATCATAAATGACACTTTACTCGTTTTAAGTTCTGAGTTTAAAATATACTATTTAGTTTTTACAACTTTTTTTGCAGACCATTTGCCATAATAAATTTTACCGTTTACATTTTTAACTGCTCTAACCTTAACATAATATGTTTTGTTTTTCTTTAAGCCTTTAAAAGTAAATGACTTTTTGTTATAAACATTAACTTTTTTGCAAGAGGTAAACTTTTTATTAGTTGACAAATATACTTGATATTGATTTGTTCCCGAAACCCCATTCCAAGAAGTTTTAACGGTTTTTAATTTTTTACTGTACGCCTTTACATTTGAAGGAGTTGCAATATTAGGAGTATATGAAACTGAAAAATCACACTCCCCCTTTTGAAAAAAGCCCCAAGCCCCAATATAAACATATTCAAAAAGCATATAATACTCTCCGGCAGGTAAATTCCATTCATATTTGCCATAATAAATATTTCTTGCAGAACTAAAACCTGATTTGATTACATTATAATCAACATTATATTCTTCATCCAAATTTTCAGCGCTGTAAATTAAGTAATCTATTCTGCTCTCATATTCCAACGGTAAATAATATTTACTTTGTGCTTCCATATTTAAGGTAATCTTACCGCTGACCGGAACAGAGAATTTAAAAGCATCATAATAATAATCACTTCTTACTCCAAAACTGCTTTGGGTTTTGCTTGCATCTTCTAAAGACGGTGAAGCATTATAAACCGTGTCAAAATCAATATCAATAGCTTGGTCTGCCCAACCGCCTGCATAAGCAATCATTGATGTACCTGTAACGATACCAATTACCATAATTAATGTCATAAATAAGCTTAAAAATTTTTTCATAATTATCTCCTTTAATAATAAATACATTTTGTACATATGATTTGCACAAATTAATTATAGAACAATCTGTTCTAAATGTCAATAGAACATTTTGTTCTTTAATATAATAATATTTGGTGATTAAATGAAATATAAACGAATACGGGATTTGAGAGAAGATTGTGACCTAACTCAAACAGAACTCGGCAAAAAACTTAATCTGCCGCAAAGAACATATGCGTATTACGAAAGCGGTCAGCGTACAATTCCGCCCGAAGTTTTGATTGCACTTGCGGATTTTTATAACACAAGTATAGATTATATATTAGAAAGAACAGACAAAAGATAAAAACAACGGCTTAAATTTAAGCCGTTGTTTTATTAATTCAATAGTATAAATACTTAACAAAAATTAACTTTTAAATGTAAACAAAAACGCTTATCACATTATTCTATCACTCTGGTCAATAATGTATATCGCATAGGTTCGAGGTGGATATAGCCGTCTGTTGCCGATTCGTCAAAAAAGCAATACGAATTATCCCACTGCTCGCCGACGAAAATATCAACATCGGTGTCATCGAGATTGACAGCCACCAAGAGTTCACTATTTTCGTCTTTGCGGAGATAAGCAATAGTTTTGTGTTCGCTGTATAGCGGCACAAACTCACCTTTGGCAAGCACCTTGCAACCGAGCCTAATTTCGCCAAGACGCTTATACCAACGGAGAAGTTCGTTATTCGGTTCTTCCCAATTCATACAAGCACGGTTGAACGGGTCTTTGCGACCCTCCATACCGATTTCATCACCGTAATAAAGTGACGGCACGCCCGGCAAAGTATACTGAATAAGCGATGCGATTTTCATAAGCGAAATTCCGCGAAGATAATCGTACTCCGACAATTTGTTGTGTTCATACTGCCAATGTCTGCCGTAACCCTCACAACTGTCACCCGCAAGTCGACTGATTGCACGCTCTGTGTCATGAGTGCCGATATGGTTCATCAACGAATTTGTAACCTGTGACGGGTAGTTTTCAACAACTGTCATCACACGGTCAAAAAACTCATACGCATTTGGGTATTTGACAAAATCCAAAATTGCATTTGCAAACGGATAGTTCATAACGCTGTCGAGCTGTTCTCCGAGGAGATAGCGACGGCGCTGACCGTAGGCAAATTTTGTGGTTGCATCTTCCCAAACCTCGCCGATAATCACAGCATCGCTGTTTTCTTCCTTGACCGCCTTGCGCAAATCATCAAGGAACACATCGGGAAGTTCATCGGCAACATCAAGCCTCCAGCCTGAAATTCCGCACCTGAGCCATTTGCGTAAAATTCCGTTTTTGCCACAGATATATTCACGATAGCTTTCGTCCTCTTCTCTGACCTCAGGCAGAAGTTTAATACCCCACCACGAATCGTATTCGTCGGGATAATTGATGAACTTATACCACGAATAATAAGGACTTTTTTGGCTGTTGTACGCACCGGCGCTGTCGTAATTATTGTACAAATTAAAATACTTGCTGTCACAGCCTGTGTGACTGAAAACACCGTCAAGAATTATGCCGATTCCGTATTCCTCTTTGGCAACCTTGCAGAGCCTTTTCAAATCTGCTTCCGTTCCCAAGAGCGGGTCAATTTTTTCATAATCGGCTGTGTCGTATCTATGGTTGGAATTCGCTTCAAAAATCGGGTTGAGATAAATACAAGTGACGCCCAAATCCTTTAAATAAGGGAGTTTTTCCTCAACGCCCAAGAGGTCACCGCCGAAATAATCGTTGTTCCAAATGCCATTCATCTGTTCCTCTCGCCAAAAAGGCTCATCGCCCCATTTGCGAAGAACACGACTTTTTCTGTATCCTGTTTTTTTCTTGCCCGAATTATAAAAACGGTCAGGAAAAATCTGATAAATTATACCGCCCTTTAGCCAATCGGGAGTAGCAAAATCCTTGTCATAAACCGTTTGCTGAAAGTCGGCACCGTTAGGTGAAAACTCTCCGTGACCATGACCCATATTACGAACAAAGCTTTTGCCCCACGGGGTATCAAGTTCAAAATGATACCAATATAGTCCGGGAGTGTCGGCAACAAAATGCAGTTCCCAATACTCCTTGTCGTCACCGCACATACCTGCCCAGAACATAGAGTTGTAGACATTGTTTTCGTTTTCCTTATGCACGCAAAGAGTTGCCCCGCTGCATTTCATTGAGCGAGGTACAATTATGCGGAGCTTTACGGGTTCGTCGGTTGCGATTGCTCGAATTTTTTCTTTATATTCCTTACTGCGAGAATTAAATACCATATTATATATTCACACGACAACTCCCCTTACTGAATAAGGGGAGCTTTTTAGTTAATTACTTTTTCTTTGATTTTGAAGCCGGCTTTTTTGCAGGAGCTTTTGGTGCTTCTTTCTTTGGAGCAACTTTTTTCTCTGCTTTCTTTTCAGCCTTTTTCGGTTCTGCCTTTGCTTCTTGTTTTATTTCCTTTTCAGGTTCTGCCTTGGTTTCGCTCTTTGGAGCCATAGGCTTTGACTTTTTGGCTGCCTTTGGTGTTTCAGAGGCAAACTGAACAGGCTTTGTGTGCCAAATGTTGTTTGCATAATCCATAATTGAACGGTCGGCAGAGAATATGCCTGCACCCGAAATGTTCATCAAAGACATCTTGACAAACTTTTCTCTGTCGGCATAAGCCTTTGAAATTTCTCTTTGAGCACGCTGATAATCGGTGAAATCCGCAAGTGCCATATAAGGGTCGGTATTGACAAGTGAATAGTAAACCTCATCAAACTTCTTGCCGTTTACGCCGTTTTGCAAGAATGCCATAGCCTTTGCAAGTGCTTCGTTGTTTTGAATATAGCTCTGTGGGAAGTAGCCTGCCTTTTTGAGTTGTTCAACCTCCGGAGTTTTCATGCCGAAGATGTAAATATTATCCTCACCTACAGCATCGTGAATTTCTACATTTGCACCATCAAGCGTACCAAGAGTTATAGCACCGTTGAGCATAAGTTTCATATTGCCTGTGCCCGATGCCTCTGTGCCTGCAAGAGAAATCTGCTCACTGATGTCGGCAGCCGGCATAAGAACCTCGGCAAGAGAAACATTGTAATCTTCAAGGAACACAACCTTGAGTTTTCCGTTTACATCAGGGTCGTTGTTGATAACATTTGAAAGTGCATCAATAAGCTGAATAAGTTTCTTTGCCATAAAGTAGCCCGGAGCTGCCTTTGAAGCGAAGATGTATGTCTTTGGATAATAATCCGCATTTGGATTTTCCTTGAGCATCTGATATTCGGAAATGATGTTGAGAATATTGAGTTGCTGTCTTTTATATTCGTGAAGTCGCTTAACCTGAACATCAAAGATAGAATCAGGGTTAATATCAACACCGTTACGCTTTTTGATAATCTTTGCAAAACGAACCTTGTTTTCGTGCTTGATTTCATCAAGTTTTGCAAGAACTTTTTTGTCATCCTTGAACTGACGGAGTTTTTCGAGTTCATCACTCTTTGTGATAAATCCGTCACCGATAAGAGAAGTGAGATATTCTGTAAGCGCAGGGTTTGCCTGGCAAATCCAACGGCGGAATGCAATTCCGTTTGTTACATTACAGAACTTTTCAGGGGTGAGGTTATAGAAATCGTTGAACACGGTTTCTTTAAGAATTTCCGAGTGAAGTGCGGAAACGCCGTTTACGCTGTGAGAACCGATAACGCAAAGATTTGCCATACGAACAACGCCGTTTGAAACGACTGCCATACGCTCAACTCTGTCTGCATCATAGGTTGCCGACCAAACATATGCACGGAAGCGGTTGTCAATTTCCTTGGTAATTTGATAAATACGAGGAAGAAGACGAGAATAAAGTTCCTCGCTCCAACATTCAAGTGCTTCTTTCATAACAGTGTGGTTTGTGTAGGCAACTGTGCGAGTTACGATTGACCACGCATCATCCCAGCTATATCCGCATTCGTCAAGCATAATTCTCATAAGCTCAGGAATAGCCATTGTCGGGTGAGTGTCATTGATATGAATTGCAACCTTGTCAGGAAGATTGTCAAGAGTGCCGTACTTTGTGAGGTGACGCTGAATAATATCCTGAATTGAAGCAGAAACAAGGAAATACTGCTGACGAAGGCGTAGGGACTTGCCCTCAGGTGAATTATCCGCAGGATAAAGAACCTTTGTGATAGCCTCTGCCATTGCAGATTGTTCCATAGCTTTCATATATGAACCCTCGTTGAAAAGAGTCATATCAAGTTCAGGCTTCTTTGCAGCCCACAAACGAAGTCGAGAAACGCCCTCGCCTTTGCCCGACACATACATATCGTACGGAATAGCCTCAACAACGTTGGCGTCCTTATGATTTACATGGTGGAAGTCGCCGTCCCAGCTATCTTCAATATAGCCCTCAAACGCAACTTTGCACGAACGCTCCTCACGAGGAACGAGCCAAACATCACCGCCCGGAAGCCAGAAATCAGGGAGTTCGGTCTGCCAGCCGTCAATTAACTTCTGCTTGAAGATACCTGCTTCATAGCGAAGTGAATAACCCATTGACTGAAAACCTGTTGTTGCAAGTCCGTCAAGATAACAAGCGGCAAGACGACCCAAACCGCCGTTGCCGAGTCCTGCATCAGGCTCTTGCTCATAGAGATTGTCAAGTTTTACACCCATTGATGAAAGAGCCTTATCAAAAGTTTCTGTAAGTCCGAGATTATAAAGATTGTTTTTGAGTGAACGACCCATCAGAAATTCCATACAAAGATAGTAAATTTCCTTTGAATCCTGTCCTTTTGCCGTATGTCTGAAATCGCTGTTTTTCTTTGAAAGTTCGTCACGAACTATCATAGCAACAGCCTTGTAAAACTGCTCATCTGTCGCAACATCGGGTGCAACACCGAAGAAATGAGAGAGCTTATCGGTTATAAGCTTCTTTGCATGTGTTGTAGAAATAGTCGTTTTCATACAATTCCTCCAAAAATTTATTTAAAAATGATATGTTATTTCTAATTTTTTGTATATTGTACACTAAAAATGCAAGTTTTTCAATAGTCACAGCCAAATATATACATTTTACACAAAAACACAAAAGACCTCTTGTATAAATAAGAAGTCTTTTTGCAAAAATCACTTGCTTTTCTTTAAAAATCTGCCCAAAATCTTGTTTGCAAGTTCTTTAATAGGCTTAATATTCACCAAAAGCATAGCCAAAACAAGAGCCGATTCGATGCCGTACATCATTGCTCCCGACTTTAGTTTTATCATAACAACGCATTGAACCGCAAGAATTGCAACCTCGACAACAAGAAGCGGTGTATTGAAATTGATTGCGATATACTTTTTGGTGTTTGCCCCTCTGAAAATGAACACAACGGCGAAAGCGATAACAGTTGCTATTGCGGCACCGATTGCACCAATATTCGGAATCAAAAGCAAATTGAGTACGATATTTGTCAATGCTCCCGACAAAGCAGTAACCATAGCCATAACCGACTTCTTCTCCGCCATATAAACAGATGCAAGGAAGTTTACAAGGCACGAAAGGGTTGTTGCGATAATAAGAACAGGAACATATTTCCACGAATCGTAATAAATCGG
This sequence comes from uncultured Eubacterium sp., assembly GCF_934525195.1. Taxonomy (GTDB): domain Bacteria; phylum Bacillota; class Clostridia; order Oscillospirales; family Acutalibacteraceae; genus Eubacterium_R. The sequence continues at coordinate 115,580 of NZ_CAKSZA010000004.1, forward strand.
CTTAACCAAAATTTTGGTGATAAACTGACAGAACAGAATAAGACCCGAAGAAACGGCAAATATACCGCCCGAATAAACACGGAACACCTTGCTGAAGAAATCCGCCTTGTCCTCGCTGTCGTATTCATCAACAGCGGACAACTGCCACGCATCAATAAAAATTGACGAGAACATAATAACAAAGTTCGGAATCTTTGAAGCGGCGGTATAAAGTCCGTTTTCGGCAGAACCTATAAAGCCTGTTACCATATATCTGTCCGACACATTGATTATCCACCACAAAATAATTGTCGGCATAAGCGGAACAGAATATTTGAGCATATCAATCTTTGTTTTTTTGTTAACCTTGTGGAAATGTAGGTCGTTCCACAATTTTGTTGCAACAAAAAGGAACACAACCGACATAAAATCGGATGCAATAATTGCAAGAACATAGCCGGTTACGCCCATATTAAGCGGACCAAGGAACAACAGATTAAAGAGCAGAGTTGTTGCGGTTGCTATAATACCGTCTATTGCAAAAATTCTAACCTGTCCGCAACCTCTTACGAACTGTTGGCATAGTTGACGCATACCCGAAATCAACACAAAAAGATACAATAGCGGAGCGTATTCGCCAAGTTTCATATCGTTGATTTTTATCAAGGTAACGGGATAATAGAAAATCAAAAATGCCAAAAAGCCTTTAAGTGTTGTTCGCACACCGATGGTGAAAACATCGCTTTTATTCTCATTCTTATCAAGAGCAAAGCGAAGCACCGCACTGTTAATTTGCAAAAACACAATAGGAATGAGCACATTTGCGGTTTGCTGAATAAGATCACCCGTAGAATACTGTTCAGGCAAAAGTTTGCTCGTGACATAAGGCATAAGCAAAAAGGACAAAATCTTTGAAGAAAATGTACCGATTGCAAATATTATTGTATTTGTGGCTAATTTTTTATACTTATCCAAAAATCTTTACCTCTTAAATTAGTAACTCCATTTGCCGTCGCCAAAGGTCATAACATTTGACGAACCCGTGAGATTTGATGACGCACGGTAAATCTTGTCGCCGTTTGAACGCTCGCCGATAATAAAATCATATTCACCGCCGTGCTGAATAAACACATCATCGCCTGCTGTGACATTGCCTGAATAAAGCATCATCTTTGTCGCTTCGCTGTTCATATTCAGCTCAAACATTTTGAACTTATTTCCGTCAAGGTCGGCATAGAACATTCTGTTTTGGTCAACAACTACAGGCTTGCAAAGGCTGACTCCCTCAACCAATGTGACCGTTTTTTGTGAACCGTACTTTTGACGAATAATGTTGTACTTGCCATTCGGCTGTTTTTCGTAATAATACATAAAACCGCTTTCCATAGTCATAGAAGCAATCTCACCGTTTTTGCTGTCGGCTTTGAAATGTTCCTCATCACCGCCTGCCGAAAGTACGCAAAGATATTCCACATTTCCTGACATATCCTCGCTTGTAAAGAACACTCTGTCAAGCGAAATGCCAATCAAATTAACCTTGTCGCCATAACCCGAATAAAGCACCTTTGAAGTGAAATCCTGCGTGTTGACAGCGACAACCTCGTTGTTTGTCGATAGGCAGTAAGCCGTTGTGTCATAGATATATGCAAGTTTTACATTTTCGGCTACCTTGGCAAAATTTTTGCCGGTCATCGTGATTTTGTAAAGTGAATTTTCTCTGTCATTTATAAAATAGAAGTAGTCGCCTCTGATATTGAACGAGGACAACGCATCATTTGATTTATAAACACAAGCATAGCTTTCACTTTCGGGCAAAAATTTATAAATGCCTCTGCCGTCAACAATATGATAAACAATTCCGTTATTTTTTTCGACCTTGCCGCCGTTCAAAAGATTGCCTATCATTCCGCCTTTTTTGCTTGCTTGAAACTCAAAATCGGAGTGGTCAAGATAGGACACCTGCGACAAAGTTGTTTGCTCCGGAACCGTTACAGGCGGTTGAGTTGTGGTCGTAGTCGTTGTTCTGCCGATGATGTTTTCGTCAACAAAGTCCGCAACTTCCTTGTTTGGCAAAACTTCGCTGAAATAAAAATCGGTGAAGATGTATTTTACGGAAAGGAGTCCGCCCGCAATCAAAACAACAAGCACCGCAATAATCACAAGAAATGCCTTGCCGAATCCGCCTTTTTTCTTTCTTTTCTTTTTCTTTGTTCTTTTTCGTTCAACCTGCGGTTGAATATATGAATAATCGTTATTTTGCTTTTTCATTATCTGACTTGTCCGTCTCCGTAAATCAAATATTTTGTTGATGTAAGCTGTTCAAGTCCCATAGGACCTCTTGCGTGAAGCTTTTGAGTTGAAATGCCGATTTCCGCACCGAGTCCGAATTCTCCGCCGTCGGTAAATCTTGTTGATGCATTCACATAAACGGAAGATGAATCAATACACTTCAAAAACTTTTCGGCATTCTTCTTGTTCTCTGTTATAATAGCCTCGCTGTGACCCGTTGAATTTGCGTTAATGTGAGCAATTGCCTCATCAACGGTGTCAACGGTTTTTACGCTGATTATATAATCAAGGTATTCGGTTGCAAAATCCTCCTCGGTTGCAGGCACAACAAGTTCACAAGCCTTTTGTGCACGCTCGTCACCTCGAATTTCAACATCCTTTTCCTTGAGTTTTTTTGCAATAATCGGCAAAGCTTTGTCGATTATCTTGCTGTTGATAACAAGACTTTCGCAAGCATTACACACAGATATTCTCTGTGTTTTTGCATTGAATATTATATTTGCCGCCATATCAATGTTTGCACTTTCGTCAACATAGATATGACAATTGCCCGAACCTGTTTCGATTACAGGCACGGTTGAATTCTCAACAACAGCCTTGATAAGACCCTTACCGCCTCTCGGAATAAGGCAATCAAGGTATTCGTTCATATGCATCATATCTGTTGCCGACTGCCTTGAAGTGTCGCTGACAAGCTGAATAACATCCTGCGGAAAACCTGCCTTTGCAAGTGCCTCTCGCATAATATCGGCAAGTGCTGTGTTTGAATTGATAGCTTCCTTTCCGCCACGGAGAATGACAGCGTTTCCGCTTTTAAGACAAAGCGATGCCGCATCAACGGTAACATTCGGACGAGCTTCAAAGATTATGCCGATAACGCCCAACGGCACGGTGATTTTTTTAATATCAAGTCCATTGTCTTTTTTGTATTCGGAGAGCAATCTGCCACACGGGTCAGGCAAAGAAGCCACCTGACGAGCACCGTCTGCCATAGCCTTGATTCTGTCGGCATTGAGCATAAGGCGGTCAATGAGTCCGTCACCGAGTCCGTTTTTTCTGCCGTTTTCAATATCAAGCGCATTGGCAGAAACAATCTTTTCTGTATTTTCCTCAAGCATATCAGCAATTATGCCGAGAGCATTATTTTTTTGCTCGGTTGTGACCTGCGACATAAATGTAAGTGTTTGCTTTGCATTTTTGCCCTGTTCAAAAACTGTCATATCAAAACTCCTCCGTTCAATCGGAAAAATAAATCAGTTAGGTAAAAATCTTGTGCCGACACTTTCGCCGTCAAGCACATTGTAAATTTTCTTTGGTGTGACACCGTTCATAACAACAACAGGAATACCCGCATTGTTTGCGATTTTTGCAGCCTTTACCTTTGTTGCAAAACCGCCTGTTCCCTTTTCGCCTGCTCCGCCTGCAACAGCTTCAATCTCAGGTGTAATTTCTTTTACAACAGGAATAAGCTTTGCATCGGGATTTTCTGACGGGTTGCTGTCGTACAAACCATCTGTATCGGTGAGCATAACAAGCAAATCCGCATCAATAAGTTCTGCCACCGTTGCAGAAAGGCAATCGTTGTCGCCGTTCAAAAGTTCTTCGATTGACACGGAGTCGTTCTCGTTTACAACCGGAATAACGCCGTATTCGATAAGTTGATTGAATGTGTTTGTAAGGTGCATCTTGTTTTCCTTATTTTCAAGTGCATCATATGTAAAAAGAAGCTGTGAAACAACAACATCATATTCGCCGAAAAACTTGTCATAAAGGAACATAAGTTCACCCTGACCGACAGCGGCTGCCGCCTGTCTGCCCTTTATGCTTTGGGGCTTTTTATGCAAACCGAGACGAGCCGTGCCGATTCCGATTGCACCCGATGACACAAGAATAACCTCGTGCCCCATATTGTGCAGGTCTGCAAGCACAGAAACAAGTTCACCGATTTTTTGAATATTTGTTTTTCCGGTCTTATGAGTAAGAGTGGAAGTTCCGACCTTTACTACAATTCTCTTCTTTTGCATAATTTTTTTGCTCCAATATTATAATTCAGTTTAATATTATAGCACAGTAATATTTGCGTTGCAATTAAAAAGATGTATTTTTGGCTAAATTGTGTAAACAATAGAGGTGAAAAATGATAAAGGAGTATAGATATGACAAAAAGAAGCTATATCAGGATTGTATCCTACATCGGATTTATGCTGATAATCATCGTTGCGTCAAGTGTTTTGAGCGCATCAAATATGAAAGCGTACAAGACCGAGCTTGAGGTTTCGTATCAACAGAGCCTTGCGGAATTGAGCGAATGTCTTGACAAGGTGAACACGGATATTAACAAAAGTTTGATATCAAATTCAAACGGAGAAATCTATGATTTAAGCAGAGATTTATATGCACAGTGTTCAACGGCGAAAAATGCAATGAGCAGACTGCCAATCAACCAGATGGAACTAAGCAACGCATACAAATTTTTAAGCCAATGCAGTGACTACGCACAATATGTCGGCACAAAAATCGACAAGGGCGAGCAAATCACCCACGAGGAGCACGACAACCTGAAAGCATTGTTACGCTATGCGGAAAAATTCAACGAGCAGGCAAAAAATATGGTTGCGACAGTCAATTCGGGTGCTATGATTACCGACAATGAAGTGAAAAGTACAAGCAAAATCAATGTCACTCCGCTTGCAAACAGTTTCAGCACAGGGGCAGAAATTTTTGAAGATTTCCCCACCCTGCTGTATGACGGTCCTTTTTCCGACCAAGTGCTGAACAAATCTTCAAGGCTTGTAAAATCGGGAGAAGTGAAAACACGGGAAGAATGCAGACAAATCTTTGCAGACGCTCTCGGCATCGCCATCAAGAACGTATCATACGAAACGGATGACAAATCAAAAATTCCGTGCTACACCTTCAAATGCGGACGATACACGGGACTTGTCACCAAACAAGGCGGATATATAAAGGAAATTTTATATTCGGGCAGAATTCAAAGTTCCAACATCACAGCAGAAAATGCGTGCAATCTTGCCGTCAAAGCGCTTGAAAAAATAGGCTACGGCAATATGACGGTTTGCTACTACAATGTTGAAAACAACATTTGCACGGTCAACTGTGCTTACAAAAAAGACAACATCTGCTACTATCCCGATTTAATCAAGGTTGCAATTTCTATGGACGACGGCAAATTGATTGGAATTGACGCAAAAACATATTTGACAAATCACATCAACAGAGAGCCTAAAATCGCAAAATTATCAACAAATCAAGCGAAGAAAAAGCTTTCTCGATACCTTGAAGTGAAAAGCTCAAAAATGTGCGTTATCCCAAAGGAGAGCGGAAAAGAAGTTCAGTGCTACGAGTTCACCTGCAAAAGCAACGACACGGGCGAGGACACCCTTGTTTATATCAACTGCGACACGGGTGACGAGGAGGATATTATGATTCTTCTTAAATCCGCAAACGGAACTTTGGTCAAATAAATTTGAATAACACAAAATGATATGCAAATACTACCACTGAAAGGATGATACAAACTATGAAAAAGATAATCATTGTTGCACTTGCAATTATTATGTCGGCTATAATTTTTGTTGGATGTTCGAGCAAAAAGGACAACACACCAACCACACAAAAGCCGACAATCGCAACCACCAAGGAAACCACAACAAAGAAAGAAACCACAACAACCAAGGTTGAGGAAGATTTATCCAAAGCCGGAAACGATGTTTCTCGCCGTGCCAATAAGGTGGGCGACGACATCGGTGAGGGTGTTGACAAAATCGCAAACGGTGTCGGCGGAAGCGTTGACAAAGCAGGCGATGCGGTGAAAGATGCGTTAGATTAACGCATAACAATAGAAAAAAGGTGCTCATTAATCAAAATGAACACCTTTATTTTTTTGAATTATTTAGCCTTTAAGCTCGATTCCGTCATTCTTGAGTGACTCAATAATGCTGTCTGTTACCTCTTGAACTTCCTCTCTTGTAAGAGTTTTGTCAGAGTGAGAGAATACAATACGAGTTGTGATTGACTTTGTGCCGTCATTTTCGTCATCATAAATATCTGTTACATAAACATTCTTGATGAGTGGACTTCTTGTTTCAGCAATAGCCTTTGCGATAGGTGCAAATTTTTGTGAAACAAATGAAAGGTCAACCTCAATTTCAGGGAATTTTGACGGTTCAACATATTGGATTGAAGCGTTTTCGATATTTGCAAATGCTTCAACATCAACCTCGGCAAACACGATGGCAGCCTTTTTGTCAATCTTCTTTTGAACGGTTGGATGAACGATACCGATTTGACCGATTTCAACACCGTCACAGATAATTCTGTTTAGATTTCTTGGGTGTTGATAGTTTGATGTTGCCTCAATCGGTTCAAACGAAAGCGACTTGTGCTTAATATCGTCGGACATAACCTCCAAAATATCACGGAGCTTATAGAAAAGCACAGACACAGGAGCAACTTTGCTGAAAAGTGTGATAGCAAGTTTCTTCTTTTCTACACAAAGATTGTTTTCGTCAAGACCTGTAACGACTCTGCCGATTTCAAAAATACCAAAGCGAAGTGCAAATGAAGTGTTTTGCTTAACCTGGCAAAGCTGAGTAGGAATGATTGACTTACGGATTGTTTCGATATTAGGATTTGATGCACCCTCAAGCTTGATTTCACCCTCTACATCAATGCCGAGAGCCTTGAGTTCATCATAATAAGCCCAAACATATGAATGAAGCTCGTGGAGAGAAAACCTCTTTACAAGCAAATCCTTGATTCTGTCCTCAACTGTCTTTTCAACATCAGGGCGAACAGGATAAAGCGGAGCAAGGCAGGTGTGAATATCAAAGTTATCATAGCCGTAAATACGGGTAATTTCCTCGATAATATCAGCTTTCATTGTGACATCCTTTGTTGCTCTCCAAGACGGAACATCAACGGTGAATTCGTCATTGTAAACGCTTGCTGTGAAGCCGAGAGAAGTCAAAGTCTTAATGATAGTATCGTTTGAAATTTCAATGCCTGTGTACTTGTCAACAAAAGACTTGTTAAAGTTAAGTTCTACCTTTTCGTAATGATAAGCGTAATCATCGGTAAGAGCAGAAACAACTGTTGACTCTGCGTCATACTTTTGAAGAAGATTTACAAATCTTGCGATAGCTGTTACCGTCATTTCAGGGTCGAGGCACTTCTCATATCTCATAGAAGCATCTGTTCTGTGTGAAAGACGAACGGTTGACTTACGGATTGAAGCTGCGTCAAATGTTGCGGATTCAAGAGTGAGTGTTGTTGTGTCATCAACAATTTCGCTGTCAAGACCGCCCATAATACCTGCGATTGCAACAGGAGTGTTGTCGTTGCAAATCATAAGAGTATTTTCGTCAATATTTCTTTCGACTCCGTCAAGTGTTTGGAAAGTAAACGGCTTGTCGAAACGCTTAATTCTGATTTTTTCAACCTTACGGCTGTCAAATGCGTGCATAGGCTGACCCATTTCAAGCATAAGATAATTTGTAAGGTCTGCAAGGAAGTTGATGGCTCTCATTCCGCAATAATAAAGGCGGATACGCATATCAACAGGAGAAACCGAACGCTTGATGTTTTCAACCTGCAAGCAAGAATATCTTTGGCAAAGCGGGTCCTCAATCTTCATATCAACCTTTGAAAGATTATCGTACTTTGAAAGTTCAACGGTTTCAAGCGGTTTGAGTTTTCTGCCTGAAAGTGCGGCAAATTCTCTTGCGATGCCATAATGTCCCCAAAGATCAGGACGGTTTGTGAGCGACTTATTGTCTACCTCAAAAATAATATCGTCAATAGCATAAACATCTTTAAGGTCTGTACCGTTTGGAATGTCATCTGTAATTTCCATAATACCGCTGTTATCATCGGAAATTCCGATTTCCTTTTCAGAACAGCACATACCGTATGACATATAGCCTGCAAGCGGACGAGGAGCAATTTCAATCTCGCCAATCTTTGCACCGACCTTTGCAAATGCGGTTTTCATACCAACTCTGACATTAGGTGCACCGCAAACAACATCGGTGAGTTCTGCCTCACCTGCGTCAACCTTGAGCAAATGAAGTTTTTTTGAATCAGGGTGATTTTCCACAGACTTAATCTCTGCAACAACAACGCCCGACAAATCAGAACCTTTAAAGAAAATATCGTTTTCTACTTCTGCGGTAGAGAGTGAAAACTGATTGATAAGTTTAATCTTATCAAGTCCGGACAAATCAACAAAGTCCGAAATCCAATTCATAGATAAAAACATAATGTCACTCCCCTTTCTTATTCATCATCGGTGAACTGGCTCATAGCCTTGAGGCTGCCGCCGTTCAAATCACGAATATCTTTAATGCCGTATTTCATCATAACAAGTCTTGTAAGACCCAAACCGAACGCAAAGCCTGTGTATTCATCAGGGTCAATGCCACCCATACGGAGAACCTCAGGGTGAATCATTCCGCAAGGGCAAAGTTCGAGCCAACCGCTGTGCTTACAGCTTGGGCAGCCCTCACCGCCACAGATAAGACAGCTGATATCAAGTTCAAATCCCGGCTCAACGAACGGAAAGAAGCCCGGACGAAGTCTAACCTTAATGTCCTTTTGGAACACTTCCGAAAGCATAGTTTTCATAAAGTAAATAAGGTTTGAAATAGAAATATCCTTGCCGACCATCATACCTTCCATTTGGAAGAAAGTGTTTTCGTGGCAAGCGTCTGTTGCTTCGTTACGGAAGCATCTGCCAGGGAAAATAGCCTTGATAGGTGTGCCGTTATTGATAAGTTCGTCCCTATACTTTCTCAAAATAGCATTTTGTGCAGCTGAAGTCTGTGACTTCAAGAGCTGACCGTTTGTGAGATAATAAGTGTCCTGCATATCACGGGCAGGGTGATCCTTTGGCACATTAACGGATTCAAAGCACTCATAGTCGGTTACAACTTCAGGATAATCCTCAACCGTAAAGCCCATTGATTTGAATATCTGTTCACACTGACGCTGAACGATTGTTACAGGGTGATATGAACCTCTTGCCAAATTTGCAGGGAGAGAAAGGTCAAATTCAGGCATAAGCTCTATTTCCCTTTGAATCTCTCTTTCGTTCATTTCTGCGGTTTTTTCGGCAATTCTTTGAGCAACAACGCCTTTAAGTTCGTTTACTCTTTGACCGAAAGCCTTTTTGTCCTCAACTGAAAGTTCTTTCATTGCCTTGAGCAAATCGGTTACACTTCCCTTTTTGCCGAGATATGCAACACGAACATCCTCAAGTTCAGACAAATCCTTAATATTTTCAAGTTCTTTTTCAAACTTGGATCTTAAGTCTTTAATCTTTTGTTCCATTGATTTTCCTCCATAAAAAAATAAAAACGCCTCATAAATATGAGACGAAAAATTCCGTGGTACCACTCAAATTGCATACATAAAATATGCCACTCTTACCTTTATCGCAGGTGTACGCCCTACTTAGTTACTCGAAGGGTGCTCGCAGGCTGAAATTCAAACCCCCGCCGATATGCACTCACACCGACCGTGCACTCTCTTTCATCAAACGGACACTCTACTTACACCTGTTCATCGCATTAATTCTTTAATTGTTGCATAAATTATAAACCTTAAAGGCAATTAAGTCAAGTTTTTTCAAGATTTTGTATAAAATACTAAAAAAAGAGTTGAAATTATCATCAATAATGTATATAATATAGTTTGAATTAACATATACCAAAACTGCGGTATATAATACTTTAAGCGGAGGTGGATCAAAGTGAAAGATAAGACTATGACCTTTAGAATTGCGAATGACAACGAGGATGTTATGAAAGACACCCTTACTGCTGTTTATGACGCATTAAAGGAAAAGGGCTACAACCCGATTAACCAAATAGTCGGCTATATTTTATCCGAAGATCCGACATACATCACCACTCATAACAACGCAAGAAGCTTAATCCGTAAGATAGACAGAGATGAGCTTTTGGCAGAAATGGTAAAGTATTACCTCAGCTAATACAATATAAGGAGGGTTACCTTTGGCAGAAAAGTTTTTTGAATACAAAGGAAGACCTTTGGTTAGAAGCGGCAATACAATTTACTACGGAGATATGAACGATGCTTACGTTGTATGTCTTACAATTAAAAATGCCGAAGAATACAAAGACATCACTCTTGCAGGTGACATCACAATTCAGTTGCTTGCCACAGATGAAACATTGTCACCAAAGGACAGAATCGTTAAAAAGAGCGAAAAGAAGGGTCTTTTCACAGCCCTTGACCTCGGAGCTACTTGGCTTGAGCGTCAGCTCAAAAAAGATGCTTAATGCACACAAAGAACCGATTGTTTCGGTTCTTTTTTACTTTAAAAAGGAAATATTGTTATGAACATTCAAAAAAGATTGCTTGAATTAAGCGACGAAAAGAATGCCGATTTTTCGGCAAAACTGACACCCGGTATTGACAGAGGAAAATTTTTAGGCGTGCGAATTCCTGCTTCAAGAAAACTTGCAAAAGAAATCATCAAAAGAAACGAACAAAAAGATTTTTTGAACAGTTTGCCACACAAATACTATGACGAGAACATTCTGCACTCAATTTTGATCAGCGAAATAAAAGACTATAACGAGTGCATAAAATACATTGACGAATTTTTGCCGTATGTTGACAACTGGGCGGTTTGCGACACAATGTCGCCAAAGGCTTTTAAAAGCGAACACAAAAAATTAATGAGTGACATTCTACGATGGGTGAACAGCGACCAAGCCTATACCATCCGTTTTGGACTGAAAATCCTAATGGCTCATTTTTTGGATAATGATTTCAAAAAGGAATATCTCGAAATCCCCGCAAGAATAAAAAGTGACGAATACTATATTAATATGATGATTGCGTGGTTCTTTGCAACAGCACTTGCAAAGCAATGGGACAACACAATAGTGTATATCGAAAACGGCGTGCTTGACAAATGGGTGCACAACAAAACCATTCAAAAAGCACGGGAAAGTTATCGCATAACAGCCGAACAAAAAGAGTATTTGAAATCGCTGAAAAAGTGATGTTGACAACAACAAGTTAAAAATATAAAATGAAAATATAAAATATACGGAGGCTGTGCAAAATGGCTGAAAAAGTAAAAGAAAAGAAAAAGCATAAGGGGTTGAAAGTTTTGGGTGTTATTATACTAATCATTGCATTGATAGTCGGCATCGGTTTTGGCGTTATATACTACCTTACAAAGCCTGTTGACGACACAAGCGACAAGGCAATTAATGTCGGCGGTATGCTTTTGTCACAAGACATCGACTACAAAGAGGCTTCAACAGACGGACTTGAAAACGATCTCATTGTAAAGATTATGCAGGTTTCGTGGAAATTCTGTGACAAGTCGGACAAAAAAAGAATGGCAACACAAACACCGCCCGAAAATGTTGTTAAGGTTAAAGACATACCATACATTGATGACGGCAACCCGTACCACAAATTTGATGTATTCTATCCTGAGGGCGAAATTGCCAAAGAGGGTTTGCCTGTTATCATCGACATTCACGGCGGAGGCTGGATGTATGCCACAAAGGACCTCAACGAATACTACTGTATGGAACTTGCAAAAAAGGGCTATTGCGTGTTCAGCATAAGCTACCGTCTTGTGCCCGATGTTACCGTAAACGAGCAAATCAAGGACTGCACAGACGCACTTGCATTCATCAGAGCGAATATGAAAGACTATCCTGCTAACAAAAAGACTGTTATGCTCACAGGCGACAGCGCAGGCGGACAACTCGCACTCTACAGCACAATCCTCAACAACAACCCTGACGCAAGAGAGATTTTCGGCACAGTCGAAACAAATCTCAACATCAAATGCTTGTTGCTCACCTCACCTGTTACATATGCAAAATCGGGCGGATGGTTCAGCATTTACACAAAAAAGATGTGGGGCAAGGATTACGAAACCAAGAGCACCTACAATTATATGGATTTAAACGAAATTATGGAACTTGCAAACGATATGCCGCCAACATATTTCATCACAAGTTCGGGCGACACTCTTGCACACGACCAAACAGTGAACGCATACAACTATTTTGTTGAAAAAGGCTACGAGTGCGAAATTGAGGATTTCACCGATTTAAGAGAGGGTAAAAAACTGCCACATGTTTTCAGCGTGCTCGACCCCTTTGACGAATACGGTCAAAAAGCAATCGACAACGCCCTCGACTATTACCAAAAATCATTGTTAAAATAGCACAAAAAATAAGACTGTTTAACTTTATTTGTTAAGCAGTCTTGTTTTTTATTGCATATTTAAAAATATCTTTTAAATAATCTGTTACACCATTTGCAGATTGAATTGTGGCAATCATCAACTCATCGGTGTCAATTTCGGAAAAATCAATATCATAACCATTTTTATTTATTAATTGAGTTAAGAAAACCCTTTGAGTTCTGCCGTTACCCTCTCTAAACGGATGAATCATATTTGTAACACAATAGAAATCAACAAAATCATCAATAAAATCATCAAAATTTAAGCCTTGAAACAGATTTTTATCATTCAATCTTTTAAAGCAATTTGACATAAGCTTTTCAACATTTTCAGCCTCTGCAAAAATTGTGCCTTTTTTGCTCATATCAACAGTTCTGTATTCCCCTGCCCAATTATAAATGTCGCCGAACAGATATCTATGAATATTTTTATAATGTTGAACATCAAAACTGTCAAAAAGCGGATTAAGTAAATACTCTGTTATTTTATTCAAAGTAATTGTAGTTTCAAGTTCTTTAAGTATAACTTCATCTTTAATATCAAATTTATTTATAAGGCAAGAAGTTCCCTCGTAACAATCGCTTTGCAAAGTATCAATACTATATGACATTACATTTTTACTCCCTTTAAAGCCATTGCAAGTTTGATATATTCATCCATAGTAATTTCGTTATTTATTTTTCTGACACAAAGCTCTTTTAAATCATCAGAAACGGTCATTCCCTCCATTTCTAACGAAGCAGTTGCATTTTTTATAGCTGTATCAACAGACATAACATCAACCTCCTATCAGATTAATATTATTATACATTAACACAAAAAAATATTCAAGTCGTATTAATAAAGACTGCTTCGTTTCAAGCAAAGCAGTCTTGTTTTTTAATCTCTTGATTCGATTACGAGTTTGCGGTCGTCGCCGTCAACCAATTTGATATTAGGTGTGATGCGAACCTTGCCGATGTTTTTGTAGAAAACAGACACCTTATCTTTTTCGCAAACCACCGAGAAAACAAGGCGGGTGCAATCATTCTTTTTATATTCAAAGCTCTTGCCGTCATCATCAAAGAACGAACTTTGGAAAAAGCCGGTTTCTTGCGGATAAACTGTGAATACAAGTTTTTGTTCGCTTTCAAATCCGTACTTGCCCTCATCGGTTGGGAACACGCAACCGCTACGAACAAAATAAGGCATTTTTGAGGTTGGCGGAATGTGGAGGCTGACATTTTGACCACCCTTGTAGAGTTTGCTTCCGAGATACCAATCATCACCCTGAGGAAGATAGGCAGAAATATTTTCTATTCCCTCATCAAGCACGCAGGTTGCAAGCACATCTCTGCCGACCAAGAACGATTCGCAATCCTCCTCAATATCCTCGTCATCATAATAAAGAAACAGCGGTGCATTCATCGGTTCATCATACGAAACGCTGTTATATGCCGAGCTGTAAAGATAAGGAATAAGTTGCTTGCGCTGTGCAAAAATATCCCTAACCGAACCGATAACATCCTCATAGTCCCAAGGCATAACTGCCTCCATATCCTCTGTATCGTGGCAGCGAACAGTAAATCTTGGTTCAAAGAGTCCGTGTTGAAGCCAACGGAGGAACAGTTCATTTGACGGCATATCGCCAACAAATCCGCCCAAATCGTGACCATAGAAAAACATACCCGACATTGAAAGAGTAAGCCCGATATAGTGGCAATAATACAAATCATGGAACGAAGTCATATTATCGCCCGACCAAGTTTGTGCCATTCTTCTGACAGCGATATTTCCGCTTCGAGTAGAAACAAACGGACGAAGTTGTGGGTATTTTTTCTTCTGCGCTTCATAAGAAGCCTTGACCATAAGATAAGTTAAATTCGGTCTGACATCTCTTGCTTTGATTTTGCCGAAGCCGAATCCGTTAACGGTAGCTCCCGAGTCCTTAATATCAAACTCGTTATTATCATTCCAAGTGGCAACGACGCCGTTATCAAGCAACTTTTCGGTCACTTGGGCACACCAAAAATCATAGGCATCTTTATTTGTAAAATCAAGATACGAACCGAGTCCGTCCCAAAGTTGGGTCACAAACGGAGTGCCGTCATCATTCTTGACAAAAAATCCCCTGTCCGCAATCGAATCATACATAGGATGAGTAAGGAGAAACGCAGGCTTAATGTTTGGAATAAAGTGAATGTCTTTTTCCTCAAGGCTGTTAACAAATTTTGCAGGGTCGGAGAATTTTTCCGTATTCCAATTGAACACGCAACCCTTATCCCCGATTGACGAATACAAACCCGAACACGAAAGGTCGTATTTTTTCAGGCTATCGACAAAGCCTTGCATTTTTTCATCTGTATTTTCGGCATAGGCATATTCTGTTGCAGATGCACAAAAATCGAAGCTCCATTTTGGCGGAAATGCCTGTTTTCCGCACAATCTTGCAAACGAACGCAAAATCTCTAATTTTGAGCCGAAAATGACATAATAAACTATGCAGTTATCCTCTGTTTTAAAGAACTTATACGGCTGATAATAATTGTTGATTTCAACACCAAAATCCATATAGCAGGCGGCACTTGTATCGTAAAACACGCCGTAATCGCCAACGCTGTTTTCGCAAATATAAAACGGAATATGTTTGTACAAAGGGTCGGAAGTTTCGGCATCGTATCCCATTGCGTCGGTGGCTTCAATCCTGAAACTTCTGCCCGATTTGTCCATAAATCCGCTTTTATCGCCAAGTCCGAATATTTTTTCATCTTCTTCTCTTGAAATATAATGATAGTATCCCCTGCCGAATTCGTTTTCAAGATTATACGAAAGAGGTCGTCTGTCCTCAAAAAGCACCTCGCCGTCATCAATGAACGAAAGGAGGAAATTGTGAAAATCAACATCAATTTCTATGCCTGAACCCAATGTGATTTTTTCACCGTTAACAGTTTCCTCCACCTTTGGTGTGTCAAAGTGGAAACCCTCTGTGTCAAGTCTGTTTCGTGCAGGAGAATTAGGCTGACCGTACGGATTTATGCAAAAAGTAGGCAAAATATCCTCGCCGTGACGGTAAATTGCAACTCTGACAATATTTTCTTCAACAAAGTCAAGTCTTGCATTTACATCATCACAGGCATACAGTCTGTAATTATTTGTGTATTCCACCAAATCAAAATTATGATTAAATTTCATAAAATCTACTCCGTTGTAAATAAGTATTCGTGTTTTGATTATCTCATTTTTCGTCAGCGGTCAAAGGCTGTCAACATATGTATTTATATCGTAATCCTCAAATTCCGTTGTTTTGCAAAGATAGAGAGGATGGTGCGGATGCCCGTTCTTGAGAAGTTTGCCTGCGTGCACCCATTTTGCATTATATCTTTCGCCGATTTCAATCATTTCCCTGACGCAAGATTTGAGATAGCCTCGTTCATTTACTATGCTTCCCCACGCAGCCCAAACAGTTGCATTTTTTGAATGAGAAAGCACATATTCAAACGCTTTCATATTTTCATTATGTAAAAAAGTATTAACCTCGGCATCCATATCCTTTGGTCTTGTCGCCCTTTGAGCATAAACATTGAACATAACAAAACTATCGTAGCCGTTGAAATGTGCCAAACGCTCAACAGATTTCAGGGTATTGTCAAGATTTTCAGGTTCTGCCGTTGATGGATTTATGCCAATACATATAACAGGTTTTTCGCCCCTTGTTCCGAGCAAATAACGATAATCACGATATTCTCCGGGAACGTATATCCACTTGTTTGAATCAAAACCTGTTGCTGTCAACGACTCATTATAATCTTCATCAAATGTCTTTATCTCAATAAAATGAGAATCATCGGTTGGAATATGCATTTTCTCACTCTTTTCGTGTTAGCGGCACAGCGCCGTCCACTTTGGTATTTTTTGCTTATTATATTATTATACTATTGTATAAAAGCATATGTCAACGCACCAAAATGAACAAATTGTAAAAATATTATGTTTTTCGATTTTTAATCAACATTCAAAAAGTGACGTAAGTAATACACTCACGTCACACAACTATTCTTTATCAATATTATTTTCTGTCAGGTGTTCTTTTAAAATATAAATCGGCCTGTTTTTAACCTGTTCATAAACCTTAGACATATACTCACCCAAAATTCCAAGGCTCATAAGCTGTAAACCGCCAAGGAACAAAACAAGCACAACGATGGACGCATAACCCGGAACATCAACTCCGTAAACAAGTCGTTTGATGATTACCAAAATGAGATAAATCACCGACACAAAAGCCGAGAAAAATCCGACATATGCCGACAATTTAAGCGGAAATGACGAAAACGAAATTATGCCCTCAATTGCATACCTAAACAACTTAAAGAAATTCCACTTTGAAGCGCCGTTTTCCCTTACCTGCACTTCGTACGGAATGAATTTTGTATTGAATCCGACGAAGCCGAATATTCCCTTGGAAAAACGGTGATATTCACCCATAGCGACAACGGCATTAATCATTTTTCTGTTCATCAATCTAAAATCCGATGCGCCGTTTACAAAATCCACTTCGGACATACGATTTATCATTTTATAAAACGAAGATTTGAAAGCGGACATCACCCTATTTTCCTTGCGTTCCGCCTGATACGCAGTGACGCAATCAACAGTATTGTCCTCTTTAATGACATTCATCATCTCAACAACGACTTCGGGTCTTTGCTGCAAATCGGCGTCAATTATGCACGCAAAATCGCCTCTTGCATTTTTCAGACCTGCATAAATGGCAGCCTCTTTGCCGAAATTTCGGCTGAACGACAAAACCTGAACCCTTTGTCCGTCCTTGTCAAAAAGGCTGTGCAATCGTTCAAGTGTTTTATCCGAACTTCCGTCATCAACAAAAACAAACTCATATTCATCAATATTATTCTCAAAAGCCGTAACAGTTAGAGAATAAAGCTTTTCCACATTATCTTCCTCGTTGAAGCAAGGAACAACCAAAGATAACAAAATAACACCACCTTATAATTATCAATTATATTTGTATTATCAAAAAATGTCAACACAAAAGGGCTGTAAGGTTAAATATACCCACAGCCCATCGTTATTAATATGGTCTATTAAATTAATTTTATTCCTGACCGTCCCAACAATATGTGCAAAGTTTTTCTTTATCAATGCCGACAGCAGAAATCATATCGTCAAGTCTATGATAACGAAGTGATGTAAAGTGAAGTTGTTTGCAAATTACATCAATCATATTTTGATACTTTTCGCTGTCAGGGTCAACATACTCCTTGATGAGTTCGTCATCAGGTTCTCTGCCCTCAAGTTCGGTGATGACACGCCTTGTGATAAGGTCCATATCGGAAGTTGAACGAGAGAAGTTGAGATACTTGCATCCATAGAAAAGAGGAGGACACGCAGGTCTGATATGTACTTCCTTTGCACCCGATTCAAAAAGATACTCGGTTGTTTCACGAAGCTGTGTGCCACGAACGATTGAGTCGTCAATAAGAAGCAAGCTCTTGTCCTTAATCAAATCAGGAATAGGGATAAGTTTCATCTTTGCGATGAGATTACGCTTTGTTTGGTTTGGCGGCATAAACGAACGAGGCCAAGTCGGTGTGTACTTGATGAACGGGCGAGAGTAAGGAATACCCGTTTCGTTTGAATATCCGATTGCATGAGCGATACCGCTGTCAGGAACACCCGCAACAACATCGGGATGAACATTATCTCTTTTTGCGAGTGCCTTACCGCATTTGTAACGCATTTCTTCAACGCTTATGCCCTCATACGAAGCTGACGGATAGCCGTAGTAAATCCAAAGGAATGTGCATATACGCATTTTTTTGCCGGGTTGGATAAGAGTTTTTACACCGTTTTCATCCATAAACACAACTTCACCCGGACCGAGCTCCTTATAATTCTTATATCCCAAATTGAGATAAGCAAAGCTCTCGAAAGATGCACAATAGCCGTCCTCTTTTTCGCCGATTGAAATAGGAGTTCTGCCGAGCATATCTCTTGCGGCATAAATCCCCTTTGGCGTGAGTGCAAGGATAGAAATCGAGCCATCAACGGATTCCTGTGCATATCTGATGCCGTCAATAAAATTCTCTTTTTGGTTAATCAAAGCGGCAACCAATTCGGTTTGGTTGATTTCGCCGTTGTGCATTTCAAAAAAGTGAGTGTTATTTTTGATAATGTCATCAACAAGACTGTCGATATTATTAATCTTACCCACGGTAGCAACCGCAAATGTGCCATGATGTGAACGCACAAGAATAGGCTGTGCCTCAAAATCACTGATACAACCGATACCCATCTGACCGTGCATAGAATTTGATTCTTTTGTAAACTTCGTTCTGAAAGGAGCATTTTCAATATTATGAATTGCCTTGTCGAAGCCTGTTTCTCTGTCGTAAACTGCCATACCCGCACGGCGAGTGCCGAGGTGAGAATGATAGTCTACGCCGAAAAAGAGGTCAAACACGCAATCGTCTTTTGAAACTGCACCGAAAAATCCGCCCATAGTTTTACCTTACAGAGTTGTTCTCTGCTTTCCTCTCTCTAATTTGTCGCAAATATTATAACAAATCACGGGAGCAAAAACAACCATATAGGGATATTATTTTACAAATTTTTTCAGTCTGTTTGTAAGAACAGCGGCGAGTGCTATTTTTATCGCATCGGGAATCAAGAACGGAATAACGCACCAGCCGAGAATTGTTGCAAGTGAAGCAGGCTCATTTGTTTTTGCATAAACAACGGCAAACCACGCTGTGCCAAAAGCATAGCAAACAAGAATACCCACAACCATTGACAAAATAAGCGCCCACAATTTGTTTGTTTTGTCAGAAACAATGCCAACAATAAGCGCTGTGAAAATAAAGCCGATTATGTATCCGCCCGTTGAACCGAGAAGAACGCCGAATCCGCTCTTAAATCCTGAAAAAACAGGAACACCGATTGCACCGATGAGGATATAAAGGAGGGTTGAGAGTGTTCCCCTCTTTGCACCGAACAAACCTGAAATGAGCACCACGCCCATTGTTTGCAATGTAATCGGAACTGTGAGCGGAATTGAAATCCACGAGCAAACCGCAATAATTGCCGCAGAAAGGCCGATATAAACCATATCGGTTATTTTTGAATTAGTTTTCTTTTTTACTTCTGTCTGTGCCATAGCCACATACCTCGATATATTATTTTTGACTTTCGCCAAATTGATTTATATTTTAACACATAATTCCCGATTGTCAACCTAAAATTTAAAACAGGTTTACAATCGGGAACATTCAGAAAACAATTCTATTAAATTTTACACGATTATATATGCTTTTTAATTTCTTGATTTATCATCTCTCGATTTTCAAGAAGCCACGAAGCATTGTGAGGATATTCGGAAAAAGTGATAGGCTCGTCTGTGCCGTTTTCCATAAGTTTTACAACAGCGTCCTTGCCGATTTTTTCTTCCAAAAGTTGAAGCGCACGCATATCCTGCAAGCCGTCATAAAAGACATTCAATCGAAGTGAATTAAGAGGTTTCAAGTTTTCACCCGGATACACAATGAACGAATCGCCCGAAGCAAAAGCCTTGCCGGCATCTGTGATCTTGTACGGGTCAATAGCTTTCTTTGAAAGTCGGGTATAGTAGAAATTATATCCCCAATGGAGAAATCCCTTTATGCCGTACTTATAAAGCTGGTAGCCGATAATTCTGTTTCTAACGGAAGCGTTTGAGAAAAATCTATTTGAAACATTTTTGCAAGACTGCGCACTGCAATAATAAGTCCAAAGGTCATCAAACTTGCCGATGAAATTATTGATGAAATCGGTTGCAGGAATCGGATAACGAATATTGCAAATCTTGGCAAGCGGATATGATGACATAGCATCCATAATTCTATACTCGCCAAAAAGGTCATATGTAATTTTACTTGCCTTTTTATATGACAAAAGATAGCCAAACGGCGGTTCATCCGAAATGTGAATAAACACATTTTTTTCGAGTTTTTCCTCTTTCAAAAAGCCTTTGAGTGCTGTTGCAAATTGGCTCAAAAACTGCTTGTATTTATTTGACGAAGCCCTTGTTTCCCAGCCGAAAATCTTTACTTCCTTGCCGTTTTCCTCTGCCACAATTTTCGGTGCGTGCTTTGCACCCCATTGTGTGAACAAATGCGAAATTTCAAAATATTCAATTCCGCATTCCTTTGAAATATCTATCCATTTTTTAAGCAAAGAAAGGTCGAAAGCATATTTATTTTTGCCTTGCTTGAACACCTTAACAAGCTGAACAGTCGGTCGCTCCTTGCCGATTTCAGTATCCAAAGGCGGAGTGAAAACAGGAGTTAAAACGCAGTTCATACCATAATCCGACGCCTTGGTGAGATAATTGCGAAGCGCCTCCCAATATTCATCGGAAAACGCTTCAAAATTGTAATAAGTCATCAAGCAATCAGTATGAATCCAGTTGGTATAAATCAAAGTTTGCTTTGGCAAAAGTGCGTCTATAACTTCAACCGACACTTCGGACTTACATTCTGCATCATCGGTTTTCAATGTGATTGAAATCTTATGTTCACCTACAGGCAAAACATCATCTTTTGCAGGTGAAATTTCAATCCAAAACGCATAAGCACCGTCTGTTTCAAAAGTGCAACCGCCGTCAACGGGATAAAGCAAATCAGGATACAAGCCTGCTTCTTTTTTGATGTAATAATCATCTGCGTTTTTCATTACAGGAAAATCACTTTGAATATTTTTGACAACCGAAACATTCAAAAAGTCATCAATCGGCGACTCAACGCTGATTGCAACACGCTCATTTTTTGTCAATTTAAACGCAATCTGAAACGACTTCTTTTCATTTTTCAGCATTGAAAACTGCTTCAATTCTACAAGGTTATCTATTGACGAATCAACAAAAACCTTTTCAAGAGATGAAACCACTTTAGCATCACTAATCATTTTAACACTCCAATTAGATTTGTATATTTTATATATTATATAGGAAAACGAGAGTTATGTAAAGTCATAGTCGATTACTATATAAATATACAAAATTAAAAATCTGAATTATTAAAACAATAACAGGCAGTTAGAAAATCCTAACTGCCTCAGACTGTCGATAAAGCTCCTGAACCACGCCAAAAGATAACTCATTTGCCTCCACTTGAAGCAAGGGGAGGTAGCAACACGAAGTGTTGACGGTGGGGTTTTAAAAATGCCGTAGGTATCGAACCTACAGCATTTTTGGCGTTTTTCGTTTTTTGCTCAGTCGAGGTACCATCGTACATCTTCCTTCGCAAGAAAACGAAATTCAGAAGCTTTCTCAACAGCCTCAAATATTTTTATACCTGCTGTCTGTTAACAATGTTGATTTGATTTGAATATACCGTTACGAGGTTGTTTTCAGCATCGTAATATGAAATATAGCCTCTTGCAGCCCAATTATAAGTTGATGAAAAATTACGCATATTTGCAATGCAAATTCCATTTGATTCGCCAACATTAAACTTGGCTGCCATCATTTTATTGTTGATAAACAAGGTGAAGTTTGTCGGATCAAAACCTTCTGCATTTTTATAATAAAACAAAATTCCCAACGATTCCACATTGCAGTTTTCCGGAATTCCCACGCCCATTATAAACGAGCCTGTTTGTTTGTTATCATCATAATTATAATGCAATTCAAGTGTCAGAACACCTTTTTCGGCAACAGGAGGAGTCGGAAGTTCTATTCCGTCCTTGTCGTATTCTGCAACAATAGAAACATCTTCACCGGCTTGCAATTTTGCAAGAACTTCCGCTTCATCGAACACCCATCTGCCGTTGATATATCCATATCTGTACGGCACTTCGGGAACAAGCTCTGCGATTGATGTCACACTCTGCCATTCATCAACCGTCTTTGTTACAGTCGATTTCACCCAATTTGTGTATGTTGTGAAAGTGAGTGTTGCAGAATTATTCTTAACAAAAACAGCCTTTAAATCCGTGTTTGCAACGATTTTGAAAGTATACTTGCTGTCCTTGCTAAAATACAAATTGTTTACAGTATCATACCAACCAACGAACTTGTAGCCGTCATTCGGAACAGCTGTCAAAGTTACTGTTGTGCCTGATAAGACAGAGGTTTTGCTTTGAACATTTGAATTGTTATCATATTCAACGGTAAATGTTCCGTTCGGTGCGGTTATGCTCAAATTGAGATACGGTTTCAAGTCATACATACTTTCCAACAAACTTGTTGTGAGTGAATCAACTTCTTGTTGGGTGAGGTTTGACAAATCATCAGGGAAACTTTCAAGCTTATTCAACAATGCAGTATAGGTATCATCTGAATAATCGTTCCTTGCATACTCTGAAATCATTGTTTTCAAATAATCCAGCGCATCTGTATCAACTGAGAAATGAAGTGTAATATTATTTGTCGAAACCCAAGTTTTGAAATCATTTGAAACATTATCATTCCACTGCTTTTCGTTGCCCAAATAATACAAATCTTTTAGCGACTTGCAATTTGCAAACGCATTTTTACCGATAGTCTTGATACCTTTTGGAATTGTTACGCTAACCAATCTTGTGCAATAGGTAAACGCATAATTTTCAATATTTGTAACACTTTTTGGAACGACTACATTTGTCAAATTGACACAAGAAGCAAAAGTTGTCGGTTCAATGCTCGTCAAACTATCGGAAAGGGTAGCGCTTGTTAACGCATTACAATTATAAAAAGCATTTTCCCCAAGCGAAGTAACGGTATTCGGTAACGAAATACTTATCAAAGATTTACATTCGGAAAACGCAGATTTTCCAATGGTATTCAGACTGTTAGGCAACTCAATGTTCTTTAATACTTTGCAATATCCGAAAGAGTAATTCCCGATTTGTGTTACATTGTCGCCCATTGTAACATCTGCCAAATTCACACAGTTGTAAAACGCATAACTGCCGATGCTTGTTACACTACTGCCGATTACAGCACTTTTCAACATCGAGCAGTTATCAAACGCTCTTACGCCGATACTCGTCACTCTGTCAGGAATTGTTATGTTCAACAAACCCTTGCAATTTTCGAATATATAATCGCCCAAAGTTGTCACGCTGTTTGGAATATCAACGCTCGATAAACTTGAACAACCTTTAAAAGCACTTTTACCGATTCGTGTTACGCTATCGGGGATAGCTACCTCTGTTAAGCTACTGCAACCGCTGAACAACTCGTTACCGATTGTTGTTATGCCCGTGCCTATTTTAACAGTTTTTATATCCGCATTTTTATAAAAAGGACTGTTGTTACTATAAGAATAGTCGTTTATTTCGCCCGAACCAGAAAAAGTGAGCACACCGTTTGTTTTATCAAATGAATATGTCACATCCGCACCGCACTTGCCGTTCGACACACTCGCACTTGCTGAAAAACTAAAGCCAAACACAATGGATAAAACCATAGCAAATGAAATAAATACGCTGATAAACTTTTTCATAATACCCTCCTAAATTAGAATTATAATTTTTTACATATTAGCAAACAATGCAAATCAAGTCAACAGATTTGATGAGTAAAGCACAAAAGGAAAGCCACCCAAATTGGGTGGCTTCATTTTGTGTCTTTGTACAGCATATTTGATACAATGTGACCACCTGTCCAAAAATGTGACCCTGCACTTGAAAATGTGACCACTTGTATATTACTTTTTGTGTGAGTTTTAATTAGCTGAATTTTCCAATATAAGATGTAATTATTACATATTTTATTTAACTTAATGATTTAAAATCTTCGCTTTCAACCCATTTTTTACATTCATTTGCTCTAACAGCATTAAATGGATGAGTTTGATTAACTAATACTAAAAATTCTAATGTTTTATCCCATTTTGATGAATTTATCATTTCTAAATAATCATCTGCTTGTTTCATAAATAAATCTTTACTTGCAGTAAGATTTAGATCTTTATCATATCCTGCAAAACGCATGCACATTTCAATTATGTTTTTGTCTGTTCCATCATACAATGCCGCTGCTCTATCCGCAGATAATTCACTACATCTCTCCCAATGATACAAAGCAACTTGCAAAGGGAGTGATAATACTCCTCCTAATCCAAAATAACTTGCTACAGAATTAGCACCACTAATAAGTAAATTAGCGATAGTTGTATATAAAGTATGATGACAAGCAATATGACCACACTCATGAGCAATAACAGTCGGTAATAATTCCATAGGCATAGTTTCTAACAATCCAGATGTAATAACAATAAACGGTTTTGTATCTCCATAAGTATAAGCATTTGGCACAACATCAAGTTCAAGATATATTTCAGGAATATCAATACCTAGTTTTTCACAAATCGGAGGTAACATATTATATATTTCGGGCATTTGATTTTCATCAATTCTTATATTACTCGAAAGATTAAGAATTCTATATTCCTTTTCATTAAATACTTTAATGAAATTTTTCATTATCGTAGCAAATCCAGGAATAGCTTTTAATGCTTTCATAGCTTTTCTATCCTATTCATGTATGTAAGGTGTATTATAAAATTCATCTTTTTTCTTTTCATCATTGTCTTTTTCGCCATTTTCATCATTTGATTCATTCAATTTGAAACCACAATTGGGACAAAAGTTTGAATCATTTGAAATTTCGGAATTGCAAGCTGGGCAATTCTGTTTACTTTTCTTAACAGTATTTATAGCTCCTTGTTTAATGTTTTCTAAATTTTCTTTTGAAAAAAGTGCCATTATAACTCCTCCATCTATAAAATCAACTAATAGTTCTATTATAAAGTATTAAATAGCTTTTTTCAAGAAATAAATATAAGATATCTGTATATTTTCACATAGAACATTAAATTTTCACGGAGTGTAAAAATTAGTTAATTATACTCTAAAAGCTAATATAAAAACAGTGTTTGTTGATAAGACAAAACATCAACAAACGCTGAAAAGCCTTTATTTACAAGGTTTTAGGCAAAAAAGTAGGACACTAAAAATTGTATCATTTTTAGTGTCCTATGGTGGTTGCGGGGACAAGACTCGAACTTGCGACCTCCGGGTTATGAGCCCGACGAGCTACCAACTGCTCTACCCCGCGATATTTAGTTGTGCACTGCATTGCCTCAATGCGTATTAATATTATAGCAGATAATCTACGAATGTCAAGAGGTTTTTTGCACTTTTTGAAAAAGAATAAAAAAGTGCATAAAAAACAAAGAACGGGTAGCCTAAGTGTCCTCTTAAACTACCCATCTTCGCTGTTTAATAAAAACAATTTCGTGTGTTGTGAAGTTGCTGAAAGACACAACACAAGGCGCTATTACCATCACGCCGACCACTAATAGTGGTTACATATATACTACATCAATGATTTTTTATTGTCAAGAAATTTTAGAAAAATTTTTCAATTCCGTAAATTTGACCAAAAACAAAATAAAAATATGTAATTTCTTACAAAAAACAACACATTTTGCAGATTATGGATAATTTACAAAGCCTGTAAATTATGATAGAATAATATCATACAATATTTCCGAGGTAATGAATATGAATATTTTGATTGTTCCCGATTCATACAAAGGCACTTTAACCTCTGTTGAAGTTGCCGAAACAATTAAATCCGTGATTGAAAAATCATCAGACTGTAAAGTTATCGCCTTGCCATTTGCAGACGGCGGCGAAGGCTTTTCTGACGCTATAGAAAGCATTTGTAATGGCAAAAAGCTTTACACAAAATGTCACGATGTTTACGGCAAGGAAATTGACGGATACATAACCGTTTTTGGCAAAAACGCTGTGGTTGAATGTGCTGTGGCAAGCGGACTGCAAAAACGCAAAAATGTGATGCAAAGCACAAGCTACGGAACAGGCGAACTCATCCGTTTTGCAGTTAAAAACGGCTACAACAACATCATCCTCGGACTTGGCGGAACAGGTTGTTGTGACGGCGGTATCGGTGCACTTTCCGCACTTGGAGTCAAGCTATATGACGAAAATCAAAACATTATGAAAATGCCGAAAAGCAATGATATGAATTATATCTTTGGCATAAGCACGAAGGATAAAGTAAAAGACATTAACTTTACATTTGCGTGTGATGTTGAAAATGAATTTTACGGCAAAAACGGAGCGGCATATGTTTTTGCTCCGCAAAAAGGCGCACGAAAAACCGATGTTGAAGAACTTGACGCAGGACTTCAAAGGCTCAACGCATTTTTCAAAACCGATGTAAGCAAGGTCAAGGGTGCAGGCGCTGCCGGCGGAATCTGTGGCGGTTTATATTCTATTTTCGGCGGAGAAATCAAATCGGGATTTGACATTTTGAGCGAATACAGCAACCTTGAAGAAAAAATCGCAAACGCTGACATTGTGATAAGCGGTGAGGGCAAAACCGATGAGCAAACCCTGATGGGAAAATTGCCGTACAAAATCAGCGAATTATGTAAAAAGCACAGCAAGAAATGTGTTGTTATCAGCGGAAGTGCGGACAATGTGAAAATCGGCGACTTATTGCTCACCCTTGTTGACGAAAACACCACGCTTGATGAGGCACTCGCACACCCTGCCGAAGTGCTTGCCAAAAAAGTAGAAAATAATCTTGAAATCATACTGAAATAATTATATAATATTATAACTAAATTAAGATATTTAAGGAGAATAACTATGAAAGTAATAATTCCAAAGCACAGAGAATTCCAAATCAAATTCCCTGACAACTATCCGCTTGAGGCTGAGGCTTGGGAAAAGCTCAACCAAATCGTAAAGGACTACTCTGTTGACGGCAAGAGCGTTCGCACTCCGTCTTTCATCGAGGACAACGAAGCAAAAGTTAAGGCTTTGCAGGAAGAATACGATTTTGAATACGAAATCATCGAAGTACAGTAATTAACGAATCGAGACACATCATGGCTGAAAACAAGATTTTTGCAGTTGCGACAGCTCATCTTGACACCGTGTGGAGATGGGAGCTGCCAAAGACCATTGAAGAATTTATACCGGACACATTTGAAAAAAACTTTGAACTTATAGAAAAATATCCTCACTACCGTTTTAACTTTGAGGGTAGTTTTCGATATGAGCTGATTGAGGAATACTATCCCGAGGCGTTTGAAAAAATCAAAGAATACATTGCCGAGGACAGATGGTGCGTCAGCGGTTCTGCATACGAAAACGGAGATGTTAACATTCCTTCACCGGAAGCACTTTTCCGCAATTTCCTCTATGGCAACCACTACTTTAAGGAAAAATTCGGCAAAACATCAAAGGATGTATTTTTGCCTGATTGCTTCGGCTTTGGCTATGCACTTCCAAGCGTGGCAAGGCATTCAAATTTGCTCGGTGTTTCTTCTCAAAAATTAGGATGGGGCGGTGCATACAAATTGCCGTTTGACATCGGCGTTTGGCAAGGCGTCAATGGTGACAAAATCTTTGCTTCACTCAATCCACTTTCTTACAGATACAAGTTCAGCGATGATGTACGAGGTGATTTGCAAGTCATCAACAAGCTTGCACAAAACGGCATAAACCACGATTTGCCGTGGACAATGAACTACTACGGCACAGGCGATTGGGGCGGTGCACCCGATGACGAAAGCGCAAAGGCGGTCAACAACAGCGTTGAAGCGAACAAGGAGAATAACGGCACAAGCGTTTATTCTGCTTCGTCTGATGAAATCTTTGTTGAGATGGACAAGTTGACTCAAAGCAAAAAAGACGGCTTGCCGATATGGAACAATGAACTTGTTATGCGCAGTCACGGTGCAGGCGGTTACACATCAAGATGTATGAGCAAAAGGCTCAACGCACAAAACGAAGTTCTTGCGGACAACTGTGAAAAATCGGCTGTTACGGCAAGTCTTTTGACATCATACAAATATCCAAAGAGCATTATAGACAAGGCTTGGAAGCGTGTTATTCAGCATCAATTCCACGATGATTTGCCGGGCACATCAACAATGCTTCAATACAACGACAGCTGGAACGATTACTTTGTTTCGCTCAACCAATTTCAAACAGAATACGAGGGTGCTGTCGGTGCGATTGCAAACGAGCTTGACACATCTTGGTGCAAGGAATGTGCGATAATCGTCAACAATCCGGTTGCAACCAAGCGTAAAAGCGCTGTTGAGGCACATATCAAGCTGAGCAGAAACGCAAAATATGTCAAGGTGTTTGACAAAAACGGCAAGGAAATTCCGAGCCAAGTTATAAAGAAAACAGGCAAGGAATTTGACATTGTTTTCCTTGCAAATATCGGCAGCGTGGGCTACAAAGTTTATGACGCACAAGGTTCTGATGAAAAGTGCAGGCTCACAACCGACCTCAAAGCTACCGAACACGTGCTTGAAAACGACAAATACAAACTTATGTTCAACAAGAACGGTGACATCGGTTCTATTGTTGACAAAAAGTTAAAGATTCAACTTCTCACCTCGCCTATCAAATTGGCACTTTTGCACGATGTTGGCGAACTTAATTATCCATCGTGGGAAATGAGAAAAGAGGACATTGACGCAGAGCCGTATTGCTATGCCAACACGCCTACCTTTGAACTGATTGAAAACGGACCTGCGAGAATTGCAATCAAGGTTACACGAGAGGCTGAATACAGCAAAATTGAGCAGATTGTCAGCATTGACGCATATGCAGACACAATCCGTGTTGACAACAACATTGACTGGCAATGCAGAAGAACACTTCTCAAGGCACAGTTCCCTGTTACCTGTTCAAACGAAGAAGCAAGCTACGACCTCGGCTTGGGTTACATCAAGCGAGGCAACAATACAGATAATTTATACGAAGTGCCTGCACAGAAATGGGCAGACATTACCGACCGTTTCGGCAGATACGGCGTGAGCATTTTCTCCGACTGCAAATACGGATGGGACAAACCGAACGATTACACCTTGCGACTGACCTGTATCCACACTCCTGCCGGTGCTTTCACAAAAGATGCTCGTCAGGATTTGCAGGACATTGGCAGAAACAAATTCTCTTTCGGCATTTTCAGCCACAAGGGTGAAATCGGCTCTGCAACGCAAATTGAGGCACAATGTTTCAATCAGAAAATGGTTGCATTTTCCACATCGTCAAGACGAGAAGGTGCACTCGGCGACAGTTTCAGTCTTATGAGCACAACTTCGGACAGCGTCATTGTCAGAGCCGTTAAGCAGGCAATTGATGACGACAGCATTGTTGTGAGAATCAACGAGGGAATCGGCAAGGAACACAAGGGTGCAGGAATCAAATTCTATTGCGACATCACGGAAGCCTGCGAAGCCTACGCAAGCGAAGAATACATTAAAGATGCCGAAATCAAAGACGGTGCTTTGGTATTTGACCTAAAGCCGTTTGAGGTTAAGACATTCAAATTGAAGCTTGCAAACGAAAGAAACAAGGCGAAAGAGAATTACAAAAAACTCGACCTCGAATATAATTCTACCGGCATTACTGCCGATGACTACAAGGTTAACTGCATTATGCAAGGCAGTGGTATGAGCTTGCCAAACGAACTTATTCCGAACAACCTCACGGTTCACGGCATTACATTCAAAATGCCGAATGTGGATATGAGCAAGAATATTTACATTCCGAGAGAGCAGGAAATCGAGCTCCCGAAAGGCATTACAAAGTTATATATGATTGCCGGTTCTGTGTTCGGCGAGCAGGATATGGTTATTATGGCGGACAACAAGGAGCGCCATATGACGATTTATCCGATGAGTGAACCTGTTGGGAAATGGGATATGGCAGGACTTGGACAGACTGCAAAAATAACACATCAGCCGATTGCTATGGAATTCACCCATACGCATCATCCGGAAGGCAACATTGCAAACGGCAAGGCATATTTCTATCTTTACGAAATTGATGTTAGAGGTTGCAAGACCGTCACAATGCCTGAAAACAACAAGGTTGTTATCCTTGCAATGACGGGAATAAAGAAATTCTCAAACACCAAGATTGCCACAAAGCTGATTGACGAAGCTGACGAAAAATACAGTTTTGGAGAAATTCCGCCGATTGACAAAATAATTGACAAAGCTGATTTCATCACAATCAGAGCAGGAAAAATTCAAGACCAAGTCAAAGGCGGCAAGGGCAAAGGATTCAAACGAGATAACATCATAACAAACATCATCCGTTCTTACACCAAGAGTGAATGGTAAGAGAATAAAAAAACACGCTATGGAGAAGGGGCACACTACATAAAGAATAAATGCTCAAAAAATCAAATAAACAGCGAAATACTGCGTTAAATTTACAGTGAAGGCGGCAAGCCTGCCCTGTAAATTATGCCTTATCTTTCATCTGTTCCTTTGATTTTTGAGTGCAAAGCAGTTTAAGCAAACTGATTTTGTTCAGTGTGCATTAACAAAATCCCGTTAATACTTGCGTATTAACGGGATTTTTTAATAGTGCAATGGGCAAAACTCAGAAAGCTTAAACCAATTACTTCCTTATGCAGTGTGCCCCAAATCCACAGCGTGTTTTTTTGTTTAATCGTCATTCTGTTGTTCGGTGGCTTCAACCTCGATATCGGAGATTGAATCGACTGCATTTTTGACCTGCTTGACCTTTGAGTTGACCTGAATATAAGTCACCAAATCAAGCACCGCATACACAATAAGTGCCGCACCGATAAATCGAACAATGCCGTCTGTCAGCTGTGCCGACTTTGTTATTGCGACAATTCCGAAAACAATCGTAATCACCGACAACAGCATTGTGAACCATCCCGATTTTCTGAAAAGCATAATTGAACGGATTGAGGTTGCCATATCGACAATGCCCGAAGTGAGAATGAATATTCCCAAAATCACAACGATTATCGAAATGATTGCCCGATACTTTGCACACACAATTATACCGCTTATCAACGAAATCGTGCCGAGCACAAGCGGGAGTTTTGTATCCCTCTCAATGATGTATGACACAACAGAAATTATGCCCGTTACAATCAGTGAAACGCCCACAACAAGCGAAATATACTGAATACATTTGCTCGGAAAGGCAATGAACAGCACGCCCATAATCGCCGAAACAATTATTGTGGCTATTGAAAATCGTTTTAGTTCTTTTAAAAAGTCCAACATAAAATCACCGTTAGTTTTCTTGAGCAGCCTCTGCAATTACCTTTTGTGCAATATGTTCAGGGCACTTTTCATATCTTGCAAAAGCTGTGGTAAATGAGCCTCTGCCCTGTGTGATTTGGCGCATTGAGGTTGCAAAAGTAGTCATTTCCGATTCAGGAACCTCGGCAAGAATTTCCTGCATACCGTCACCTGTAGGATTCATACCCAAAACTCTGCCACGACGTTTGTTGATATCTCCGATAATGTCGCCCATAGCTTCATCATTGCAAAGTGCGTTGAGAGTTACAATCGGTTCAAGAAGAACAGGAGAAGCATCTGCAATACCTGCCTTGAACGCAAGTGAAGCTGCCATCTTGAATGCCATTTCTGACGAGTCAACAGGATGGTATGAGCCGTCATAAAGAGTTGCCTTAACGCCAACCATAGGATATCCTGCAAGAACGCCCTTTTCCATAGACTCCTGAAGTCCTTTTTCAACAGCCGGGAAGAAGTTTTTAGGAACAGAACCGCCTACAACTCTTTCTGCAAATTCAAGTTTTTCTGTATCATACGGTTCAAATTCAATGAATACATCACCGAACTGACCGTGACCGCCCGATTGCTTCTTATGTCTGCCCTGTGCAGAAACCTTGCGAGTAATAGTTTCTCTGTAGGCAACCTTTGGCTGTGAAAGTGTTGCCGTTACATTATATTTTGCTCCCAATTTTGACAAGCATACATCCAAATGTTGTTCGCCCAAACCTGAAAGCACAGTTTGTCTTGTTTCGTTATTTACCTTATATGCGATTGAAGGGTCTTCCTCAATCATTTTTGCAATAGCATTTGCAATCTTTTCTTCCTCGCCCTTCTTCGTTGCATTAATAGCCATTGAATAACAAGGGGTTGGAATTGCAACACCGTCGAGTGTTACAACCTTTGATGATGCACACATTGTGTCGCCTGTCTTGAAGCCATCAAGTTTTACAACAGCACCGATTTCGCCGGCAGGAATTTCCTTTGCATCTGTTTGCCTTGTGCCAAGGAGAGTGACAACCTTGCCCACTCTTTCTTCCTTGCCTGTGCGAGAATTCACAACAGTTGAGCCTTGAACAATCTTTCCTGCAACAACCTTGAAATAGTTGAGCTTGCCGATGAACGGGTCGGCAACTGTCTTGAAGCAAACTGCCGCAAGAGGTGCATTTTCATCAACAGTAATTTCAACAGGTTCACCGTTTGAATCAATAGCATATTCAGCCTTTGGTGCAGGACAGCAATCCTTGATGAAATCAAGAAGCATATCAACGCCGACACCCGAAAGACCCGAAAGTGCAAATACAGGAACAACTGTTCCGTCTGCGACGCCCTGTGAAAGACCCTTAATTTTATCTTCCTTTGTGAGAGGTTCGCCCTCAAAATATTTTTCCATAAGTTCATCGTCTGCGCCTGCAACAGCTTCGGCAAATACTTCTTTGATGGCGTCAAAACGAGCTTGGTCATCGTGAGCCACATCAGCAACTTTTCTATGAACACCATCATATACATATGATGTGTCATCAATCATATTATAATAGCCGACAACCTTGCCTCCGTTCAAAACAGGAACAACAACCGGACACATAGCTGTGCCGAATTTTGCTACTAAGCCGTTGAACGATTTGTAGAAATCAGCTCTGTCATCATCCATTTTTGATGTAACAATAATACGAGCCATTCCCTTTTTGCCGGCATCCTTGAATGCTTTTTCCGCACCTGCTGCGATGCCCGACCTTGCAGAAACAACAACAATTGCACTGTCTGCCGCACGAAGTCCCTCTGCCTGACCTAATGCAAAATCAAAAAGGCCCGGAGTGTCAATAATATTAATCTTTGCATTATCATATGTAAACTGCAAAACGGATGAAGAAATAGAAACTCCTCTTTTCTTTTCTTCAGCATCGCTGTCGGACACTGTGTTTCCGTCTGCGATTTTGCCCATTCTTTCGGTAACGCCTGCCACATTAAGCATTGCCTCTGCAAGAGTAGTTTTACCTTTAGATGCGTGGCCGACAACAGCCACATTCTTAACTATGCTCATAAAGCACACCCCTTTAAAATTTTATCATTTGTTAAAATTGTACAGTATTTTTGAACTTATGTCAATACTTTTTGTTAAATACTGCCCATTGTTTATATAAAATAAATGATAGTTTTTTGTAGAAATAACACAAAACAACAGCAAACAGCAAGAAACAATGGGGAATATTTTTGTGGAAAATAAATGAAAATGGAATAATTGCTTGCCAAAAAAAAATCAAAGTAGTATTATACTATATGATAGTATATTATATATTATAATATTTATTACTAAATTATTGGGAGGAAAAGAAATGTCTACTGTTAATCTTGAATTAATTGACGGTGTGCTTGAAAAATACGCAAGTGTGCCGGGCAGTTTGATTACAATTTTGCAGCATACACAGGATATTTACGGATATCTTCCAAAGGAAGCTATTGAAAAAATATCCGAATCAACAGGCATTGCAACAAGCGAAATTATGGGTGTCGGAACATTCTACACTCAATTTAGATTTCAGCCTGTCGGCAAGTATCTCATTATGCTTTGCCAAGGCACTGCATGCCATGTTAATTCATCGGAGTTGATACTCCAAACAATCAAGGACGAACTTCACATTGAGGATGGCGAAACCACCGAGGACGGTTTGTTCTCGCTCAAATGTGTTGCATGCCTCGGATGTTGCTCGCTTTCACCTGTTATGATGATAAACGACAATACATACGGCAGTCTTACACCTGATAAGACAAAGAAAATCTTGAAGGAATTGAGGGAGGCTGCACAATGAGAATTGTTATCGGTGAAGGCTCATGCGGAATTGCCGCAGGAGCAGAAAAGGTGCGTCAAGCCCTTCTTAATTATGATTTAGGCGGTGCAGAGGTTAGCATCACCGGTTGTATCGGTATGTGCTATCTTGAACCTATCGTTGACATTTACGAAGGCGAAAAGCTCACCCGTCTTGTAAAGGTATCCCCTGATGATGCAGAGAATATTGCGGACTATGCAAAAACAGGCGATACAAGCAAAATTGAAAAACTCATCGTGTCGGACGAGGACAGCGAATTTTTGACAAAGCAGACAAGAATTGCTCTCAGAAGATGCGGTATCATCAACCCTGACGAGATTTCTGCTTTCTTGGAGGCAGACGGCTACACAGCACTCAAAAAGTGCCTTACAGAGCTTTCTCCCGAGGAAGTTATCGACATCATCAAAACATCGGGACTTGCAGGTCGTGGCGGTGCAGGATTTCCTACTTGGTTCAAGTGGAATGCTGCAAGACAGAGCGAGGGCGATGTAAAATATCTTATCTGCAATGCTGACGAGGGTGACCCTGGTGCATTTATGGACAGAGCCGTTATTGAATCCGACCCACACACACTCATTGAGGGTATGCTCATCGGTGCATATGCAATCGGTGCACAACACGCAGTTGTTTATGTAAGAGCGGAATATCCGCTTGCAATCAAACGACTTAACCGTGCTATCGAGCAAGCAAAAGAGCAAGGCATAATCGGCGAAAACATCTTTGACTCAGGCTTCAGCTGTGATTTCACAATCAAGGCAGGTGCAGGCGCATTTGTTTGCGGTGAAGAGACAGCACTTATTGAATCCCTTGAGGGTCACAGAGGTATGCCGAGATTGAAGCCTCCGTTCCCTGCTGCCGCAGGATATTGGCTCAAGCCGTCAAACATCAACAATGTTGAAACCTTTGCAAATGTGTCTTGGATTATCAACAACGGCGGTGAGGCTTTTGCCGCAATGGGCACAGAGAATTCAAAGGGTACAAAAGTATTCGCCGTTACAGGCAAGGTTAAAAGATCGGGACTTATTGAAATCCCTATGGGCAAGACCTTGCGTGATGTTATTTTTGACATCGGCGGCGGAATGAAAGGCGACAAGGAATTCAAAGCCGTACAAATGGGCGGTCCTTCGGGCGGTTGTATTCCTGCCGAACTTATCGACACCGTAATCGACTACAAGGCACTCGGTGCAACAGGTGCGATTATGGGTTCGGGCGGTATGGTTGTTATGGATGAAAGCACCTGCATGGTAGGTATGGCTAAATTCTTCCTTGACTTCACCGCAAAAGAAAGCTGCGGCAAGTGTATTCATTGCCGTATCGGCACAAAGAGAATGCTTGAAATGCTTGAGCGCATCACAAAGGGTGAGGGCAAAGACGGCGACATTGAACTTCTTGAAGAACTTTGCCATTCAATCAAGGACGGTGCTCTTTGCGGATTGGGTCAAACTGCGCCAAACCCTGTACTTACAACAATCAAGTATTTCAGAAACGAATACGAAGCTCACATCAACGAAAAGAAGTGTCCTGCCGGTGAATGCAGTGACCTTATCGAATACAAAATTATTGAGGACAAGTGCAAAGGTTGTACTCTTTGTGCAAGAAACTGCCCTGTTGATGCAATCAGCGGAACGGTTAAACAGCCTCACAAAATAGATACCGAAAAGTGCATCAAGTGCGGCAAATGCTATTCATCATGCAAATTCGGTGCAATTATCAAGGCATAGGAGGGAGGAAACACAATGCTTAACTTAACTATTAACGGAAAAAACATTCAAGTTGAGGAGGGTACAACAATCCTCCAAGCCGCAAAAGACAACGGCATTTACATTCCTACTCTTTGCTATGACGAAGCCGTAAAGGTTTACGGTGCGTGCGGACTTTGCGTTGTTGAAGCCGAGGGTATTCCAAAACTCTTGCGTTCCTGCTCTGCAAAATGCACAGACGGAATGGTAATCAATACAGAAAGCGACAGAGTTGTTCAATCAAGAAAAATCGCTATGGAGCTTCTTATGTCTGCTCATGACGGCGACTGCGTTGCTCCGTGCCAACTCAACTGCCCTGCAAGAACAGACTGCCAGGGATATGTAGGTCTTATTGCAAACGGCGAATATGATTCTGCATTGAAACTTGTCAAAAACAAAGTTTCACTCCCTGCTTCAATCGGCAGAGTTTGTCCGCACCCATGCGAAAGTGCGTGCAGAAGAAAGAATGTTGAAGAACCTATCAACATTGCTCAATTAAAGGCTTTTGCCGCTGACCTTGACCTCAACGGCGATAAATATATTCCTGAAAAAGCAGAGGCAACAGGCAAAAAAATTGCTGTCATCGGTGGTGGTCCGGCAGGACTTACAGCTGCATATCAGCTTGCAATAAAAGGCCACGATGTAACAATCTATGATATGATGGAAAAGATGGGCGGTATGCTCCGCTATGGTATTCCTCAATACAGACTTCCAAAAGAAGTGCTTGACAGCGAAATCGAGATTATTGAAAAGCTCGGCGTTAAGATGATTAACAATGTTAAACTCGGCAAAGACTTCACTATCGCAAGCCTTAAAGAGCAAAACGACGCTGTTATCGTTGCTGTCGGCGCTTGGAAATCAAGTTCAATGAGAACTCCGGGCGAGGAACTTGACGGTGTTTACGGCGGTATTGATTTTCTCCGCAGCGTAATTCTCGGCAAGCCTGAAGAAATCGGCGACAATGTTGTTATCTGCGGTGGCGGTAACACGGCAATGGACGCTTGCAGAACAGCAGTTCGTCTTGGTGCAAAAAATGTTTATGTCGTTTACAGAAGAACAAGAAACGAAATGCCTGCCGATGACCTCGAAATCAGAGAGGCAGAGGAAGAGGGCGTACAGTACAAATTCCTCACAAATCCTATTTCATTCAACGGTGAAAACGGCAAGGTAAAGAGCATTACACTTCAAATTATGGAACTCGGCGAGCCTGACGCATCGGGCAGAAGAAAGCCTGTTCCTGTTGAGGGTAAGACTGAAGAAATCGCTGTTGACAGCGTTATTATGGCTATCGGTCAAAAACTCGTCGGCGAGGATGTGAGCGAACTTAAACTCACAGACAGAGGCAACATTGAGGCTGATATAGACACATTCCAAACAAACCTTGACGGAGTGTTTGCTATCGGTGACGCAACAAACAGAGGCGCATCAATCGCTATTGAGGCAATCGGCGAGGCAGACAGATGCGCAGAGGCTGTTGACGCATTTTTGAACGGCGAAGCAATCGACACAAGAGTGCCATACATCAGCAGAAGAGATGAAGAACTCATTGACTACTCTGCAAAGGAAAAGTGTGCAAGAACCAATCCAAAGGTGCTTGACCCTGAATACAGACGAAACAATTTTGACGAGGTCAGCCTCGGTTTCACAGAGGAAGAAGCAAAGGCTGAAGCAAGCCGTTGTCTTGAATGCGGATGCAAGGAATACTTCAAGTGTAAACTTTTGAGTGTTGCACAGAGATACGACATCAACCCTGAAAGATTCAAGGGCGAAATGCCACAGAAGTACACAGCAAATTCAAACGAATTCATTGAACGCAACAGCGCAAAATGTATTCTTTGCGGATTATGTGTAAGAAGCTGCAAGGAGATTATGAACATCTCCGCAATCGGTCTTATGGGCAGAGGCTTCAAAACAGAAGTTGCTCCTGCGTTTAATCTTCCGCTTGACCAAACGAAGTGTACAAACTGCGGACTTTGCGTTGAACTTTGCCCGACAGGTGCTTTGACAGAAAAATCAGCACTTGCAAAGCAAGTTCCGCTCAAAGAGGAATACAGCGAAAAAGAGGTTACAATTGACGGCAAGACCGCAAAGGTAAAGGTTTCTGCTTATGACGGCAAAACTATCCGTGTAATTCCTGATGACGAAACCTCACGAACAGCAAACCTCACAAGAGAACAACTTTTCGACCTCGGAAAGTAATACAAATTTTAAAGTCGTGTTCCAATTGGGACACGACTTTTTTATTGCAATAAAGCCATTTCTGTGATAATCTTAAATTAAGAATTTTAACGAGGAAAGCATATGAAATACTATTATTGCATAAGTGAAATGATGACGATTGATTTAGACAATGTCACTTCATTTATCACTGAACGCATAGAGAAAAACGGAATAGAAATAACCAAACTGAGTTTTGACGACAGCAACTTTTCGGAATTTTTGGAAAAATCCGAAATCGGCAAGCATTTTACAGAAAAAGACAGTTGTATTATTGTGCTTGGTGAAGATGAATATCTGTACAGGCTTTCACTCGGCGGACTTGAACAAATCGAGAATTCAAAAGGTACAATAACGCTTGAAAAATATATTAAAAGCACATATAAATTCACAAATCTTTTGATAAAAAGTGAAAATTATCGGCAAAGAATTTTCAAAAAATACAATGCCGACAAAATACACAAAACAGGCAACGGGTTTGCAAAATATAACAAATATATTTATATTGCCCAAACCTCAAACACGGTAATTCCGTGCCGATTCAGAAAAGCTCACAAAGAAAATCAGCCGTTGATAATTTATTTTGGCGGTGCGGGGACAATCGGTCACGATAACTTTAAACAATTTTTTGAGCATTTTACACTCGGCAAAACCTTACAGCTTCTAAGAGCCGATTGCAATATTCTCGTGCCGCAATTTGTAAGAGATAATAGCACTAACGAATCATATGTCAGAGAAATATATACAGAAGCGGTATTTGATTTAATCAAGGAACTGCAAAGCGAAATAGATTCAAGCAGAATTTACATATACGGCTGTTCGTTCGGCGGTGGAATTGTTTGGAATATGCTTGTAAATCACAGCGATATGATAGCCGGTGCAATAGAACTTATGGGCGAATACCACGGTTTTAAATCAATCGATGAAATAGATTT
The DNA here is from genome assembly GCF_934525195.1 of uncultured Eubacterium sp. GTDB lineage: Bacteria > Bacillota > Clostridia > Oscillospirales > Acutalibacteraceae > Eubacterium_R. The sequence continues at coordinate 154,919 of NZ_CAKSZA010000004.1, forward strand.
TAAAAGTATTGCCAAAGTTCCTATTTGGATGGCACATTCAACCGATGACCGTGTGGTATCAATTGACAGCGACGACAAGTTCTATCAAAAACTCAAAGAACAAAATGCAAATGTAAAATACACACGACCGAACAAGCACGGACACAAACTTGCAGGTGCATTTTTACAAAAGCAAAATTGGATCGAATGGCTCCTAAATCAACAATCATAAAAAACGCTATCCTTAGGCAGTATGTGCCTTTGGATAGCGTTTTATTTTAGAGTTTATTTATTTCGTCAACAATGTTGAGAAGATTCTGTTCAAGCTCTTGTGCCTGCTCATCATCTTCTTCATTGAGCACTTTTCAATCCTGTGGCTTATTGCCTCTCTTTGCAACAAGCTCTGCAAGAATATGCTCGTGCTCTTTATCTGTCATTGCATATTTAAGAGTAGGCAAAGCAGAAAGGAACATACCAATTGCAGGTGGGATTGAAATGAGGAAGAACATTGCTTCGGCATACTTGCCGACACCGGAACCACCGTCATATGTGATGAAGTTTGCACCGTTTTCGATTGCCTTGTTGAGCTTGTCAACATTAACGCCGCTGTAACCTACAAAAGCGTATACGGCAGATGAAATGATTGTTGAAATACCTGCTGCAAGCTTTGTAATAAAGCTTTGACCCGAGAAGAATACACCGTCGGTACGAACGCCGTTGTGATATTCCTCATAGTCTACGCAGTCGGCAATCATAACAGACTGAAGTACATTGATACCGCCGAAAGCCGCACTTGCAAAAAGCATGCAAATACCGATAACGATTGACCAAACTGTAGATGTAAGGTCGCCGCCCGAAACTTTGAAGAATACAAAGATAAGAGCAAACGGAACGGCACCTGCGATTGAATAGATATTGTAAAGAGTTTTCTTTTCCATCTTCTTGATGATGAGCGGAGTAACGCCCATTGCAACGAACTGACCTACAAAAAGACCGATTGCAACGCTGCCGAGACCGATAAGAATCTTGAAGTCAATACCTGCAATTGAACCATCTTCATTTGTCTTGAGGATGTTCATGATGTTACCGTTTGCATAATAATATGTAACAAGAGTCATTGCAACAATCATAAGAAGCTGAATCGGGCTTCTGAGGATACCTGAAATAAGGATTTGTCTGAATGGTTTGTTGCCGAACATAATTTGGAAGTTTTCCTTAAAGGTATAACTCTTTTCGGATTTTTCAACACGCTCTCTTGTAAAGAGGCCAGCAAACTCAAAAAGAATTGTTGCAACAACAGTCATAATAACAACAGTTACAATAAATGCCTTTTGCATATCGCCGTTGAACGCACCTGCAAGAGCCTGTGCAACTTGAACAACAAGAACGCCGATACCGCCGACGCCTGCAACCATACGGGCAAGACCCAAAATCTTGCTACGGTCGTTTTCGTCCTCTGTCATAAGAGAAGTAATACCCCAAAGAGGAATATCGCAAACAGTGAAGCACATACCCCAAGCAATGTAAGATACAGCCGCCCAGCCTACAATAAGCACTTTTTGTGCGGTTGACGATGCTTCGGCATAGTTGCCGTTGACAAATGTTAAAATAGTGATTACACCTATAATTGCAGGAAAAATAATAAGGTACGGTCTGCATTTACCCCATTTTGAATGGGTTTTATCAACAATTGTACCCATCATCGGGTCGTTTATGGCATCCCATATTCTGGCGATAGTCATAATCCAACCGAGAGCCATTGCCGGCAAACAAATTACATTCTGAAAATAGAAGTAAAGACCTGTTGCAACAATGTTGTAAATAAGATTTTGACCAAACATACCGACAAGATATCCTGCCGCCTCTTTTTTGGTATAGGTTTTAGCTTTTGAATTCATTTTTACACCCCTTTTAAATAATATATATATAATAACAGATTATACATAAATTAACAAGAGATTTTTATAATAAAAAACAAATCGTATATTTTTCTTGCCAAAAACGACAATTTACTTTGCTTAAAACTTATTACAGATTTTTTGGCGACCGACGGATTTTCAAATGCCGTGATAAAATTCGGTGTTTGCGAAACCATATGTACCGCATCGAGCAAACGGTTAAGTCCTCTTGCAGATTTTGTGGCAAACACCACGGGACATTCAAGAGCATAGGAGAGGCGTTTTTTATCTATTTTTATACCCATCCGTCTTGCTTTTTTAACATCGGTCAGATACAAAACACATTTTTGAAAATCGACCAAGTCAACAAGAGTTTTAAAGCAACAAAAAACATCCACGGCTGAAAAAACAACTACCCTGACATTTGCATCATCGGGCGCTTCAACACGATATAGGGACGATTTGTAATAAAACCTATCCCCTGTTCTTTTTCGAGAGAGCGGACAAGTCAATTCGTGCACAAGGCTCTCACATTCGCCGACAAAACCGACTGTACTTATTGATTTGATTTTAAGCATAAATATCACCACAGGATATACTATTACTTATCCTTTGGTTTTGTTACAAAGCTGACAACAAGTGCCGACAAAAGTGCAACCGTTATACCGCCTGCCGAGGCACACAATGGACCTGTCACAACGCCCAAAAAGCCTTTTTCTCTGATTGCATCCCTTGTGCCGCTTGCAAGAGCAGAGCCAAATCCTGTGAGCGGAAGCGTTGCACCTGCGCCCGCAAAATCAATCAATTTATCATAAATCCCGATTCCGCCGAGCAAAACGCCCAAACACACGAACGAAACAAGGATTTTTGCCGGAGTGAGTTTTGTTAAATCAATCAGAAGCTGACCGACAACGCATATTAATCCGCCGACAACAAACGCTTTTAAAAACAACATAAAAAATCACCTAAATCTATTTTAACCGATTTAGGTGACTTTATTACATTGTTTGATTAGCCGAGGTCAATAGGATTTGCATTGTCGTACTTCGCTTTTCTGCCATACTTTTCTTCAAATCCCGGATTGATGTAGTCCTCAACGATTCTGCCGTCACGAATACGAACAACTCGTTCTGCCTCCATGGCAATCTCATTGTCGTGAGTGATGACAATAACAGTTCTGCCCTCGTCCTTGAGTTGGTGCAAAATCTTCATTACATCCTTTGTTGAACGAGTGTCGAGGTTACCGGTCGGCTCATCGGCAAGAATAACAGGAGGTGCAGCGGCAATTGCACGAGCAACCGCAACTCTCTGTTGCTGACCGCCTGACAAAGCCTTTGGCAAGTGATCCATACGAGAACCAAGACCGACTTTTTCAAGTGCAGCGATAGAAATCTTCCTGCGTTCGTCCTTTTTCATACCTCTGTAAACAAGAGGAAGTTCAACATTTTCAAGTGCGGTAAGTGACGGAATGAGGTTGAATCCCTGGAAAATAAAGCCGATTTCCTCATTACGAATAACTGACATTTCGTCATCTGTAAGGTCGTCAACAAGCTTGCCGTTGATATAATATTCGCCCTCTGTCGGAGTGTCGAGCAAGCCAATCATATTCATAAAAGTTGATTTACCCGAACCCGACTGACCGATAATTGCAACAAATTCGCCACGGTCGATAGTAAGGCTTACGCCATCAAGCGCATTAACCTGATTTTCACCCGGATTATAAATTTTATATACATTTCTTACATCAACAAGATGTTCCATAAAGTGACTCCTTTACGATTAGTATAATCGAATTATACAATTATTAATATACAAAGTCAACAATACTTTGCGAATATTCACACAGCATTTACAAATGCTATATACATAAACAAAAAATGAGGTGTAAACATGAGCATATCAAACAGCGATTATTCAAAAATGACAGACAAAGCAAGTCCGAATTCCCCTGTTGTGCAAAACTGCATAAGAGCATTTTTGTTCGGCGGAGGAATATGCCTATTCGCTCAACTGCTTAACACACTATATGAGAAAATCGGATTGAATGCAGACGAAGTTAAACTTGCAACTCCGTCAACCGTCATAATAATAACGGCAATTCTGACAGGAATAGGCGTGTTTGACAAAATCGCACGCTATGCCGGAGCAGGAACAATTGTGCCGATTACGGGTTTTGCAAATTCCGTTGTGTCGCCTGCGCTTGAGTTCAGGCACGAAGGGTATATCCTCGGCACTGCGGCACAGATGTTTTCCATTGCCGGACCCGTGATTGTTTACGGCACGGCATCGTCATTTTTATACGGTTTGATAATTTACATTTTCAAGCTGTATTAAATATGGTCTTTGTATTGCTCGGCGGTTATGATGCCGTCATTTACATTCAGCTTGCAAATTCGTGCATTGCGTGCGTCAAAAGCATCTGCTCCCAAGCCGTCATCATAATCCCTTGCGTGATAAATTGCATACCATTGACCGTTTTCTTTAATCATAGAATGATGACCCGTACCCTCCTCAAAATCGTTTGCTTTCATCACAGGACAATAGGTGTGGTCATCGGGATATTTTTCAAATTTAATTTTGCGAAGGTCGGTTTCGTCTGTTTTGGCTCTTGCGTAGCCGATATAATAGGTCGGCTGTTCAAAGCAGTTGCCCGAATACATAACATACTGCCAGTCACCCTCTTTAAAATAGAACGCACCCTCAATAGTATGCCAATGCTGACCTTTTTTATATCTGTCACGGCAATAAATATCCTCGTCAAGAGTCGGTACAACAACAGGCACAGGCTTGCCCTCAACGGTGAAAGGGTCAAGGAGTTTGTCAACCGCAATATATGTGCCGATTCGGTCGCCCTCAAAGGTGTTTGTTGAATAAAAAATCCAAAGTCCCGCTTCATTTTGAACAACGTGAGAATCAATGGAAAACGGCTCTATAAGTTGCTTTACAACCTTGAACGGACCAAGCGGATTGTCGGCAACCGAAACATGCATAGCACCTCTGTGACCGCCCTTGTCGGGTGTGTATCCCTCGATTTCAAAAGAATTGTACATATAAAATTTACCGTCAAGTTCTATAACACTCGGTGCCCACCACGAATCGTGCTTTCCGTCTGTGAGAACCATTCCCTCAAACTTCCAGCCCTTTGTCAATTCATCCGATGAATAGGCATAAATTCCCTTATGCCCCGTGGTATAAATATAGTATCTACCGCGCGATTTCAAAATAAATGGGTCTGCCTGACCGATATAATTATCTCTGTCAACTTCTAATAAGTGCATAATTTTACCTTCTAATTTTTATTATTCTTTTCAGCCTCAAGTTCCGCCTTTTCTTTATAGAACATATTAGCCTTTAGATAAATTTCAATGAAGCCACGGATAACTTCCGCCATTTCGCCCTCTCTGTAATTAGGAAGAAGAATGTGCTCGTCATCATCAATGGCAAGCGGACCTCTTTCAAAATCGTTGAAAGTCGGCATGAGCGAATAATTTGTCTTTGTCTTTACTATCGAAATCATAGTGAAATCTTTGGTAGCGTTGGCAAAGCCTTTTTTCTTTGTGTAGCGCTCGATAGTTGAAGTGTCAACGCTGTCGTTATGCTTTTTTGTATAGCAAGCATCGATTACCTTTTCAATATAATTTTCAAGTGCCTTATCGGTATAAGGTGCTTTGAGAAGCAAAACAGTATCAATATCAGCAATTCCGTACTTGTCACTTTCGCCGCAAGGGATGCCGATTAAGTTTTCGTTTTCGTCAACATAGACCGAAATTGTGTAAAACTCTCTGTCCATAACAAACCTCCGAAAAAATCAGTATAATATAAAATTATATAATATATAATTGAAAATTTCAACAATAAATGATAATATAATAAAAAGCAGGTGACGATATGAAAAAAGCATTAATAACAGGCGGAGCAACAGGAATCGGCAAAGCGACCGCAATTTTGTTGCAACAAAACGGATACGATGTGTACATCACATACAACCAAACAAAGCCGGACTATGAAGTAAACGCAATAAAGTGCAATCTTGAAAATATTGACGAAATCGAAAGTGCCGTTGAATCAATAGGCAGAGTTGACCTACTTGTGAACAACGCAGGGGTGTCAATCATAAAAATGATAAACGACATAACAGCCGATGACTACGAAAAAATGACCGCCGTGAACGAAAGGGCGGTGTATTTTGCAAGCAAGTTTTCTGCGTTGAAAATGATAAAAGAGCAAAGCGGTACGATAATCAACATCAGTTCAATGTGGGGACAGGTCGGTGCTTCGTGCGAAACCCTGTATTCAATGACAAAGGCGGGAATTATCGGGTTGACAAAGGCGCTTGCAAAGGAACTTGCACCAAGCAACATAACCGTGAATTGCATTGCACCGGGAATAATCGACACAAGAATGAACAATATGTTTGACGCAGAGGGACTGAAAGAAGAAGTGCCTCTCGGCAGGCTCGGAACTCCCAATGAAATCGCACGAGCTGTGCTATTTCTTGCAGAAAATCCGTACATCACCGGTCAAATTTTAGGTGTTAACGGCGGAGCTATAATATAAAAACTTATAACATATATAATACAAAACAAACCGCAAGGAGCATTGAACTCTTTGCGGTTTTACTGTTTATTGAGGGGTTACAATGAGAGTGATTTTTTCTCCTGCAAGTGATGATTTTTTATGTTCCTTGGTCGGAGTCGGACCGCAAGCGTTTGAACCTGCGCCGAGATGATAAGAATCAAAGTGTAAGAATGTTGTGTTACATTCCTGAAGATCCTCCATATGCTCTGCCTTTGCACATTGCTGTGAAGTGTAATGGTCGGCAGAGAAAGTCATTCTTCCGTCAAGCGACAAGAACATAAGTCCCTTGCCGTCATCATCGGTCACCTTTGTCCAGCGGACGCCTGTACGCATTGATGATTCCTGTGGTCTGACATAATCCTCGTGCATATCGGCAACCTTTGATTTATAAATTCCAAGCATTGCGTGCTCGCAGAAATCGGACAAATTGACGCTGTCGCCCATTCCGTAATACTCAACATTTGAGTATTTCTTTGGCATTTCAAGAGTTAAGCCAAAGCGAGGAGCATTTGGCAAACGCATTGATTTTGTGCACTCTGCGCTAACCTTGACTGCACCGTCATTGTAGATTTCATAAGTGATTGTAACCTTGCAAACTTTCTTTTTCTTAACAGTCGAAACATAGTGATTTGAAGTGATAACCACCTTGTTGCCCTCTGTGGCAAATGCCTTTGACAGAGAAATCGGCTTTTCAACCATAAGTTTTTCGGTTTCAAGTTCAAGCTTTTTCCAAGCACGCTTGAGATAAAGGTCGTTATCAATCGGGGCACGGAAAAGTCCGATACCGAAGCCTTTTGAACCACCCAAAGGTGCGGTGTTGATATATTCTCTGCCGTCCTTTTTGTAGCTTACGACCTCACCCGACACGGTATCAAAAATAAGTTCGCCCGAATTGAAATAAACAAAAATTCTCTTTTCGCTCACTTCGGCAATCGGAGCATCTTTTTCGGTGTTCTCATAAACCTTGACATCATCGGCGAAGTTGACTATTTGCTCTTTTGCAACCTCAAAGTCGCCGTCAAGATAAATGAACACGAGTGCCTCGTCGCCCTTTGCGTGCTGAATATCAAGCTTTACATTTTGATGTGAGCGTGGCTCTATATCAAGAGTGATTTCGCCCTCCTGCGCAACATTGCCTTCAAGGAGATACTGCCATTTAACTGTATAATCCGCCTTTGTGAAGCATTTGTAATTATAAAATTCAAAATTGTCGCCATCGTGCTTTGTGATGCGAACGGGGCGATAGCAGTTTTTCATTTGAAGTGCGCCAGAATGAGGGGTTCTGTCAGGGAAGAAAAGTCCGTCAACGCAGAAGTTGCTGTCGTGCTTATTTTCGCCGTGGTCACCGCCGTAGGTGTATTTGTACAAACCATCCTCGTGATAAATCGCATGGTCTGCAAATTCCCAAATGCAACCGCCCATCATATTGTTTCCGCACAAAAATGCCTGAACATAACTTTCGAGGTCGCCTGCACCAACGCCCATTGCATGAGCATATTCGCAAAGATAAAACGGTTTTATATAAAACTTCTTCGGAAGTCCCGAACCTTTTGCGATTCTGTTAACTATACCCTGCCAAGTGTACATCTGAGAAATGACATCATACGCCCATCTGCGAGTACGAATAACGCCCTCGTAATGAATAGGAATGTCTGTAAATTTCTTTAATTCATTATAGCAATAGTCCTGATTTTTATATCCGTGAGCCTCGTTGCCGAGTGACCACATAGTGATGCCTGCATGGTTTTTATCTCTCTGATACATTCTGTACACCCTATCCCAATAGCGAGGTTGCCAAGCAGGATTATGAGAGCAAGAACCCGGTCTGTGATTTTCCACTTCACAGCCGTGAGTTTCGATATCAGCCTCGTCAACAACATAGACACCGTATTCATCGCACAAATCAAGGAAAATCGGGTCGGGTGGATAGTGAGAAGTACGAACACAGTTGACATTGTACTCCTTGAAAATTCTTACATCCTTTTCCATATCCTCAACGGTCATAACATAGCCTGTTTTTGGATTTGTGTCGTGATGGTTCACGCCGAAAAGTTTGATGTTTTTATTGTTGAAAGTGAAAACATTACCGATAATTTTTATATGCTTGAAACCAATCGGTCGGCGAACAAGCTCAACAAGCTCTCCGCCCTTTGAAAGCGAAACAACAAGTGTGTAAAGTTTCGGCGCTTCGGCAGACCACTCCTTGACATCGAGTGATGAAAAAGTAATTTTGTCAATCTGCTTTGAGTCAACATTTATTGACTTTGTGGCAACAAGCTCGCCGTTATCAAAAATAGTTGCCGAAAGTTCGCACTCATCAACAAGTTTGAGTGACGGCAAAATCGTCAAATCATATGTAAGGTCGTTGTTAAACTTTGTTTTTGCCTCAAAATCGTAAATCGAGTTTTTCTCGTTTTTATAAAGAAGAACATCACGGAAAATGCCGTTGTCACGGAACATATCCTGACATTCGAGATAAGTGCCATTTGTCCACTTGTGATTGACAACAACAAGGTGGTTTTCGCCCTCTGTCAAATAATCGTTCAGCTCAAACTCCGATGTGTTGTGACTGCCCTCGCTGTAGCCGACATATTTTTCGTTTACAAACACATCAAGACCGCCTGCAACGCCCAAAAATGAAATGATATAATTCTTATTCAAATCATCAATTTCAAATGTTCGATGATAAACACCAACCGGACAATCAACGGGAATTTCCGGCGGATTTGGCTTGAACTGATAACGGCTGTTGACATAATACGGCTTTTCGTATCCCGTGTGTTGCCAAACCGACGGCACAGGAACTTTGTCAAACTCAGTGCTGTCTATATCGAGTTCGGTCGGCATAGCCGATTCACTTCTGTAATACTTAAAATCCCACTCGCCCGACAACACCTCAACCATTGATGAAGAATATCGTTCTGTTCTGATGTCCGTTTTTGCCATTTCCTCAGGTGACGAAAACGGAATAAAATACGAACGAGGAGTCAGGACATTTTCCTTATACACATCAAAATTTCTGTAATTGTCATTCTTGATTTTGAATTTCATAGTTTCCCCTTTTTATTATCATTTAAGTTTTGCGATTGTTACTCCGTCCTCGCCCTCGCCGTATTTGCCGAGGCGGAATTCATCAATATTCGGATGATGACGAAGTTCCTCCGTGACAACACTGCGCAGCACGCCTGTGCCCTTGCCGTGAATTATGCGAACTTCCGTAATTCCGTTGAGCACGCATTTGTCGATGAAAATGCCAAGATTGCCGATTGCTTCCTCGGCAGTTTGACCTCTCAAATCAAGTTCGGTTTTTACATCCGCATCCGCACGGGAACTTGTGCGATAAAGATTTCTCTGCGGCTTTGTCGGCTTTTTCTTTTTCTTTTCAATCAACATAAGGTCGGACATTTTCACTCTTGTTTTGAACAAGCCCGACTTTACGGTGACATTATTATTTTTAACTTCTATTACTTCGCCCTCGCCGATACCTCTTATCACAACTGCGTCACCGACTACGACTTCACGAGGTAGTTTGTAATCTTCATCCCAATTATCCGCAAGCTCCTGCGGATTGATAAGGTCGTCCATCTCGCCCATTTGGTTTTTGATGGCACGGCGGGTTTTCTTTGCAAGTTCGGTTGCATTTTCAGGCGACTTTTCTTTTTTCATTTTTTCAAGTTCAAGGAGGAAATCGGACGACTGTCTCTTGGCTTGATTGATGAGTTTTTCGGCTTCTTTTTTTGCTTTTTCAAGTTCACGAGCCTTCAAGGTTTCTATCTTATCCTTTTCGGACTGTGCTTTTGAAGCCATTTTTCTTGCCTGCTCGGTTGCCTTTTCTGCGGCTTTTTTCTCAACTTCAAGTTCGTGTCTTGTTGCTTCAAGTTTATCAAGCACGGCTTCAAAATCTCGATTATCCGAACCCACAATTTCTTTTGCACGGTCGATAACATCCTCATCAATTCCGATATGAAGCGAAATTGCAAAAGCGTTTGACCTGCCCGGCACACCGATAAGCAAACGATATGTAGGCGAAAGAGTGTTTACATCAAACTCGCAACAACCGTTCACAACGCCCTCGGTGTCAAGAGCATACGCCTTTAGTTCGGCATAGTGAGTTGTGGAAAGTATCTTTGCGCCCTTTTGTCGCAACTTTTCAATAATGGCAACGGCAAGCGCCGCACCCTCAACAGGGTCTGTGCCTGCGCCGAGTTCGTCAATAAGGACAAGCGAACTTTCATCCGCAACCTTTAATATATTTGCAACATTGGTGATGTGTGAAGAAAAGGTTGAAAGATTTTGCTGAATACTTTGCTCGTCACCGATGTCCACCAAGATTTTATCAAAAACAGAAATCCTGCTTGACTGATATGCCGGAATGAGAAGTCCGCACATAGTCATAAGGGTAAGAAGTCCGACAGTTTTTATCGAAACGGTTTTACCGCCCGTATTCGGACCTGTAATCACAAGTGTGTCGTACTTTTCGCCAAGCGAAATATCAATTGGCACAACCTTGTTTTTGTCGATAAGCGGATGCCTTGCCTGCTTCAAATCAATCACGCCGTCGGTGTTGATTATCGGCTTGACCGCTTTCATTTTGTTGGCAAGATGTGCCTTTGCAAAAATTAGATTGAGGTCAACAGCCGCTTCGTAGCTATGCTTTATGCTCTCTCCAAAGTTGCCTGCTTCAACCGACAATTCAAACAAAATGCGATTGATTTCCTCTCGTTCCTTGCCACGCAACACCTTGATGTCGTTGTTCGCCTCAACAACCGAAATCGGCTCAATAAACACAGTTGAACCCGACGATGAAGTGTCGTGCACCAAGCCTTGAACATTGCCACGGCACTCACTCTTTACAGGAACAACAAATCGACCGTCACGCTGGGTGACAATAGCTTCCTGCAAATATTTTATGTAGTGCGGCGAGTGAATCATTGCATCAAGTTTTTCACGAATAGAAGATGACTTCGCCCTGATTTTTCGGCGAATATCATACAAAGCCTCGCTTGCCTTATCGGAAATTTCATCCTCGCCGATGATGCAGGTAAAAATCTTATCCTCAAGATATTTATTCACGGTTATACTCTCAAACAAGCTGTCAAGAGTTGTTCGCACTCCGCTGCAATGTCCGTGCCATTCATAAAGAATACGGATTGAACGAAGCGTTGACGCAATATTTAGAAGTTCTCTTGTGTTAAGTTCTCCGCCTGCCGAAGCACGGGCAAGAGCACCGTTTACATTATACAACCCCGAAAATGACGGCGCACCAAATCGAGCAAGCAACGAAAAAGCGTCCTCGGTTTGATTAATCATATTGCACACAGCAATAAAATCCGAAGTCGGCTTGATGTTGAGTGCCATTTCTGCGGCATCATCACACGAAGTTTCATTTTTCAGCATTTCCAGAACCTTGTCAAGTTCCAGAGTTTCATAATTTTTTTCCATATCTATACAATAATCGTTTTGTAAAATTCCAAAGTAGTAAGCCTTCCGTCAATTCGGGAAAGCAAATATTTTTCAACAGTTGAGCAAAGAAGTGCCATATTTTCCTCGCTCAAATTAAATGAAAACACCTTGCCGAGATCAACAAAGCAGATAAATCTCATTGCGGTCACAACGGCAAGCGGAAGTTCAACGGCATTGTTGCGATAGCAATCCTTGCAATAAATGCACGCTTCTTCCATGTCAAAATACATAATTTCGCTTTCGTATGTACCGCAGCGGTAGCAAGCCGTCAAATCGGGCATATATCCGCCGAGTGCAAGCATACGAAGTTCAACCGTTGCCTTGATTAGCTGATGACTTTTTTTGCCTTGGCACAAAAGATAAAGTGCGTTGAGCAAAAGACGAAGCATACCCGGCATCGGCTGTTCCTCTGCTCCCAAAAAACAAGCAAGCTGTGCAAAATATTGCGCAAGCGACAAAGTTTCAATATCCGAACGGAGATTAAAAAACACTTCGATTGAGGTTGCATTGTCAATGACATACGCCTCCTTGCTTCTGTACAGCGAAAACTCACTGTACGCAAAAAGCGAGGTTGCAGATAAATTTTGACTTTTGATAGTCTTTGCACGGCGAACAAAGGCTTTGATTAAACCGAAATCCTCGGTGATAACGGTTACAAGCTTATCGCTCTCCCCCACCGTCTGTTCTCTGATTATAAGTCCCTTTGTTTTTGTCTGCATCAGTCTGCATAACCTCGTTTTTATTTTCTGATTGTTTGTATTTCAGGTAATCCGAAACGCTGCCTGTTGACATAAAATTTTGCCATAAAGTATCCATAAAAGCACCACCGTTACTATTTTATCCTATGGTGCTTCAAATGATTTGTGCCAAATTAATCCAAACCGAAATTGTGAATCAATCCCTCACGGTTACGCCAATCTTCCTTTACCTTTACCCAAGTTTGAAGATTTACTTTTATGCCAAAGAAACTTTCCAAATCCTGACGGGCATATGTAGAAATCTTTTTGAGCATTGAGCCTTTTTTGCCGATAACCATACCTTTGTGGCTCTCTCTTTCGCAATAAATAATTGCTTCAATATCAAGAATGTCCTGATTGTCACGCTCACGCATTTTCTCGATGGACACGGCAATACCGTGCGGCACTTCTTTGTCCATAAGTCTTAGTATCTTTTCTCTGATAATCTCTGCCGCAAGCACTCTTTCGGGTTGGTCGGTGAGAGTGTCATCAGGGAAAAAGTGAGGTGAGTCAAACGCAAGTTTTTTCATTTCGTCAACAAGTTCGCCGATATGCTCGCCTGTCGAGGCACAAACAGGAACAATCGCTTCAAAATCAAACAAACCGTTGAGCTGAACAATACGTTCAAGAAGTTCCTCTTTGTCCTTAATCATATCAATTTTGTTGATTGCAAGGATAACAGGCACTTTAAGTTTTTTGAACTTTTCAAGAAGCTCGTACTCGCCTTTTTTAATGTCGCCCTTTGATTCGACAACAAAGAGGCAAGCATCAACACCGCCGATTGAGTCGCCGACTGCCTGATTCATTTTTTCGCCAAGTTTATTATGTGGCTTGTGATAACCCGGAGTGTCGGTGAAAACAAGTTGAACATCACCCTCGGTGAGAACGCCCATAATCTTTGTGCGGGTGGTCTGTGGCTTTGATGACACAATGGCAATCTTTGTGCCCATAATTTTGTTGAGTATTGATGATTTGCCCACATTTGGACAGCCTACAATAGCAATAAATGCTGTTTTTGTCATTAATTAATCTCCCATATAATAGCTGTTGTCACGCTTGAGTCCGATTTTGGTAAGAACTTCTTCTTCCTTTTCACGCATATGTACCTGCTCGATACCGCCGTTTTCGTGGTCATATCCAAGCAAGTGAAGCATTGAATGAACGGTCAAAAATCCGATTTCTCTTTGAAGAGAATGATTGTATGCTTTTGCCTGCTCCATAGCCTTTGGCACACTTATAACAATATCGCCGAGAATTTTTGCACCCGTGTCCATATTAGTGTCGTACTCGCCGTTCTCGCCCATCGGGAACGAAAGAACATCCGTTTCTCTGTCTACATTTCTGTACTGAGCATTGAGTTCGTGAATTCTCTCGTTGTCAACGAAGCTTACGCTAACCTCTGCATCCGAGCCGAACTCCTCTGCCTGCAAAACAGCATTACAACAACGGCGAATCAACATTCTTATTCCTCTGGGAACAGTAATTTCCTTTTGCTCGTCGGAGATTATAACTTTTACCTTATTCATTACTTATCTTCTCCTTTTCTTTTTTTCATTTGCTTTTCGTCATATTTTTCATACGCTTTGATAATATCCTGAACAAGTCTGTGGCGAACAACATCCTTTTGGGTAAACTTGATAATCTCAATATCGTCAACATCTTTGAGGATATTCAAAACGGTTTTAAGTCCTGATTTTTTGCCATCGGGAAGGTCAATCTGTGTAATGTCACCGGTAACAACCATCTTTGACCTGAAACCGAGTCGGGTCAAAAACATTTTCATTTGCTCCGGAGTTGTATTTTGTGCTTCATCAAGAATAATGAAGCTGTCGTCAAGAGTTCTGCCTCGCATATAGGCAAGCGGTGCAACCTCAATCGCTCCCCTCTCCTGATAATTTTGGAAATTCTCCGCGCCAAGCATATCAAACAATGCGTCATAAAGCGGTCGGAGATACGGGTCTACCTTGCTTTGCAAATCGCCCGGCAAGAAACCCAACTTTTCGCCTGCTTCAACAGCCGGTCGTGTGAGGATAATTCTGTTAACTTGCTTTGCCCTGAATGCAGTCACCGCCATAGCAACGGCGAGATAGGTTTTACCCGTTCCGGCAGGACCGACACCAAATGTGATTGTGTGGTCGTCAATAGCCTGAGTGTACTTCTTTTGACCGAGAGTTTTGGGCTTGACGGGTCTGCCCTTTGCGGTTATGCAAATCGAATCATTGGTCATTGAAGAAATTTTGTCCTCGTTGCCCTCGTTGACCAAAGACAAAACATATCTTACATTTTGGTCGGTAAGCGCCTCGCCCTTGCCGATGAGCACAAGCAAAGATTTGATTGTTCTGACTGCTTTTGACACAGCCTCGACATCACCCATAATTTTTAAATCAGAGCCTCTCGAAACAATGCTGACGCCAAACTCCCGTTCTATCATACGGATATTTTCGTCAAACGAGCCAAACAGCGACACCGCCTGTTCCATTGCATCAATCGTTACTATTTGTTCTGTCATACACTTCCGCCTTAATTGAATCTATTTTTCTGTCCGTAACTTCAAGCACGGTAAATCTGACTCCGCCGTATTCCACAGCCTCACCCTTGCTTTCCTCACTCGGCACGGCACCAAGTCTGTTGATGACAAAGCCTGCAACGGTATTGTAATCGCCCTCCGGCAAATCAATGCCAAGTGCTTCTTCGGCATCTTCTATATCGCAAGCACCGTCAAAAACAAAGGTGTCGTCATCTATCTTTGTAACCGATTGTTCCTCATCATCGTATTCATCCTCGATTTCGCCGACAAGTTCCTCGATTATATCCTCCATAGTAACAAGTCCTGCTGTTCCGCCGTACTCATCAACAACAATTGCAAGCTGAATATGGGTTTCGGTCATTTGAGCAAAGAGTTTGCCGCACGGGATAGTTTCCGGAACAAAGAGCGGTGTTCGGATATAGTCCTCGATTTTTTCGCCCTTTGGAATTTCCGTTCCGACAAATTTGAGCAAGTCCTTTACATACACAATACCCTTAATATTGTCAAGGTCTTCCTCATAAATAGGAATTCGGGAAAATCCCTCGTCAATAGCAAGCTTAACAACATCGATTATTTCCTCGGTAATTTCAACAGCGGCAATATCCGTTCTGTGAGTCATAATATCGCCAACATTAGTATCGTGAAATTCAAAAAGATTATTAATAATATCTCTTGTGGATTTTTCAAGTTCGCCCTCGTCATCGTCAACAAGTTGTTTTATTTCTTCCTCGGTTGAACTTTCTTTTTTAAACAAGCGTTTTAAACTGCCAATAGCCATAAAGGCAAATACCTCCGATTAACAAAATTATATAGTAATCCATTCTGATATATTATAATATATAAATATTAATTTGTAAAGTACAAAGTAATATGCTATTATATATCAAAATGAGGTGACGGCAAAATGCTTGAAAAGATACAAGATAAAAACATATGGGACACCCTGAAAGACAGCGAAAAGCCTATTGTGCTGTACGGAATGGGACTCGGTGCAGAAAAAATTATGGCAGAGCTTGAACAAAGAGGGCTAAAGGCAGACGAAGTTTTTGCAAGTGACGAATTTGTAAGAGGTCATTCATTCAAAGGCTACAAGGTGCTCAAATACAGCGAAGTGTGCGAAAAATACGACGACTTCAATGTTGTTCTTTGCTTTGCAAGCCACATAGACAGCGTTATTGAAAATATCGAAAAAATCAACAGCGAGCACACGGTGTTTGCTCCCGATGTGCCTGTGGCAGGCGGAGGACTGTTCACCCGTGAATATATAGCAGAGAACGAGGCGAAATTTGACGAGGTGTATTCTCGACTTGCAGATGAAGAAAGCAAGAGGGTTTATCTCGACATATTATCATTCAAGGTATCGGGCAAGATTGAATATTTGCTACGCTCTTTCTGTGAAAAAGACAATGTTTATTCGGAAATTTTGAAGTTGACCGACAGCGAAGAAATCGTTGATTTGGGTGCGTATGACGGCGACACAATAAGAGAATTTACAACCGCAACGGGCGGAAAATACAAGCACATCACCGCACTTGAACCTGACGCAAAAAGCTACAAAAAACTGCTGAAAAACACAGACGGTATGGAAAATTTGACAACGCTGAACATGGGTGCGTGGAGCAAAAAAGACACGCTGATTTTCAGCGCAGACGCAGGCAGAAACAGCAAACTTTCATCAAGCGGAACAAGTGTTAAAGTGACGGACATTGACAGCCTGAACATCCCTGCAACATTCATCAAAATGGACATTGAGGGAAGCGAAATGAAGGCACTTGAGGGTATGGAAAAAACCGTAAAATCACAACTGCCGAAGCTCTACATATGTGCTTACCACAGAAACGAGGACTTGTTTGCCCTGCCGTTAAAGGTGTGGGAACTCGACAACGACTACAAAATCTATTTCAGACATTCAAAATACATTCCTGCATGGGAAAGCAATTTTTACTGTGTAAACTTGTAAACTATTGATAAAGGCCCTGAACCAGCCAATAAACACACTCTTTTTAACATAAAAAAACGGACATTCTTACAATTGCGAGAAAGTCCGTTTATATTTTTATTATTCCGCTTCTTTATGTCTTTCTATAAGAACATTGAGCATTTCTTGATGAGATTTACCTGTAATCTCATACTTAATGGTAGGAATAATTGAAATTGCCATACCGATTGCAGGCGGAATTGTGATCAAAATCCACATTGCCTTTGAATAATTTTGAAAATCGGTTGCAAACGACGCACCGTTGGCAATGGCTGTATTCATTTTATCAATGTTAACATCGGAATAGCCGACTGCGGCATAGACATAAGCCGAAATAATTGAAGCGATACCCGTTGAAAACTTTTGGATAAAACTTTGACCTGCAAAAAACACACCGTCGGGACGGTAGTTATGATGATAGTCCTCATAGTCTATACAGTCGCTTATCATAACGCTTTGGCAAACCATAACCGCACCAAAGCCGATTCCGGCAAAAAGGAGCAGCACGCCGTCGATGGCTACCCAACCTATTTTGGCAAGTTCGGTAGGAGCGATAAGATAAGTAACATACAGCAAAGCCATAGGCAAAGCGGAAAAGCCTGTAAGATTGTAAAGCGTTTTTACATCAATCTTTTTCATAAGCACAGGGCAAAGTGCCGTTGCACCGAACTGACCGATAAAGAACGCACCGCCAATGATAACAGCGGTAAGGAATGTTTTGCCGTTGCTGAACGCATTGGTTAAATCGCCGCCGCAATAGTAATATGTAAACAAAGTCATTACAACTGTTGCGAGGAGCTGAAGCGGAGCACGAAGAATACCGGAAATCAAAAGTCTTCTGAACGGTTTGCAGTTCCACATAAGAGCAAATGATTCTTTCATCGTTTTTCTTTCATCCGTATTAGGTACTCGTTCTTTAACGCCCAAACCTGCACATTCAAAAAGAATTGACGACACAATCGTCATTGCGATACCGACAACGATAAAGCCCTTTTGTGCATTTTCACTTTCGCCAAATGCTTTGTTAGCCACCTGACTGAGAGCAACAACCGACACAATGCCGAGACCTGACGCAATGGAAGCAACTATTCTTGCAAGTGCAATAAGATTTGCTCTGTCTTTTTCAACCTCACTCATACGGCTGATGACGCCCCAAAGCGGAACATCGCCCGCCGTGTAGGACATACCCCAAAGAACATAAGACACAGCTGCCCAAGTTACAATCAATACCATAGCGGTTGTATTGCCGTTTTCTTTAGCCACGGCATAATTTCCGTTGAGGAATGCAACGCAGGTAACTACGCAAATTACAAGCGGAGCAAAAAGAAGATAAGGTTTGCACTTGCCCCATTTTGTTCGTGTTCTGTCAACAATCGAGCCCATCATCGGGTCGTTGATTGCATCCCAAATTCTTGCGATTGCAAAAATCCAGCCGAGTGCCACAGCAGGCAGACAAATTACATTTTGAAAATAATAGTAAAGCCCTGCCGTAACAACATTGTAAATAAGATTTTGACCGAAAAGACCGGTTAAAAACATACCGGCTTCTTTTTTGGTATAAGTTAATCTTTCGTCCATAATAACCCCTTTTTTTAAATTAGGACAAAAAAGGACGATTCCACCGAACCGCCCTTTTAACACTATTCGCTATAAAAATGTGACTTATGCAGCCTTTTCCTCTGCTGTATCGTCTTTCTTTTCTTTCATAAGTACAAACTTTTCCATTGGGAAGAGAACTACCATCTGAACAAAACCTGCTGCCATAGAAGCAAGAAGACGTGCGATAGACTCGTTTGTAACTATCTTGAGGAACCAGTTGCTTGGCTCTACCTTGAGAAGTGCACCAACGATTGCACCCTGCATCCAAGTTGAGAAGAGGATGAGTGCAAGAAGAAGCACGATGTAAATAACAAAGTTGTACCAAGCAGAATCAGACTTGAATGTTGTCTTTTTATTCTGATAGAAACCGTAAATGTTAGCAACAAGGTTTGAAAGAAGGAACGGAAGTACATAACCCCAGGTTACTACACCGTCGATAACATACTTTGTAGCTTCTTTTGAGCCTGCTGTAAACATTGTAGGTGTGAAAATGCCTCTTAAAAACTCAGGAAGCAATGTGTGGATTTGGTCGCATACCAAAGGAAGCAAAGCCGCAAGTGCCAACTGAATGATTGTTACAAGACCCGATACAACAAGGAACTTTACAAGTTGCCAAAGAGTCTTGATGAAACTACCCTTTTCTTCGGCAGCGTTATCAATGCCGCCAAGACTGAATTTTTTCTTTTCGTCTGCCATAAATTTACTCCTTAAAAATTATGTTTTCTATGTAAATAGCGAATTTACTAAATCATTATAACAATTTTTATTCCAATATGCAACAATTATTTTAGTAAAAACATACAAAAATTATGAGAGCAACAATCCGAGCATAGCGGTGCCCGAAATTGCGTGAATAATAGCGATAACCGCCCACACGATAAGTGCAACGATGCCGGCAAGTATTGCAAGAAGAAGGATTACAACAAGGATGAGAATAAGGAGCACAAGAGGTCCTTTTTTGCTCTTATTGACTGTATCATCAAACTTCTTTTGTTCAAAAGCAGAATCGGGAGCAGGGTTTTGCTCATCATAAATCGGATAAAGCGGAAGAGTTGCCTCGGCATCGCAATAACCGCTGTTCCAAAGCAGAGGTTCAACAAGACCTCTGACCGAAGTTGCACCTTTGAGCACCTTGCCGATTGAAAAATGAACGGTATCCAAAAGGCTGTCAATGACATTAAGAAATCCGCAGGTGAGCTTGTATTCCCTCGTGTCGGGAGTATACGGAGAATCACCGCAGTACAAGTTTTGGATAAGTTCGAGAATAAAATCAATAACCTTGTTATTCGCAATATCTGCTATATCGGACTTTTTAAGACCGCATTCCTTTTTGCAAAGTCGCCAAATTTTCTTGAAAGTCAACTTGTCAAGGAACTTGCCGACAGGTTTTATTATCCAAGCAAACTTTTTGACGGTTTCGCCCGGAATCGAAAACGCAGGCGTCATTTCTGCAAGGCGGTCAATATCGTGACCCATTGCCCACAAAACTTCCTTTATCATACCGAAGAAAAAGTTTTTCATATAATCCGGAAAACTCTTGCCGTCGGTATCAAGTCCGTCAACATTGTCAACAAAAACCGTGTCAACATCAATCTTTGAATTTTTCGGGTCAAAGGTGACATTTCTCATTACAGGCGGACAGCCGATAAGCGCACCGCAGGTGATGTCATAAAACTTGTTGCCTTTTTTGGTTGTTATATCGCTTATATCGTGAACATGAGTGTGACCCGTTAGCATACAGGAAAGACCGGCATCCGCAAAGATTTCTCGTGTTGTTTCGTAATTTCTCTGCATATTGCCGCCGCCGATAATGTTATAAAACGGTGACGGTGAAATCATAGGGTGATGAGTCATTGCAATTACAAACTGGTCGTTCTTTTTTGCATCCTCAAGCTGTTCCATAATCCAAGCCATACAGTCATCGGAAAATCCTGAACCGTTCTCACCCTCCGGCTTGTAATTTGTGTCGTCATTGAGTGCAAACAAACGATATCCCGGTGCAAGCTGAACAACATAGCACATAGACTCCTTATGCACGGCAATAGCCTCGTTTGGTCCAAACTCATAGTACATATCCCACAAATCGTGTCTTTCGCCGACAGCAGGAACTTCAACCTTTTCATCACCCTCATAAGCATATGCAATGCCATCGTCCTGATAATCGTGGGTGGCTGTTAAGACATAAACCCTCTTGCCTCTTTTTTTGAGGTCACGGAGCATCTCTATAAACTCCTCGTGCGACTGAATTTCACCCTCGTGGGTGGTATCTCCCGAAAGAAGAACAATATCCGTTGAGGTGTCCTCGCACAGCATATCAAAGGCTCTTTTGATGACAAGAGAACTGTCCTTAATCACCATCTGCGACTTGGATTCCATCTTGTCATACGCCTTGCCCTGAGTGCCGAGTTTTGTTGAATAATAATGAACATCGGTAATGAATTGAACCTTGAGCGGTTCGTTATTTGCGCCTACAATTTTTTCTGCCATATTTCACACCTCATCACGCAATTTCAATTTTGAGCACGCCCTTTTTGACCGAACCGTCAAAAGTGAATTCCAAAGCACTGCCGTTGCGAAGTTTGAAATCAACAGCTTTGCCGTCAACGGTTGCCTTGTAGGAATTCTTGTCGCTAAGGGTTACTATTACTGAATATTTTTCGTTGTTTCCGAAATATTTGAACGAAATTTCCGCACCATCATCGGTTACATTTTGATAGTCTGTCCACACATCAAGACCGGTAGTAACCGTGCCTGATTTGTAATAAGCATTTGCCCAAATGCTGATAGGTGCAGACAAACCGCCAAAATTATGAAACCATCCGCCACGACGGGTTTTGATGCCGAAACATTCATATGTGAAATAGGTGAAATCGGTTTCTTCTCTCCACATTTCAAGCGCACGGTTTGCAATTTCAAAAGCAAAATCCGTGTCGCCGTTATCAAGCATTGTTTTCCACACAAACCACTGGTGACTCATCCAGACATTGCCGTTCCAATAGCCGTCGTCAAAATAATACGAAGCGGACATATCAACAGCGGAAACGCCTGCGTTTGACCACATTTCATTTGGATTTTTAATATGAGCAATCAAGCGTTTTTTTCTTTCTCCTTCAACCGCACCTGCGATAAGAGGATAAACCCCGTCAAAGCCTTTATCCCAATTTTCGCCGTTTTCGGTTTTCATAATATAAGGAGAATTTGCGTCCTTATCATACATTGTATAGCCGAAATATCCCGACTCCTCATCCCAAGCAAATTTGTTGAGCGCATCGGTTGAAAGTTTTATATCTTCATCGTAAACGGCAATATCATCTGTTTTACCGAGATAATCGGCAACCATTTTCATAATCTTGCCTGCACGGATGATTTGGCTTGTGGAAAGGCAAGGACAAGAATACTCCTCCGCCTTGTCGGCAATCATCTTGACCTGTGCCGGATAATCGTCCATACCCGAACAAGAATACCAATAATCATAGGTTGTGAGCAGTCCGTTGCCAAACTTTGCACAGGTTGAATTATGACTTCTGCCACGCAAAAATTCATAGTACAGTTTCATTTTATTATACAAAAAGTCAAGTTTCGCCTTGTCATTTGTACGTTTCAAAAGTTCAAGATATTCCACAAACTGAGTCGGCACAAGCGAACCGTGAAGCAAGAAGCAAAAATCATCGTTGTCATCATCGCAAAGATACATATCAAGCGCATATTGGCACAGTTCGTTACTGAACTCAAGAAGTCCCATACCGATGAAACCGCTGTCCCAAGTATAGAAGCTGTCCCAACGCTTGCCCGGTGTATGATGAATAACATTTTCACCGTGCTTGTAAACGGGATAAACCGTGTTTGTCAACAAGGTTGCACGCAAAATATCGGTTGAAAGAGCGTACTTTTCGCCACTCTTATTGAACTTTGCGGTTTCGCCTGCCGACTTGCGTTCGTTATATAATTTTTCATATTCGTCACAACTCAAAGGCTCAAAATCAGACTTTGCAACAACCGCATATTCAATGTGAGTGCTGTGCGGTTCAATGAAAATCGACTTCACAAGAGTGTTTTGGAAGAAGCCGTCATCCGAAGTTTTACGCTTGAACGAACCCGAAAAAGTTTCTTTTAAATCATCATATGTATGGTCGCCGTTTGAAAGACGATTGATAAGTGCATCCTCAAGGCTTCCGCTGTCGAGCGTGCGGAAACGGGTGTTTGGGTTTGATGTAACCACTCTGAATTTGCAATCGTCATAATGATAATCAATATCAACGATGTATCCGTTTTCGTTTTTCTTTGTTGAAATCTCAGGTTCAAAATCGTGCTTGATTTCAACAACTTCAAGACTGTTGCCGTTTTCATAAACAGCTACAAAATCAAATTCAACACCTGCACCGCCGAGGCTGACAAGTTCAAAATTTTCCGCAAAAGGAAGCTCGATGATTGTCAAGGTATCGCTGTGAGGCAAAGTAATTTCCGTACCGTTCAAAGCGAATTTTGCATCTCCATCGGTTACAGTCTTATATCTGAGAGCAACAACAGGATTTTCAATTCCCTCTGAGGACAAACGATAAGATACCTTGTCCCCTGCTTCACAGCCAAAAGGTTTCAATCCAAGATAGTGAACATGGGCGTTATCGCATCTGTCGCCCAAGCCGTAGCCGAGATAAAATTCCTCGCTCTTGAACATTCCTCTGAACATACCGTCGGGCGTTTCGTTTTCCCACGGTCTGATTTTTGCGTAGGAATATTCCGCATAATCATTCGCTTTAATAAGTTTATAATTTTCATTTTCAGCCTTGATGTAATATTCCCTTGAATTCGGGAATTCAAGTGATGAAAAGAAGTTAAGCACCGTATTTTGCGACAAATCGGTGTTGTTTACGAATTCTACCCTTGCAAGATACGCCTCATCATTTATTTTTGAAAATGACACATCGGCATACACCATATCTTTCCACATCAACTCATATCTGTATGAAAAAAACGAATAGTCCGTTGCACACTTCCACAAATGATAGTTTGACGGAACGGTTACATTCGGAACAGGTGTTGACGAGTTCCAAATTGTGGGATGAACGGAAAAATCAAAACGCACCGCATCTGCATAAGATTTCGCATTTTTGTTGTTCAACGTGCCCATAACCCTTGAAAGTCCCATATACTTCTTTGAATAAGGCCCCCAAATCGGCATAGGCGAAAGCATATCCTTCGACATATTATTCTCCTTAGTTTGTTAGAAATTATCATTTTTATTATGTGCAAAAAGTATAAATTTGTCAATGATTAAGTTAAATTTATTTGCATATTTTTGCTTTTTTTGACAATTAAATTGTTGACAAAAAATTTATTTAAAGTTATTATAATATATTGAGAAGTATTTATAAAAGGAGATAATATATGAATATTGACGAGAATGTTAGAAAGATACTTGTATCTCTCTTGAGGAAATGGAAGGTTATAGTTGCATTTGCACTTGTCGGTGTATTGCTCGGATTTTTCTACACAGCAAACATCACAAAACTCACCTACACCTCAAAGGTTGAATTTCTCGCCTACGCAGTAGATACAAAAAGCGAAATCAAAGGCTCTTACGTTTTAAGTCCCGACGACACAAGAACAAGCAACACGAGCAAAATGAACTACACAAGAATGATGCTTGCCACTTACGTTGAGATTATGAACACAAACGAGTTTGCAACAACAGTTGCTCAAAACCTGAACAACCGAATAAACTCGAATTGCACGGCTGACTTCATCAAAAAATCAATGGTTATAGAAGCTATTGAGGACACCGCAATGTTCACGATATCGGTCACCTGCCAAAGCAATGATATGGCATACGAAATTGCTCACCAGCTCGAAACCGAAGTTCCTCAAATGATGAAGAGAACAAACAACGGTCTTGTTTTGGCAAGTGTTGAGGACAAGCCTATCAAAGCATCTGCCGCCGGAAGCAAGGGATATGTGAAGAAGTGTGCAATCGGTGCTGTCGCAGGCATTGTCATTGCATGTGCCTACATCATTCTGCGCAACCTTCTTGACATCAAAATTCGTTCAAGCGAGGAACTTGTTGAAAAATACAACATTCCTGTTCTCGGAAGCATTCCGAATTATGAAATCAAGAATGCAACAGCTCCAAGAGCAAAAAGCAACGATGATTCATATGTAAGTTCAAGCGTGAAGGGAGATGAAGAATAATGGCTAAAAAAAACAACAAAAAAACTGTTAAATCAAACACAACAGCCCGTCAGCTTTTGAAGAATATCGAAATGGACCCTTCGCTCAAGTTCAGAGTTGAGGAAGCATACAAAAGTGTCAGAACAAACATTATGTTCTCGGTTATGAAAAAAGGTTGCAAAACCATAGTTATTTCTTCATCTGCACCGAACGAGGGCAAAACAACCACAACAATCAATATTGCAATCGCTCTTGCTCAGGCTGACCAAAAGGTATTGTTGATTGACGGCGACTTGCGTAAACCTAAAATCCACCACTATTTTTCTGTTCCTAACTCACCGGGACTCACAAACTATCTCGGAAGCAAGGTAGGTTCAAACACAGCAGAAAAAGCAGACTTATTCTCAATTATCCACGCAACGGAATTTGAGAATCTTTCTGTTCTTTGTTCGGGTTCTATCCCTCCAAACCCTGCTGAAATCCTCGGCAGTGAGCCAATGGCAGAATTTTTGGAAGAAATCGGCAAAGATTTTGATTACATCATCATCGACACACCGCCAATCAACGTTGTTTCAGACGCGCTTCCTGTAATCAGAGAGAGTGACGGCGTTATACTTGTTGTTCGTTCAAATCAATCAACACATCCCGAAATTCAAAGATCAATTTCTGCTCTTGAATTTATTGATGCAAAAATTCTTGGATTTGTTGTTAACTTCGCAGATTCAGGTCGTTCAAAATACGGCTATGGCAAATACGGTCGTTATCGCTACGGCAAATATAAGAACAGCTACGGCTACGGCTCATACGGTTCATACGGAAGCTATGGCAGTTACAGCGGATACGGATACGGCTCATACGGTTACGGCGGATACGGATACGGACACAGTTCAAGAGGCGGATATGATCCATATGGCTACGGCGGATATGGCTACGGCGTTCCTCCGTATGACGCACAACAGGACAGAAGATAATTATTGCGGTAGTAAAGGACATAAAATAAATGATTATCGAAAATCTTGTGGAAACACATTGTCATATTATTCCGGGAATAGATGACGGCTCACCCGACATTGAAACAAGTCTTGCAATGATTGAAAGGTTGCAAAGACAAGGTGCAAAGAAAATAATTCTCACCCCGCATTATTATTCGGACAACATTTCGCTTGACGACTTTTTAAGACGACGTGACAGAGCATTCAACGAGCTGTTGAGAGCACTCCCAAGCGGAAGTCCGACACTTATTCCTGCTGCTGAGGTTTACATCAGCCAATACTTGTTCAACAATTCCAACATTGATGAACTGAAAATTGCGGGTTCAAATTATATTTTGATTGAGCATCCTTTTTCAAGCAGTTTTTCGGAAAACACATACGACCGATTAATGAATATGTATTGCGACTACGGTGCGAAACCTATTTTGGCACATATCGAAAGATATCCGGCGCTTATGGATGACCAGTACAAACTTGAGGATTATATTGATATGGGATGCCTTACACAAGTCAACATCTCATCATTTTCCGATTCGCACAGAAGTGTGAAGAAAAAACTTATCAAGCTCCTTAACACAGGTCATATTCACCTTATCGGTTCTGATTGTCACAATTTGACAAGCAGAGCACCGGAATACGAAAACGGAATAAAAGAAATCATCAAAAAAAGCGGACAGGAAGCGGTTGACGTTCTCATTAAAAACGCAAACATCCTGACATCGGGCTAATTAATGTTCGAGCGTATCAAAAATGTATTTTAATATGATGCAGGCTGTTGAGAAAGTTTCTGAATTTCGTTTTCTTGCGAACATTGCTGTACCTCGTCAAAACATATTCCGTATAGAACAAAACAAAGTTTTGTAAGTATACTGCATATGTTTTTCCTCTTTCCAAAAAATCCACGGATTTTTTGGAAGCCTTATATATGCTTGTTCGCAAAAAACGAAAAACGCCAAAAATGCTGTAAGTTCATACTTACAGCATTTTTTAAACCCCACCGTCAACACTTCGTGTTGCCACCTCCCCTTGCGTCAATGGGAGGCATAATTCGGTTGATTATATTTTGGCGTGTTTCAGGAGCTTTATCGATAGTCTGCAATCTCGGACTGAATTAAGGTTCGAGGTTTTATTTTGCCAAAGCACAAAATATAATATAACGGTGATTTATATGAAAAAAGCGGTTATCGTTTTACAAACCACAGGCTTAATGCTGCTTATAGTTCTGTTTATTATTTTTTCGGCAAAAGCAAAACCTCAGACAATCAACGGAATGAAGATGTGCGTGAACATAATTATTCCATCGCTGCTGCCCATTCTGATTTTAACCAACACGGCTATAAAAAGTGAAATTTCGACAGTTTTCGAGTTCGTCCTAACACCGATTGCAGGAATATTGAAACTTCCGCCGCCTGCAATGTGTGCAATAATTTTCGGATTAGTCGGCGGATATCCGACAGGAGCTATTCTTGCAGAACAACTGCTTGAGCACGGAGAAATAGATGATTCCACAGCAAGGAGATTACTCAGATTTAACTTCTGCGGAGGAATAGCGTTCATCATCACAGCGGTCGGAACAATCAAATTGAACAGCACAAAAACAGGTGTTGTTATATACATAACAAACTTGCTATCGTCAATCATTGTTTGTGTGATTGAAAGCTTGTTTGAAAAAAAGAAACCTTGCATTTTTTCAAGAACCTCAAAACAAAATCTATCATCCGCCTTAGTTGATTCGGTTGAAGTAAGTACAAAAAGCATTGCAATGATGTGCGGATATATTATCTTTTTTTCAGCTTTATCAGGATTGTTTACTATACCAAAACTGTTTATGCCTTTGATAGAAATAACTAACGGCATATTCTCTGCAAATCAAATTATCTCACTGCCCTATCTGTGCTTTTTTCTGAGTTTCGGTGGATTTTGCATACATTTTCAGTTGATTGGAATAATTAAAAAAACAAATATGAGCTACTTTGATTTTTTCATTCATCGACTTGCCGGCGGCATTATATCTTATTTCCTGGGAAAAGGCTATATTCTTGCTTTTGCACCTGAACAAGAGGTGTTCAGCAACATATCACAAATCACACCGATTGCAAGCGAAATCAACAGCAGTCTGAGCATAATGTTGCTTGCAAGTTGTGTCATAATAGTTGTTGACCTGCACAACAAAAAATCACGTTTGATATAGTGCATATAATATGTTATTATAAAAGCGGTGATATAATGAAAAGAAATCTTGCAAAAATAATTTCTCTGCTATTGGCGATTTTGATGCTGACAGCATGCAGTGAATTTGAAAGCATTGAGCAAACCGTATTAAGTGAAAAAGAAACCACAACTCAATATACCGAAATTTCACAAAGCAAAAGTGTAAGCGAAGTTGAGCCGTACACAATCTATCCATATACGATAATCAACAACAATATTCCCGAATTTGAAAAGACAGATTATACCGAATCGTTTGAAAAATACGGCAAGCTTGATTCTCTCGGCAGATGCACATCCTGTATTGCAAACATCGGCACAGACCTTATGCCGACCGAAGAACGCGGAGCAATCGGTTCTGTTAAACCGACAGGTTGGCAAATTGCAAAATACAACAACATTGACGGCAAATATTTATACAACCGTTGCCACTTAATCGGCTATCAACTCACAGCGGAAAATGCCAACCCAAACAACCTCATCACGGGCACACGCTACCTCAACATTGAAGGAATGTTGCCGTTTGAAAACAAGGTTGCAAGCTATGTCAAAACCACAAGCAACCACGTTCTGTACAGAGTCACTCCGATTTTTAACGGTGACGAACTTGTTGCGCGAGGCGTTCAGATGGAGGCATACAGCGTTGAGGATGACGGAAAAGGTGTTGAATTCAATGTTTACTGCTACAATGTTCAGCCTGATATAGAAATAGATTACAAAAACGGCAACAGCAAATATGTCGGCAACGAAACGGAAACGACCGACAACGGCGAAAAGCAAAAATACATCGTTAACATCAGCACAAAAAAATTTCACAAAGAAAGTTGCCCTTCGGCCAAAAAAATCAAAGACGAAAACAAAAAGGCATACACGGGATATAGAGAAAGTCTTGTTAAAAACGGCTATTCCCCTTGTTCGCAATGTAAGCCGTAACATAACAAATACAACCACAATTTATAAACAGTTAATCAATTCTTAATTAAATATTTGATTTTTTATGATTATATAAGTATAATAAAAATAATAACTATATTTCAGGAGAATTATATGCCTAATTATGAAGATTATAAATGTCCTGTTTGCAACAAGCAATTCACAAAGGACGATGATATAGTTACCTGTCCCGAATGTGGCACGCCTCACCACAGAGAGTGCTACAAATTGACAGGTCACTGTGTAAACAAAGGCTTGCACGCATCCGGATACAGTTTTATGGATGAACACAAGCCGATTATTCCCGAAGCGCCAAAACAACACAGCGCAAACACAGGTGAATATTACACACCGCCTGCCGACGGAAACAACGGTGCGGCAAATCAAAATCAAAGCGGAAATCAACCAACTCAAATGCCGTTTCCTACACTTCAAACCATTCAGTTTGACATTCCGGAATACAAAGAACAGGGCGAAATTGACGGCGTGAACATAAATGATATTGCCGCTACAATCAGAACAAACCCACAGAGATTCATTGAAAAGTTCAAAGGCTTTTCAAGCAAAAAAAGCAAGATAAGTTGGAACTGGGGCGCTTTCTTCTTTGGTTCATATTACCTGCTGTTCAGAAAAATGTATAAGCAAGGGGTTGCATTCTTCTGCGTGCTGTTTTCAATAGTCTTGGTCGGTGATGCCGCACTGTTTAAATTTGCACCAAACTATATGGGTGCAATACAGAGTTTTGTTTCAACCTATGACCCGAGATCAACTGCGATGCCCGATATGTCGTCAATAATGAACGCATCGGATGCACAAATGGCTATAAAAATTATGTACATTATGCTCGGTGCTCTGCTATTGATAAGAATAATAATCGCAATGTTTGCCGATTATTTCTACAAAGGAACAGTGTTCGCCATCATCAAAAGCGTATCGGAGCAACTTGACAATGGTGCAAACTTCATTCAATCATCACTTTTTGGTATGGATGCAGACCTTGACCAAAGTCAAATGAAGCGATTGTATCTTGGCAACAAAGGCGGAGTGACATTTTTTGCACCGCTGGTTGCATATTTTGTATTTTATATTGTAACGTCAATGTTTTAATTTTAGGAGAGAGAAGCATGAAAAAAGTCAGAAAAGCCATTATCCCGGCTGCAGGATTAGGCACAAGAGTGCTCCCTGCATCAAAAGCAGTGCCTAAGGAGATGCTCAACATTGTTGACAAGCCTGCAATTCAATACATTGTTGAAGAAGCGTTCAACAGCGGAATTGAAGAAATTTTGATTATCACAAACCGAGGCAAAGAAGCCATCGAAGACCACTTTGACCACGCATTTGAACTTGAAACAAAGCTTGCGGAAAACCCTGACAAAAAAGACCTTTTGGAGTCCGTAAAGGCTTGCGCAAATTTTGGCAACATTTACTTTTTGCGTCAAAAAGAAACAGGTGGTTTGGGTCACGCTGTGCTGTGTGCAAAGGCTTTTGTAGGTGACGAGCCTTTTGCGGTTTTATACGGTGATGATGTAATTATTTCTGACAACCCTGTTACTAAGCAGCTTATCGAAGCTTATGAAAAATACAACAAGGGCGTTGTAGGAGTTAAAGAAGTTGACACAGAGTCTATACTCAAATACTGTTCTCTTGCAGTTGAACCTCTTGAAAACAACTGCTACAACTGCACCGATATGATTGAAAAACCAAAGAGAGAAGAAATCCTTTCTCATTTTTCTATCCTCGGCAGAGTTATTTTGCCTCCACAAATTTTTGACATCTTGGAAAACACTCCAAAGGGCGCGTGCAACGAACTTCAGCTCACCGATGCTATGAGAACACTTGCCCAACAAGAAGGTGTTGTTGCTGTTGACTACGACGGCACAAGATACGATATGGGCAACAAATTCGGAATTCTGCAAGCCAACATTGAGGTTGCGCTCAAACATCCCGAATTGTCCGACAAAACAAAGGAATACATAAAGGAACTTTCAAAAACCTTGTAATCCTTGGAAGGAAACAGAATGAACAACAACTACTATAACCCGCAAAACAATCAATTTTACCAACAACAAAACATGCAATATGCCATGATGCAAAGACAGATTGCATATGCAAAAAAGCAACAAAGAAGCGAACTTATAAAAGTCGGCTTTGTGCTTGGCGGAGCAATAATTCTATATTTATTTTTGCAAACATTTTGGGCAGGTATGATAAATGTTCTCGGTTTGACAAAACTATATACAGAATCAACAATGTTCAAATATGCCTTTAACATTGTTGCGGTTGACCTGCTTGCATTATTCCCCGCTTTCGGACTATCTGCATTAATACTCAAAAGAAACTTTACAAGTGAATTGTTCCCTGCAAAAAAAGTCGGTGCGCTTAAAGGCTCGGCTTGGGTATTTTTTGGAATGGGATGCACCATCTTGGCAAACTACTTTGTGTCAATAATGATGGTTTTTGTAAAAAACGTTCTTGGATACGAATTAACCCAAAACGACCTCGGCACATCAAAAGACCCGCTCACGTGCCTTGTTATGATTGCGGCAACTGTTTTTGCGCCTGCAATTTTTGAGGAATTCGCATTTAGATGTTGCACTCTCGGTGCACTCAAAAAATATGGCAAAGGCTTTGCTGTATTTATGGTCAGCATTATTTTTGGTTTAATCCACGGCAACGTTATTCAATTTGTATTTGCTTTTCTTGTTGGTCTTATTTTAGCTTATATCACCGTTCAAACCGACAATGTAATTATTGCAATGGTTATTCACGCTCTGAACAACGGCAGATCGGCTGTTAACGACATTGTTACAACAGCAACAGATGAAAAAACCGCAAACACCGTTGCAGTAATCATAATGATTATTCTTGCCGTGCTTGCAGTTATTTCTCTTGTTTATCTGCTTATTACAAAATCATTCAAAACGGAAAAGAGAATCAAAAGCCTTTATGATAACAACTTCGGCACAAAGCTTGCTTGTATGATTCCCGGTATGATTATTCCGTTTGCAATTCTCTTGGCTTTCACAAAGCAGTACGTAACAAAAATATGACAGATAACAAATTTATGCAAGTCGCACTTGACCTTGCAAAGCAAAGTGCTCTTGAAGGTGAAGTACCTGTGGGAGCTGTGATTGTTAAAGATGACGAAATAGTCGGCACAGGCAAAAACAGGCGAGAATACGGCAAAAATGCTCTTTATCACGCAGAGATAGAAGCTATTGACTCCGCCTGCAAAAAGCTCGGAGGATGGCGACTGTGGCAATGTGAAATGTATGTCACTCTTGAACCGTGCCCGATGTGCGCAGGCGCAATCATCAATTCAAGGATAAAAACCGTGTACTACGGCGCAAGCGACAATAAAGCAGGCAGTTTTGGTTCTGTCGTGAATTTTAACGACTTGCCATATAACCACAAACCTCAAATTGTCGGCGGTGTTATGGCAGATGAAGCACAAACAATGCTGACAACATTTTTTAAAGAACTCAGAAGCAAGAAAAAATAGTCAAAAAAATGGCACACCAAATATACGGTGTGCCATTTTTGTACCTATTTATAATAATTCTGCAACCTTGTCGCCCATTTCAGAAGTTGTTACAGGTGTGAAGCCGTCCTCAAAAATATCAGGAGTTCTGACGAGAGTGAGTGCTGTGTCAACCGCCTTTTCGATTGCGTCGGCAGCCTCCGACTCACCGAATGTGTAGCGGAGCATCATTGCACCCGAAAGAATGGTTGCGAGCGGATTTGCCTTGCCCTGACCAGCAATGTCGGGAGCAGAGCCGTGGATTGGCTCGTACAAACCGAATGTGCCCTCTGCAAGAGAAGCGGAAGCAAGCATACCGATTGAACCTGAAATCATTGAAGCCTCATCAGAAAGAATGTCGCCAAAAATGTTTGATGTAACAATAGTGTCAAACTGATTTGGATTGCGGACAAGTTGCATTGCGCAGTTGTCAACATACATATACGAAACCTCAACCTCCGGATAATCAACCGCAGTTTCTTCCATAACCTTTCTCCAAAGGCGAGAAGAATCAAGCACATTTGCCTTGTCAACGCAGGTCAATCTCTTTTCACGCTTCATTGCGTATTCGAAACCGGCTTTAACGATTCGCTTAATTTCAGGATAAGTATATCTTTCGGTATCATAAGCACCGACAACACCGTTTTCCTCATAAGTTCCACGGTCGCCGAAATAAATACCGCCTGTGAGTTCACGAACAATAAGAATATCCAAGCCGTCACCGATGATTTCCTCTTTTATCGGAGAAGCACTCTTGAGCGGAGCAAAAATCTTTGCAGGGCGAAGATTTGCGAAAAGTCCCAAATCCTCTCTGATTGCAAGAAGTCCCTTTTCAGGACGATTGTTGCCCGGCTGGTCATCCCACTTTGGACCGCCGACAGCACCCAAAAGCACTGCCTGCGAAGCCTTGCACGCATCTGCTGTTTCTTGCGGATAAGGAACGCCTGTTGCGTCAATCGCACATCCGCCCAAAAGCTGATAGTTATAATTGAACTTAAAGCCGAATTTTTCGCCTGCCTTGTTCAAAACTTTGATAGCCTCGTCAACGATTTCAGGGCCGATTCCGTCACCCCTCAACACGGTAATATTATATTCGTTCATAGCATTGTCCTCCAAAATATTATATCAATCAGCAAACATCAAAGATACCCGGCATAGTGTCATCACGCTGTGTGTCCGGTTGGTCACGGTTGATTGCACAAATAACGCCTTTCATACAAGCGTAGCCGATGTTGTGGCTCACGCCGATACCGAAAATCGTCTTGCCCTGCGGAGTTTTGAGTTGAATGTAACTGATAGCCTTTGAATCCGAGCCGACTGCAATTGCGTGCTCGTCATAATCAATAAATTCATACTCACGAAGCGGTGTTTTGTTCATAGCATCGCAGAATGCACCGACAGGACCGTTGCCAAAACCGTCAATCTGCACAGGTGCTTCATCCTTGTATTTAAGCGCACCGCTGAAATGAACGGTTGTGAGCGCATCGTCCTCGTTTTTCTCTTCTGTAATCTTGTAATTAACAAGCCTGTAAGGGCCGTTGACATTTCTGTATTCCTTTTGGAAAAGGTCGAAAACCTCGTCTGCGGTGAGTTCCTTTCCCTTTTCTTCGCAAGCATTTTGCACCACCGCACCAAATTCAGGATGCATAGCCTTTGGCATCTTGATTCCGTAATTGTTGGCAAGAATGAAAGCTGTTCCGCCCTTGCCAGACTGCGAATTTATGCGGATAATCGGCTCGTATTCTCTGCCGACATCTGCCGGGTCGATTGGAAGATACGGCACTTCCCACATATCGCTGTGGCTCTCCTCCATATACATTTTGCCCTTGTTGATTGCGTCCTGATGTGAACCCGAAAATGCTGTAAACACAAGCTCGCCTGCATACGGATGACGAGGAGGCACGGTCATTTTCGTGCAACGCTCGTAAACCTCTTTTATCTTTTTGATGTCGTGGAAATCAAGCTGTGGGTCAACACCCTGAGTCCACATATTGAGTGCAAGAGTTACAATGTCAACATTACCCGTTCTCTCGCCGTTGCCGAACAATGTGCCCTCGATTCTGTCCGCACCTGCAAGCAAACCAAGCTCGGCAGCCGCAACGCCGGTTCCTCGGTCGTTGTGAGGATGAAGCGAAATGATAGCCGCATCTCTGTTTGGCAAATGACGGCAAAAATACTCAATTTGGTCAGCATACCCGTTTGGCGTTGAGCCCTCAACAGTTGACGGAAGATTGAGGATAATCGGATTTTCCTTTGTGATGTGAAGTTCCTCCATCACTCGCCTGCAAATCTCAACCGCATTGTCCATCTCTGTTCCGCTGAACGATTCAGGCGAATATTCAAAGCGAATGTTGGTGTCGGGATTTTTCTTTTTTTCCTCCTCGGTCAACTCATAAATGAGTTGCGCACCCTTAACCGCAATGTCAATCACACCGTCCATATCGGTCTTGAAAACAACCTTTCTCTGCAAGGTTGATGTTGAATTATAAAAGTGAACTATAACATTTTTTGCGCCGTGAATAGCCTCAAAAGTCTTTTTAATGAGGTGCGGTCTTGCCTGCACAAGCACCTGAATCGTCACGTCGTCAGGAATATATCCGCCGTCAATGAGTGTGCGCAAAATTTCGTATTCCGTTTCGCTTGCCGATGGAAAACCGACTTCGATTTCCTTGATTCCGACATCAAGAATTGTCTTGAAGAATTCGAGTTTTTCTTCCAAATTCATTGGGTCAACAAGCGCCTGATTGCCGTCACGCATATCAACCGAACACCAAATCGGCGCTTTTGTGATTTGCTTGCTCGGCCAAGTTCTGTCCGGAATGTCAATCGGCTTGAATCCAAAATACTTTTCGTAACCTTTTTTCATAATAAAAATCTCCTTTCATTTGGTGCAAAGGAATATAAAAAAGCCCCTACACTCAAAAGTATAGGGGCGTAAAATACGCGGTACCACCCTATTTCAGCAGTAAAGAACTGCCCTTTAGCATCAAACAATGCCTCAGCCTATAACGTAGCTACACGGACAACCCTATTTATTACTATTCAGGTCATCGACTCCACAGAGAGCTATGCACTATTTGCCATCCGCCGATTCACACCAACTATCGACTCTCTGAAGCAAGCAAACAATCTTTTTCTGCTTCCACATCTTTAAGGGTACTGTTAAGTTTTCAGTAATATTATTATAACAAATTGATATGATTTGTCAAGAGAAATATTTAATGTTTGAATTATTTCTCGCATAATGCGCCGTCATCGGTACACCGCTAAATTTTTACCCGTAGGGGCGAACTGCGTTCGCCTAAGCTTATAAAACGACAAAGAGGCGAACACAGTTCGCCCCTACGATAATCTTAAAGCCTTTATATTTTTGAATAGCCGTAGCCGTTGCTGATTGCGTCAACAGGGATTCCCTTTTGGCAGAACGGGCAATCGTGCGACGGATAAGAAATATATCCCGGAATGTCTTTTTCGGTGAACAATGCGTTTACAGGAACATTTGAAATGCGAGCCTGCATTGAGAACGCAGCGGAAATGCCTGCAACCTTGCCACCGTAATAAGTCACACTTTCCATAGCACGCTCAATTGTTCTGCCCGAGGTGATGCAAGAAATAAGAAGCAAAACGTTTTTGCCAAAAATCATTCTGCGGAGATTATCTCTAAAAATCAGATTGCCTGCAGCATCGTATTCACTGCCGACAACAAAAACGGTTTGGTCGGGATTCGGTGCCATCATAGACGGATTGGAAAGTTCCCTTGCCAAATAAGCGCCGAGTGCCTGTGTTTCGTACAGGCAAAGAACGGTGTCAACCTGAATTCCGTTTGTGTTGTAGTATTCTGCCATAAGCTTTGCCGCATCAACAGAAACATTAAGATTGTGCTTGATGTCGGAAGTGCCGACATAATAATTTATGTGATTGTTTGCAGAGATAAAGTGTCCCGGCATAACATGAATAAACACATTTTCATTTTTAGGATTGGTAATTGTGTAAACGTTGTTCATAAAAACATCCCCTTTTTCTTTCATTTTACACTAAATTGCTATATATTGCAAGGGGGTTGTTATGATTTTTTATGCAAAATAGATAATTGTATATCGGTAAAACCCCACCGTCTTTTTGCTTCGCAAAAATCCACCTCCCCTTATAAATAAGAGGAGGCTCTGTAGGTTGCGAACGACTCTGCCTCCCCTTGAAGCAAGGGGAGGTGCTGAGTGCAACGAGGCGGTGGGGTTTTACTTATCGAACCCCTCCGTCTGCATATGAAATGCAGACACCTCCCCTTATAAATAAGAGGAGGCTCTGTAGGTTGACTCCCCTTGCAAAGCAAGAGGAGAAATATTTTTAGTTTTAGAAAGGAACGTCGATTCCTTGATCTGAAGCCGGTTGAAGTGCAAATGATTTTGAGCCGAGTATAACTTCGCCAGTATTTTCATATCCACCATCACCGGATGTTGTAATAACATCATCGTTAATAAACTTTACCACATTAATTTCAGGTGATTCAAATTTCTTCATTATTCAATTCCTCCTTAAATTAAAGTGTTGAAAGGTTAACAGTAACAAACTCTTTAGACATCTTTGTTTTTTCTGTTCCGTTTTGTTTATATGTTACATAAGCAGCAGCAGTGATTTTATCAAAACCAGGTGCTTTAACATTAACTGTGTACTCGTTTCTCTTTGACTTCTCTTTGATTGAGAACTTCTGAACTGAGCCGTTGTCAAACTTGATTGCAACACCCCAAGAAACTGCTGTTGCACCCTCAGGAAGAGAGAACTTGCAGTTATATACTGCTGTGTTCACACCTTCTATCTTTGTTGCAAATGAACCCATTACAGCAACATTAGCTTCTGCATCGCCTGTGTATTCCTTAACATAGATGTGATCTCTCTGTGGTGTGTAGAAATCTACACCGTCAAGTACTACTAGAAGGTCATTGCCTGCTTCATCAGCATAAAGAGCATATTTCTTGCCCTTTTCAGCGTCAAAGAGATATACATAGCTGTTGTAAGTATATTCCTTGTCTTTACCGTTGAAGTGAACTGTGCACTTTTGTTCACTTTCTTTAGCTGTGTAAGTAGCTCTTACAACATGCTCTTTGCCGTCACATACTACATTTTCAGTATCCCAACCTTTTGAAGTATAGAAAGGAAGTTCAGGAACAGGGACTGTATCAGTTTTAAAAGGTTTATCTCCCGTAACATACTTGATAGCTACAACTTTGTTGTGTCTGCCAAGGAATGTAACCTTTGTTGAAGTAGGTGCAACTACGTCGTCTGAAAGATATGCTTTGATTGTTGTATCTTCTGTAATTACAACATTAACAACCTTGTCAAATGTATTAAGAGTTGTGAGTGTTTCTCCACCATTAGTTTCAACAACCCACTTCTCTACATTTTGAGTTTTTCCGATTGCATCAGTTGGAGAAGTGTAAGTTTCACCATATTTTATTGATACAGGATCTTTTTCTTCAGGTGTTTCGCTTCCATAAGGAAGAACCTGCAATTTAACAGTTAACTGCTTTTTGTTGAGGTTGTTAACAGCTGTCAAAAGTCTTGCAGTCAATGCGTCAAGGTCTTTTTGCTCTGTAACAGTCTTTTTTGCTTTTTCTACAGCTGCGATTTCATCAGTCAATGCCTTAAATGAGGCTTCTGTGTATTCTTCAGACTTTGCAGCTTCAGCTTTTGCATCTGCAAGAGCAGCGTTGTACTCTTCTTCCTTAAGCTTGTTAACTTTTACAAGTGTAGCATGGTCATAAGCGTTAACAGCATTGCGGATAGCTATTCCAGCAAGTTGAACCTTGTTTGCTACTTCGTCTTGTGTAAGAGTTTGAGTAACACCCTTATCAAAGCCAAAATTATAATCTAAGTTTACAAGATCCATTACTGCTTGTGCATAAGCGTCTACAGATTCTTTTGTATACTCATCGTAATTAACAGTAGCAATTTTTGCTTTAGCCTCAGTAATTCTATCACGGACTGCCTTGTAGTTGATGAAATAAATAGGTTTGTTACTCTCACAAGTAATTTTGATATCATTATAATTATAGGTACTTGAGCTACCGGCATAAAATGTCAATTTAGGACATACAGATTTTGTAAAAGTGCCATCTTCAAATCCACCGACAAATCTATACATATTTGCCCACTTATACCAAGTTCCGTTGCCATTTCCATTTTTTATATATGAATAATAGCTGTTTTGTGAAGTTGTTGTACCAATAGTACCGGCATTACTCCAAACAACACCACTACCAGCTTTCCTCGTAATTTGATTTGAATATAACCAAGCCCAATTAAATTTATCATCTTGACCATACCAATGTTCCGGCTGCGTGAAAACAAATTCAGTATTTTCATTTACAGCGGAATATAAATATCTAGTAGTAGTACCTTGAGCGGTAGAAATTACAGGAATATCCAAGTAGTTTTCTTCAACACCATCATAAAGCAAAACCATTTGCGGATAATGAATCGTTGCACTAACCTTTTTATCTGTCAGCTTACCTTGGTCTTCAGCTGTACCTTTTTCGCCATATAATACATTACGCATATATGTTGTGTATCCTGTACCCTTTGCCCAATTTTCTTGATTATCTTCATTGAACGAACCATAATCGCCTGTTGGAGCAGTGTAATTAAAGTTATTCAATGCAGCTTTTGCTTGTTCCAAAGCAGTTGGCTCTGCTGCCAATGCTGTGAACGGCATTGATGAAATTGCCATTACGCCTGCGATTAAGCCTGCTATTGTTTTTTTAATAAATTTTTTCATAATCATCCTCCATTTTTATAAATTTGCGACGCCGCGTCGCAGTATTAAATTAATGAAAAATAAATAACCGATTGATTACCAATCCGACGGTTAAAACCGTGCTATGCGGAAAGATAACCAACAAAATTGCCCGAAGCAAAAAAACAAAACTCCGTGGCATAAAATGCTTTGCCTCAGCAAAATCATTTTACACACCTGACCGATGGGTTTCCCCGTGCGTGTGCTATATAAGCACAGAATTTTACTAATTAGGATTTTACCACAATTATACATACATTTCAACCATTTTTTGTTGGAAAAAATGATAAATTATCACAAAATAGAAAGCAAATTTTTGTTTACATTAACAAACGCTTAATACACAGACGAAAAACGAACATTTGGTTGCTTTTTCATTCGGCAAATTACCCTTAATTGTTCATTATGGTTTAGACTCATACGAGTTTAACGCCTTGACCGCTATAATATCTTGACCCCTCAGTCAAACCTGCGGTTTGCCAGCTCCCCTAACCATTAGGGGAGCCTTAATATCTGCCTCCCCTTAAATGTAAGGGGAGGTGCCGAGTGTAACGAGGCGGTGGGGTTTTACTTTTTGGTTTAACCCCTCAGTCGTGCTAAAGCACGACAGCTCCCCTTGCAACAAGGGGAGCCTATAGGTTAAAGTCTTGATTGAACGAGTGCGTCAATATATTCGCATACATTATCAAAATTTGTATTTATTTCAACATTAGGAACACGAAGAATATACAATCCAAAGCTTTCAAGATATTCGGTTCGAGAATTATCATACGCAATTGCATCATCCTCAAAATGCTGTGAGCCATCAAGTTCAATAACAAGATTTGCACTTGCGCAATAAAAATCAACGATATATTTGCCGATGATTTTTTGTCTTTTAAAGCGAACGGAATAATCTTTTAAAAAATCATACCAAAGGTGTCGTTCTTCCTTTGTCATATTTTTCCGCAATTCCCTTGAATTTTCAACAAGGTCGCTATTGAATTTTCTATCCATGTTAATATAATCTCTTTCCGATTTTGCCTCCCCTTAAATGTAAGGGGATTCCCCCGTTAATCGGGGGAAATGTCTGCAACGCAGACAAAAGGGGGCGTCTACGCAGTAAAGGTGTCGAGTGTAACGAGGCGGTGGGGTTTTAGTTTTAATATCTTGACCCCCTCAATTGTTTAACCCCTCAGTCGTGCTAAAGCACGACAGCTCCCCTTGCAACAAGGGGAGCCTAATAAGTTGATTATTCAATAATTGACTTGCCTGTCATTTCCTCAGGTTGAGGCATAGACATAACTTTGAGCATAGTAGGAACGATATCCGAAAGTTTGCCGCCCTCACGGAGTTTTACATCGCCGCAGTTGCAAACGATGAAAGGAACTTCGTTTGTTGTGTGAGCAGTGAACGGTGAGCCGTCCTCCTCTTTCATTTGGTCTGCATTGCCGTGGTCGGCAGTGATAAAGAGAGTTCCGCCATTATCCATAACAGCCTGATAGAGAGAGCCGACGCACTCATCAACAGCTTCAACAGCCTTTACCGCAGCATCGAACACACCTGTGTGGCCAACCATATCGCAGTTTGCAAAGTTGACGATAACAACATCGTATTTGCCTGAGCGAACAGCCTCGTTGAGTTTTTCAGAAACAAGATAAGCCGACATTTCAGGCTGTAAATCGTAAGTTGCAACCTTTGGTGACGGAATAAGGATTCTATCCTCGCCCTTGTTAACGGCTTCAACACCGCCGTTGAAGAAAAAAGTTACATGAGCGTACTTCTCTGTTTCGGCAATACGGAGCTGAGTCATACCGTTGTTTGCAAGATACTCGCCAAAAGTATTTTTGAGCGACTGAGGCTTGAAAGCAACATCAACATTCGGCATTGTTGCATCGTACTGAGTCATACAAACATAGTTGAGCGGGAAGAACTTTCTTTCAAATCCTGAGAAATCAGGGTCAACAAAAGTACGGGTGATTTCTCTTGCACGGTCAGGGCGGAAGTTGAAGAACACAACAGAGTCGCCCTCAGAAACTCTACCCTCATTTTCGAGAGTTACGGTTGGGAGAATGAACTCATCGGTGAGGTTTTTGCCGTCGCCGTCTACGGTTTCATAAGAAGCCTCGATAGCGGCAACAGGGTCGGTATTTTGAATGCCCTCGCCGAAAACAACAGCGTCATAAGCCTTTTTAACTCTATCCCAGTTATTATCTCTGTCCATAGCGTAGTATCTGCCCATTACAGTAGCAACCTTGCCCACGCCGATTTCGTTCATTTTTTCGATAGCTTCAGCAACATAATCCTTGCCCGAAGTAGGAGGAACATCTCTGCCGTCCATAATGCAATGAAGATAAACCTTATCCTGACCCATTTTCTTTGCAAGTTCAACAAGTGCGTAGATGTGCTTGTTGTGGCTATGAACGCCGCCGTCGGAAACAAGACCCATAAGGTGAAGTGCCTTGCCTGAATCGATTGACTTTTGAACTGCGTTTTTGAGTGCTTCATTTTCGAAGAACTCGCCGTCATCGATAGACTTGGTGATTCTTGTAAGTTCCTGATAAACAACTCTGCCTGCGCCCATATTTGTGTGGCCTACTTCAGAGTTGCCCATTTGACCGTCAGGCAAACCTACATCCATACCCGAAGCACCAATATAGGTGTAAGGATATTTTTCCATAAGCATATCGAGATTTGGTTTTTTAGCCGCCGCAACAGCGTTGCCATAATCACTTTTATTGTGGCCGAAGCCGTCCATTATACAAAGTACATTGGTTTTTTTCATAAATAATCTCCTTGGTTTGAAATTTGAGGCGTTATAAAACAAACCTCTCGGTCGTGCAAAAAAACACAAAAAATACAGAGGCGAACGCAGTAGTTCGCCCCTACGATTAGGCGATAACGCCTGCAACAATTATCTTATTTTGAAGCTGCCTTTACGATTACAGAGAAATCTTTAGCCTTGAGTGAAGCACCACCGATAAGACCGCCGTCAACATTCTCCTTTGATGTAAGTTCATCAGCGTTGCCTGCGTTCATTGAGCCGCCGTACTGAATTGTTACGCCCTGAGCCGCATCGTCGCCATAAGCTTCTGCGATAGCTGCACGAACAAATCCGTTGCCCTCGTCAGCCTGGTCAGCAGTTGCTGTTACGCCTGTGCCGATTGCCCATACAGGCTCGTAAGCGATAACAACGTCCTTGAGTTGCTCAGCTGTTACGTTTGTGAGAGCCATCTTTGTTTGGAACTTCAAGAGAGTTTCTGTGTAGCCGAGTTCTCTCTGCTCAAGAGTTTCACCAACGCAAACGATTGGCTTGAGGCCTTTTTCAAGAGCCTTGAGTGTGCGGAGGTTAACAGTTTGGTCTGTTTCGCCAAAGTATGTTCTTCTTTCGCTATGACCGATAACAACATATTCAACACCAAGTTCGTTGAGCATATCAGCTGAAACTTCGCCTGTGTATGCGCCGCTGTCCTTGAAGTGAACATTCTCTGCGCCGATTTTGATATTTGAGCCCTTTGCTGCTTCAACTGCCGCAGGGATATCTACGAACGGTACGCAAAGTACAACTTCGCAATCTGCATCTGCAACAAGTGGTTTCATTTCGTTAATCAAAGCTGTTGTCTGTGCCGGAGTGTTATTCATCTTCCAGTTGCCGGCAATGATAGCTTTTCTCTTTGCTTTATTCATTACAATTACCTCTTATTATACAATTATATTATAGGCAACCCGCCTCCCAAAAGGAGGCAGATTGTTGTTTATTATTTATCCTGAAGTGCTGCGATACCAGGAAGTTCCTTGCCCTCAAGGAATTCAAGAGAAGCGCCGCCACCTGTTGAGATGTGGCTCATCTTGTCAGCGAAGCCGAGCTTTGTTACAGCTGCAACCGAGTCGCCGCCGCCGATGATTGAAACTGCGCCTGACTCTGCAACAGCGTTTGCTACTGCGATTGTACCTGCTGCGAAGTTATCCCATTCAGATACGCCCATAGGACCGTTCCAAATTACTGTGCCTGCGCCCTTGATAGCGTCAACGAAAAGTTCCATTGACTTAGGACCGATGTCAAGACCCATCCAACCGTCAGGAATTTCATCGGAGCTGACAATCTTTGCTTCAGTGTCGGCAGCATACTCTCTGCCAACCTTATTATCAACAGGGATAAGGAACTTAACGCCCTTTGCCTCTGCGTCAGCCATCATTTGACCTGCCTTTTCAACCCAGTCAGCCTCAAGAAGAGAGTCGCCGATTGAGTGGCCGAGGTACTTCATAAATGTGTAAGCCATACCACCGCCGATGATGATAGTATCGCACTTGTCGATAAGGTTTGAAATTACGCCAATCTTATCAGAAACCTTTGCACCGCCGAGGATTGCAACGAGAGGTCTCTTTGGATTTGCAAGAGCGCCGCCCATAAACTTGATTTCCTTTTGGATGAGGAAACCGCAAACAGCAGGAAGATAAGCCGCAACGCCTGTTGTTGAGCAGTGTGCTCTGTGAGCTGTACCGAATGCATCGTTAACAAAGATGTCTGCAAGAGAAGCAAGTTCCTTTGAGAAGTTCTCTTCGTTCTTTGTTTCTTCTTTTCTGTATCTTACGTTTTCAAGAAGCATAACCTCACCGTCTTTAAGCTCAGCTGCAAGTTTCTTTGCATTTTCGCCTACAACCTCAGGGTCTTCTGCAAGTTTAACCTCTGTGCCGAGGTACTCGGAGAGCTTCTTTGCAACAGGAGCGAGGCTGAACTCAGGCTTGTATTCTCCCTTAGGTCTGCCAAGGTGTGAGCAAAGAATAACCTTTGCACCGTGCTCCATCAAATACTTGATTGTCGGCAAAGCTGCCACAATTCTCTTATCATTTGTGATTTCGCCGTCCATAAGAGGAACGTTGAAGTCACAGCGGGCAAGAACTCTTTTACCCTTTACATCAATATCTTCAATAGTCTTTTTGTTAAGTGCTTCCATAATAAATCTCCTTTATGAATTTTTAACAATAACATTATACAGTATCTTAATTGATAAATCAATAAAAAATGTTAATTATTTAACAAATTCTGTTGTAACCTTTACAATGTTTTCTGCCGAAAGACCAAACTGCTTGAGAAGATCTTTTGCAGGGCCTGAATGACCGAATTCGTCATTAACACCGATACGCTTTACAGGGGTAGGACACTTTTCTGAAAGGCAAGCACATACGGCTTCGCCCAAACCGCCGATAATATTGTGTTCCTCAACTGTTACAACCTTGCCTGTTTTCTTTGCAGAAGCAACGATGAGTTCGTCATCAAGAGGCTTGATTGTGGCAATGTTGATGATTTCCGCATCAATGCCGTTTTCTGCAAGAATCTTGCCTGCTTCGATAGCCTCGGCAACCATAAGACCGTTTGCAACGATAGTTACATCCTTGCCCTCTTTAACGATTTCGCCTTTGCCGATTTCAAACTTATAGCT
This sequence comes from uncultured Eubacterium sp., assembly GCF_934525195.1. Classification (GTDB taxonomy): domain Bacteria; phylum Bacillota; class Clostridia; order Oscillospirales; family Acutalibacteraceae; genus Eubacterium_R. The sequence goes on from NZ_CAKSZA010000004.1 coordinate 199,706, forward strand.
GTCATCGTGGAACACAGGAACAGCAAGTCTGCCGAATCTCAAATATACAGGACCTTCGTATTCATAAGCAGCCTTAACAGCCTGCTTTGCTTCAACATCATCAGCCGGACAAATAACAACCATACCCGGAATAGAACGCATAAGTGCAAAATCCTCGCAACATTGATGGCTTGCGCCGTCCTCACCAACAGAGATACCTGCGTGAGTTGCACCGATTTTTACATTAAGATGCGGATAGCCGATTGAGTTACGAACCTGCTCAAAAGCTCTGCCTGCCGCAAACATAGCAAATGATGAAGCAAAAGGAACGAGTCCCATAGTGCTCATACCTGCTGCGGCACAAATCATATTTGCTTCTGCGATACCGCAGTTGAAGTGTCTGTCAGGATATTCTTTTTTGAAAATGCCTGTTTTTGTAGCAGCCGCAAGGTCGGCGTCAAGAACAACAAGCTTATCTGCTCCGCCTGCTGCAAGCTCTTTAAGTGCGTTTCCGTAGCTGTCACGGGTAGCAATACATTTTACTTCGCTCATACTTACGCCTCCAATTCTGCCAACTTGGCATTCAATTCTGCCATTGCGATGTTATATTCTTCTTCGTTTGGAGCTTTACCGTGCCATCCAACTTGATTTTCCATATAGGAAACGCCCTTGCCCTTAACGGTTTTCATAATAATTGCAAATGGCTTGTTTGACTTGTGGAAAGCGTCAAATGCCTTTTCAAGTTCATCAAAATCGTTGCCGTCAATAGTAACAACTTCAAAACCGAAAGCCTTAACTTTTTCGTCAATAGGCTCAGCTGACATAACCTCGCTGCAAGGGCCGTCAATTTGAAGTCCGTTGCAGTCAATAATGATGCAGAGATTGTCAAGTTTGTACTGATGAGCAAACATCATTGCTTCCCAAACCTGACCTTCTTCGATTTCGCCGTCACCGAGAACAGAATAAACATTGACATCCTTGCCAAGATACTTTGCGCCCTTTGCCATACCGACAGCAACGCTGATACCCTGACCGAGAGAACCTGTGCTCATATCAATACCCGGAACAGTATTCATATTTGGATGTCCCTGAAGATATGAATCAATGTGACGGAGAGTTTTTAAATCTTCAACCGGGAAAAAGCCTTTGTATGCAAGTGCGGCATACAAACCCGGTGCACAGTGACCCTTTGAAAGAACAAGTCTGTCTCTGTCATCCCACTTAGGTTCGGCAGGATTAACTCTCATTTCTTTATCATAAAGATAAGCAAAAACATCTGTCGCAGAAAGTGAACCGCCCGGATGTCCTGCTTTTGCATTGTAAGTGCCTTCGATTATACCCATACGGATTTTTGTGGCATAAATCTCAAGCTCTTTTTTACATAATGAATCCATAAAAAAGCTCCTTTGCTAATTATCTGATTTATTTTCCCTTTTATTGTAACAAATTATTATTAAATGTGCAAGAGAAAAGCAACGGATGGTAACCATATTGTAATCTTTTATATACTAATGTTTATTTTATACAAATATCATATTGATTTATACCCTGAATATGTGTATAATTAACATTAAAGACACAAATAAAAGGAGATAATATGAAACAATTAACCGAAGCAAAAGAAAAACGACTCTCTGAAAAAATATTGAAAACGCTAAAAGGGGTTATATCGGTTTTGCCTTTCATTTCGTTGTTTATGATGAAGTGGAAAACCGACTCTGATACATACTGGATTATCAAAACAGGTGAATACATCTGCAAAAACGGAATACCTACAAAAGACTTCCTTACTTTCCACACCGATATGGACCTTGTTGTTCAGCAATGGCTGTCGGATGTAATATTTTATAAACTGTACAGTTCTATGGGCTTTTTAGGTCCTATGCTGCTTGTACTTGTAATGTTCACGGTTTTTTTGCTTTTGTTTAAAAAACTATGTCTTGAAATTTCAGATAAGCCTATTGTTGCAAATGTTGCAACATTTTTAGCCGGAAGTGCCATGACGGCATATATGGTTACGAGACCTCAAATCTTTACATATTCAATAACACTTATCGAACTGATTTGCCTTGAAAGATTTATAAAAGACGGCAAATATAAGCATTTATTTGTATTGCCCGTTTTGTCCGTTTTGGTTGTAAACCTTCATGCGTCAATGTGGACAATGCTGTTTATATTATTGTTGCCATTTTTAGCAAACGCACTGCCGATAAAAATCAAAGGCAAGTCCATAGCTTGTTGCAAGCTTATGCCGCTTATTGTAACAGCAGTTGTAATGGCTGCTTGCGGTCTTATCACTCCATACGGAATTAAAGGCTTGACATTCCTTTTTACAACATCAATCGGCAACAAAGTAAACGGCATTATAAACGAACTCAACCCTCTTGTATTTTCTTTTGATATTACAAGCATTTCCAGATGGCTTGAATTAATCACAATTCTTTGCATTTATATTTTCTATAAAAAAGGCAAGACAAATCTAAGATACGGTTTGCTCACTGCAGGCACGGCATTTATGATGCTTATGTACATCAAGCTGATACCGTATTTCATCATTTGCGCCGTTCCGTCAACGCTTAAATATATTGACAACATCGACTTCCGTGGTGCTTTTGAAAAAATGGTGAAGAAAGACCAAGAAGCAAAGAAAAAGACAAACAAGAAAGAATCAAAGGGTCTTATCAAAATAACCGTTGCACTCATATTTGTCTTTTCGATAATAATCGTCGGCACTCTGGCAAGCGGTGTATATAACGAAGCTTCAAACTACATAAAATATGACGGCGGAAGCAAGACAACTCAGCGTATGGATGCCGCAATAACCGCTATGCAGAACGATATTGACGAGAACAATGTCACAGATTTGAAATTATTTAACGGTTTCAACGCCGGCGGTTATCTTGAATTCAAGGGCTACACAACATACATTGATGCCCGTGCAGATTCTTTTGTTGAAGAAGCCAATCACGATTTTGATTATTTGACAGAATATTTCAAAATTGCAGACGGCAAAATGTATTACAAAAAGGTTTTTGACAAATACAATTTCAACTATGCATTAATTGAAAAAAGTTCTGAAAAACCGCTATATGTCAATCTAAAAAACGACAAAGATTACAAGCTGATATTCAAAAACAAGGAATATGCAGTATTCAAAAAAATAAATCAGAATTAGGAAACAAACAATGAAAACAGCAGTAATTATACCTTGCTACAATGAAGCAAAAACGATTGAAAAAGTAATAAAAGATTTTCGTGAGAATTTGCCGCACGCAGACATATATGTCTATGACAACAATTCAACCGACGGCACATACGAAATTGCAAAAAAAGCCGGTGCGACAGTCAGAAAAGAAGTTCGCCAAGGCAAAGGAAATGTTGTGCGCTCAATGTTCAGAGATATTGAGGCTGATTGCTACATTATGGCAGACGGCGACAACACCTACCCTGCATCGTTTGCACCCGTTCTTGAAAAAGAAGTGCTTGAAGGCAGAGCCGATATGGCAGTCGGTGACCGATTGAGTTCTACATATTTTGAAATGAACAAGCGCCGTTTTCACAATTTCGGAAATGTTCTTGTTAAAGATATGATCAACTTCCTTTTTCACTCAAAAATCAACGATGTAATGAGCGGAGCAAGAGCATTTAGCCGTGATTTTGCAAAGTCATTCCCTGTTCTGTGCAAAGGCTTTGAAATTGAAACAGAAATGACAATATTTGCACTTGATAACAATTTCAGAATTGTTGAAATTCCTATTGATTACCAAGACCGTGAGGAAGGCAGTGAAAGCAAACTCAACACATATTCGGACGGTTTCAAGGTGCTGAAAACAATCGGAATGCTGTTCAGAGATACAAAGCCTCTCACATTTTTCTCAATCATTTCCGCAATACTTATGGCAGTTGCAATCGGTTTCTTCATTCCTGTATTTGTTGAATACATCAAAACAGGTTTAGTTCCGAGAATTCCGACTTTCCTTGCGTCCGTTACTTTCGGCATCGTATCGGGAATGAATTTCTTTGCCGGAATTGTGCTGTCGGTTCTCCGCAAACAACACAGACAAGTATTCGAAACAAATCTCAACATAATCAGAATGCTTGACAAAAACGATAAATAAAACTACAAATAAAAAGTCAGTCCTTAAAGAATTCAAAAGGACTGACTTTTTTATTTATGCATTGAGTTTTTGTTTTTTGTCGTTATGTTTTTTGTAGATAATTGCACAAACGCCTGAGGCAACGGCTGTCAAAACAAATATAGTCACAGCAGATTTTATATTTTTGTTCATCAATTCATTGCCGCAAATCGTCGAAGTTATAATTGATGGAATTCGAGCGATTGTTGTTATTGCAAAAAATCTAAACAAGTTGATATCCGATGCCGAAACGATATATGTAAAAATGTCTTTTGGCGTTCCCGGGATGAGATAAAATATCCACAAAAAAAGATTTTGATTATCCGTATTGCTCAAAACTTTAAGTTGTTTCATTTGTTCTTCATTTACAAACGCACCGATGAACGCCTGTCCAAAAGCTTTTGAAAGAAAGACGATTACAAGAGAGCCTAAAAATGTGCCGATTGAGCAATAAAGAAGTCCTCCCCAAGTACCGAAAGCGTAACCTGACGCAATCTCCAAAGGTTCGGCAGGAATAATTTTAATCACAGTTTGAAATGCACGAATAAATATAAACACAACCGCACTGAAACTCTTGTATTGCGACAACCAAGCATCAAAACTTTTTGTGTCGGATACGAATTCGGTCAGTTGTTTGCCAACGGTGAAATACACTGCCAGAAACAAGGCAACAAGAAAAGCGAATGCCACACCATAAATTATGCAAACATTTTTCGGCGGAATCTTGAAGTATTTTTTAAGCAGTTTCATCATAATACCTCCTCGGTTGCAGGCTCGGCATTCGATTATAATAATGCCAATAGCCGTCCAACACACCTTTATATCCGTTTTTCCACGGTTTGTACTTGCCGTTGAAATGAATAATATCCGTATGTTCATTTGCATATTCCATTGCTTTTTCAAGAGGCATTTTCTTCAAAAGCCGTGCAAAGCAACGCTCGTCAAGATTGATGACATATTCATCATAAAGACCGATTAAACCGTCATACATAATATTGATTACATCTTGGTCGGCAAGAAACAATATTGACTTTTTCTTTTTTATAATATCAAACACCCTGTCTGCCGAAAAAATCTTTCGCATAAGGTCAAGATTAAACAGCATTATACCTGCATTGACATATCTTTTTGATTTTTTGATGCCAAGTCTTTTTCTGTTCCACAAATCCATTGTGCCGTCAAAATGCTTTGCGGCAATCAAAACATTGCCGTTGAAATCGGAATTATAAAAATCATCAAGACGATTGATAACAACGGTGTCGGGGTCGATATACAAAATTCGGTCAAGGTCGTTTGGCAAAAGTTCGCTTGCAAAAATTCTATAATATGTTTCCTTAGAAATTCGTTTGCAAGTCGGAGCAGAGTCAAACAAAGAGTTGTCAACCTTTATAGGATGAAAACAGATGTTTGTATTTTTTGTCACCGAATTAATTTCCCTAAAATCCGCAATGGTAAGCGATGAATGAACGATATACAAATCAATCCTTGTTCCCTCATTTGAGCAAGCAATTGATTTGAGCATTGTGCACAACGGCAAAACATATCCGCTGTTTAGAGTTACCAACATATTCATATCCACATCTCCTTAATTCACAAATATATAAGCATAAGCCACCGAAATCGGTTGAAAAGATATGACCTTTTATGTTCTAAAGTTTAACATTGCTTTTTTCATATTGTGTTAAAGAAAAGGAAAGAACTGATAAAGATTCTTACAAAAGAATAAACAAATTCACCTTTTCTCTAATATTAAGAATACAACACGGAAATTATTTTTTGGTGACAAGTTCAATTACAATAATGTAAGAAAATATCTTTAAATGCACAAAATCCCCGGATTACTCCGGGGATTTAATTAATCAATATTTTCGATTAGGAATTAGTCCTTAAGTGCAGCCTTTACAGATGCAAGTTCGTCTGCAAGCTCCTTAGGAAGCCTATCGCCAAACTTAGCGTAAAGTTCATCAACACCCTTGAGTTCTTCTTCCCAAGCGTCCTTATCAACATCAAGAATCTTGTCAACCTCTTCTTCAGTCATATCAAGACCTTCAAGGTTGATATCCTTAGCATAAGGAAGATAACCGATAGCTGTTTCCTGAGCGTCAACCTTGCCTTCGCAACGGTCGATAATCCAGTCAAGAACTCTGAAGTTATCACCGAATCCAGGCCACAAGAAGTTACCGTCTTCATCCTTACGGAACCAGTTAACATTGAAGATTTTAGGAGCCTTGTCCTCGTCGAGAGTTTCGCCGATTTCAATCCAGTGCTTCCAGTAGTCACCCATATTGTAACCGCAGAATGGGAGCATAGCCATAGGGTCACGACGAACTACGCCAACTGCACCTGTTGCAGCAGCTGTTGTTTCAGAACCCATAATTGAACCTACGAATACACCGTTGTTCCAACTCTTTGACTGATATACAAGCGGAGTGAGCTTCTCACGACGACCGCCGAATACGAATGCAGAAATCGGAACACCGTTTGGATTGTCGAATTCTGATGAAAGGCATGGGCAGTTTGCTGTCGGAGCAGTAAATCTTGAGTTTGGATGAGCGCCCTTTTCTGTTGATGTTTGACCGTTCCAAGGATTACCCTTCCAGTCAATAGCATTTGCAGGCGGATTCTTATCAAGACCTTCCCACCAAACAGTGTTGTTGTCAAGGTTGTGAGCAACATTTGTAAAGATTGTGCCCTTCATTGTTGACTTAAGAGCGTTAGGATTTGACTTCATATTTGTACCCGGAGCAACACCGAAGAAGCCATTTTCAGGGTTGATAGCATAAAGTCTGCCGTCTTCGCCCTTCTTAATCCAAGCGATATCATCGCCTACTGTCCAAATCTTGTAGCCCTTATTTCTGTATCCTTCAGGTGGGATAAGCATTGCAAGGTTTGTCTTGCCGCAAGCTGATGGGAAAGCAGCACAGATGTACTTGATTTCGCCGTTTGGCTTTTCAAGACCGAGGATGAGCATATGCTCTGCCTGCCAGCCTTCGTTCTTGCCGAGATATGAAGCAATACGGAGAGCAAAGCACTTCTTACCGAGAAGTACATTTCCGCCGTATGCAGAGTTAACAGAGATAATAGTATTGTCCTCAGGGAACTGAACAATCCATCTGTTTTCAGGGTCTACATTACATTTGCAGTGCATACCGCGAACCCAGTCGTTGCTGTCGCCCAAAACATCGAGTACCTTTGCGCCGACTCTTGTCATAATGTTCATGTTGAGAACAACATAGATAGAGTCTGTGATTTCGATACCGATCTTTGCAAGAGGAGAACCTACAGGACCCATTGAATAAGGGATGATGTACATTGTTCTGCCTTCGTAAGAGCCTGCTGCAATTTTATAAAGCATATCGTATGCCTTGTCAGGAGCCATCCAATGGTTTGTAGGACCGGCATCCTCTTCCTTTGTTGTACAGATAAGAGTACGATCCTCTACACGGGCAACATCGTTCTCTGCTGTTCTGTGAAGATAGCAATCAGGAAGAAGCTCTTCGTTAAGCTTAATCATTTCGCCTGTTTCAACAGCTTCAGCCTTAAGAGCGTCGATTTGCTCCTTTGAACCGTCAATCCATACAATCTTTGAAGGCTTCAAAAGTTCAACTTTTTCGTCGAGCCAAGCAAGTAAAGATGGATTCTTTGTGAGTTTTGATTCCATAATCTATTCTCCTTTATATATTTTACATTTGGTATATGGCTTTTCAGCCTGAAATCAGTTACAGTAACGCATACTGATTTGTTAGTTTGATTATACTTATATTTGAATTAAATTTCAATAGAAAAAAGCAAAATTCATTAATTTGTCACATTAATATGTTTCAAATTGACAATTTTTTGTCAATAATGTAAATCATCAAGCGGCATAGTGGCATAAGCGTTCAGATTTTCGCCTGCAACAGTGCCAGCCTTGTATTCATAACAGCCTTGTGAAGCAATCATCGCCGCATTGTCACCGCAGTATTTAAGTTCAGGCAAATAAAGATTCCATCCGTGCTTTTGGCACATTTTTTCAGCTTCGCTCCTCAATTTGCTGTTTGCCGAAACTCCGCCTGCAATCACAAGTTTATTATAACCGAAATTCTCCGCCGCACTCTCAAAATGCGAAAGCAAAAGGTCAACAACATTTTTCTGAAATGACGCCGCCAAATCGGCAATGTTGATTTCTTCGTTCTTCTGCTTTGAATTGTGAATGGTGTTTATAACAGCGGTTTTCAGCCCTGAAAATGAATAATCATACGGTGCATCGTGAATTTTCGGCACAGGGAATTTGAAAGCGTTTTCGTCACCACTCGGTGAAATCCTGTCAATGCTGATACCGCCCGGATATTCAAGCCCCATAGTTCTGCCCGCTTTATCAAGCGCCTCGCCTGCTGCATCGTCACGGGTTTTTCCGATTACTTCAAAATCCGTATAAGACTTAACGGCTACAATATGACTGTGACCACCGCTGACAACAAGGCACAAAAACGGAGGCTCAATGTCACTTGAAATGTAATTAGATGCAATATGACCCCTCAAGTGATGAACAGGAACAATCGGGGTGTTTGTTGCAACGGAAAGTCCCTTTGCAAAATTCACTCCGACAAGAAGCGAACCGATAAGACCGGGCGCATAGGTGACAGCTATTGCATCAATGTCATCCATAGTACATTGTGCCTGTGCAAGTGCTTCTTCAACAACACCGCTGATGCTCTCAGCATGTCTGCGAGATGCGATTTCCGGCACAACACCGCCATACAGTTTATGTTCCTCCAAAGAGGTTGCTATTACATTTGACAGCACCTTGCGACCGTCTTCGACAACAGCTGCCGCCGTTTCGTCACAGGAGCTTTCTATACCTAAAATTTTCATTTGTTTATCCTCAAAGTCAAAATTCATATGTCATTATTATTGCGTTTTCGGTTGGGGCGGAATAAAAATTCGGACGGATGCCGACATTTTTAAATCCGCATTTTGTATAAAGTGAAATTGCCGGGAGGTTGCTTTCTCGCACCTCAAGGGTGATGAACAACATTTCATTTTTCATCTGTTCCCTAATCAGCGCTTCGGCGATACCCTGCTTGCGATATTCGGGCAGGACGGCAACATTTGTTACATATCCCTCACCGCCGAAAATCTGAAGTCCCATATATCCCGCAACATTTCCGTCAACCGTTGCAACAAGAAAATGTGATGTATCAAGACCGATTTGATTTTTTAAATCTTCCCTGCTCCACGGATGTGCGAAGCAGGTTTTTTCTATTTTTTCAACACCGTCAAGGTGCTTTTCTTCAAATTTTTCTATATTCATAATCAATGTGCGGTGTACCAATCTTTGCCGATTGCACCGTCTGCACGAAGTTTAACCTTCATTTGACATGCGTTTTCCATTTCCTCAGTCACGATTTCAAGCACTTTTTTTGAATCGGCTTCGCTTGCTTCAACGATAAGTTCGTCGTGCACCTGCAAAATCAGGCGTGCGTCAAGTTTTTCATCGTCAAGTCGCTTATCCACCTTAATCATTGCGATTTTGATAATATCGGCAGCCGTGCCCTGAATCGGCATATTTCTTGCAATTCGCTCACCTGCCGCCTTAACCATATGATTGGTTGCATTGAGTTCAGGCAAATATCTGCGACGCTTAAACAAAGTTTCGCTGTATCCCTTTTCTCTTGCAAGGTCAATCACATGGGTCATATATTTGTTTACTCCGCTGTATGTTGCAAGATAATTGTCGATATATTCCTGCGCTTCCTTGCGTGAAACGCCGATATCTTTTGCAAGGCTGAACGCACCGATGCCATAAACAATACCGAAGTTGACAGCCTTTGCAGATGAACGCATTTGTTTTGTGACAAACTCCTCAGGCATATTGAACACCTGTGCAGCGGTTGAAGTGTGAATATCCGCACCGCTGTTGAAAGCGTTAATCATATTTTCATCATTTGCAAGGTCGGCAAGAACACGCAGTTCAATTTGGCTGTAATCGGCATCAACAAGCACATCACCGTCTTTGGCAATGAAAAACTTTCGCATTTCTCTGCCGAGTTCGGTACGAATAGGAATGTTTTGCAAATTCGGTTCAAGTGACGAAATTCTGCCAGTCCTTGTTTCAACTTGATTGAAAGATGTGTGAATTCTGCCGTCCGATTGAATAGCTTTTAGCAAGCCCTCGCAATAAGTTGACTTCAATTTTGTTAAGGTTCTGTATTCCAAAATGCAGTCGATAACAGGGTTTTCGTTGCGCAAGCCCTCAAGCACTTCTGCATTTGTTGAATAACCGCTCTTTGTCTTTTTCTTGCACGGCAAGTCTAAATCCTCAAAAAGTGCAACGCCCAACTGCTTTGGTGAATTGATATTGAATTCGTGACCGACAAAGCCATAAATCATCTCCGTCAGTTCATCAATTCGTGTTGACAACCTTTTGCCGAAATCCTCAATGCCCTGCTTGTCAACAGCAAAGCCCTCGATTTCCATTTTTGCAAGAACCCGTGCAAGCGGAAGTTCGATTGTGTTGAGAAGTTCGGTTTGATTTGCCTCTTGAAGAAGCAAATTTGTCTTTTCAAAAAGCGGCATAAGAACCGAAGCGTTGACTACTCTTTCATCACTGCCTCCGAGAGAATTTTTATATTCGGGAATTGCAACACCATACTCCAAGCAAAGATGGTCGATTGAATAATTATTGTCAGACGGCTTGAGAAGATACGCCGAAAGCATAAGGTCTCCGCAGACATTTTTACACTCAACACCCAATTCCTTTGCAAGACGGTGAGAATACTTTGAATTATATGTGTATTTTTTGCAATTTTCATTTTCAAAAAACTTGCGAACAAAACACTTAAATTCCGGAGTTTCGCTCGGCATAACGATAATTTGGTCACCAAACGCAAAATACAAATCGGTCACCGAATTGTCAACAATTTCAGGATAGTAATAAGCGTCATTATCACCGATTTTTTCGAGCAAATAATCGGCGTCAACGCAGGTTAATCTTTCAAGTTCACGAGGTGGAACTTCCTCCTCGGCGGTTGCAACAACTGCGTCATTTGCGTTGAGATTGAATCTGTCCATAAGGCTGAACAGTTCGAGTCTTGCGAACTCGGCAGCCGCACCTTTTTTGTCACCGTCATTAAGTTTGTAATCGTTTATATCGGTATCAATCGGCGCATCGGTTACAATTTCACCGAGTTTAAGCGAAAGATAGGCATTATCTTTATCATTTTTAAGTTTGTTGCGAACGCCCTCTTTTATGTCGATTGTGTCGATATTTTCATAGATATAATCAATAGTTTTGAAGCGAGAAATGAGGTCGAGCGCAGTCTTTGGTCCGACACCCTGAACACCCGGAATATTATCAGAGCTGTCGCCCTGCAAAGCCTTGACTTGGATGAGGTCAATCGGTTCTACACCGTACTCTTCAAGAATTGCCTTTTCGTCCATAATATCGGTACTCTTTGTTCTTGCAAGGAGCACCTTAACTCCGTTGTGAGCAAGTTGTAAACTATCTCTGTCGCCTGTAGCAAGGAAACAAGCATCGCCGTTTTCTCTGCAAACCTTTGCAAAAGTGCCGAGAATATCATCGGCTTCCCAACCCTCACATTCTACGGTTTTGATACCCAAAAGGTGCAAAATGTTCTTGAGCACAGGCATTTGAGAGCGGAGTTCATCAGGCATTGCGTGTCTGCCTGCTTTGTAACCGTCATACATCTTGTGTCTGAATGTCGGTGCGTGCAAATCAAAAGCAACCGCAACCGCATCGGGCTTGCACATATCTTCAAAGCGAAGCATCATATTCAAAAATCCGTATATAGCATTGGTATAATCACCATGCTTTGTTGTGAGAAGTTTTATTCCGTAAAATGCACGATTGATTATACTGTTGCCATCAAGAACCAATAAAGTCATATCAATACCTCAAAAAATTAATTCTTTATATTATAACACATAACGGATTTGTTTACAATAATAAAACACCCGAGTATAGTTCTACGGTGCATTGTGTCTGATATACAAGTAATACATTCTAAATACTTTTCATTATCCCCTCAGTCACCTGCGGTGACAGCTCTCCTTACCTCAAGGGGAGCCAAAAACCATTTTGAAAAATTTTTGTGCTTCAACCCATATTATCCACAGTAAAAAGGAGCCGTAAAAAACAGCTCCTTAAAAGATATTTTTATTCAAATTTATTTCTTTGTTACAACGGTTTTGGTACTGCTCCAAGCGCTATAATACTTTTTACCGTTAACAACCTTATATGCTCTCACTCTAAAGCGGTATTTAGTTTTTGACTTAAGTTTTTTTACATTAAATGCGGATGAGCTTGTATTTGCAATGGTTTTCCAACCACTGCCTGTTTTTCTTTGAAGCTGATAGCCGTTGGCACCCGAAGCCTTGCTCCAGCTTAGTTTAACACTTTTTCGTGCGATTTTTGATGCTTTAATTTGTGACGGCTTTGGAACACTTGGCTTGTATGAAAGTTCAAAATCATATGTTCCGTCAAAGCCTGCGCCTGATGAATATTCATATTCTCCAACCAAATAATATTCGCCAGGATTTAGTGATATATCAAAAAAATTATAAAACTTATCAGTTGCTGAACTATAATAATAGTTTTCAGAACTTTCTGCAGTCCAAACATAATTATTTACATCATTAGTTCTGTAAATGAAATAATGTGTTCTAAAATTTCGACTCGCAAATGCGTATTGTTGTGCTTCGGATTCTATTTTGAATGTAACAACACCCTTTGCAGGAACTGAAAAGCGAAACACATCATAATAACGTGTACTACCCCACGAATCTTCTGCTTTGTATTCACTTGTGGAGCATGACTCTGTATATACAGTATCAAGCTCAATATCCTGTGCATAATCCAACCATCCACCTGCAAAGGCGGTAGTGCCTGTTCCGGCAACAACACCGAAAAGCATTACTGCAGACATTAACAAACTGACAAATTTTTTCATGATAATTACCTCTTTTCTTTTGTTAGTTTTATTATATGACATATTGTCATAATTGTCAAGCAAAAAATATGACATAATGTCATTGGGTGATATTGTGGGTAATAATTTGAAAAAATTAAGAAAAGAAAAAGGCTTAACCCAAATTGCTATGCAGATGCAAACAGGGATTGAGCAGGCACTTATCTCAAAATATGAAAACGGTGAAAGAATACCTCCGACAGAGACATTGATTCTATTGGCAGATTTTTTTGACACAAACATAGATTATTTACTCGACAGAACAGATAACCCAAACAAAGTAAAATAATAAGCCCCCGAAGGCGCGAGCCTTTGGGGACTTTTATTTTGTAATTAAACAAGCTCGATGATGCACATCTCTGCAGCATCGCCTCTACGAGGACCTGTTTTAATTATACGAGTGTAACCACCGTTTTTATCTTCATACTTTGGAGCAATTTCATCAAAAAGCTTTTTAACAACATCTTCCTTAGTAACATAAGCAAGAGCCTGTCTTCTTGAGTGAAGTGTGTTCTCCTTGCCGAGAGTAATCATTCTGTCGGCCATAGCACGAACTTCTTTAGCTCTAGTAACGGTTGTTTCAATTCTGCCGTTTTCAAGAAGATAAGTAACCAATCCTCTAAGCATAGCCTGTCTGTGGTCGGTTGGACGACCGAGTTTTCTGCTACCTGGCATTGAAATTCCCTCCTTTAGTCTTCTTCCTTGCTAAGTTTGAAACCAAGAGAAGCAAGCTTACCAATTACTTCATCAAGTGACTTACGACCAAGGTTTCTGACTTTCATCATATCGTCTTCAGATTTGCCAATCAAATCCCCTACTGTGTTGATGCCTGCTCTCTTCAAGCAGTTGAATGAACGAACTGAAAGGTCAAGTTCTTCAATAGTCATCTCAAGTACCTTTTCTTTTCCGTCATCGTCTTTTTCAACCATGATTTCAGCGTTGCCCATTTCTTCAGAAAGGTCAACAAAAAGGTTAAGATGCTCGTTGAGAATCTTAGCGGCAAGCGAAACAGCTTCGTCTGCCGGGATAGTTCCGTCAGTTTCAACATCAAGGATGAGTTTGTCAAAATCAGTTTGTTGTCCTACACGAGTATTCTCTACTGTGTAATTAACCTTTAATACAGGTGTATAGATAGAGTCAATGGCAATAGTGCCGATTGGGAGTTCCATAATTTGCTTATTTCTGTCGCAAGGAACATATCCTCTACCGTTGTCTGCTGTGAGTTCCATAACAACTTCAGCGCCTTCATCAAGATAAGCGAGATGAAGCTCTGGATTCAAGATTTCAACGCTGCCGTCGTGTTCGATATCAGCAGCTGTGATTTCGCCCTCGCCCTTTGCATTGATGTAAAGAGTCTTAGGTTCTTCATCGTGAATCTTGAGGATTACATTTTTGAGGTTAAGAACAATTTCAGTAACATCCTCTTTTACGTGAGGAATTGTTGAAAATTCGTGTTGTACACCGTCAATCTTTACAGAAGTAATTGCGTAACCCGGAAGTGATGAGAGAAGAACTCTTCTCATTGAGTTTCCGAGAGTTGTGCCGAAGCCTCTCTCAAGAGGTTCAACAACAAATCTGCCTACGCTTCTGCTTCCCTGAGTAGATAAATCTACTATTTCGATATTAGGCTTATCAATTTCAATCATCTAAAAGCCTCCTAAATATATAGCTTTGTTTTCGCTAAATAACAAACCAATATAATCAGCTTATTATTTAGAGTAGAACTCAACGATTAAGTGCTCTTCAACAGGTGTTGCGATTTCTTCTCTTTCAGGAACTGCAACAACCTTTGCTGTCATAGCGGCTGAATCTGCGTCAATCCACTTTGGAACAGGACGAGAAGCATTTGATTCAACAAGAGTCTTAAACTCATCTGTTGACTTGCTTGTATCCTTAACAGCAATAACATCACCAACTTTAACGAGGTATGATGGGATATCAACCTTTGAACCGTTAACGGTGAAGTGAGCATGATTTACGAGCTGACGAGCCTGTGCTCTTGAGCTTGCAAAGCCGGCTGTGTAAACGATATTGTCAAGACGGCTTTCGCAAAGTTGAAGAAGGTTTGTACCTGTAACGCCTTCCTTACGCTCAGCCATAAGGAAATACTTATGGAACTGAACTTCGCTTACACCATAATATCTACGAGCAGACTGCTTTGCACGAAGCTGCAAACCATATTCTGAAGTCTTTTTACGATTTTGACCATGCTGGCCAGGTGCATATGAGCGACGCTCCAATGCACATTTGCCTGTATAACATCTGTCGCCCTTGAGGAAAAGCTTTTTTCCTTCACGACGGCAAAGCTTACAAGCAGGTCCTGTATATCTTGCCATATCAAGTAACCTCCAATAAATTATACACGACGTCTCTTTGGCGGACGACATCCGTTATGTGGGATAGGAGTAACATCTTTAATAAGACTTACATCGAGGCCTGCTGACTGAAGTGCTCTGATAGCTGCTTCACGACCTGCGCCCGGACCCTTAACATAAACTTCAACAGTTTTCATACCATGCTCTGTTGCAATCTTAGCTGCAGTTTCTGCTGCCGTCTGTGCTGCGAACGGAGTTGATTTCTTTGAACCACGGAAACCCATTTCACCGGCTGAAGCCCATGATACTGCGTTGCCCTGTGTGTCGCTGATTGTTACGATAGTATTGTTGAAGGTTGACTGAATATGAGCAACACCACGCTCAATATTCTTCTTCTCACGTCTTTTGCGTGGAGAAGCTGTCTTCTTAGTAGCCATACTGAATATTCCTCCTACTTTACTTCTTCTTGTTTGCTACGGTTCTCTTTGGACCCTTGCGTGTTCTCGCATTGTTCTTAGAAGTCTGTCCTCTTACAGGAAGACCCTTGATGTGGCGAGTTCCGCGGTAGCAACCGATTTCTTTAAGTCTCTTAATATCGAACGCAACTTTTCTTCTCAAGTCACCTTCAACATCAAGGTTATGAGTGATGTAATCGCTAAGCTTCTTTACATCTTCTTCTGTTAAATCTCTGCAACGTGTGTCTGGATTAACGCCTGTTGCTTCGATGATCTTGTCTGAAGTTGTTTTGCCTATACCGTAAATATAGGTAAGACCGATTTCAACTCTCTTGTCATTAGGTAAGTCAACACCTGAAATACGTGCCATACTACAGTTTACCTCCGATTATTAGTTCAGGATTAGCCCTGACGCTGTTTGTGCTTTGGATTTTCACAGATAACCATTACTTTTCCATTGCGCTTAATAACTTTGCACTTATCGCAAATTTTCTTTACAGAAGGTCTAACTTTCATTTGAATATCCTCCTTAAATTTACTTTGAACGCCAAATGATACGACCCTTAGTTAAGTCGTACGGTGACATTTCCATTGTTACCTTATCACCGGGAAGAATGCGAATGTTGTTCATTCTGAGCTTTCCGCTGATATGGGCTGTAATAATGTGGTCGTTTTGCAACGCTACCTTGAAAGTTGTGTTAGGTAACAATTCAACCACAGTACCTTCAACTTCTATCATATCTGACTTAGACATCATTTTACCTCGCTAATTATATTAGTATGATGTTGTTTCTATCTGGAATCACATTACGGCGTAATCGCCTGCAATTCAACTCGCCTACCGTTAAGCCCTTGTCAAGATAACCGGACCGTTTGATGTAATGGCAATGGTGTGCTCAAAGTGAGCTGCCGGTTTGCCGTCACAGGTCTTTACAGTCCATCCGTCAGAGAGCTGTTTAACCTTATAGGTTCCCAGATTTATCATCGGTTCAATTGCCAATGTCATTCCGGGTGATAGTCGGATACCACGACCTGCGTGTCCGAAGTTCGGTACGCTTGGTTCTTCATGAAGTTTTGTGCCAACGCCGTGACCTACAAAGTCACGAACAACACCATATCCACGAGCTTCGCAATATTCTTGTACAGCGTGGCCTATATCGCCGATTCTGTTGCCCGGGACAGCAGCTTCGATTCCCTTATAAAGAGATTCTCTTGTTGTGTCCACCAGCCGCTTTACCTCGGGAGAGCAAGTCCCGCAGATAAAAGTAGCAGCATTGTCGCCGTTATATCCGTGCTTTGCAGCACCCAAGTCAATAGAAACGATGTCGCCATCTTTTATAACTCTATCTTTACTTGGAATACCGTGGATTACTTCATCATTTATAGATATACATGCGGTAGCAGGATATCCGCCATAGTTCAGGAAATTAGGGGTAGCCCCACATTTCTTGATAAAATCATAAGCGATTTTATCAATCTCCCATGTTGTGACACCGGGTTTAACGGCTTCACCTGCCACCTGTAATGCCTGAGCCGAAATTATACAAGCTTCTTTCATAAGCTCGAGTTCACGACTGCTTTTTAGCACTATCATGTTAATCCTCCAATGCGGCAAAAACGAGCTTTGTTGTATCAGCTACATCTTCTTGACCTTCAACAACCTTAAGCTTACCGAGATTCTCATAAAATCCTTTAAGCGGTTCTGTCATCTTGTGATATTCAACAAGACGGTCAAGAACAGTCTGAGGAGCGTCGTCTTTACGCTGAATCAATTCTCCGCCGCAAGCATCGCAAATTCCGTCTACCTTTGGTTTTTTGTACTCAATATGGTAGGAGTTTGCACACTTTGAGCAAACGCGGCGTCCGGACATTCTCTTTGTAATAGCTTCATCCGGTACTTCAATATCAATAACTTTATCAATATCTACACCGCTGTCAAGCAAAGCCTGAGCCTGCGGAATTGTACGAGGGAATCCGTCGAGAATAAATCCGTTTTTACAATCATCGTCATTAAGACGATCCTTGATAATTCCGATAACAACTTCATCAGGAACGAGCTGACCGGCATCCATATAACTTTTAGCCTTAAGACCCATCTCTGTGCCGTCCTTAACAGCGGCACGGAGAATGTTACCCGTTGAAATTGCAGGAATATTTAATTTTTCACAAATCTTTTCTGCTTGAGTACCTTTGCCGGCACCCGGAGCTCCTAAAAGAATAAGTTTCATATCATAAATCCTTTCGATTAATCAAGGAAGCCTTTATAATGACGCATAACCATTTGTGACTCTAATTGACGAACTGTCTCAAGAGCAACACCAACCAAGATGATGAGTGATGTACCACCCATTGTAATGGACATACCGCCTGTGGTGTCCGGAGCGTCGGTGAGAGGCTTGATAGCAGCATCGCAAATAAGTGAGTAAATGATTGGGAACAACGCAACTACAGAAATCATCAACGCACCGATGAGGGTGAGTCTTGAGATGATTCTCAAAATGTAGTCTGATGTTGGTCTACCCGGACGAATGCCAGGGATAACACCGTTGTTCTTACGAAGATTATTTGCCATTTCGATTGGGTTGTACTGAATTGTACTGTAGAAATAAGCAAAGAAAATAATCAAAATGAAGTACATTCCTGCATACCACCATGAGTCACTCTGGAAAGCCTTAAAGAACTTCTCCCAGAAAGTGCCTTCATACTTACTGCTTGCAAGGAACATCTGAACTGTACCAGGAAGAGAAAGTATTGATGAAGCGAAGATGATTGGAAGTACGCCTGACATATTAACCTTGATAGGCATATGTGTATTTTGACCGCCATACATCTTTCTGCCGACAACACGCTTTGCGTATTGAATAGGAACTCTTCTTTCAGCATTGTCGAGCAATACGATATACGCAATCATAAGAATGAAGATTACGCATACAACAGGAACGAGAACTTTATAAACAGTTCTGCCTGTTGAGATATATTGGAACAACTGCTTAATAATTGTTGGGAAACGAGATGCAATTCCGGCAAAGAGGATGATAGAAATACCATTACCGATGCCCTGAATTGAAACCTGCTCACCGAGCCACATAATAACAGCTGTGCCGGCTGTAAGAACAGCAATAATTACTACTGCTTGGAATACAGCGTCAAAGCCTGTGTATGCAGCACCGCTTGCATCAGTTGCAAGCAAGTTGTTGGCACGAAGATAGAAGAAATATGCAAGTGACTGAAGCAAACCAAGTGCGACAGTCAAGAATCTTGTGATTGCAGTAATCTTCTTTCTGCCTTCTTCGCCTTCCTTTTGGAGATTTTCCAAAGCAGGAATGGCAACTGCCAAGAGCTGAATGATGATTGATGAGTTGATGTACGGAGTGATTGACATAGCGAAGATAGTTCCGTATGTGAAAGCACTACCTGTCATCAAGCTCAAATAAGTCATAATTGTGTTGCCCTTACCAACGTCGATTTCGTCAACGATATTTACGAACGGAACAGGGATAACCGAACCGATTCTGAAAATAAGAATGATAAAAGCAGTAAACAAAAGCTTTTTTCTGATTTCCGGGATTTTGAATGCATTAATGATGGTTTTAATCATTTACTGCACCTCCACCGTTCCACCAGCTGCTTCGATTTTTGCCTTTGCGGACTCAGAAATTGCGTCAACCTTTACAGTCAAAGACTTTGTGATTTCGCCCTTACCGAGAACCTTTACGCCATCAAGTGTCTTCTTGAGAAGACCACAAGCTACAAGGCTTTCTGCGTCAACAGTTGCGCCTGCTTCAAATCTCTTTTCAAGGTCTGAAACATTTACAGTAGCGTATTCTGTTGCAAAGATGTTGTTAAAACCTCTTTTTGGAACACGTCTTTGAAGTGGCATCTGACCACCCTCAAAGCCAGGTCTTCTGCTGTAACCTGAGCGTGCCTTTTGACCTTTGTGACCCTTACCGGCTGTCTTACCCTGGCCTGAACCTGCGCCACGACCAATTCTCTTGACTGCCTTCTTTGAGCCATCTGCAGGAGAAAGTTCATGTAATTTCATTTGAGCACCTCCCCTTATTCTTCTACGATTGTAACAAGGTGAGAAATCTTCTTGATTTTACCTTGTGTTTGTGCGTTATCAGGTTGTTCTGTAACGTTACCGATCTTGCGTAGACCAAGTGAGTGAGCGGTAGCAATTTGATCCTTCTTGCAACCAATTAAGCTCTTTGTAAGCTTGATTTTCATAAATCAAATTCCTCCTTAACCTACTATTTCCTTAACGCTCTTGCCACGTACAGCTGCAACTTCTTCAGCAGTTCTGAGCTGGCTGAGGCCGTTGATTGTAGCTCTTACTACGTTGCAAGGATTGTTTGAACGGATAGCCTTTGTACGAATATCCTTGATACCTACTGTTTCAACAACAGCACGAACAGGTCCACCTGCGATAACTCCGGTACCCTTTGGAGCCGGCATAAGGAGAACCTCGCCTGCGCCAAACTTACCTTTGATTTCGTGAGGAATTGTTGTTCCTCTGAGTGAAACCTTAATTACATTCTTCTTTGCATCTTCGATACCCTTACGGATTGCATCAGGAACTTCGCCTGACTTACCGATACCGAAGCCTACAAGTCCGTTACCGTCACCAACAACTACGAGAGCTGCGAACTTAAAAATTCTACCGCCCTTTACAGTCTTTGATACACGATTGATAGTAACTACTCTTTCTTCAAGTTCCATTGAAGATACATCAATTTTATTGTTCATAATAATTAATCTCCCTTCCTTAGAACTCAAGTCCGCCTTCACGAGCGCCTTCTGCAACAGCAGCTACACGACCGTGATATACGTAACCGCCACGATCGAATACGCATTCCTTGATGCCCTTCTCTGTGGCTCTTTCTGCTAATTTCTTACCAACAGCCTTAGCTGCCTCAACGTTACCGCCGTACTGTGCAAAGTCCTTTTCAACTGTTGAAGCCTGAGCAAGTGTTACACCTGCAACGTCGTCAATAAGCTGAACATAGATATTTGCAAGGGAGCGATATACGTTAAGTCTTGGACACTCAGCAGTACCGCTGATCTTACCGCGTACACGAACGTGACGCTTCTTTCTTGCGATGTTAGAATCTTGTCTTGAAACCATTGTAATTCACTCCTTTCTTTATTTCTTACCTGCTTTGCCTTCTTTACGGCGAATATGCTCTTCAGCATACTTAATGCCCTTGCCCTTATATGGCTCCGGTGGTCTCTTTTCACGAATTTGTGCTGCGAACTGACCAACAGCCTGCTTGTCTGCACCGCTAATGATGATAGCGTTTGCGCTTGGGCATTCTACCTTAACTCCTTCCGGAGCTTCCATAATAACCTGGTGTGAGAAACCGAGGTTCATTGTAAGAGTATTGCCTGAAGCTGATACTCTGTAACCAACGCCGTTAACTTCAAGGTTCTTCTTGAAGCCCTCTGTTACACCTGCAACCATATTTGCAACAAGTGCTCTGTACAAGCCATGCATAGCTCTGTGATCCTTGTCGTCTGATGGTCTTGAAAATGTAATCTCGCTGCCTTTGATTGTAACTGTGATGTCCTTGTTAACATCCTGAGTAAGAGTACCGTTTGGTCCCTTAACGGTTACAGTGTTTTCTGCGTCTACTGATACTTCAACGCCGGCAGGAATTACGATAGGCTTTAAACCGATACGTGACATCCTAACTGCACCTCCTTACCAAACAAATGCTAATACTTCGCCGCCAACGTTTTGCTTGCGAGCTTCTCTGTCTGTCATTATACCTTTTGATGTTGAAACGATTGCAATGCCGAGTCCCTTCATAACCTTTGGCATATCCTCTACATTTGAGTAGATTCTAAGGCCCGGCTTAGAAACTCTGCGCAAGCCGGTGATAACCTGTGATTTGTTCTCACCGTACTTGAGTGTTACACGAATAACACCCTGCTTTTCGTCTTCGATTACTTTATATGATGCGATATAGCCTTCATCAAGAAGAATCTGAGCGATTGCCTTCTTCATATTTGATGCAGGAATATCTACTGTTTCGTGTTTTGCTGAGTTCGCGTTACGAATTCTTGTAAGCATATCAGCGATTGGGTCTGTAATATGCATTGATATTTCCTCCTTATAAATTTAGCAATTCTCGATTTACCAAGATGATTTTTTAACTCCAGGAATCTCACCCTTGTGAGCAAGTTCTCTGAAGCAGATACGGCATATACCGTACTTACGAAGATAAGCATGAGGTCTACCGCAGATCTTGCATCTGTTGTATTCTCTTGTTGAATACTTTGCAGGCTTTTGCTGCTTAACTTTCATTGATGTCTTTGCCACGATAATCCCTCCTTACTCTGCAAAAGGAGCGCCCATAAGTTTAAGGAGCTCTCTTGCTTCTTCGTCTGTGTTTGCTGTGGTAACCATAATGATGTCCATACCACGAACCTTGTCAATCTTGTCGTAATCGATTTCAGGGAAAATCAACTGCTCTTTGATACCCATAGCATAGTTGCCACGACCGTCAAATGAGTTTGGATTGATACCTCTGAAGTCACGAACTCTTGGAAGTGAGAGATTGAAAAATCTGTCGAGGAATTCATACATTCTTTCGCCTCTGAGAGTTACCTTTACGCCGATTGGCATACCTTCACGGAGCTTAAAGTTAGCTACCGACTTTTTAGCCTTACATACGATAGGCTTTTGACCTGCGATTTGTGTGAGGTCATTAATGATAGAATCAACTACCTTTGAATTTTCACGAGCTTCGCCGCATCCAACATTGATTACAATCTTGTCAAGCTTTGGGATTTGCATAACAGAATCGTATTCGAACTTCTTCATCAATGCAGGAGCAACTTCAGAACTATATACTTCTTTAAGTCTTGCTGCCATTTGTTATGTCCTCCCTTTCTTAAAACTCGTTTCCGCATTTCTTGCAAACACGGATGCCGCCCTTTTTGTGGCCTACTCTTGTAGACTCATTGCACTTAGGGCAAACTAATTGAACTTTTGATGCATAGAGAGCAGATTCAACCTCTACAAGTCCGCCTGTCTCGCCAACCTTTGATGGCTTGATGTGCTTTGTAACAATGTTTACCTTCTTAACGATAACCTTGTTCTCAGCAGGACTTACAGCGATAACCTCGCCCTGAACGCCCTTTGACTTACCGGAAAGTACCTGAACGGTATCTCCTGTCTTAACAAACATTTTCTTCATCTTGTGCACCTCCATTAAAGTACTTCCGGAGCGAGAGAAAGAATCTTCATGTAATCTTTTTCACGAAGCTCTCTTGCTACGGGGCCAAAAATACGGGTGCCTTTAGGAGTTTTATCCTCCTTAATAATTACGGCAGCATTTTCGTCAAAACGAATATACTGACCATCATCACGACGTACACCTTTAGTTGTACGAACGATGACTGCTTTAACAACTTCGCCCTTCTTAACGATACCACCCGGAGCAGCCTTTTTAACAGATGCTACGATGACATCACCAATGTTGGCGTATCTTCTGCCTGAACCGCCAAGTACACGGATGCAAAGGATTTCCTTAGCGCCTGTGTTGTCGGCAACCTTCAAACGACTTTCTTGTTGTATCACAGTGTTTACCTCCTTCGTACTGCAAAATAACACTTTGCTAAGTTGCAGTTATTATTTTTTTGACTAAATTAATAGACTTTCTAATATTCTTAAAAGCTGTAAATCGTAACGATTATTTAGCCTTCTCGATAATTTCAACTACACGCCAATTCTTATCCTTGCTCATTGGACGACATTCCATAATCTGAACCTTATCGCCAACGCCGCATTCGTTTTTCTCGTCGTGTGCCTTATACTTAACAGACTTATCAACAATCTTATTGTAAAGAGGGTGCTTAACTCTGTCTTTGATAGTAACAACTACTGTCTTGTCCATCTTGTCAGATGTAACAACACCAATCATAGTTTTTCTGAGGTTTCTTTCCATTAATCAGTTACCTCCTTATTAGGAATTAGCATTTTCAAGTTCGATAGCTCTCTCAACTGTCTTGATACGAGCGATATCTTTCTTGACTGCTTTAATTCTCATAGGGTTTTCGAGCTGATTGATAGCCTGCTGGAAATGAAGATTGAAAAGTTCTTCTTTAAGCTCAACGAGCTTCTTAGCTCTCTGCTCTGCAGAAAGTTCTCTGATTTCTGATGCTTTCATTACTGCTCTCCTCCCTCTTCTTTTTTAACAAACTTACATTTTACAGGAAGCTTGTTTGCTGCAAGTCTCATAGCTTCACGAGCAACATCCTCGCTAACGCCTGCAAGTTCAAACATAACCTTTCCCGGTTTAACTACTGCTACCCAGTAGTCAACATTACCTTTACCTTTACCCATACGAGTATCGGCAGGTCTTGCTGTGATTGGCTTGTCTGGGAAAATCTTAATCCAAACTTTACCACCACGCTTTGTGTAACGGGTCATAGCGATACGGGCTGCTTCGATTTGAGCTGCTGTAATCCATGCTGGCTCTGTTGTTGCAAGACCATACTCACCGTATGATACCTTATTTCCTCTTGTAGCCACACCTGTCATACGACCTCTGTGTTGCTTTCTGTGTTTTACACGCTTAGGTAAGAGCATTATTTATTTCCCCCTTCCTTGCGATTTGTTCTTCTTCTCTTATTGCGAGATTCTCTGAGAACTTCGCCCTGATAGATCCATACTTTAACACCGAGTCTGCCGTATGTTGTAGCAGCTTCTGCTGTGCCGTAGTCGATGTCAGCACGGATTGTTTGTAGAGGAATTGTACCCTCCTTATAAGTTTCAGATCTTGCGATTTCAGCACCGCCGATTCTGCCTGAAACCATAACCTTGATACCACGAGCACCAAGTCTCATTGTGTTTCTGATTGCACCCTTAACTGCTCTTCTGAATGCAACTCTGCGTTCGAGCTGCTGAGCAATTGACTGTGCTACCAAAGTAGCATTAACGTCAGGCTGCTTAATCTCAACAATGTTGATGAATACTTCGGAAGGATCCTTGCCGAGCTTCTTTGCACAAGTTGCCTTGAGCTTTTCAATCTCTGCGCCCTGCTTACCGATAACCATACCAGGCTTTGCACAGTGAATGTTGATTCTAACTCTCTTAGTATCTCTTTCGATTTCTACCTTTGGAACACCTGCGCTGTAAAGTGACTTCAACAAATACTGACGAAGATTATAATCTTCAACAAGAATGTCGCCGAATTCGCCTTTCTTTGCATACCAGCGAGAGTCCCAGTCTTTAATAACGCCGATTCTTAAACCGGTTGGATTACATTTCTGTCCCATTTAACTTTTCCTCCTCGCTTAGTCTTCCATTTCCTTGAGAACAAGGGTAATGTGTGATGTTCTTTTGTTAATTCTGTATGCTCTGCCCTGAGCTCTTGGCTGAATTCTCTTGAGAATTGGGCCCGGAGCGACATGTGCTTCGCTTACATACAATCTTGTTACGTCCATATTGTAGTTATTCTCAGCGTTTGCCATAGCTGACTTGAGAACCTTTGATACAGGCTCTGTTGCAGCTTTTGGTGTGAACTTAAGAATAGCCATAGCCTTGTCTGCAGGTTGGTTTCTGATAAGATCAAGAACGATCTGAACCTTTCTCGGAGACATACGAACATAAGTTGCTTTTGCTTTTGCTTCCATCATAAATCTCCTTTCAATTACTTACCGGTCTTTGTGCCTGCGTGGCCTCTGAATGTTCTTGTCGGTGCAAATTCACCGAGCTTGTGTCCAACCATATCCTCTGTAACATATACAGGAACATGCTTTCTTCCGTCGTGTACAGCAAATGTGTGACCTACGAATTCAGGGAAGATTGTTGAACTTCTTGACCAAGTCTTAATAACTTGCTTGTCGCCTTTTTCGTTAAGAGCTTCAACCTTCTTGTAAAGACTGTCTTCAACGAATGCGCCTTTTTTAGTACTTCTACTCATTTAATCTTCTCCTTTCCTCTTACTTGCTGTTTCTGCGACGAACGATCATCTTGTTAGATGCCTTCTTCTTGTTACGTGTCTTATAACCAAGAGCAGGCTTGCCCCATGGAGTACATGGACCCGGACGACCGATAGGTGACTTACCTTCACCACCACCGTGAGGGTGATCGTTAGGGTTCATTACAGAACCACGAACTGTTGGTCTCCAACCCATGTTACGCTTACGACCGGCTTTACCGATTTTAACGTTTGCATGGTCTGAGTTGCCTACTGCACCGATTGTTGCGATGCACTGCTTTGGAACATTTCTCAACTCGCCTGAAGGAAGTCTGAGAAGTGCATAAGGACCTTCGAGAGCCATAAGCTGTGCGCTGTTACCTGCTGAACGAGCAAGCTGAGCACCGTTGCCCGGATAAAGCTCTACGTTGTGTACGATTGTACCAACAGGGATATTTTCGAGTGGAAGAGCGTTACCAACTACGATGTCTACATCAGTACCTGCAACAACTGTTGCACCTACTTTAAGACCTTCAGGAGCTGTGATGTAGCTCTTTACACCGTCCTCATATTGAATAAGTGCAATATGAGCTGATCTGTTTGGATCGTATTCGATAGTCTTAACTTCTGCAGGAACGTCAAACTTGTTTCTCTTGAAGTCAATTACACGATACTTTCTTCTGTTTCCGCCACCGCGATGACGAACAGTGATTCTTCCGTATGAGTTACGACCTGACTTCTTGTTCAATGGTTCAAGAAGTGATTTCTCAGGAGCAACTTTTGAGAGAGAAGAATAATCAATAACCGACATATTTCTTCTTGAAGGGGTAGTCGGCTTATAATTTCTAACTGCCATTATAATCTCCTTACCATGAATAACTTTGCGAAAGGATGGCACCTTTCATACCTCATCATTCATTTGTTTCTGTTGCTTATATATAATAGGTATATATTACTTATTATATTGTGATTACATCATATCACTGAAGAATTCGATTTCTTTTGAATCTTCTGTCAAGGTTACGATAGCCTTCTTCCAAGATGGAGTGTAGCCAACGTTGTAACCCTGTCTGCGCTTGCGACCACGAACGTTCATTGTGTTTACCTTAGCAACCTTTGTGCCAGGGAAAGCTTCCTCAACTGCCTTAGCAATTTCAATTTTGTTTGCAGTCTTTGCTACCTTGAAGGTATATTTCTTTTCCATAATGCCCATCATTGAGTTTTCAGTGATGATTGGCTTAAGGATAATATCCTGTGCTGCTTTCATTATGCGTATACCTCCTCAATTTTCTTTGCTGCGTCCTTGAGAACAACGAATGAATCGCAATTAAGAATGTCATATACACAAAGTGTGTTAACTGTAACAACCTTAACGCCTTCGATATTACGAGCACTCTTGTAGATTACTTCATCTACACCGTCTGTAACGATGAGTGTCTTCTTTGCAGCCTTAAGCTTTGCAAGCATTTCAACTATAGCCTTTGTCTTGATGCCTTCAAGCTCAACCTTGTTTACTACCATCATTTCTTCATCAGCAACTTTTGTTGACAAAGCTGACTTCATAGCAAGTCTTTTTACTTTCTTGTTAAGTTCAACCTTGTACTTTCTTGGCTTTGGACCAAGAGCGATACCACCGTGTGTCCACTGTGGAGATCTTGTTGAACCCTGACGAGCACGACCTGTGCCCTTTTGTCTCCAAGGCTTTGCACCGCCACCGCTTACTTCTGAACGAGTGAGAGTTGACTGTGTTCCTTGTCTTTGGTTAGCAAGATAGCTAACTACTGCTAAGTGCATTGCGTCAGCGTTTGGTTCGATACCGAAAACTGAATCAGCAAGCTCTAATTTGGAAGTCTTTCTTCCTTCTTGGTTATAAACCTGAACCTGTGCCATTTATACCTCTCCTTTCGTTAAGCTTTTACTGCGTCAGCAATAACAACGATTCCGCCCTTAGGACCAGGGATTGCACCCTTGATTGCGATAAGGTTTGATTCTGCATCAACCTTAACAACCTTGAGGTTTTGAACTGTTACTGCTTCGTGACCGTAGTGACCTGCCATCTTCTTGCCCTTGAATACTCTTGAAGGGCTTGAACAAGCGCCAAGTGAACCTGCGTGACGGTGGTTAGGACCTGTACCGTGGCTCATACGGAGTCTTGCGAAGTTCCAACGCTTGATTGCGCCGGCTGTTCCGTGACCCTTGCTTGTTCCCTTAACATCTACAACATCGCCTGCAGCGAAAACGTCTGCTTTGAGGATGTCGCCGACATTCATTTCTGAGATGTCGTCAAGACGGAATTCTTTGAGTGTTTTCTTTGGAGCAACGTTTGCTTTGTCGAAGTGACCCTTCATAGGCTTGTTTACTCTTGCAACCTTAACGTCGCCGAAACCAACCTGAATTGCTTCGTAGCCATCGTTTTCCATTGTCTTCTTCTGGGTAATCACACATGGACCAGCTTCAACTACTGTTACAGGAACTGCGTTGCCTGCTTCGTCGAAGATCTGAGTCATGCCGATTTTCTTACCGATAAGACCTTTCTTCATTTGTATTTCCTCCTTTGGTTATTGGTTGGGTACCCCCAACATGACCTCAACCGTTTTTGATTTGAATTATTTTGTTTTGATTTCCAAATCTACGCCGGCTGGGAGCTCAAGACCCTGAAGAGCTTCAATTGTTTTGTTTGAAGGTCTAAGGATGTCAATGAGTCTTTTGTGTGTTCTTTGTTCAAACTGCTCACGGCTGTCCTTGTACTTATGAGTAGCACGAAGGATTGTAACCTTTTCAATCTCTGTTGGAAGAGGGATAGGACCGCTTACCTGAGCGCCTGTTCTCTTTGCAGTTTCAACAATCTTTTCTGCAGCCTGATCAACAATGCTGTGATCATAGCCTTTAAGTCTGATTCTAATCTTGACTTTACTTGCTGCCATTTTAATTCCTCCATTGAAATTTAGTGGTGCGAGTTCTAATCCTTAACCACGAAGCCGTGTGTTTCCACCCCTCTGTATTTAAAAGCCGAATGAAATATTCATCCGGGCGCAGAATGAGCCTACACACGCAGGCATTCGCAAGTTACCTGTCGTAGTCTTAGCTTAGATTAGTTTCGCCCGTGTTTAAAACTCGGACATACTCCGTTGAAATTACCGCCGGGTTCAGCGCAACCTCCAACATCATCGCATATCATGTTGTGCAGTCAAACCGTATATGTTATATATAATATATAACTTCAATATACGCAGTTCACCACACGTGCGACTATTATAATATATAGGGGTGTCAATGTCAAGGCTTTTTTAAAACTTTTTTAAATATTTTTCGGCTGTTTTTACAAATTTTATTTTTAAAGTTTGTTAGATTTGCACAAGGCAAAATTTAAACTATATATTGTAGTTCTCGTACGCTTCTATACTATATACAGTAAAAGAAGTGGCAGGTTACCCTACCACTCCAATTAATTCTTATTTTTTGGACCCTTGCCTGTTTTTTCTTCATAAACAGCAGCAACTTCTTCTGCTGTGCCCTGGGCAATAATTTTGCCCTTTTGAAGAAGAATTGCACGGTCGCAGATTGCAAGAACCTGGTCGATGCTGTGAGAAACAAACAATACGGTTACACCGTGGTCAAACATTGACTGAACTTTTGCAAGAGATTTGCGTCTGAACTTTGCGTCACCAACCGACAAAACTTCGTCAAGGATGAGAATATCAGGCTCAACTGCCGTTGCGATTGAGAAGCCAAGACGGGATCTCATACCCGAAGAATAGTTTTTAAGCGGAACATTGATGAAATCGCCAAGTTCAGAGAAATCAATAATATCCTGAATCTTTGTGTCAAGGAATTCTCTGCTGTATCCGAGAATCGCACCGTAAAGATAAATATTCTCTTTACCTGTATACTCAGGGTCAAATCCTGCGCCAAGTTCAATAAGCGGAGCCATAACGCCGTGCTTTGTTACCTTACCTGCCGTTGGCTTATATACGCCGACGATTGCCTTGAGGAGCGTACTCTTGCCCGCACCGTTAAGTCCCATAATAGCAAGACGCTCACCCTTTCTAACCTGGAAAGTGATGTCATCAAGAGCCTTAAACTTAGCGACCTCGATATTGCCCTTTATTTTACGAATAACAAATTCCTTTAAGTTGTCAACCTTCTGCTTGTTAAGAATAAATTCCATATCGATATGGTCAACATCGATAACAACAGGACGGTCGTCAATTTTTTCCTCTGCTTGATTAGTTTCCGGAATAGCAGTATTGTCAATATTCTTTTCCATATTTCAACCTCTTTTTCTCACTGCAAGGCTATACAGCATAGCTTTAATGATAGTTTTATATTAATAATATCTAATATCTAAATATAAATATATAGGTATAAGTTTAACGTTGACTGTCACGTTTCATTTTCAATGTAACACAGGCAAACGCAACAAAGATTATAGCGAGTATTCCCGCACATGTCAATACGGAGTTGAACGAATCATCAACCCACCTCAAGAACACATCCACAAGATACGTTGGATAAATAACCAATGTTTTTGTTAATTTCACTATATATATAGCCAATGCCACAATCAAATTCATAACAGCCGATGACGAAAACGCATACGACAAAGACCTTGTTGCGCGATACTTTCGTGATGTGCCCGAGAATATGGCAATCACCAATCCTATACCCGCAATCAAGCAAACAATTATCACTATACTGCATACGGTTTTTGACAAATTGCAAAAGCTCTTAACCTGTCGCATATAACCAAAGCTTGTAGCTTTTGCGGTATAATTCGCAACTTGCTGAGCAAAGGTGTCAACCGCAGTATCCTTTACGGTTTCTTCTATCTCAATGCCTTGGGTGCTTACCATATCGTTTACGCTCGCAGCCACATCATCCTTGAATTGGCTGAGCAATCCCGAATAACTTTCAGCGGTGAACTCCTGCGAATTGCCAAGTTCACCATAAACATAGGCATTTTCTAAATTATATATTTTATCATAAGTAATAGTGGTGTCTAAAAAATCGTCAGGCAAAGAATTATTAAAGCACAAATCACGTGTAAACTGCAACACATCATCCTTGACGTCTGCAATATACGACGGTTGAGTAAATTCTTTTATAAATGTATTGGGATTGGCTGTGACTGACAAAAACACAGTGCACAAAGCAACCAATGTGACACACAAATACAAAAGAAACGAAAGCACCGACCTTTTTTTGCTGCGAGAAACTGCGTCCTTATTCATATCACTGCACCTCCCCGTCTGTCAATGAGGCATAAACATAATAATGTTCATCGGCAAGAGCCGAAAACGCTTTGTTTGACTTTGCAGTGCCAAGAATTAAAACGTCGCCCTTTGTATCTTCGGCAGAATCGGCAAATTCGGTTTTATACACCTTGTACTTAAAATCACCGAGATTGGAATGCACATCAAAAACGTCATTTTCCTTGACATTATACAACGAGCCGAAGTTGGACGAATAGCCTGCAACTTTTGTCGCTCCGCCCATACCAAAAAGATACGACCTGCTGTCCAACCCGCCGCCGTTGCGCATTGAAACACGGTTGTAGCCATAATATACATCTTCGTTAAACCCGATTCTCTCACAACTGATTGTGCCGACAAACGAACCAAACTCGATGTCATCAATAAAATCTTCACCGATTTTATCGCTTTCAACTTTTTCAATTTGCAAATCGTTATAACCGATTTTTAAATAGTTTTGTGCATCCTGAACAGTGTTTTTGGCTTCATCAAGACCAATCAGCATAAGCGGAGCAAACAAAAGTAATGACAAAAGTACAAACGAAACGGTGCGGTATAAATATGGATATGCCGTACCCTTAGGCTTATTCTTATTTTGTGCCTTAGACTTTTTCATAGAAAGGACTCACCAAATATTAATCATCCTCAAAAACCGCACCACGAGAACCTGAGGTTACGTGTTGTGCATATCTCTTGAGATAACCTGTCAATTTCTGCTCAGGAGCAGACCAATTATTTCTTCTCTCTGCCAAAACCTCATCCGAAACATTCACACGGAGAACTCTTGCAGGAATATCAATTTCAATTTCGTCGCCGTCTTCAACAAGTGCAATAGTTCCGCCGACTGCAGCCTCAGGACTTACGTGACCGATTGAAGCACCTCTTGTAGCACCGGAGAAACGACCGTCTGTCAAAAGTGCAACCTTTGAACCAAGTCCCATACCGATAATCGCAGATGTTGGAGAAAGCATTTCTCTCATACCCGGACCACCCTTTGGACCTTCGTATCTGATAACGACAACATCGCCCGCAACAACCTTACCGCCTGTGATAGCGGCAATAGCCTCCTCCTCGGAGTTGTAGCACTTTGCAGGGCCTTTGTGTTGCATCATTTCAGGAGCAACAGCACCTTTTTTAACAACGGCACCCTCTTCGGCAAGGTTACCCTTAAGAACAGCGATACCGCCGTCCTTTGAGAATGGGTCATCAAGCTTACGAATAACAACGCCGTCTGCATCCGGAGCTTTTGAAATTCTGTCTGCAACAGTACCGTTAACAGTAAGGCAATCTGTATTGATGAGTCCGCCTGAAGCAAGTTCCTTAATAACAGCCTGCATACCGCCAACATCATTAAGGTCTGTAATGAACACAGACGAAGCCGGATTGAGTTTACAAATCTGCGGAGTGGTGTTGCCCATTTCGTTGAGGTCGGACAAATCAATGTCGTGACCTGCCGCATGAGCAATAGCCGTAAGGTGGAGAATTGTATTTGTTGAGCAACCGATTGCCATATCGGTACGCATAGCATTTTGGATTGCTTTTTCTGTGATAATATCCGACGGCTTGATGTCCTCTTTAAGGAGGTCCATAACTCTTTCGCCTGCCATCTTTGCAAGGCGAAGACGAGCGGAATAAACCGCAGGAATTGTGCCCGAACCCGGAAGTGACATACCGATAGACTCTGTGAGGCAGTTCATAGAATTTGCCGTGTACATACCCGAACAAGAGCCACAAGTCGGGCAAGCGGTAAATGCTGTTTGTTCAAGGTTTTCAAGTGACATCTTGCCGACTGCATTTGCACCGACATATTCAAACTGCTCGGAAAGTCCGATAGGATTTTTTGTTTCTGTGCTTTTACCCGGAAGCATTGGACCACCGTTGATGAATATGCAAGGCAGATTAAGTCTGCAAGCCGCAAGGAGCATACCCGGAACGATTTTGTCGCAGTTAGGGATAAAAACAATAGCATCAAGAGGGTGTGCGGTAAGCATAACCTCAATGCTGTCTGCAATAAGTTCACGGGAACAAAGCGAATACTTCATACCCTTGTGATTCATTGCAATGCCGTCGCAAACGCCGATTGTGTTGAATTCAAACGGAACACCGCCTGCGTTACGAATACCTGCCTTAACCTGCTCTGCGATTTTGTCAAGGTGCATATGACCCGGAATATAGTCGCTCTTTGAGTTAACAACAGCTACGAACGGTCTTTTCATTTCGAGTTCATCAATACCGAGAGCTCGCAACAGAGAACGATGAGGGGCTCTTGACGGTCCCTCTTTGATTAAATCTGACCTCATTTTTTTACCTCTTTGTTATTTGTTATAGAATAAATTATAAATGCTTATTATGTATATTATATTATTTATATAGATTAATTTCAATATATTTTTATTTTTTAAATGATTTAGCTATTGCCTAAAGCGGTTAATTTCTGTTATCAAACACATTTTCTATATGATAGCGTGGCTTGCCTTGGCTCTTGCGTCCGTATTCTATCGCTTCCTTTGGGCAATAGCAAATGCACGCCATACAATGAGTGCAATTATTCCCCCACACAGGCTTGCCGTCAACGAGTTTGACATTGTTGAGCGGACAAAGCTTGACGCACTTGCCACAGCCTACGCAATCATTGGTTGCATAAAAAGCCTTTGATTTTACGAACATAGGATAAAACGCATCGTTTACAATTCCGCTGTACAACTTATCAATCAGCGAGGTTTTCAAGGTCTTAAACGGCTTATCGTTTTTGATTTGCTCCGCTGTTTTTTCAATATCACGAATTGAATTTGCCACAATCTGCTTTACCTCATCAACCTGCGGTGCATCAAACATTGCAATGTAATTTTCAGGCATAACAATTTGAGCTGTACCCTTGTAATCAAAGCCCTTTTGATTGCAAAGGAGCTTGTTAAATTTTTCGGCATTGCCGACTTCACCGCCACAGGTCATAACAAACCAAACTCCATCGGTGGCGGTTATATCGGTTTTTTCAATCCATTCGGTAACGACACGGGGAAGTCTCCACGCATAGGTAGGTGTGGCAATAACCAACCTGCCGTTCACGATGATTGGAGAATTGTCGCCGTTCTTTATTTTTTCGTTCAAATCAACAACGGTATCACCGAGTTTGTCGGCAATGAATTCGGCAACATATCGGCTGTTGCCCGTGCCCGAAAAACATAAAATCATTGCTTGTTTTCCTCCTCGGGATAGGTAAGGTCAAAACTTCTTCTGAAATCGGTCATAATATTCATTACATCCTTGGTGTAGTCAAGGTGCATATCGTTTGCCTCGCTCAAAATTGCCTTTTCCATATCTTCAAGTTCATAGGCAAGGGCGTCCTCGTGCTTACCTGCCGATACCGTTTCGGTTTCGCCGCTTTCGGCATAAGTAATTGTTGCTTCCCACGCTCTCGGATATTCCATAATTTCAATATATCCCTTTTCGCACGACACCATGCCACGCTTAGGCTGTTTTGAATGAAGTGAAAGCATAACGGTTGCCATTTGTCCCTCTTTGTTTGTAAGGAGCATACTTGCCTGCTCGTCAACACCTGTCGGCGCTTTTTTCATTTGTGACAAAACACTGTCGGGCTTTGAGTCGAAAAACCAACGAACAAACGACAGCGAATAAACGCCGATATCAAGCATTGCACCGCCAGCAAGAGAACGATTAAAAAATCGGTTTTTCATATTATAATCCTTAAAACTGCCGAAATTTGTTGTAATAAGATTAACCCGTCCGAGCTTGCCCGACGCAAGAATTTCATTAAGCTTTTTGTAAATCGGCATATGATAAATCGTCATGGCTTCGGCAACGATGACACCCTTTTCTTCTGCAAGCTTCAATGCTTCGTCGAGTTCGGAAGAATTGAGCGTAACAGACTTTTCAACAAGAATGTGCTTTCCGTTTGCTATTGCCTTTTTCATAAATTCAATATGAGTATTGTGCGGAGTTGTGATGTAAACAACATCAACATTCGGGTCGGTGAACATATCGTTAAAATCATCGTACACCTTGCCGATGCCGTATTTTTCGGCAAACGCCACAGCTTTTTCGTGAGTTCTGTTGCCAACCGCATAAATGCTTTTGCCGTTTTTCCGCAAAGCAACAGCCATTTCGTTTGCTATAACTCCCGTACCGAGAACCGCCCAATTAATGTTTTTCATTTTGACATTTCTCCTTTAATTAATCAAAAAGTGTAGGTGAATATATATTTTCGTACGAGCTAAAGCACATCAAAATCTGTTCTTTTGTTGTTTTCTCCACGGCAAGATTGTCGGGAATATTCTCACGGTCAAAAAATCCGATTTCGGTGGTTTCAATATTTTCTTGAAAGCTTCCGCCTTCGTATTTACAAAGAACAAACACTTTAACAACGCCGTAGATATAATTTGTCACATTATGGAGTCTCCAATCCTGAACGGCAATTATTTTTTGAGAGGAAACGGTAAATCCTGTTTCTTCCCGTACTTCCTTTTCGGTATTTGAAGCAACGGATTGATCGACATCACACCATCCGCCCGGGAGCGACCAAGTGCCGTTGTTTTCGTGCACCATAAGGATTTTGCCGTCAACAAACACCGCAGCTCTCGTGTCAACCTTAGGCGTTTGATAGCCACTTTCATTGCAAAACAAATCCGTTATTTTTTCAACGGAAACATCTGTTTTAACCGATAACATTTCTGCCGATATTCTGCGAAGTTCCTCGTATCGTTCTTTGTCAAACTTATCCTTGCCGTATTGCAAACCCGCCTGCGCAATAAACTGAATACGCATTGCAAAATCAAGCCATTTATCGTTCATTTTTTCACCGCCTTAATATAATTTCATTATAAAAAAAGCTCTCGAAAAAATCAAGAGCCTATGCTGTCGATAAAGCCCCTGAACCACGCCAATAAAATAAACTAACCGCTTAATGCCTCCCTTGTGTAAAGGGTGCGGGTCTCCTGTGGAGACCTCTGCATTTTAATGCAGAAGCACCGACCGAACCGGCAGGTGAGACGGTGGGTGCGATTTATCGCGCTCGGAGGGATTGTAAAAGTACCGCAAATATCGAATTTGCGGTACTTTTGGCGTTTTTCGTTTTTTGTTCAGTCGAGGTACCACCGTACATCTTCCTTCGCAAGAAAACGAAATTCAGAACCTTTCTCAACAGCCAAAATATTAAGAAATTTACATCAACAAGTTTTTTCTCTTTTCTTCCAACTGACAAAACCGTACATATCGTTGAAAAAGAAAATCGCAAAATTCACAACAACGGGAATGTATTCGGGATTTTTTATTGACGCAAGCACCCACAAAACGATAAGCACAATATCGTTTGCCGCATAACCTACGGCGTAATATGACGAGCGAAGCATAGTCAGTGCCGCCGCAACAAAACTTGTTGTTATTGATATGGTGCTGAATACAATGTTAGGCGTGTTGAGTTTTGCCAAAATCACATAAAACACCGCCGTAACAATCACGGTGGAGAGGGCAACCAACAAGAAATGCTTTTTTGTAAGTTTTTGAATTGCAACCTCTTTTCCGTTTTTGGCAGGGTTTTTAATCCAGGTTATCGTTGACCAAATCGCCATAGGCATCGTCATACCGAGATATGTAATTACCTCTCCCCAATATCTGAACTTCCAAGAGATAATGCCGTAAAATATGCTGAATGCAATCATAAGAATCGGTGCCCACACATTGCCTATTGCCGCAAAGACAAGCGAGGTTACACCCACGCACGCCGCCGACAGCGTAAGAACATCAACATCTCCCGACAGGAGATTTGACATTATTACCAACACGAGTGACACAATCCACAGCACCCACTCTTTTCTCTTAAAGCTTTTAAACGGATTACTCATATATTATATATTTTCATCATAAAACATTACTTTTTGTGTACAACAGAAACATTATAGCGATATAAACATATTTCGCTATGCAACAAGGCTTGCAAGCCGTTTTCCGCAAAACACGCCAAGCAAACAAAAAGCCACGCTCAATGCAATATACAATCCGCCGAAGCAATACATTTTGTTTTCAAACAGGGTGACAGCCTCAAGCGAAAAGGTTGAAAATGTTGTGAAACCGCCGCAAACACCGGTTTTCCAAAACAGCACGGTGTTTGGAGATGTGTTTTCTTTTTCGCTGACAATGCCGACAATAAAGCCGATAGCAACCGCACCGACAATGTTTGTGACAAGGGTCAAAATCGGAAAATCCGTTTTAACGGGTATCAAACTTATGGCATAGCGTAAAACCGCACCGAGCGCACCGCCAAGTGCTACAAACAAAAAATTCATTTCAGTCTCCTTAATTATTAATAAAAGTCATTATACCATAAGAAAAAGCTTTATACAACCGTGACATATTTTGCAACAACTTCACCGAGTGCATAAGGCTTGTGGTTTGTTAATATCCATAAAATCAAAAAAGCCTTTGAGAAAAGAATTTCTCTTCTCTCAAAGGGCAAGTTGACAAACTTGAAGTTATCGAACTACTTCAATTTTTCATTTTCACAACTACATTTCCAGCGTGTTCTACATCACCTGCT
>NZ_CAKSZA010000005.1 GCF_934525195.1 uncultured Eubacterium sp.
TTGCATGAAAGAACAGCACGGCAGGATTCCTCCTGTCGCCATATGTTTGAAACAGCATTTCTATCACCTCATATTTTTATAAAAAGCATCATTTACTTCCTTATCCCAATGCCACATCTAGCACCATCATCACGCTGAATCCTACCGCAAAGAACACCGTTCCAAGATTCGAGTGCCGCCCCTGCGACATTTCCGGAATCAATTCCTCTACCACCACATAGAGCATGGCACCCGCT
Organism: uncultured Eubacterium sp.; assembly: GCF_934525195.1. GTDB lineage: Bacteria > Bacillota > Clostridia > Oscillospirales > Acutalibacteraceae > Eubacterium_R. The sequence continues at coordinate 237 of NZ_CAKSZA010000005.1, forward strand.
GCAAAGCTCAGCAGATACGGCAGCGCCGGGATCACAAGCTGCGCCGCGAGAAGCGTCAGCACCGCGCCGATAGGCTCGACAACGCCGGAAAGCACGCCGCCGAGAAACGCTCGGCCCTTGCGTACCCCCTCCGCCCGGAGCGGCATGGAGATAATCGCACCTTCGGGAAAATTCTGAATGGCAATGCCGAGGGAGAGCACCAGTGCGCTTGCCGCAGTAATTTGCGTATTTCCCGAAAGAAAGCCTGCATACACCACGCCGACCGCCATTCCCTCCGGAATGTTATGTAAGGTCACCGCCAGCATCATCATGGTGGTGCGCCCGAGTTTGCTTTTCGGACCCTCGGCCTGTTCACTTCCCACATGAAGATGGGGAATCAAACGGTCAAGCTGGAGCAAAAACAGCACGCCGACCCAAAATCCGATAAAGGCGGGAAGAAAGGAGAGCTTTCCCATATCCTCCGACTGCTCAATGGCGGGGATCAGCAAGCTCCAGATGGACGCTGCCACCATCACACCGGCGGCAAATCCGGCAAGAGATCGCCGCACCAAATCACTAAGTGACTGTTTCATAAAAAACACGCAGGCTGAGCCCAGCGTTGTGCCAAGAAAGGGAATCAGTATTCCGAGAAAGGTTTCCATTTGTCTCACCGCCTTTACATTGCGTTTTTATTTGTTCCTTCTGAAGCCCGCTTCATCCCGATATTCGGGATGTTCTTTTATATACGGATCCCGGTCGCCGCAGATGGTATAGTCGCACCGGCAGCCGTTCACGCAGGTAGTCGCCCGTATAAGCTTTGCGTGGAGCAGCTCCATAGACGCAAAGTCCACATTACACAGGGCGGGCATAATATCCGTAAGACCGTGCCGGATGGCAAACTCTGCTGCCGGGCACGCCGTAAATTCATAATAAATAGGCTTGTCGGTTTTATAAGGCGCAACTGACATCTCGTAATCGTGCCATTTGTCGCAGCCGCTTTTCGCACGAACAAACGCCTTATACATCAGCCTCCTCCAGAACGGCTTGTTGCAGTCCACAAATTTCAGTTTGCGGAAAGTCGGAAGAATCAGATTTTCCTCCATCTCTTCGATTTCACGGAACGAGGTAACTGCTTTGCAGACCACATAATAGCTCATGATGGCGATGCAGTCGTAGGTACCGCCTACTCCGTTGTGGAAGTTCTTTTTGCCGCCCAAATCGGTGCGCCAGTCGGAGAGATAGACCGCGTACTGCCGCTGCACCTGTTCCCATATTGTCTTCCGCTCTGCTTTTGGATAGTGCAGGGCGATTTTCGCCTGTATCTCTTTCTTGCAAGGCTTTGAATACAGCACATGGCTTTTGCGGTCGAATAGAAGCTCGTTGTCCTTCATCTGTCTGCTTCTCCCTCACTTCCGCGCTGTGATACAGAGCCAGCTTTTCTTTTTGTGTATCTGCACATCGTGAAACCCCGCCTGCTCCAGATATGCCTTTAATTCAATGTCTTTGTAGATGATCATGCCGCCGATGATCTCCGTCCACTTCTCATCCTTGTCCGTATCGCCGTTGCTTTCGTTGCAGATGAGAAATGTCCCACCGGGCTTCAGCACTCGATAAATCTCCCGGAAGCATTGCGGCAGATCAGGCCAGAAATAGACGGTTTCAAAGGCCGTTACAGCGTCGAAGCGTTCGTCCGCAAACTCCATATCCGCCACACTGCCATGCAGAACGGCGCAGCGATCCTCCGCGATGGCGGCTTCGTTGACCTTTTTGGATTTCTCCACGCTGACAGGTGAATAGTCGATGCCTTTCACGATGCCCTGCGGACATTTTTTCAGAAGTCTCTTGATGTTCGCCCCTCCACCGCAGCCGCAATCCAGCACCTTAGCGTCCGGAGTAAGCTCTAAAAAGCGAAGTCCCCACCGTGCCACAGGACTGTGTCCCATGTTCATCATGGCGACCATGATTTTCCCGCCAAAGCCCACAGGCTTGCGGGTGTTTTCAAAGAATGACATATTACACCTCCAATTTTACACACTCGATATAGGCCAGCGGGAACGAGGCTTTCAGCATACCGCTTTGCCCACCCCGGTAGTTTTCTATTTAAAACAGCAGCCGTGAATCGTGAATCTTGATAAATGTTGAATAAAAGTCCGTTTATAAGTATGATACAATCAGTTAGCAATGACTAACTAATTATATCAAAAAGCGGACAGAAAGTCAATCTGTTTGTCTACCCTCTGAAGTTCCTGTTATCAGTAGGGAGCGTACTTTCCACCATATAAACTTGTCAGATAAGTAATCCTTTTGATAGCTACCTTTGCATTTTTGATGGATAAACAATATAAAAGGGCAAACTTAAAAAAGAGGGTTTAAAGTTTTATTACTTTAAGCCCTCTTTATTTTTTGAAATGTCTCTCAAATTTTTTGCTAATTTCAATTTGTGTTACGATTTTGATTCGAGCGATGTCTCTCAAAAGTCTCAGTCATAAATGCACTAAATCGCACTAAAATGACTTTGAAATTTTGAAATTTGCCGTCTCTTAGAATCTCTCAAAGACTCTCACGATATTTTAAGGCAAAGAAAAAGTGCCCGAATACCGCCGTAAAAAGCAGTATTCGGGCATAAAAAAGCCTCGGAACACGAATGTTCCGAGGTAATGGCAGAGGTATAAGGATTCGAACCTTAAATGACGGAGTCAGAGTCCGGAGTGTTACCGTTACACTATACCTCTATATATGCTAATCGCTTTTGCCTAATTATTATAACATACATTTTCAAAAATGCAAGGGTTTTTTTGAAATTTTTAAAAAAAGGTTGACACAGTGAGTGGGGTGCTCACTGCGTCCTGCTTACAGAGGAGGGGTGTGCCTCTGTTTATATTATGAAGCAAATTTATTATGCCATAATTTTCTTGTAAAGTTCCTTGAGTTCTGCTTCGTTTGTATCTCTTGGATTGCCAGGACGGCAAGCGTCTGCGAATGCGTCTGCTGCAAGAACATCAAGGTCTTCTGCTTTTACTTTTTCATTAACAGCCGGAATGCCTACATCTGCCGAAAGCTTCTTAACAGCGTCAACAGCAGCCTTTCTGTATTCTGCCTGTGACATATCGTCAACGCCCTCAACGCCCATTGCACGAGCAATTTCTCTGTACTTCTCGCCTGTGAAGTCCTCGTTATATTCCATAACGATTGGGAGCATCATAGCACAAGCTACGCCGTGAGGTGTGTCGTAGTGAGCACCGAGTGTATGTGCGATTGAGTGAGCAATGCCAAGGCCTACATTTGAGAAGCCCATACCTGCGATATACTGTGCAAGAGCCATTCCCTCTCTGTCCTCAGGCTTGTTTTCAACTGCACCACGGAGATGCTTTGCGATAAGTTTGATTGCTTCAAGATGGAACATATCAGACATTTCCCAAGCACCCTTTGTTGTGTAGCCCTCGATAGCGTGTGTGAGTGCGTCCATACCTGTTGAAGCTGTGAGTCCCTTTGGCATTGATGACATCATATCAGGGTCAACAACCGCATATTCAGGAATATCGTTTTCGTCAACGCAAACGAACTTTCTTTCCTTTTGAACATCGGTGATTACATAGTTGATTGTAACCTCTGCTGCTGTGCCTGCTGTTGTCGGAACTGCGATTGTCGGAACGGCGTGATTTTTTGTCGGAGCAACGCCCTCAAGCGAACGAACATCTGCAAATTCAGGATTTGCAATGATGATGCCGATAGCCTTTGCTGTGTCCATTGATGAACCGCCGCCGATAGCGATGATTGAATCTGCGCCGCAAGCCTTGAAGCTTTCTACACCCTCAACAACATTTTCGATTGTTGGGTTTGGCTTGATGCCTGAATAAACTGTGTATGGAATTTTTGCCTCGTCAAGAAGGTCTGTTACCTTTGATGTAACACCAAATTTGATGAGGTCAGGGTCGGAGCAAACAAAAATGTGCTTCCATCCCTTTGACTGAGCAATAGGAGCAATTTCCTTGATTGCGCCCTTGCCGTGATATGAAACTGTATTAAGTACGATTCTGTTAGCCATAATGAAAACCTCCGTTTTTTCTTTTCGTTTTCTATATTATACCACAAAATTTTAAGTAAGTATTGTTAAAATTTTAACAATTATTTAAGAATTTTTACTATTTTGGTAAATAAAATAAAATTTTTAACGAAAAACGGAGCTTTTACGACCAAAACCAATCGCAAAAGCCCCGATATTTTTAATGTCTAATTAAATTTGATACCACTTGATTTCGTTTGCTTCAAGATGCAATTCAAAACTTGTGCCGTCACCGACATAAACAGTTGTGTCCTGTGGCTCATAAGTGTTGTTTACAACGCAATACTTGCCGTTCTTTACATAAGCGTGAACCTCAACATTGTAGTTTGTTGAATACCAACGGTGAAGCTCGTCCTCTGCCGAAGCACTCCACAAAACAGCACGATAAAGCACACGGCTGTTCTCGAACGAATACGGAAGTCCGCTGATGTAAACGCCTCTGCCCTTGCCGAATTCTCTGACAGCCATTTGAACTTCCTCGGCGTGTCTTACGGCGAACGGAAGCTCGGTCGCATTTTGAACAAGAACGGTTGTGCCGTCAAGAGCAACAATATTCTTCTTGCCCTCGCCGAAGTCAACATTGCCGTTTTCAGTATCTGCAAGGATGAAGTGGTCTCTGTGCTCCTCGGTGTTGTATCTGCGAGTGTTGAGAGTGAAGCCGTTTTCTTCCTCAACGCCCAAAATATCATTGAGCTGGAAGAACTTGCCCTGCCAATGATGAGCGGCAGGCTCACCGACACCGATAAATCCGCCGCCGTTGAACACGAACTTCTTAACGGCTGTGATAATTTTTTCATCTGCCCAATATTCGCCGCCCGACTGTGCGGTGTCCGCATCGCCGACATTGATGATTACATCAAACTTGTCGAGGAAATTATCGTCATTCTTAATATCATCAAAGCTGATGAACGAAACATCAAACGGTGCACCGCTGAGAGCCTCGATAACTCCGAAATAAGAATAGTTTTGTCTGTAATAAAGTCCGTGGTGAACCATATGATTTGACCAAGAACGCATCTTGCCCCAACAGTTAAGCACAGCAACTTTCTTTACACAATAAGGAGTTACGCCCTGAATATTATCATAAAGAGTGCGGAATTCATCGCAAACACCCTTGATATATTCAACAAATTCAGGGAATTTGAGCGCAAGTTTGAGATAACCGCCGTAGCCGATACGCTGAATAGGACTTCTCAAAATTGCTCGTCTTGCAGTTACCCAATTTACCTTTGCTTCATAAATAGGGTCGCCGCCCTCGCAGAAAACATCAGGGAAGAAATAAGGCAAAAATCTGCCCTCGGTGTACTTTACATTTTTAATATCGCTGAAAAGACGAAGTGTTGCACCGTTGCCGACACTGCCCACAACAGCGTCAAGACCGATTGATGCAAAGTCATCCATAAACGGCTCCATACCAATCCAATGGTCGCCCATAAACATCATTGCTTCCTTGCCGTACTCGTGAACAATGTCCACCATTTCCTTGGCAAGTTTTGCAACCTCACGCATTTGGAACTTTTGGAAATCCTTGAATTCCTTTGACGGAATACGATAAGTGTTGTTCATATAACCCTGGTCAATGATGAACTCCGGACGGAACTTGTAGCCGACCTCTTTTTCGAATTGTTCAAGGATATATGGGCTTACAGAAGCCGAATAGCCGAACCAATCAACAAATTTTTCTCTCGCAAATTCATCAAACACAAGAGTGAACTGATGGAAAAATGTTGTGAATCTGACAACATCAACATAATCGTGAGTGTCAAGGAATCTGCGAAGTCTGTCGAGTGAATGTGCTCTTGTCTTTGGCTGACGAACATCAAAAGTGATCTGCGGCTCAACATCTTTCCACTCGTTGACAACTGCGTTGTACATATGAACCGGGTCCCACATAATGTAAGCAAGGAAACTTACTGTGTATTCGTGGAATGGTGTGCACTTGTTAATCTTTACATTGCCTGTTGCCTCGTCATATTCCCAATCGGTCGGAGCAACAACATCACCTGTTGTGCGGTCGATAACCTCCCACCATCTTGTGATGTCGTCACGATTGTTAACTTTGAGCATATCGGGATAAAGATGATTCATAAGATGAATTTCAAGTGTTGACTCGGTTGCCGTGTAAAACGGAGTCATAATGTACATCTGCTGAATTTCATCAGGGTTAGCCTTTGCCCATTCGTTATCTTTTCTGGTGGTGTAATAGGTTGCATAAATCTTTGCACCTGTGTCTCTAAGCTCCTGTGGGAACTCTGTACCGTCACAGTCACGGATTGCGTCTGCGCCCCATTCGTCCATAATTTCAAGAGTTTCCTTAACCACATCCATATCGGTAGGAATGGTTACTCTGCCTTTGTTTTGCGCCATATTTGTACCTCGTTAATCTATAATTTGTATTTTGTTATTTTTGAGAGTCATTTTGCCGTGATTTCTCTTGCGTTTGAGCGGAACACTCTTTCGCATATAGAATTCGTTGTCCGCAACATAAGCATCAGGATTGCCGGACGGACTTAAAATTCCGCCCAAATCGTCATAGCTGACATTGTTCACAAATGTATTGTGCACCGCTTCACCGAGGCAGAACATCATACATCCGCCCTCGTTGAGCCTTGAATAGTTATATTTATATGTAGTGCCGTCACCCGAATCGGCATCCCACGGCATACCGTCTTGATTAAGTTTTGTGTCTACACCCTCATTGTATTGAAGCAAAGCATTTTTGCATTTCCACGGCCAAATCGCAGCCGCAACCTTGCCCATTCTCTTGCCGGGTTTGGTATAAACACGGTCGTTCATCTCGGTTGCGCAAGTGTCCGAAACATTGTGTTCAACAAGCGGAGTGAGTGCATACATCGGAGTGATTGCGTCACCGCCGATATTCTTTGTGTAGTTGCCGGTAATCAAAATATTAAGGTTGCCGTATTTTTCAAAGGTTTCCTCTTTAAGTTCCTTGCCTGCAAAATCAGCGTGACGATAAGTATATCCGACTGCAATTCCCCATCTGCTGACATTCTTTACAAAACAACCCTCGACAGTTACGCCATCATATCTTGCAACGCCTGTTTTGCTTTCGTCCTCAGGCTTGAAAACGGTCATATAAATACCGCCGTTGTTCATATGCTTGTTGTAAACATTGCCGTTGACATCGTGAACAAAAAGATTTTTGAGTGTGATTGAATGAACAGTTCCTCTGTTTTGAGCAACAACCGCAACACCTGTTCTGTCCCTCTTGTCAGGGTCGCTATAAGCCTCGGGAGAAACAAATTCCTCCTTGTTGGAAATTTCTATATCACGGATGATGATATTCTCCACATCATAAAGAAGCACGGAGGAAGAAACATCACCCTTGTAAATATGCCCTGCGTTGTCGAGTTTTGTGCCGTAATCCTGATACCAAATGCCCTCGCCGTTTGTGTTGATAAACGGAGGGCGCTCACCATCACCGTAAGGTGCAATCTCGATTGCCTCGCCGTCAATGCTTCCGCAATTTTTGAGGTGCAAAAACTGATTGTTGAACACCGCACCTCTTTCAAGCAAAATCTTATCTCCTGCATTGAGTTTGAGCGAATTGACCTTATCAAGAGTTAAAAAGGCGGTTTGAGGAGTCAAGCCGTCATTATTGTCGTTTCCGTTAAGAGAGCTTGCGTAATATGTTGTTGATTTCATTTTCATATTCCTCCTCTCTTATTTTCTTGTAGACAACATCTCGTGATTCTTTAAATCTGAACTTATCGCCGTTATAACGGGTAAATAAATCCTTGTTAAGTTTGTAGTATTCCTTGAGTTGTGATTTTTCAATAGGTTTGTAGCTATACTTAATATCCTTTTGTTCCGACACAAAATCAAGTCTGAAACGGGTAAGTTCCCAATCAAGATACGCTGTCGGTGTAAACTGCTTCAAGCCGTAAACAATCTCACCGTTGTCAAGAGCAGTTTTACGTTTGAAGTTTTCATTTTCACATCTTGACACAACCGCATCAAGACTGCTATCGTCAATCAGTCCGAGCTGTTCGGCAAAAACAAGACACGCTTTTGCATATCTTTCCTCCCTATCACTCGTGAAAAAAATATTATTCATAATCCCTCTCCGATTGTTATTTATGCCCGATTACAAGCCACCATTTCGAGGTTAAAAGTTGCAAATCGGCATATCCCTTTTAATTATAATATATAATACAATCAATATTCAAGGTACAATCAAAACTATATGGTAAAAAAACTGTCGTATTTTTTGGCTATTATTACTAAAAAATACCGCTGCAATTTGCTTGAAAGAACCATCAATTTTTGGTAAACTGAATGTATCACACAAAAAAGGAAGTAACTATGGATATAGTAAAACAATTAGAACTTGAGTTTTCGCTAAAGCCTTGGCAGGCGGAAAACACGGTTAAACTCATTGACGACGGAAACACAATTCCGTTCATTGCACGATACAGAAAGGAAGCCACGGGTTCACTTGACGACCAGTTGCTCAGAGAGTTGAACGACAGGCTGAACTATCTCCGCTCATTAGAGGAGCAAAAAGAAAAGATTATTGCATCCATCACCGAGCAGGAAAAGATGACGGACGACATTGCAAAATCTATCGAAAACGCAAAGACAATGACGGAACTTGAGGACATCTACCGTCCGTTCCGCCCAAAGAGAAAAACAAGAGCATCGGTTGCAAAGGCACTCGGACTCGAACCGCTTGCAGAGGCAATCTACGCACAGGAAAAAGGCACTCCTGCACCTGAAATTTTGGCAGAGGACTACCTGACCGATGAGGTTGCTGACATCGAAAGCGCACTTCAGGGCGCAAAGGACATCATTGCAGAGCTTGTTTCCGACGACCCGAACGGCAGAAAACTTATCCGCTACGCCGTGCACAACAACGGTATGCTCACATCAAAGGGAGCAGATGAAGACCTCGGCGTGTACGAAATGTACAAGGAATACAGCGAACCTGTAAAATCCATTGCAGGGCACAGAGTTTTGGCAGTCAACAGAGGCGAAAAAGAGGGCAAACTCAAGGTTGCAATCGAATTTGACAAGACCATTGCCACAGACCTGCTTTTCAACATTCACTGCAAAAACAACACCAAGGCGACCGACCTTGTTATCGAAGCGATTGAAGATTCATTCAGCAGACTCATCTTCCCGTCTATCGAGCGAGAAATCCGCAACGAACTAACCGACAACGCCTGCGAAGCATCAATCAAAGTCTTTGGCGAAAACACTCGTCAACTTCTTATGCAACCGCCTGTAAAAGGCAATGTCACAATCGGGCTTGACCCGGGCTATCGCACAGGCTGCAAGGTTGCGGTTATCAGCGAAACAGGCAAGGTGCTCGACACGGGAGTTATTTATCCTGCACCGCCACACAACAAAATTGACGAAGCGAAAAAGACAATCACCGCACTTGTGAAAAAGCACAATGTCAAGATGTTTGCAATTGGCAACGGCACGGCATCGCACGAAACAGAGGTGTTTGCGTCCGACCTTATCAAGGAACTCAACTGCGGTATAACCTATATGGTTGTCAGCGAAGCGGGTGCATCGGTTTACAGCGCATCAAAGCTTGCGGCGGAGGAATTTCCGCAATTCGATGTCAGCCTGCGCAGTGCGGTCAGCATTGCAAGACGACTTCAAGACCCGCTTGCAGAACTTGTAAAAATCGACCCAAAGGCAATCGGCGTCGGTCAATATCAACACGATATGCCGCAAAAAGAACTGTCGGCAGAGCTTGACGGTGTTGTTGAAAGTTGCGTAAACAGCGTTGGAGTTGACCTCAACACTGCGTCACCGCAATTACTTTCAAGAGTTGCAGGCGTTTCAAGTGCAGTTGCAAAAAATATTGTTGCATACCGTGAGGAAAACGGCTCATTCACATCAAGAAGCGAGTTGAAAAAAGTTGCCAAATTAGGACCAAAGGCATTTGAGCAATGTGCAGGTTTCTTGCGTGTTGCCGAAAGCAAAAATGTATTTGACAACACTGCTGTTCACCCTGAAAGTTATTCGGCGGCAAAGGAACTTTTGAAAGTTTGCGAAGTGTCTGAAAACGACATCAAATCGGGCAACATCGCAAAACTTCAATCACAGGTGCAAACAATCGGAACGTCGGCGCTTGCGCAAAAACTTGACATCGGCGAGCCGACCCTTGTTGACATCGTCAGCGAACTTTCAAAGCCGGGACGTGACCCAAGAGATGAACTGCCAAAGCCGCTTCTGCGCACGGATGTTATGGGCATGGAAGATTTGAAAGCGGGAATGGAACTCAACGGCACAGTCAGAAATGTTATCGACTTTGGTGCATTTGTTGACATCGGCGTGCATCAAGACGGACTTGTGCACATCAGCCAAATCACAAACCGCTACATCAAGCATCCGTCGGATGTGCTCAAGGTGGGCGACATTGTGACCGTTTGGGTGCTGTCGGTTGATGTTGACAAAAAGCGAATTTCGCTGACTATGAAAAGCCCTAACGAGAAAAAAGATAAAAAATAACACAAAACAAAAATCCGTAAACATAACGCTTACGGATTTTTATTTATGAAGTTATAATTGACAACACATAATCACCGATGAATTGATACTCGGCGGTTATTTTTTTACCCTCAAGCACAATAGCTTTACCACGAGTAAGCGGAAGAACATCCACACCGTCAAAAAGCATTTTTATGCCCTTGCCCGTAAGTTTTGACAACGCCTCTTTGAGCGTCCAAAGAACGGTCAGTTTCACATCGTCATCGCCTGCCCAAGCCTGTTCGGGTTCTGTAAAAAATCGAGCCGAAACATTCTTTTTCACTCTGCCGACAGCCTCAACATCCACACCGACAGGGCAATCAAAAACCGCCAATACACAAAGGTTGCCGCTGTGTGAAACACTGAAATATCTGCCGTCATTGAGATACGGTTTTTCCGTATCGGTATACAAAATCTCATCCTCGCTGATTTTAGCCCTATCAAGCAAAAGTGCAACACAAAGGCACAAATCGGAGTCGGATTTGTCGGCATATTGAAGCGATTTTTTGTATCTTTTCGGATAGTTTTTTTCAACAAATTCAACCGCTGTCGAAGTCAATTCAACAGCGGTCATCATATAAATCTTGTTCATTCAAAATAAAAATATCTGTGCATAAATTCTTCTACTTTAGGGGCATAAACCTTGTTGTAGCCCGCCTTTGTAGGTGATGAATCGTCAACCATATACAGCTTTTTTTCTTTTTTATCAAGCGAAATTTCCTCGTCATCGTAGAAATTAATCACCTTTGAATTCCATTTTTCAGCCACATCATTCGCCGCTTTCACAACCTCGGCATATTTCTTTTTGTTGTTGCTCGGGCAGGTGATAAACACCACCTTGCAACCCCAGTTTAAATCCGCACTTGCGCAAATATATTCCATTGCGCCGTAGAGAGTTGTTGTGTCGTAATCGCCGATATAGTAACTTGAAGTCAACTCGCCGTTTGACTGCTTGCCCTTTGCATTGCACACGGGAACTTCGCAAAAAACGACCTTTGGATTGGTGTTTTTCTCAACCGCTTTTTTGAAACAATAAACAAGTGTATTTTCGTCCTTGCCGTTAAGTTTGTAACCCTCACCGCCGTATTTTTTGCACTTTATGCCGTCAACCGCTTTGAGATAGTCAACAAAAGACTGACCGTCCGACTTTGAGCCAAAGGTAAAGTCCGAACCCAAAAACACATACGGGTCGCCTTTCATAACAGAATTCTCGTTCAATTTCAGTTGCTGAACATTGTATTCATCGTTGTTGCCCTTGCTGATTGAGCCTGTTTGCTTGCCTGCAACAAAATAAATGCCGACAAAAACGACAGCCAACGCCAATGCCAAAACGACAAATAATTTCACTTTATTTTTGGTTTGTTTATCCATCAAAATTTATCCCTTAAACTTTTTGCAACAGGCAAAAACGACAATTGCTCATCGTCCTTGCCTGTTATTAATCTGTCAACCCGTTGTGTCAATTTCCGTGCCTTGCCCTGTGGAGTTTGTGTTGCCGTTCAAGATTTTTTCGTCAAAGAACATATAGGCACCTCCCTGGTTTTCGGCTTTTGAATTGCCCAATGCAACATATTCGGACGAAACATTGTTTTCCATATTGTCGAACTCTTCTTTTGAAATCAAGTAAACCTTACCCGATTCAAGAAGCTGAAGATCCATATTTCTCCAATTTTCAAATCTATGGATGTTAATATAGAAAGTCTTGATGTCAACAGTATCGCCGATTACCGAGCCCCAAATTTCTTGATAGAAGCCGTCAAAAGTTACGGCACCGTGCGGAGCATAGAACAATGCCGACATTTTGCCATAAATTGCATTATAGGTGATATTGCCCCTGTAAGCGGCAATAGCATTTGGCAATTGATACAAATTGTTGTCGTCATTTTCCGAAGAATTATAGAACGGGTCGGAAATAGACACATTGCCTTTGCAAGCCACAAGATAAGACATTCTCATCTCGGTTGAAGTTGATATGGTGATATCGTTATTAGCATAAATCGTAACCGGACAGGATACATTTTTCCTGAGCGTTTTTTTATCAAGAAGAGCGCCGCACTTGTCACACTTATATGTTTTATTTGGGTCATAATTCTTTGTATAAACCAAATATCCGTGAGGGTGCTTTGCCTTGTTTTTACATCTCAATGTTGTGTAAACATCGCCTCTTGAAACAAAACCGCTGTAGCCATCGCCTTTTATTCCGCCTACCAAATCAAGGCTTGGTGTTGAACACTTGAAATCGTGACCAAAGTAAGCCAACGAATCGTGGCACAACAATACTTTGCCGAATGTAAGCAAATCGTGTGTGCCCATAACGGAGGCATTCTTGTTCAAAGTGAAATCACCCATTGCGTAAATTGAGCCGTTCTTAAAGGACAATTTATCCTTCAAGTTATATGCAAACAATTTGAGGTTTTTGACGATTTCGCCACCGATTGTGCCATCACTTTCAAAATTTGCATCAACATGCTTGTAGGTTTCGTTTTCATACGCCTCAGGAAGAACCCACATATCAGAGTTACTTCTGAGAGTTATGTATCTGTTTGCAAATACATATTTGCCGACCGTTGTGCTGGAGAAACCGTATTGCCTGATATATCCCATATACGATACCAAAGCCTTGCCAATGTAGAATTCACCGCCGTCAGCCTTGTCGGTATAATCATCAAGCAAATCGTTTTTAAGTTCCTCGGCGTCCTCATCTTCTATTGCGCACTTGCTGAAATCGCCATTACAAACAGGACAATCAGGGTTTGCCTTGCTGCACTTTGAAGTACAAATACAAACAGGATCGTCTGAACTGTCAGGATTTTCAGCCTTACAGCTATGCCAATCAGAACCGTGAGCGCCGTTGCAGACAGGACAATCATTGTTGAAATTGCCGTCTTCGCACAATTCCGAACAGATACATTCATAAGGTGCCTTACATGCGTCGGCAGGTTTGCTTGCATTGCCGCAAATCGGGCAATCCTTGTCGTAGTCATCATTTGTACAATGACCTGTACAAGTACAAACATTGTCGCCTGATTTCGGTGTTTCGTATCTAAGGGTATCCTTATATTTTGCATCGTATTTGCCGAGTTCAATATATCTGAGTGCGGTCATATCGCCTGCACAGAATACCTTTGTTTTGTCGGCAATGTTGATTTTGCCGAGCGTTGCCTTTATTGAACCGCAAGCATAAACTATTGCACTTGTTTTAGCCTCAAACGAAGTTCCGCACTTTATTTCGCCGCCGCTGAAGATTGTGCCGTGCTCACGAACACAAACATAGTTCCAAGCGCTGATATTATCCTTTGCGAAAATTTCGGAATACTGACCTATATCAATATATCTGTGAGTCGCAATCTTTCCGCCTGAATATACGCTTGTGTCGTGCATAAGCTTAACCATTCCACGAGGAGTGTAATCCTTTCCGGTTCTGATTGTTGTGCCCGGATAGATATTTACCTTTCTGTCGAGGTCAAGTTTGCCCTGAACATAGAGATAGCAAGCGTTGGCATAGTTATAATCGAACTTTGGATTTTGAACTTCTTTTCCGTCTTTTTGGATAAATCTCGGTTCGTCTTCCTCATCAACGAATGTGCCCTTAGATGCCCAAGTGTCGCCGTCATCGGAAACATTGAGCGCTCTGCCGATTTCAAATGCGGTAATCTTGCCGAGAACATCCGTTCTGTTAACCAAATCGCCGTAAACATAGAACTTTGTCATATCGGAAATTCTTGCTCTGTCGTTGAGCAATGCGCTTCCGTGAACATAGAATCTGTTGAACATTGTCTTTGTTCTGCCCTCTTTAAGAGTGGCCTGAACATCGAATCTGTTGTTTACAACAAACTTGAAGTTGTCAAGATTATAGCCGTCAATTCTAAGGCTGAGATTTGTCACACGGTTTTGAAGCCATGTGATAAAGTTGGTTGTTGTGTTAACTCCGCCCTTGTCAAGACCGTCAACGATAAATGTCAAGTTCTTGTGAGGGGTGAAGATACTGTTTGTAAAGAATGAACCGCCAACATAGATGTTTGCATTTGAGAAAACATCAAAATAGTTCCATGTGCTGACACCGCCCCAGCTACCTGCAAGGTCACCGGCTCCGCCTTGACCGTTGGTACTGATTGCCATATTTCCGCCAACATAAAGATATGAACTTGAGTTGAGGTCATCCTCACTGTTAGCTTTTTCAGAAATACCGATTCTTGCACAACGCTTTGAAATGAAGTTTCCGTCACACATAAGCATTGAATTGCGCATTGTCAGCGTACCGCTGTTTGAGAAAAGTTCGCCCGAAGCGAATGTGCTTGAACCGACTTGTGCAGAAATTGCAACATAGTTGATTGCATACTTTTCATAAGAATAGGACTTCATACAACCGTCAACATACATCTTGCCGTAGTTTTGGATTGTGCCGCCTATCTTGGTGTTGTCTGATTCTTTTTCGCTTGTGCCGACAACAAGGTCGCCGCCTGCAAAGAACACAGCGTCCGCAACAGGTGCGGAATAACCACCATTACGGTTTGGATAGAATGTAAAGCCGTTTACAATTGAGTAAGCACCTTTCCAGTCACCTGCAAGAGCCGATTCGGTTGCATAATATCTAATCCAAAGGCTTCTGATTCCGTAATTCTCAAACGCATCTTTTTCGCCAAGTCTATTTACTTCCTCAGTAAAGCCTACTTCGCCTGTATATCCGACTTTACCCTTTGCATAGAATATACCGCCGTTGAGAATAACCTGACCGTAAGTTGCATCGCCTTCTGCGGAGAACACAGGCATTTCTTCTTTTTTGCCCGTTGTGTCTCTGTTAAAGGTTACATATCCTGCAAACATAGCCACATTTCCGCCGAAGTTTGCTCTTGAACCTTGCTCTGCAACGATGGATGCTTTTGCACCCCATTCGTCCTTCATTGTACTGTATACGGCATACGGGTCTTCACCGATGGTTCTCATCCACATGTAAGAACAAGGATTATAGCCCTTGATGTACACATCTTGCATGATGTTAATCTTGCCGTAGTTTTGAACATAGCCGACAAAAATAATTGTATTTTTGGAAACAATGCCTTTATCTCTGTCGGTATAACCGCCGATATAAATGCTTGCATTGCGGTTCTTTGAGCTACCGTTAAGGATAGACTTGCCCTCTTTATAGTTCGAATTACCCTTATCGGTTGGCCAAGTTCTTGCGTTTGCTTCTTCTGTTCCGTCTGCTTTTTTGTAATTTACAAATTCGCCGAATACATAGAACTTGCCATAATTATAAATTGCAGAGTCGGAATAGAACGCACCGCCACAAGAAAGCGAGCAGTTTTCGCCGACATAAACAGCGTTGCCGAGATTGTTGTTTTTGCCGTTTGAGAAAACATCGCCTGTTACATAAAGGTTTGAATTGCCCTCAACAATGATAGCTTCACCACGGTGTGGAACAAGGTCGTTTCCGCCGATTCCGCCCTTGCTTTTTGAATTGTTTGCAAGGTTGCCGTTTACTATTATATCATTGTCAAAGAACAAGGTTTGTTCGCCGAAAACATCAAGTTCTTTGTTGAACTCAAGTTCTCCGCTCTTTGTCCTGCCGATGAATACATCAGCCTTTGGACCCGTGAAAGCAATGCGGTTCTCGATATTAGAAAGTGCAGATGTTGTTGAGCCGTCATCATAATATATTTTGCCCGTGATATACAATGTGCCCTTGACATTGAGTTTGCCGTTGTTAGCAAACTTTATGTTATTGGCACAGAGCATCTGACCTTCTTTGATTGTGATTTCGCCCACAACCTGGACATTACCGCTTGTAACAATTCTTACACCGTCAGCCCTGAAGTTATTTTCCGAAACGGAAACATAAGCCTCCGGGTCAGGAGCGTAGAAAGAATCATCGGATTTATACAATTTGATTGATGGAATTCTCGCATTTTGAGGAGTGAACAGTACACTCGCATTTTCAAGTCTAACTTTATACGTTACAACATCGTTGCCGTCTTTTATTTTCAAAAGATAAACATATGATTTGTTTGCGGTAATCGAGTAGAACTTAACGCTATTTCCAAAGCAGTAAATTCCTGCAAAATTTTCAAGTTGCAACTCAGTTGTCAAAGGACAGTTAACATTTCCCTCAATATATACAACGCCACCGTCTTTGATGTAGAATGTTGTCATGTAAGCACAAGTGTATTCGCCATAAACATACATACTACCCTTTACTGTTTGCGTATTCTTACCACTAAGAAGTTTAGGTGGAGTAACATTAAGGTTTCCGCCAAAATAAAGTTGTGCGCCTGTTTGATAGCAATTAATCAAACCGCTGTTGTGACTGTTTTTAGCGGTTAGTCCTTGATCGCCATATACGCTATATACAGCCTTTTCGGCATCTGCATCAGGATTTTCGGCAATCATCATACCGTCACTATCATTTGAGCACGGAATATCGCCATGAACATAGAGCTCTGCCGAGCCTTCCATATAAACATTGTTCTTGACGCCGTTTACAGAATACGAAACAGAGTTGGATACTTCGGCATTACCGTAAACATAAAGTTCTCCGTCAGTTGCGTGAATAGCACCCTTAGCCGATATGTTTCCGTTAACATACATATTGCCCTCATTAAAGAGAGAAATGTTGTTGTCACATCCTATAAAATGAAGTCCTCCCGGACCCGCAAAGGCAAACTTCGCATCTTTCTTATTCCAAATATAATCAATTAAGAAGTCCTTTGAGCCGGAATCAATAAAGAGTGTGCCCTCATTCTCGATTTTCTGTGCAGAAATCTTTGTTAATTTAAGCTTTGTTCTGTTTACAAGAGTATCTCTGATTGTAAAAGAGCCGTTATATTTGAGAGAGCATTTTGCATTAATCTCAAATTTCTTGGTTAAGATATTGCCCTTGTCAACATAAATTCTGCTGCCCTTGTAGGAACTGAAAGTATCGACAACACGAACATTAATGTCGTGTGCAAAGAAATCGGCATAGTTATTAATATGATATGCATAAATCTCTGTCGAAGTGCTTGCACTTACAAAGAACAAAGCATCGTGATTGTCAATTGTTCCGTTTGTGATTGTGCCGCTGACACTTACGTTTGAATGGCAATAAACCTTTCCGAAGTTATTGAAAGTACAGCCTGCTGTTTCGCCCTGCAATGTTTCGAAGCACTCAAGCTTGCCATAGTTCAAAATATTGCCGAAATCTTTTATGTTAACATTCGATACAAAATCACCGTAGTTATAAAGGGTGTTTATATCGTTAACAAAACTACCGCCGTAAGTTTCAATAACACCGTAGTTTATGATATTACTACCCGACTTAGAGCCGTCAACATCAATCGTCTTGAATGCGCAGATACTTACTACACCGTTTTCGTTGTTTTTAAGATTGTTGAAATAGCATTGATTGTTTGAGCAAACAAATTTGTTGTTTTCAAACAAGCTTTTTGCAACAATAGAGCCTGCAATGCTCATTTCGCCGTTGTTGGTAACATATGATTCAAATGTTGCGCCGTACGAAGTGCATTGGAGTTTTGCATTTGCCGAGTTCACAACGTTACCGTTGAATGTTGCATCGCTGTCAATCTTCAACTCATTATTGTTTGTAACAGTATTGAGCAGAGTAATTCCGCTAATATGCAAAACACCGTTATTTTCCAAATCTCCTTTTTCTATAGTACAAGTGTTGTCAACTCTGATTTCGCCATCTGTACTGTTGAGGAGTTTTCCGTTCACAGCAAAATTGTTTACCTGAATCTTACCCATATTTGTGAGATTTGTTGCGGTAAATTTGGCAGGACAAATAATCTTGCTGTCTTTCTTGTTTTCTACGGTTGCAAAGTTGACATCACCGCTGACATAGATTTCTCCGCCTGTTGAACGGGAGGCGCTGTATTCATTGATGATTTTGTTGCCCTCTGCACTGCCGATAACCTGAATTGTCTTGTGGTTATTGATTGTTCCCGTGCAAATGAGCTTTCCGTTAAAGCCCGGATTTGTTGAAACTTTTGCCACACCAATCAAAGTATCGTTGAAATTGTCGAATGTGCCTGAAACTTCAAGAGTATTTGTAACAAGAAATTCACCGTAGTTTTTGATGTCCTTAGCAGTACAGTTGCTGACAACCAAAAGTTTTTTGCCCTCTTTGATTTCAATCTCGTCGGCTGATTCGATTTTGTTGATAGAAGCGTTTGCATCTATAACAAGTTTTGTTGCTTTGATGCTGTCAATATAAACCGAAGTTCCGTCCTTGATTGTGAGGGTGTTAACTGTGATACTGCTGTCCTTTGGAATGCAGAAGCCGCCGCCCTGTTCGATTGTAAGGTCGTTGATATTAAGACCCGGTGCAGAAAGGAAGCTTCCGTTATAAAGTGTATAGTTGCCGTTGCTCTTTTGGAAGCCTGAAATTGTACCTGTTGCGCCAAGAGCAAAAACTTTATTTTCAGGACTTGTTTTGAACACAAGACCTCCACAGTTAGAGATTGATTGTCCTGAAATATTGTTGCCAAGGATAAGTTTTACACCCGGATTGAAAGTGAGTGTCAACTTGCTATCCTGAACATAGATTTCCTCTGATGCAAAAATGTGAGCATTTTCTGCAAATTCGGTATTTCTGACATCCAACTTTTTGCAGATGACATTACCGAATATTGAAGTGTTCTCTTCTTTTTTGATTTCTTTGCTTTTAATCATATCGGTAACAATGAGAGAACCTTTTTCGCAATTATACATTGCAGATCTTATTCTGTGTTCTCCCTTACCGTGAGTTACAAGCACTGAGCCTGTCTTCATATTAAGGGTATATTTACCGGCAATATCTACAACAGACTTTTCTTTATCTGCATCATTCAACCAAGTATCATTTTCCGGTCTGTTTGCAACAACAATAGCATTTTCTCCTATAGTAATATTGCCGCTACTTACTGAAAGGTCTCTGCCAAGAAAAGTTTGAGATGCTTCTCCGAAAATCATATTTCCGCTGCCGCCGTCATAGAAAATAGCTCTTTGGCAGAAAATCTTGCCGTTCATAACAATGTCTGAGCCGGAAACCTTTTTAATGTCGCCGATTGCGTAGATTTCACTACCTTTTTCGGCAACCATAGTGTTCACAGAAACAGAATAATTATCTTTTGTGTTTGCTTGTTTTGAAACAACAACAGAATTTTCACCGACAGTAAATTCTCCGCCGACTCTGATTTCATATCCACAGATGAGCTTTGAGTTTTTACCGATAGTGAAATTGTGATTTTTACCGTCAACATATACATGGCCGTCAACGATTACGGTTGTGTTGTCGCCGATAGTCAAACTACCGTTGTCCACTTCGAGGTTTCCGCCTATGTGCATATAGGTAGGCTTATCGCTGTCTGAATTATCACCGATTACAGAATCGGCTTCACCACCGGAAATTTTAGCATTATTTTTTACATCAACCGAATGTCCGGATTTTACTCTGATACCAAAATAAGCCCACGATGTAGATGTATATTTCCAAATTGTTTTGATTTCAGAATACTGTGTTTTGTCACTAAGCTCATATTGCCAATCATGATCACTGTATTTCTTTGATATTTCATAAAGTGTTCCGCCGTCAGCCCAAGTTGCTGTGGATTTAGGTTTGTTAAGTTCATTGTATTTATCTTTTACAATTTTGCCGATTTGTTCAGCATTCATTTCAAAATCCTTGCGGGTTTCTTCCAAAATGCCGTCAACATCTTTTCCGTTAACCGTGGTTTTTCCGGAAACTTTCTTTTTTATTGCTCCGTCCTTGCCCGGAAGCAAATCTTCATATGTATATGTTTTATCAACATTAACAAGTTGGTTGTTTTCAAAGTCAGGCTTTATGTAATTCTTTGAAATGTTCGATGTGCTTTCGGTTTCGACACTTACGCTGGTTTTGATGTCATATCCAAGGTCTGCAAGGGTTGCGTCAACCAAAGTTCTGTAACTTGACGGAACTCTGTCAACCCTCAAATCCTCAGGGATAGTGAGCTCTGCCTCGTCGATAGCTTCGGTTTCAGCCTCGATTTCCTTAATTCGCTTGTCAAAATAATTTTTCTTTGTGCCCGATGCCATAAGGAACACATCTTCCTTTTTAGGGGCAGAATCTTCAAACTTGCTCTCGCTTGAAAGAGTAAGTTTGTTTTCGATATAATGCTTTTTCTTGGCTACCGCATCACTGCCATAGTGCTTATCGTAGTCCCAAATAGTGGAATTGTTATAATCGTCATCAACAAGGACATCTTCTTTTTCAAAGTTCTTTACCGCATCCTTGCCGTATTTGCTTGAATTTTTCTTTGCATACGAATCAATAACATTTTTGGCAGAATTAAGCTTTCCGTTTTTGTCAAAAACTTTTGTGCCGTTATATGTGGTGTGATGGCTGTTGTTACTACCGTACTTTTCAAGCGTGTATGTTTTATAATCCATACTGTTTCCTGACGGATCGGTAGAAGTCAGTTTAAACTTCAAAAGCGGTGAAGTTGCTTGATTTGTAAGCACATCCGATGATGCAAAAGAATTGTCAATATAAGTGTCGGCTTTGCCGGCCTCAACCTTTGTAGGGTCGTTTGTTGCGTCTGCCGCACTGTCTGAAAATGTGCCGTCTTTGTTTTCAACGGTTCCAAGAGTGTTCTTGAGATTTATGGTTTTCTCAAGTTGAGTTTGTGCTTTCTTTACGGCTTCTTTTACAGACACCGAATCCGAAACCTCGGCACCGTCTCCATTCTCAGATTCGTCATACTTAGAAACAGTTGCGTTTCTTACAGAACGGTTTACAACTCTTACAAAATAAGGGCGCATATTCGGAATAGCCATAGGGTCTGCATTTTGCTTGAATGTTTTTGCAATTGCAAAACGATAGCCTGCCTCCGCCTGCTCGGTAACTTTGCCGAGTTTGTTCATCTGAACAACATTTCTGTTAGTATTTTCGGCATCAATAATTTTCAACTCGGCAGTTTGGTCACTATCCGACTTAGTGAATGTGATTGTGCTGTTTTCCTTGTCAATATTTGTGCCGTCATACAAAAGCAAGCTGTCATTGGTTGCTGTTGGGTCATAACCTACCGAAAGGAAGCCTTGGTAAAGCTCGCTTATATTTGTTCTGTTTTCTTGAATGTCCTCCATTATTTTATTTGCCATAGCATTTGTTGTGGCATAAATAATGGACTTTTGTCCTACAAGCTGATATTTATTTTTGGAAACATATTTAAGGTTATCCGCCTGTGCAAGAACAGCATTTTTTTGCACCTCAGGAAGATTTATGCACTCCTTTAAATAGACCTCGCCTGTTTCAAGGAACGCCCTTCTCAAAGTTTCCTGACTTGTGATTTTGTCAAAATCCATTTGGTCAATGATATAAAGAACAGCCTGTGTTTGTTCGATATACTGATAGTTTCTGACATAAACACGGGTGTTAAGGTCTTTTTCGGAGCCAATAACTGTTCCGAGAAGAGAACCGTTTGCTATTTTGCCTGCCGAGAAATCAATCTTATTAACAGCGGAAAAATGAACTCGATTGTAGTCGTCTTCGGTCTGAGTATCACCTGTACACTTTCTAAAATCTTTTTTACAAACATCACAATAGGTATTTACCGCACCCTCGGCGCACAACGATTGACAAATACACTTTGAGTCTTTGCCATTGTAATCCGCATCTTTGCCTCGGCTTGCCTGAATTGTATTTACACCGATGCTGATATCGGCATTTGAGTGAACATCGGAATTGATAATAGCGTGAGAAAGGCTTGCGTTTACAAGTTCGTTGTAGTTCGGCGTACCGCCAACCCAGCCAACTATTTTTTGGATAAATTCCTCATTAACCTTATTAATAAAGTTAACAAAAATATTTGTTATTGCCTGAGTATTGTTAGTTCTTCCGTTGATTCTGAGCGCCATTTCTCTGTAATCATCACTTGTTTTGGAAGAATTTGCGATAATTGAATACTTAAAAGCTTCCGGCATAGCATACGGTTGCATTTCGGTCTTGGCATAACCCACTCCCGTAGGGGCAATGTTAAGCCCTGAAAGAGAACTTAAAAAGCCTTTAAGCTTTACTTTGATGGAAATTTTTATGCAGGCATAATCCATATAAGAACCCTCAAGTTCCCTATCGTCATCCTGATTTTCTTCCCAAATACCGCCTTTTCTTTCAACGGTAACAGTTGCACCCGGGTCGCTGTTGCTTCCGTATTTAATTACGGTTTTTGTTGCAGTAGATTCGCCCTCGTCCACAACACCGTCGCCGTACTCGGTAATGTCAAAGCGATTCTTGCTCATATAAACTTCAACATTTTTCTGTATTTCGGAATCATCGCCGATATTTTCAATCTCGTGCATAACAGAATATGTTGTAGCATCTACCGCATTTTGCAATTTTGCCCATTGATAATAAGTCATACCCACATCAATAATCAATGCGAGAACAGACAAAAGTGCAAGACTGGCGAATATAGAAATAAGCGCTATATCGCCGTTTTCTTTTCGTCTAAACAATTTTTTCAAAGCAATCACTCCTCTTGCTTATAGGATGTTACTGTTTAGGCAGAAACTATTGAACATCCTCTGCCTTTGAATGTGCAAGCGACAATTCCGTTTGAAGTCTGAATATCAAATCTTCGCACTTGTCGATTGCTTCCTCGTATATTTTTGAAATTTGAATAAAGCGTTCGTCGGTTACATTTGTGTAGTTTTCCTCAGCGCTTGTTCTCAAATTGTTGATTTCCGAACGATTTTTGTCAACCTTCTTTGTAAGATGTGCAACATCTCTCTTGAGGTCCTCGTTTTCCTTGGTGAGCTTTCTGTTTTCATCACCCAAAAGTCTGTGTTTGCTAAACAAAGCGTCGTATTTTTCCTGCAATTCCTTTAGTTGAGAATCGTCAACAACTTTAACCGCCTTAGGAGCTTCGTTGATTTTTTTCATCAATCTTTCTTTTTCTTCAGTTGCAAATTCATTTTTTGCAGTGAGGCTCTTAACCTGCTCCTTGAGTTCATTAACCTCGTATTCAAGCATAGAATTTGTGTTTCTGAGGTCCTTGACCTGATTGTCAAAATTCTCCGAAGCGTTCTTTTGCACATTGATAAGGTTTGAGATATATTCGTCAACCTGTGCGGTGTCATAGCCTCTGAGGGACTTGTCAAATTCCACCTTGTTTGTACCTAAAATTTGGCTTCTGTCTACGATTTCTTTGTTACTCATTGTTCAATTCTCCACTCCGAAATAATTTATTTGAATATCAGAACATCCCCGACATTTATGCCGAGTTGTTCAGCAGTTCCCGCATTCAGTTCAAGGATTTTTTTTGCGTTTTTAACCTTTTTTCTGACCTTATGCGGAGGAACGGCAGGGTCGATAAACAGCACCCTATTGTCCTTGTCAAGTGCGACGGTATCTATGGAAAACCGCATACCGAAAGTGTGAATTTCATCACACGGTGTAAGAAGCAAGCCGTGATTTTCTGCCATATTCTTGCGGTACATCAAGCCCATAAATCTGCGCACAAAATGATTTGCGTTTTCAACTTCTTCTACAAGGAGCTTGTCGCCCTTGTATGCTTTTAACATTTTCATAATTAAAATATTCCGCCCTTAAACTGATCCATTACTTGAATAATAACCGGACCCATAATAATACAAATGATAGCCGGCAAAATCAAAAGAACGGTAGGAATAGTCATCTTTGTCGGAACTTTTGCAGCTTCTTCTCTGATTTTTTCTCTCTTTGCGACACGAAGCTGTTCGGACTGTGCGGCAAGTACATTTGTAATCGGAATACCGAGAGTATTTGCCTGAATAACGGCTGAAACAAAGGTTTTCAACTCATCAACATCTGTTGAATCCGAAAGTGCTTTAAGTGCGTCGTTTCTGCTTTTACCAAGCTGAATTTGCTTGAATACGGTTACAAGTTCATCAATAAGCGGGCCTTCCATACGCTCAGACACCTTGAGAAGCGAGGCGTCAAAGCTAAGACCTGCCTCCATACAAACGCTGAGGAGGTCAAGTGTGTCGGGAAGCTGTGCTCTGATTGCGCCCTGATGGCTTTTGATTTTCTGTTTCAAAATAAAGGTTGGGGCAAGCACCGAAAGCATTGCGCCGACAACAATTACAAGCCAAAAATAGCTTGTTACATCCATCAACAACACGCCGATACCCGTAAAAACAATTGTGCCGACAACTGCAACAGCTGTTTTAAGATAAGTAAAACTACCTGTCGACATATGAAGTCCTGCCTTGCGAAGCTGAAGAGCAAGCTTTTGAGTTTCCTGTCTTTTACGAGCGGATTTTGTCTGCTTGTTGCCCTGGTCGTCAAGGTTTGAAAGCTTTTTAACAAGCGGTTTGATGTTACGGTCATAGAACGAAGTTTCGATGTTTTTGTACTCAGCGGTAACAGCCTCTTTGTCGATAGACTTCATTCTTTTGAGGTTGTTGTCCTCTTCTTTACCCTTTTTGCCGAATATTGCTATGCACAAAACCAAAATAAGTAAAGCATATGTAATTACCAATACAGCTATCATAGCGTTTCTCCTACATCTTTATGTTGATAATCTTCTTTACGGCAAGGAAGCAAAGAACTTCAAGTCCTGCTGCAACGCCCAAGAAAATATGACCCAAAGTTGTTGTAAACAACGGCATAATGAATTCTCTGTTTATTAAGAAAAACAATACACAAAGAACAATAGGCATTGAGCCTACCATAACGGCGGTTGACCTACCTGAAGCGGTCGATGCTTTAAGTTCTTGCTTGAGTTTCATTTTTTCCTTGATGGAATTTGCGATGCCCTCCAAAATTGAAGAAAGGTTACCACCTGTTTGTCTTTGAATAAGCACCGAAGACACCATAAGAGGCAAATAGTCGCTGTTAATTCTCTTATTGAGTCGCTCTAGAGCTTCATCCATTGGCATACCCATTGTCATTTCCTCAAGCACGACAGAAAATTCGCTTGAAATCGGGTCTGGCATATCTCTTGAAATAGCTTCCATTGCCTGAGTGAAGCTCAAGCCTGCACGAAGCGAACTGCAAGAAATCATCAAAGCGTCCGAAAGCTGAACATCAAACTTTTTAACTCTTTGTTTTTGCTTAATTTTTATAAGTACGAACGGGATAAACGCACCTACAACGGTTGCGCCGAGTGCAACAGGTGCAAGGCTCTCCGAAATAAGAAGAATAAACAAAGCCGGCAAAACCGAAATGATTATCCAAATAAGCAAGAATTCCTCGGGACGCATCTTGATGTCGGCACTTTGAAGCTGACCGTAAAGGGCAGAACCGATTTTTACAAAAAAGCCGTTTTGACCATCTTTTTTCTTGCGTCTTTTTTTCTTGCTTTTAACAAGAGCAACCTCTGTGTAGCCCTCCTGCTTTTTCAATTCTTCCATTCTTTTGTCTGCGGCAATCTTTGAAGAGCCTAAGGTATAAGACAAAATGTAGGCAATAACAAAAGCCAAAAGAGCAAATGCTGCGGTAATTAAGATTATACTAATCGTTGAACCAGTCATTGTTAACCACTACTCCGTTTTCTCTTATTTTTTCAACACATTTAGGGATGATGCCTGTCGGCTTAAATGTACCCTTGAACTTACCGTTTGAGTCATATTCACCCTCTGTTTCGTAGGTGAATATATCCTGCATTCTGACAACATCTCCCTCCATACCGACAAGTTCGGAAATAGAGGTTACTTTTCTTGAACCGTCACGCAAACGAGCCTGCTGAACAATGAGGTTGATGGCTGACGAAACCTGGTCTCTGATAGCCTTTGACGGCAATTCGGAACCCGACATCATAACCATTGTTTCTATACGGGAAATTGAGTCCCTCGGTGAGTTGGCGTGAATGGTGGTGAGTGAGCCGTCGTGACCCGTGTTCATTGCCTGGAGCATATCCAAGGTTTCTTCGCTACGAACCTCACCTACGATAATACGGTCAGGTCTCATACGAAGTGAGTTTACAACAAGGTCTCGGATACTGATTCTACCCTTGCCCTCCATATTTGCCGGACGGGCTTCGAGAGTGAGAACATGCTCCTGATGAAGCTGAACTTCGGCTGAGTCCTCAATTGTGATAATTCTTTCATCCGACGGAATATATGACGAAAGTACATTAAGAAGTGTTGTTTTACCCGAACCTGTACCACCCGATACAATTATATTAAGTTTGCCTTTTACCGCTGCTTCCAAAAATTCGAGCATTTTCGGCGAAACCGAACCCCATTTTACAAGGTTTTCGGCTGTGATAGGTGTTTTGCCGAACTTACGAATTGTAAGAATCGGACCTACGAGCGAAAGAGGCGGAATAATTACATTTACACGAGAACCGTCAAGCAAACGGGCGTCACACATCGGGCTTGATTCGTCAACATGTCTGCCTACTTTTGATACTATTCGGTCGATAATTTGCATAAGATGTGCGTCATCCTTGAACTGAATGTCCGTAAGGACAAGCTTACCCTTTGACTCAACATAAACATGGTCGTGACCGTTTACCATAATTTCCGAATATTGGTCGCTGTCGATAAGCGGTTGAATAGGACCGTAGCCCATAATATCGTCAAACAATTCTTTTTTGACAATCTCTCTGTCAACTCTCGCAATATTAAAATCCGGCCGTTCAACATATTCATCAATGAGTTTTTTCATTCCATCATCAGAAATGTCGGCATTGTCAGCACCGAGTTGTTGCTCGATAATCAATGCGTGGATTCTGATTTTAACATCTGCGTATCTGTCCTCAAGAACAGGTTTGATTTTTTCTGCACCGTCAAGAGGATTGCTTGTTTGCGCTGAGGAAATGCCCTCGGAATTGTCGGGTGTCGAAGCGTATCTGTTAAGTAGTCCCATTTATGTATCTTCTTTCATTTGTAATTATAGATTATTTTGAGAAAAGTCCTTTTTTCTTGCCTTTGGCAGATTTTACAAGACCCTCCTTGCCCTCACGCTCCATAATTACCTTGTCGGCAAAAGCATTAAGTTCTTTTGCGAACGGTGATCTCGGTTTGTATGAAACGGCAGGCTGACCGCTATTGAGCGAGTCGTTGATTGTTTTGAGGTCGCTGGAGAAAATAGCGTAAGCCTCCATATTCAAAATATTTTCGTAGTCGCTGATTTTTACATTGTTTTTCTTGGTGTTCTTGTTGATAACAAGTTTAACTTTATCTGCCTGATTGATTTGGTACAAAACATTTTGGCAAAGTTTTGCACGCTTAAGGGACAAAATATTAACATCGTTTACCATAAAAATGGTGTCGCTTGATTCAAGCGCTGTGATGACCGGGTCGGTGAGAATGCAACCGCAGTCAAGGATGATGTATTCATAATTATTTCTTGCAACATCAATGATAGCCTTGACATGACCTGCCTGAACGTACTCGGCAAGTTCGGGTGATGACGGAGAAGCAAGCACCGAAAGACCCGAAGCGTGAGTTACGGAACAGTTTGTGATATTGTCAATTGAAATGCCGAGCGAATCTCTTACAACATCAACGATGGTTTCTGTCGGGTTGAGGTCAAGCGCCATATCAGCGTCGCCAAACTGGAGGTCAAGGTCAACAAGGAGAGTTTTTTTGCCACGGCTTGCAAGATTGACTGCAAGGTTGGTAGAAATTGTTGTTTTGCCGACACCGCCTTTACCGCTGAAAAACGCATAAACATGCGACCTTGTTTTACGCTCAACATTGATTTTTTTGCTGAGCTTTCTTTCGCTGTTAATAACGCCCTCAAGATTTTTTGTAAGGTCCTCAGGCTTGATTTCGAGGCTCATAACCTGACGGACACCGTAGCGAGCAGCCGTGTTTACAAGGTCAACCGTTACATCATCGGTCATTACAACAGGTGAGCAACCGTTTGAGGCAAGTTCCATATCCTCGATAAATGCAAAAAATTCTTCGTCAATATCAGCACTTTCCGCTGCAAAAATTACAACATCCGGTGAATAACCCAAAATTCTTGTTTTGGCTTCGGCATTGAATTCGCTGTAGCCTATGATTTCAAGTTTTTCCGAGTCAATTTTGTTTTTGATATTTACCTTGATGTCGGTTTGCTCGGCGCAAACGACAACGCTTATTATGTCAGACATAAAAGTTTCTCCTTTTGTTTTGTGTTTTCCAAAAAATATTATTTAGCATTCGCAGGTGCTGTTGTCGGAGCATTGTTTCTATGCTTCAAAACAAGCTTGAACGAATTTTCATTTTCGATTTTATAAAGTGCAAGTGCCTGCTTTTCCGTTACCTGAACGGTGAGTGTACTGTACTCGGTAAGGGTTGTGCCCGAAGCGGAAGCGTTCTTGCTGGCAGTAGCCGTTGAAACTCTCATAATAGGAAGATTTTTGTAAGCAACCTTTGATTTTTTGGTTTCTGCATCATACACCAAAACATCAACCTTGTCGCCCTCGTTGATGTAGCCGTCAACACTTGTTACGCTTCCTGCGCTGAAAGAATAAGCAACCTTGCCCTTTGGAAGTTTGAGCGAAAGAGCAACATCCGCACCGTTGAGATCCTCAACTCTTTTGACATTGATCGGTTCGCCTGCATAAAGCGGGTCAACAGTTACCTTGCCGACAAGTTGTTTTTGCTCTGTTGCAACATTTTCTGCATTAACATCGGAAGCAACAACTGTTTTCTTTGTGAACACGCCTGCGTCCTCCGCAAACATTTCCTCGGTGATGCTTGAGTTTTGAGCCAAATCGTTTACAGGAACGATAATCTCAACCGTATCGGCATCCTTGATTGTTGTCTTTTTATCGATTTCGCTTGCAAAGAAATATGTAGCGAAGCCTGCGATTAATGCAAAAATAACTGCGATTAAATAAACTTTTTTCATTTTGTTCTCCTTTTATGAAAGCTTTGTGTTGACAAAACTTTTATTTATTATCTAAGAGAGCAAATATATGCTCTCTAATAAATTATTATATATAAATATTAAGGTCGACAAATCAGTCGCCATCGTTTCCATCTGCACGGAAAGTGAGATTTTCCTCAACCTTATAAACAGATTTGCAAGCAAGGTTGCGAGTCATTCTGCTTTCTCCAGGCTTTGCATCCCAGTTTACAAGTGGGGTAATGGCATGATGAACACCTCTTACAATTACCGTCACATCACCGTTTGAACGGCTTGCCGGGGTGTAGGTTTCAAGCCCTGTTGGCGTATAATTTTTGTCTTCTGAATAAGACACGGTGACCTTAACATTGTCAAACTCCGCCGGAACAGTTCTTTGCACCTGCAACAAAATTCGTCTTTCTTGGTCGGAAATACCCAAATTTTGCATTTGCTGAACCCGCTCGGAAGAAGTGAGATTTCCGTCAAGAACAGACTTGTATGCGTCAAGGGTATAAGTTCTTTGGTATTTTCCGCTTTCCGGATCGCCGTCTACTTTTTCTTCATAAGGCGTGCCGTCATTTTTCAAAGCAACATGAGTGTACTCAACACAGGCAATACGGGCGGCATTTCTTGCGGAATTTTCAACAGAAATCTGATGATAAAAAAGCCATCCAAAATCAAAAGTCATAGCCAATATAAGCATAAATACAGGAAAAACCAGCACAAATTCAAGCATTGATTGACCGTCTTCGGCTTTTCCCCTTTGATAAAGTCGATAATATAATTTTTTCAAGAGATTTCACCTCTTAATACTTATTTACAATAATTTAACATTATGTCCAATTATGAATAGTGGGGCAGGAAATCCTGCCCCAGATTCATTTTAAATTTTTACGAAAACTTTCTTACTAATTAGCAAGTGCATTATCAATATCTTTCATCTTATTGTTAGTAGCGTTTCCAACATCCTTAGACTTATTCTTAACAACAATAAGAATACCGATAAGAACAAGAGCTACAAGAGCAATAATAAGAACATACTCAAGCATGCCCTGACCGTTTTCGTCTTTGATAAACTTCATCATAATAATTTACTCCTTTATATTAATTTATTTATGATTTGAATTATTAAATTTCAATTTGCCCAACCATTTTTTCAATAAACGGGAAGCAAATAGAAATTACTGAACCTAAAGAGATTAGCGGGCCGAGAGGAATCATTGTTTTAATTCCGCCCTTTTTGGTTGCCTTGAGATAAATCAGGCAAGCAATGGCGAGCAATCCCACAAGCACCATTGATTGGAGGAAGCAAGTGAAATAAATACACAAGCCGAGGACGGCACAGTATTTTGTGTCACCGGCTCCAACCGGTACTTTGAGCAGAGTGGTGAATGCACAAGAAGCAAATCCTATGAAGAAACCGAACCCTGCGGTCAGCAGTATAGATACATCCTTTTGAGTGATGCAATAGTATGTAAGGTACACTGCTTGAATTATTATCATAAGCAGAAGCAAAGGATTTGGAATTTTCCTAACCAACGAATCCACAACTGCTATTGATGCGATTGGAATGAGGAGCAACTCGTTTCTTATTGCGAGCGCCGTGTCCGTTGAGGTCAGCATAATTGCCACGGAAGCAACTATTCCGACGACTATCGACATCACCTTGAAAAGCGGTGTGTCAATCGGTGCGGCTTTGACGGGGTCGTCTGTTCGTTTGAGCGTCAGCTTTTTTGAAAGGAAAATTGTGACAACTCCGAGAATTAAGCCCCAGCCTGCTCCGATTAATACCTTAATCAAAATTGAATCTGTAAACATTTAATCTCCTGTGGAACATCTGCTGTTCCTTAATACAAGATTACTACTTTTTACACAAAAATTCAATAAAAAATTCACAATCTCGTAATTTTTGTAGGGTTTTCCTATTTGAAAAAACGGTTTTGTGCAAATTGCACAAAGAAATGAAAATTTAGTTAATTTTTAGTTAATAATTCACGGTGTATTTTTTGATTTCAAACTCGGAATTATTGTACATTGCAAGTTTCCTGTCAAAATCTTCCTGCGCTTTTTGGCTCTTTTTTTCGTTGCAATACTTCAATTTGCGGTCGTCAAGGTCTGCCTCATAGAACATAAATTTGCCACCCTTGGATTCCGCTTTTGCAAACTGATGTATGAGTTTTTCGCCTTTTTTCACATCTGTGAACTCGATTTCGGTCGAATCAAAATACAAAGCAAACTCTGCGTCGGCTCCCGTTACGCCCGCTCCGCTTTTGAAATTCTTTTCCATCACATAATTATATGCTTCAAGCGGAGTGGAGTTGCTTGATTTTTGTGCAAAAGTAACAGAATAGTCTTTTTTTGTCGATATATCCTGCGCCACCATTCGTGCACATTTATCTACTACAGGAGAAATGCCTGCTTCGGCGAGAGCCTGCATCCAACCGAGCCAGCCATACAGAGCCGTATATCTTTCAACGCTGATGACTGCGCCGTCATCGGTCAAATTGTTTGCAATTGCAGTTGCAAGAGGAGAAAAAGCCTGCTGATAAGCGTTTTCTCTTTCGCTTCTTTCGCCGATTACGCTGACCCCGCTTGTCTGCTTTTGCGCAATGTCGAGAAGCCCTCTGAACGAAGTAACGACGCTTGCTTTTTCGTCAAGTTCAAAATCGTAAATATCTGCCGTGACAAATTCAACATTTGAAAGACCGAGTCTTTCGGCAAGTGCTTTTGCATTGTTCACGGCAAGTTCGTTTTTGTCAACGCCGACAACGTGGCAATTCGGATATTGCTGAGCAATAAAACAAGTGACAAGACCGCAATCGCAGCCAACATCAAGCACCGTGCCGTGAAAATACTCTGTGCTGTCGATAATCATATTGCCGAGATGCCTGAAAAGTCCGCTGTCAAACGCTGCCGAAACGCACAAAGAACCGTCAAGCGATTTGTTTTTCAATCTATAAAAATAATCGTTGTCCGAATTCTGCCCCTGTGCTCTTGAATTGAGAGTGTCGGCAAGTTCCTTGACATAGCCCTTGTCGGTTTTCATCATAAGATTTGCCAAAAAGTCGTTTGTGTTTTTGTAATATTTCAGGTCGAGCGCCTGCATATAATTGTCTACTTGCTCGTAAGTTTGCATAACATAACCTCACATATATTAATATTTATATATTACCAATAAGATTATCTCCCTGTCAAGTAGAGATAACAAAAGCCTCCAATCAAATAAGCCTCCCCTTAAATGTAAGGGGAGGTGGATTTTGCGTAGCAAAAGACGGTGGGGTTTTACCTTATTTGCTTAATTCTTTTAACCCCTCAGTCGTGCAGAAGCACGACAGCTCCCCTTTATAACATTAAAAGGGGAGCCTTATTTGGTTTATTTATAGAGAGCACCGTATGTTTTGCAAGCTTCGTAATCTGCCGCCTGAACATCATCTGTGCCGAATGCTGCCCAACACTGCGGACGGAAAATTCTATCGTCCGAAACATTGTGCATATTTACAGGAATTCGGAGCATTGAAGCAAGGGTGATAAGCTTGTCGCCTACGTGACCGTAGATTGTTACGCCGTGGTTAGCGCCCCAATTTGCCATAACGCTGTAAACATCCTTGAATGCGCCCTTGCCTGTGAGGGTCGGAGCAAACCAAGTTGTCGGCCAAGTCTTGTCTGTACGTTGGTCGATAGTGTTGTGGATTTGGTCAGGGAGGTCAACCGTGTAGCCCTCAGCAAGCTGAAGAACAGGACCGATTCCGTCAACAATGTTGATACGGAGCATTGTTACAGGCATTTCTGCCTTGCAACGGAAGTGAGATGAAAATCCGCCGCCACGGAAATATTCGTAGTTTGCTCTGCACCAATCTGTTGCATCGATGCAAGCCTTGATGTCGTCCTCTGTCATCTTCCAGAACGGTTTCATACAGCCTTCGCCGTTTTCGTTCTTTGAAGCACCGCAGCCGTCAAGCGCAGTTGCACCTGAATTGATGAGGTGAATGAAGCCGTCTTTTGCAACACCGTCAGGACGCATACCTGTCACTCTTTCGCAAGCATCGGGACTCCAATAAGTACGAACATCGTGGAAGCAAGGAGCTGTGTCCGAAACAAGAGTGCCGAGAATCATTGAAGCGCCGTTGAGTGTATCGTTTTCTGTTGCGAAAGGAGTCGGCATCTTCTTGCCGTTCCAATCGAATGTTGAAGCCATAATAGCCTCGGTGAAGTCTGCGTTAGGAAGCCAGTCTGTCCAGTTTCTCTGACCCTGGAAACCGCCTGCAACAGCGTTTTTGCCGAGTGCTTCCTCGTGCCAGCCCATTTCGTCAAGCTTCTTGTTGCCGAAAAGAATGTCACGAACGATAAGTGTCATCTTTGTGATGAACTCCCAATCCTTGTCAGGAGAAACAACCTTTGATTTTCTGATAATTTCAGGGAAGTCCTTGCCTGCGTTTACATCAAAACCTTCCTTGCAGTTAGCCTTTACCCAAGCGATAGCCTTGTCGTATTCATCGTGATCGTAGATTTCAAGAGTTATTCTGCGCACGATTTCTGTCATATCAACCCATTCAGGACGGATGCCGAGATACTTCTGGAAGAAATCAGCATCACAATATGAGCCTGCGATACCCATTGCGATACCGCCGAGGTTTACATATGACTTGTTCTTCATCCAGCCAACAGATACGGCACACTTTGCAAAACGCAAAATCTTTTCCGCAACATCGGCAGGGATTGACTTGTCGTCCATATCCTGAACATCGTGGCCATAGATTGAGAATGCAGGCATACCCTTTTGTGCATAAGCAGCCATAACAGCGGCAAGATAAACCGCACCCGGTCTTTCTGTACCGTTGAAGCCCCAAACAGCCTTGATTGTTTTTGGATTGTTGTCATATGTTTCCATACCGTAGCACCAGCAAGGAGTTACGGAAAGAGTTGCAACAACATTTTCTGTTGAGAACTGTTCCTCGCAAGCAGTAGCTTCTGCACCGCCGCCGATAGTTGTGTTTGAAACAACGCATTGAACAGGTGTGCCGTCAGGATAACAAAGATTTTCTTCAATGAGTTTTGCGGCAGAAGTTGCCATACCCATTGTTTGCTCCTCAAGGCTTTCACGCACGCCGCCCCATCTGCCGTCAATTACAGGACGGATACCGATTTTAGGATAATTCATAAAAACTTACTCCTTTACAAATTTATTTTATAGCGTTTAAAAATTTTTCGTAAGCCTCCTCAAAACTTTGAGGATTAACAGGCTTGTACTCTTTTAGATTTTCCTGTGATTTGATAATTGCTCTGCCGGCATTGACATCTTCAATATCTCCGAGTGCGATGAGCTGGAGAATGATATTGCCGAGAGCGGTCGCCTCTGTCGGACCTGCAACAACAGGCAAGTTGAGGCTGTCGGCTGTCATCTGACAAAGGAAGCTGTCCTTTGTGCCGCCGCCGAGGAGATGAAGCACATCAAAGCGTTTGCCCGTGTTTTCTTCAATCTGCTTGATTGCAAAACGGTACTTCATTGCAAGGCTCTCGTAGATACATCTAACCAACGCACCGTCCGATTGAGGCTCGCCCTGACCCGTCTTTTTGCAATAATCACGGATTTTTTTAGGCATATCCTTTGGAGAAGCAAAGATGTCCTCGTCAGGGTCAATGAAAAATTCAAACGGTTTTTCATTCCTTGCAAGTTGTTCCATATCATTATAGGAATAGTCCTTGCCCTCTTCTCTGAAATTGCGTCTGATTTCCTGAATCAGCCACAAACCGCTGATATTCTTTAGGTAATTGATTTTGCCGTTTGCACCGAGTTCGTTTGAAAGTTCATCCTCCATACTTTTTTCGGTAAGAATCGGCTCGTCACATTCACAGCCGATGAGCGACCAAGTTCCGCAAGAGAGGAACGCCGCTTCTTCGCCGTCAACGCTCGGCATTGCACAAACAGCGCATTGTGTGTCGTGGCCTGCAACCTTGATGACCTTTATGCCGTTGTATTCTCCTGCAACGGTTGCACTTTCAACGATAGGCGGAAGCATATTTTCGCTCTTGCCGGTGAGTGCAAAAACATCCTTTTGCCACTCGGCATTTTTCAAATCAAGCATTTGAGATGTTGAAGCGATAGTTTGCTCCGCCGTTTTTGCTCCGCAAAGTGCATAAGCAAAGAGGTCGGGCATAAACAGGAACATATCGGCGCTGTCGTTTTTCTCTATCAAAAGCTGAAAGAGGGTGTTAATAGGCATAATCTGATTGCCTGTTTTTTCGTACAAATCCGTTTGAGAAATGCTCTCAAATATTTTTTGCGGTGCGTCCTTTGTTCTGCCGTCACGGTAGCAAATCGGCAAATCGGCAATTGCACCGTCAGCGTTTACAAGACCGTAATCAACACCCCAAGTGTCAAAAGCAAGGGAGTCCGCATTGTCGGCAAGCTCTATCGCCTTTTTTACTTCACCGAGCAGATACGGAAAATCCCAGCGGAGATGACCGTCTTTTTCGGTGAGAACATTGTCAAAACGGTGAACCTCGTTGTACTCGATTTTTCCGTTTTTGTATTCGGCAAGGATTGCCCTGCCCGTTGACGCACCAAAGTCGAATGCTAATACTCGGCTCATACTGTTACTACTCCTTTTTTGAGCAAAACATTTGCGTAAATTGCGGTTTCGCCTGTTGCGATAATAAGATAAGCATTCTTTGCTCTTTCATAAAAAGCAAAGCGCTCGGTCATTTCAATATCGTGATGGTCAGGCTCGTATTTGTTTAAAACCTTGTCGTACTCTGCCCAAATTGCAGGAGTCGGGGTGTTGTCGCCCTTAACAACTTCCATAAGTGCAACAGGCTTTTCGGTGTATGTATCAAGCGGAATAAGTGACAAAACAGCGTCCAAAACATCGGTTGTTGAATGTCCGTCCGCACGAACAACAATTGCGTTTTTGCCAACGCTTTCGCAAGGGAAATTACCGTCTGCAATTACAAGCTCGTCACCGTGTCCCATCTCGCAAAGAGCCTTGAGAAGTTCAGGTGAAACAATAGGATTGATACCCTTGAGCATAATCAATCCTCCTTTTTGTGAAGCATTTCGTCATCAGGATTGTATACCTTATAGCCCGGATGACGGCCTGTGATTTTGTAATAACTTCTGAGGTCAATAAGCTTTTGGATGTTTTTGTGGTCAATGTCGTGGCTTCCGCCGAGAATAACGGCATTGATTGTGATTTTTGCCCAAAGTTCAAGGCTTTCCATTCTGTAAAAAGCTGTGATTACATCACTGCCTACTGCAAGAGCGCCGTGATTTTCAAGAAGCATAACATCGTGCTCCTCAAGATAAGGCTCGATAGAATCAGGAACTTCCGTTGTTGACGGAGTGCCGTACGGTGTGAGAGGAACTGCGCCGATTGCAGCAACATCCTCAATCATATTGTACATATCCATTGCCTTGTGAGCCACCGCAAAACCTGTTGCTCCCGGTGGGTGTGCGTGGATTACGCTTGTTACATCGGGTCTTTTGTCGTAGCAACGAAGGTGCATTTTGATTTCGCTTGACGGACGAAGACCCTCTGCTGCTTCAAGAACATTACCCTCTCTGTCAATTCTGATGAGCTTGTCAGGAGTGATGAACGACTTGCTCATACCTGTCGGTGTTGCAAGGATTGTGCCGTCCTCAAGCAATGCACTTACATTGCCGTCATTGGCAGCAACCCAACCGAGTTGCCACATCTTATGGCACACATCACAGATTTGCTCTTTGATTGTTTCGATATCCATAATTAAACTTCCTTTCGGTTTATAATACTATATTTATATTATACTGTTGATTTTTACCGATAACAAGGTGTATAATGATAAGTAGTAGGACAATATTGACATTTTAGGTGAAATTATGCGATACATAGGCTATCAGGAAAATCAGGTGCGTGGCACTTTTGGCTTTCCTATACAATTATATTATGTTGACGCCAATCATCCGCAATACGAAATGCCGTTTCATTGGCATATGGAATGTGAGCTTATTCTTGTGCTTGACGGCAAACTTCAGCTGACAATCAACGGCACGGCATACACCTTGCAAAAAGGACAGAGTGTGTTCATCCCCGGAGAATTCATCCACGGCGGAGTGCCGGAGGGTTGCATATACGAATGTGTTGTTTTTGACATTGAACGATTTTTGGCTCAATCTCCGCAATGCCTTGAAAAATACACCTCGGCGCTTGACAACGGCGATGTTGCGGAAATGATATTTGACGGCAGTTCAAAGTGCGGACAAATCGTTGACGAACTGTTTGTGAATATGGAAAAAGAGGGGTCAAACTACACTTTCACCACAACAGGTTTGCTGTGGCAGTTTATGGGTGAATTGCTTGAGCAAAAAGCGCCGCACAGCACGGATGATTTTGACACGGTTTACCGCAAAAACAAGCAGATAAAACGAGTGCTGACAAAAATCAGGAACGACTATTCAAAGCCATTGACCCTTAACGATTTGGCAAGAGAGGCTCACCTCAATTCGCAATATTTTTGCCGTGCGTTCAAGGAATTGACGGGCAAATCACCGATTGACTACCTCAACTATTACCGCATTGAATGTGCGGCGGAACAATTGCGACTGCCCGATTTGTCGATAACGGAAATTGCGTTGTCGTGCGGTTTCAACGATTTGAGCTACTTCAACCGAATGTTCAAACGCAAAAAAAATATGACGCCGTCACAATACCGAAACAAAATTATGTAGGGGCAAATAAAATTCAAACCATATAAATCGTAGGGGCGAACTGTGTTCGCCTAAAAAAGGAGTGTGTTTTTATGAAAAAATTATTATGTGTACTTATGGCAACGGCAATGATTTTCACCGTCTTTTCAGCCTGTTCAAAACCGACAGAAAACGACAAGCCGACCACCGAAGCACCAACCACCGCCCAATCGGGCTTTGACACCGACACCGAGGGACTTATGACCCCCGATGAGATTATGAATGACGCATCAACCGTTGATTTGGGTCATTATATGGAAGTTGAGGGGCTGAAAAAAGTTGAGGAAAAAGATGACGAATCAGCCACAGGAACAATCAGTTATTACGACAAGAACGGCGAAATTGTATACAAAAAGTATATCGGATACGGCGAAGACACATTCGATTATTACATCAAGTCGAATTCCGACAAAGACTTAACCGTTAAATATATTTTGGAAGACGGCAAAACAATCGGTGTAAACGCCGAGTGCGAGGACTACGCAATCTCTTTCAACAAGCTTGACGGCGGTGCAAAATACGGCGCAAACGACATATACATCACTTCGCAAAAGAAGTATGACAACGATTTTCCGAAAATTGCAGAATACCAATATGACGGCGAAAAGTTCAATCTTGTAGGCAACACATTTTACGGCAAAGACGGTTATTGCAGATATTCGTGCACCGATGGCGACAACGACAAAAAAGTTGAAGATGAACTTATACTTTTTGAAAAAATCGACACCCCGCAGGTCAACAATGATTTGGCAGAAATGGCAAACGACCACAGGGTTTTGAGCGTTGAGTTCATTGAGGGTCAGCACACAATCAAATACACCGAGGATAAAAACGGCAAAAAATCGTGGTTTATCGACGGTGAAATATACTTTGTGTTTAACAGTAAAAAAGGTGCAGAGCAATTTGCAAGCAAATACGGCTTGACTGCAAAGAATTCGGAATACAACGACAGATACTACACCTGTACCCTCACCGCTTCAATTCCGATTGACGAGGACTACACCGACTTTTACAGCTTTTCATCGCAGGATTTCAACGACTACATCTTCGGCAGACTTCACCTTTCAAACAACGGCACAGTCCTCAACATCACCGAAAACGACACAAACCTTGTGTTTTATTAATACGGTTAAAAAAATAAAACCTTAGAAAGCATTTGCTTTCTAAGGTCAAATGGTCGAGGTGACAAGATTCGAACTTGCGACCCCCACGTCCCGAACGTGGTGCTCTACCAAACTGAGCCACACCTCGATATTGATTTGTTACTTGTGTATTATATCACAATCGTCAGAAAATACAATAGTTTTTTCAAAATAATTAGTTCAGCTCCCGATTGAAAATGCAGTCGAGAGCTGAATTTTTGCTTTTTTATTACTTTTGTTCGTTGCTTTGAGCCTTTGCAAGTTCCTCGGCGAAGGTCATAATCTTGTAATTATTGCTGTCCGCCTCGATTTTGTCGGTGAGGATTTGCACGGTTTCAACGAGTGCCCAAACCTCTGCCGCAACCAAACCGAGTCCAAAGAAAAGTGAGCCGATGAGTGCAACGAGAAGCTGTGCTGTGCCCTTGCCGTTGTTTCCGAGATAGAAATTGTGAATTCCGAACGCACCGAGTGTTGCGCCCAAAATGACTGCAACATATTTCTTCTTCGGCTTGTAATCTTCGGGATAATCGGTCATCGGAGCAGGCGCTGACATAACAGGATTGTAATAAGGCGCTTGCTGAGTTGGGTCGTAATAATTCTGCTGCGGCGCACCGAACGGCTGTGAATACTGCTGATTGCCGTCAAATGAATTTTGATATTCGCCATAGTTCATTTCAGGCTGGGTTGGTGGCTGATAATATGTATTTTCCGGCTGTGGTTGCTCTGCTCTTTCAACAGAAGCCTCGACCTCCGGCTGAACCTCGTTTTCAGGCTGTGCCTGTGCTGTTGTTTGAGTGTCTTGTTCAACGGTTGTGCAGGTGCAAATTTCACCCTCAAGCAAATCTCTTCCGCAATTAGGACATTTCATAGTTATATCTCCTTTCAAATAACTTTATTGTCTATGTGTATATATTATGACAAATTATCGACAAAGTCAAATTTATTTAATTAACAAATATTATATTTTTTGTAAACACGGACAAAAACGAACCGAACTATGTAGAAATCACCGCAAAATTTATACAAATTTTATAATAATGTAATTAATAAATATTGAATTGTAAAAGATATAGTTATATAATAAATTTGATTAAACTATCAGGAGAACTGCTATGACAGAATTTATGGGTAAGGACTTTTTGCTTGACACGGATTGTGCAAAAAAGCTGTTCCACGATTTTGCGGAAAATATGCCTATTTGCGACTATCACTGTCATTTGAGTCCAAAAGAAATTTACGAAAACCGTGAGCCGAGCGACATATCTGAGCTTTGGCTGTCGGGCGACCACTACAAGTGGAGAGCGATGCGAAGTGCGGGCATTGACGAAAAATATTGCACAGGTGACGCTTCGGGTGAAGAAAAGTTCATCAAATTCGGCGAAGCTTTGCAATACTGCATCGGCAATCCGCTGTATCATTGGGCACATATTGAGCTTCAACGATACTTCGGAATCGACACTCCGCTGAATGCGAAAACTGCGAAAGACATCTACAAAAGAGCAAACAAGGCAATCAAAAACGGTGATTTTCGTCCGCAGAGCCTTATCACAAACAGCAATGTAAAAGTTGTTTGCACAACGGACGACCCGATTGACAGCCTTGAATATCACAAAAAGCTGAAAAGCGTTGACGGTTTTGACTGCAAGGTTTTGCCGACATTCAGACCCGAAAAAGCGCTGAACATCAACATTGACGGCTTTGCGAATTACATCAAGGAATTGGGCAAGGCGGCAGAAATTGAAATTTCATCATACAAAGATGTGATTGACGCACTTCTTAAAAGATGCGATTATTTCAACGAAGTGGGTTGCAAAGTTTCAGACCATTCGTTTGACTATGTGCCGTTTGACATTGCAACGGATGACGAAATCGAAAAAGTGTTCCGCAACGCTATGAACGGCGAAATTCCGACACAGGCTGACGGCGACAAATACAGAACTGCCGTCCTCCTTGCACTCGGCAAGAAATATCACGAGCTTGACTGGGCAATGGAAATCCACATCGGTGCGCTGCGCAACAATTCCACAAGAATGTTCAATGCAATCGGTGCGGACACAGGATTTGACAGCGTCGGCGACTGCGAAATTGCATACACGCTTTCAAGATTTTTGGACGCACTTGATGTCAGCAACTCGCTTCCGAAAACAATATTGTTCAACCTCAACGACAAGGACAACACCGTGCTTGCAACAATGCTCGGTAACTTCCAAGGCACAGAAGCAGAGGGCAAAATTCAATTTGGACCTGCGTGGTGGTTCCTTGACACAATGGACGGTATGACCGCACAGATGAAGTCGCTCGGCAATCTCGGTGTGCTCGGCAAATTCATCGGTATGGAAACCGATTCACGCTCATTCACCTCATACGGCAGACACGAATATTTCAGACGAATTATGTGCCGTTTGCTCGGCAGATGGGTTGAGGACGGATGGTACGCCTATGACGAGGACATACTAAAGGAAATCGTTTGCGGAATTTCCTACAACAACGCAATAAAATATTTCGGATTTTAATTATACTATCAAAAAAGGATGAATTATTATGGAACTTAAATTAAGACCAAAAGAAGAATGTATGTTTGACGAGGTTTCACTCGGCGAAATTATGCTCAGACTTGACCCGGGCGAAGGCAGAATAAAAACCGCACGCTCATTCAGAGCCTGGGAAGGTGGCGGAGAATACAATGTTGCCCGTGGACTTCGCAGATGCTTCGGTATGAAAACATCTGTTATCACCGCTTTTGCGGAAAACGAAATCGGCTATCTTATGGAAGATTTGATTCTTCAAGGCGGAGTTGACACATCACTCATCAAGTGGGTGCCATATGACGGAATCGGCAGAACCGTGCGAAACGGAATCAACTTCACCGAAAGAGGCTTTGGCATCCGTGGCGC
The DNA here is from genome assembly GCF_934525195.1 of uncultured Eubacterium sp. GTDB lineage: Bacteria > Bacillota > Clostridia > Oscillospirales > Acutalibacteraceae > Eubacterium_R. The sequence goes on from NZ_CAKSZA010000005.1 coordinate 42,325, forward strand.
TGTCGGCGCATCCGACAGAGGCAACACAGCCGCTTCTCAGCTCAAGCCTGAGGACATTGACTGGGATTACATCTTCGGCACACTCGGTGTTCGTTGGCTTCACACAGGCGGAATTTATGCCGCACTTTCCGAAACTGCCGCTCAAACAGTTATCACAGCCGTTAAAAAAGCAAAGGAATACGGCACAATCGTTTCTTACGACCTAAACTACCGCCCGTCACTTTGGAAAGGAATCGGCGGTCAGGCAAAGGCACAGGAAGTTAACAAGGAAATTGCAAAATATGTTGATGTTATGATTGGCAACGAGGAGGACTTCACCGCTTCTCTCGGCTTTGAGGTTGAGGGCAACGACGCCGACCTCAAGGAACTCAATATGGACGGCTACTACAAAATGATTGAAACCGTCACAAAGGCTTATCCAAACTTCAAGGTTATTGCAACAACGCTCCGCACGGTAAAAACCGCAACAGTCAACGACTGGAAAGCTATTTGCTGGGCTGACGGCAAAATTTACAATTCTCTTGAGTATCCGGGACTTGAAATTCTTGACCGTGTCGGCGGCGGCGACAGCTTTGCATCGGGTCTTATCTACGGCTTGATGACATATGAGGACGCACAAAAGGCTGTTAACTACGGCGTTGTTCACGGCGCACTTGCAATGACAACTCCGGGCGACACATCAATGGCTTCGCTCAAAGAAGTTGAAGCAAAGGTGAACGGCGCAGGCGCCCGTGTTCAAAGATAATCACAATCAATATATTAAATTATAGGAGAAAATAACTATGTCAAATAAAATTGAAACTCTTGCAAAAATTCAAGAAGTCGGAATTGTTGCAGTTGTTCGTGCAACATCCATTGAACAGGCAGAAAAAATCACAGACGCTTGCATTGCCGGCGGTGTGGCAGCCATTGAGCTTACTTTCACCGTTCCGCACGCAGACAAGCTGATTGAAGCAATGAGAGCAAAGTACAATTCGGGAGAAATCATCATCGGTGCAGGCACGGTTATGGATGCCGCAACAGCAAGAATTGCAATCCTTGCAGGTGCTGAATACATTGTTTCGCCGTACTTTGACCCTGAAACCGTAAAATGCTGCAACAGATACGGAATTCCGTCTATGCCGGGCATCTACACACCGACAGAGGCTGTGCACGCAATGGAATGCGGTGCCGATGTGCTCAAAGTGTTCCCGGGCGACATTGCAGGTCCTCGCTTCATCAAGGACATTCACGGCCCTATTCCAAACGCAGTTATGATGCCGTCGGGCGGTGTTGATGTTGATAATGTCAAGGACTGGATAAAGGCAGGCGCTGTTGCTTGCGGTGCAGGTTCATCGCTTATCGCAGGCGCAAAAACAGGCGATTACGACAAAATCACCGAAACAGGCAAGCTCTTTGTTCAGAGAATCAAAGAAGCAAGAGAAGAAATGAAGAAGTAAAAAACGATAACAAAAACCGTAAGTATCGAAAAATATCGAACTTACGGTTTTATTATTTGCCATAAAATCTTGTTGAAAACTTTATACTCCGCTGTATGCGTTGAAGCCTCCGTCAACAGGAATGTTCACGCCTGTAATGAATCCGCTGTACGCCTCATCGCAAAGGAACAGAAGTGTTCCGTCAAGTTCCTCAGGCTCGCCAAAACGCTCCATAGGAGTTGCGGCAAGGATTTTGCCTGTGCGGGCGGTCGGAGTGCCGTCCTCGTTCCAAAGAAGCGCTGCGTTCTGCTTGGTTGAGAAAAATCCCGGCGCAATGGCATTTACTCTGATTCCCATAGGTGCAAAGTGAACAGCCATCCATTCGGTGAAGTTCTTTACCGCAGCTTTGGCAGCCGAATATGCAGGAATACGGGTGAGCGGTCTAAACGCATTCATTGAAGTTATCATAACAATGCAAGCGTGCTCTTTTTCCACCATATCTCTTGCAAAAACCTGTGTCGGAATAAGAGTGCCAAGGAAGTTGAGATTGAATACAAAAGAAATTCCCTCGGCATCAAGATCAAAAAAGGTCTTTACATTCTCGTCCTTTTGAACAAGGTCGATTTGCTCCAAAGTGTCCTTTGTGGTTGTGCCCTTCGGATTATTACCTCCTGCACCGTTGAGAAGAATGTCGCAAGTGCCGAGTTTTTCGTTTATAGTCTTTCTTGCATTTTGCATCGACTCGCTGTCAAGAACATTGCAACCTACCGCAATGGCTTCTCCGCCGTTTGCAACGATTTCGTCAGCACAAGCCTGTGCAGCCGCCTCGTTCAAATCAAGCACGGCAACCTTGCAGCCCTGCTTTGCAAGAGTTTTTGCAAACTGTCCGCAAAGGACTCCGCCGCCGCCTGTAACAACGGCAACCCTGCCCTTTAAATTTTCATGTGTCATTTTATTGTCCTCGTATCTGAATTGATGTTTATTTTCTTGATTTTTCAACTGCTTCCCAAAGTCCGTTGAGATAGCACGCACCGAGCGCTCTGTCGTAAAGTCCGTAGCCCGGTCTTGCAACCTCGCCCCATATCATTCTGCCGTGGTCAGGACGGATATATCCGTCAAAGCCGACCTCCTGCAAAGCCTTTACAATCTCGTACATATCGAGAGAGCCTGCATTGCTTTCGTGTGCGGTTTCGTTGAACCATTGATTGTTAATCTGCACATTGCGAAGATGCGCAAAATAAATTCTGTCGCCTGCCGATTTGATGATTTCCACAATATCGTTGTTTGGACTTGCACCGAGTGAGCCTGTGCAAAGGGTCAAGCCGTTGTATTTTGACGGCACCATTGCAAGCAATTTTTCGACAGCGGTTTTGTCCGTGATGATTCGTGGAAGTCCAAAAATGCTCCACGGCGGGTCATCGGGATGTATTGCCATTTTGACATCACATTCCTCGCAAGTCGGCATAATCGCTTCAAGAAAATACTTCAGGTTTGCCCACAAATCGTCCGCAGTGACATCCTTGTATTTTTCAAAAAGCTCCTTGATTTCGCCCATTCGCTCGGTTTCCCAACCCGGCATTGCATAGCCGTTTGAATTGTCGTCAATCTCTCTGAACATATCCTCCGGTGACTTGCCCTCCACCTGCTTGCCGTCATAGCAAAGGCAGGTTGAGCCGTCAGGCAAAGGCATATAAAGGTCGGTTCTCGTCCAGTCGAAAACAGGCATAAAGTTGTAGCAAATCACCTTTACGCCGACCTTTGAAAGATTGCGAATAGACTCCTTGTAGTTCTCGATATACCTATCTCTTGACGGCAGACCGATTTTGATGTCCTCGTGCACATTTACACTTTCGATACATTCCATTGTAAGCCCCGAAGCGGTGATTTCGTCATACATTGCCTGAACTCTGTCCATAGTCCAAGCCTCACCGGCAGGCAAATCGTGGAGGGCGGGAACAACGCCGACCACATTTGGTATTTGTTTGATTTGGTCAAGAGAAACAGTGTCTTTTTCTCTGCCAAACCATCGAAATGTCATTTGCATACGCTTATCCTCCGTTTGTTTATCATCTTAATTTTAGCACATCATTTATGCACATTCAACTGTTAATCTTTGCTTTTTCAGAAAAAATTTGAACCTCCTCGCCGATATTTTCAAGCACCTGAGCATTGCACTTTGCCTCTGCCGAATTGAAGTTCAAAGTGACATCTATCTGCTTCGACTCAATGTTTTCCCTCCCGAATTCGCCGACAAGTTTTTGTTCGGCAAGTTTTTCGGCAAGTTCAAGCAGAGCCTTATCCGACAAATTGACCGTGTAGATGTTATACTCTCTTACGCAAGTTTTGACTATGCCGATTGGCACGGGGCGTTCGTTGATTGTGAGATACGAACTGTGCCGTTCAAGTTCTGCCGTTTCTTTTTGGATTTTTCCGACATACAGCGGAAGATACAATCCGAAAAACGAAATCGCCTTATATTCTTTTTCGCCGAGATATTCACGTCTGCACTGCTCACGGCTGACGGTCAGGGTGAACTGCTCGTTGACCCTTGCAACAAAATCTCCGCTTGCATGTGCAAAAAAGTTTTCCTTTTTCTCCTCGGGAGCATAAACGCCCGACACAAGGATTGTGCCCTTTGTCACGCTGTCGCCGACAAAAGCCTGCTGCCAGCCGTCCTTGACCATTGCCGACACAATCACTCCGTCCTTAACTGCCGTGAGATTTGTGTAGTCCTTGCTCTCGATACTCGGTTTTGGCGTCGCTTCTTGTATTTCCACCCGTGCTGTCGTGCCGATTCGATTTATGTGCACCCACGCAATTTCATCAAAGCTTGCAAGCATCAAATCTTCAATCCGTTTTTTCTCCTCAACGTTCCAATGAGTGCCGATGCGAAAATCGTTTTTGTCCAAAAACGATTCAATTCGGCTCTGTTCAATGGTTGAGTTGCCGACATATTCGATATTCCACACAAAGCCCGAAAGAAAGCAAAAAAGAGCAACGCACAGCACACAGCCGACCGCCAAGCCCGACCGTGACATCAACCGTGACGTATAAAACGGCAGACCGCATTTTTTGATTATCTTCACCTTGCCGCCGTGACGAAAAGCAATTCTGTGCAAATATTTATATACCTGCACAGGACACCTTGCCGTGAGCCTGCTGTCGCCGCAAATATCATAAATATTCAGCCCAAGACGAAAGCACTCGTCCAAAAAATCTGCCGAAAAACCGCCCGAAAACGAAAACTCAACATAGCCGATGAACCATTGAACAACCCTGTTAATCACTGCAATACTCCACGGAAAGAATATCACCGTCAATCACAGCACCTTCAGGCGAAAACTCGTTTATGCTCAGCATTGAGCCGACAACGACAAGGCAGTATTTTCCGAGATTGATTTTTATTCTGTCACGGCTGTATTCCACAATCCCCTTTAAGCCGTCCACAACGCACTGTGACGAGCCGACAAGGTGAACATGCGGACACTCACAATAACCCACAACGGTATTGTTCAGCCTCTCTTTTTTCTTCATAAAATCACCGTAGAATTTTATGCGCAGTAAAAAAGAAATATCACCGTTTGAGTTTCAACCACACAAACATTCCGACAGTCACGGCAAGCGAAAGTGCAATAACAATTCCCGCGCCGTATGGCGAATTAATGAGCGGCAGATTTTTAAAATTCATCCCGAACCAACCCGTAATGAAACCGAGCGGTGCAAAAATCACGGTTACGACTGTAAACAGTTTCATCGTGTTGTTAAGCCTTAAATCAAGCGCCGACTGATAAGCGTCTCTGAGATGCACAATGCCGTCAATCAGCATTTTTGAATTCTCTCGCAACCTGTCCGCCCTTGCGCTCAAAAGGTCAAAATATTTCAGCTCATCTTCCGGAAAGATTTCAAAATCATTGTCGCCGAGTTCCTCTATTATGTCACGAATTTTTGAATAATATCCGCCAAGTGCAATGCACCTCTGCTTTTCGCAATAAAGCGTTTTGTTAAGGCTTTCACTCTCCCTGCCGTCAAGAATTTGCTTTTCCGTCACCGCAAGACTCTTTTGAAAATCGGCAAGAACCTCATTTTCGTTTGCAAGCAATTCGTCAACAAAAGCATACAAAAGCCTTGCATTTGAAATTTCTCCGCCACGCAATCTTGAAATCGTGTTTTGCACGGCGGTCAAATGCTTTTTTGTGCAAGCGCTGACAACAATCACCGCCTGTTGCCTGACATAGATATTGCACTCCTCAAAACAAACACAAATACAGTCCCCGCCCTTAAAATAAGCGGGCGTTCCCATGCCGTTTTTCGGCAAATCAAAAAGCCTGCCAACCTCGTCAAGCTCGGATACACCAATATATCCGAGTGACAGGTCGCAGGCTTGAGCCTCCTCAGCGGTTACATTTTCAACCTCATCACGAAAAGCATAAAACATAAAATCACCTGTTTTAGTATTTCAAAAAAACAGATGATTATACATTTTGTGAATACAGCAAAATTGCCGATTCGACTATTGAGTTTTGCCGATTAGTTCTTTCTGATCATATCTGAAAGAGCTGTAAAAAGAATATCTTTGTCGTTTTTCAAATCCGCATTAATCACAAGACCTGTTACGGCATAAACAATAAGTGACACTCTTGCATAATCAACCGTACCCGGCTGAATGTTATTGTTTGTACAAATTGTTTCGATAGCTGATTTTTGCAACTTTTCTGTTACAGGAATAGCAAGTCTGCTGTTCTTGTACTTTTCAATAATATCGGCGTTGGCAATTATGTTGTTGATAATATCTGTGACAACGACACTTGGATTAACGTGAGCCTGCTGAATGTTGACAGTTGAAGCATAATCGGAAACCGATGCCACCAAACCCTCAATGATTGACTTTACACAATCCTCAATGCTCTTGTAGTGAAGATAGAATGTACTCTTGTTAATTCCTGCATCGCTGCAAACCTTAACAACTCTAACCTCATCCAAATTCTTGTCCTTTGTTTGTTCCAAAACAGATACCAAAATTGCCCGTCTTGTTCTCACAATTCTTTTATCCATAAACCTTTGCCTCCTTGTGAAAACTATAAAATTATTTATTGATTATATTAGCACATTTTCAACTATTTTTCAACATATTTTTCGCTAAATTAACAAGCCAATAACAAATAAATCCGCATACCTACGGTATACGGATTATGAGTCTTTTTTGTAATTAAAATGTGCTTGATTTTTTGCACTTTTTTGGGTGTCAAATGTTACCAGCCGAGTCTTACAATTTCGATTGTGCAACCGCCAACGCCGAGTTTGTAACATTCGCTGTGACCGCCAGGAGTGAAAATATCAATTCTGCCCTGACGTGACAAGCCGCTGCCTCCACGGTCAACCACCGTGTAGTTTGTGCCGTCAACGCTGATAACTGTGCCGAGCGGCAACCAGTTGCATGCAACATAGTGAGGGTCATCCATACCGTTCTTGATTTTCTTACCGGATGATGTGATACCTCTTGAATTGCCGTTGCAAGTTGCACAAGCACAATAATGGCTGTATCTGCCTTTAATAACCTGACCAAGCTTGTAGCCGTTCTTCGATTTTACGCCGTTAGCCTTTACTTCGCTTGACGAGTCGTCATCTTTCTTTGACTTTTTCTTTTCGGTTTTCTTTGTGCCGACAACAACTTCTTGTTTTGTTGCTTCTTTTGTTACAATTCGTGATACTTCGGTTGAGTCCTTTTCCTTACCGTTAACAAATCTAACTTTGTAAGTTACTTCTACCTCACCGTTTTCGCCCTTTGTGATGACCTTCTTTTTGCCGTCTTCAAGGGATTTATCCTTTGTTTCTACTGTTGAATACTTAACTTCTTCTGTCTTTTCGACTGTTTTGTACTCAACTCTTTTAACCTTGATCACAAGGTTCTTTTCAAGTTTTGAATCAAGTGACGGCTCGGTGTAGTCGTCCTTGCCGAGTGTTACGCCTGCTGTTTTGAGCAAGTCTGCAACAGTGCCGTTTGTCAAAGCAAACTTTGCTTCTGTTCCGTCAGCCTTAAGAGTTACATACTGTGCGGATGTAATCTTAATTACCATACCGTCTGTAATCTCTGTGTTTAGACTGTAATTGATTTGGTCGCTATTCTTGACATTGACGCCAAGCTGTGAAAAAGCTTCGCCGACCGTGTGCGAATAAATCTGATACGCTGTAATGTTTCCGTCAAACTCAACATAAATGGTGTTAAGTCTGTTTACTACAATACTGCCGCCCTCCGACTCCTTAAAATCGGATATGTCCAGCTTATCGCCGGCAGATATCACAATACCTGCGGATTTGAGAATCTCGATAGGTTCCGTCTCAGTTGTAGTAACAGCTACACTTCTTGAGCCGTCAACAATGCTGACTGTGTATTCGTCAGAGGTTTTTGCAAAAGCCGTACCCGCAAACATTGTGACAAGAAGCACAAGCGCAATTACTATTGTCAGGACTGTTCTGAAAAAACGTTTGCCTGCAAATGATTGGTTAGTCATCTTAATCTCCTTACTTTCTTAACAAGTGAATTTGGCATTTGTGGAGCAAATTCCCACATCGCCTAATATCATTTTGTCACGAACGCTTGCTATTATAGCGAGATTTCACAACAAGTCAAGTCGGTGGAGTAATATTTTTTGTGCAACATTGACAAAAGGTTACAGCCGTAATATTATTGTAACTTTTAAAATGTCCATATCTTGTGGTTTTGAACTTTTGTGCTTTATCACACTAAATTGAATATTTGGGAAAGGTGACGAACTTCTTACAAAACCTTACGATTTTGTAACATTTTTGCATTGGAAATTTTTGGCAAACGCAAGATATAGTATTAATTTTAAAAAAGTGCGTTTTTTATTTCCACATATAGAATTTCGCAAAATATTTTATTGACAAACATTTCACAAACTTTTGTGCAGTTTTTTATGCTTTTGTTCTTCCTGTTTTCAACCTATATATTATAATATATAAATTATATACATTAATAAGGAAAACTCAGTTAACAAAATCCGACAAAAAAGAGGGCAAACAACTGCCCTCTTAAAATAATCATAATTTTTGAAGCTTGGCAAAGTTTGCCATAAGCTTCTTTGTGCCTGCCTTGTCAAACGCAATTTCCATAAGTGTATCGTTGCCCATCGGTTTTGCCGAAAGAACAACGCCCGTGCCGAAAGATGCGTGACGAACGGTGTCGCCGACAGCATAAGTTTCTGTGCTCGCCTGCGGTTTTGTTCCGCCAACCTGGCCGAACGAGTGAGCCACGGTGCTTGAGCTTCGTCTGCCCTCGCCGATTGGAGTCGATTTGCTGTACTTATACGGCTTTGCAGGTGAGCCGAAGTGGTCGTTATAACTGCCCGGTGAATAGCTCGACTGCATTCTTACCGTCTTATCCTCGCAGATGTCGGTCGGAATTTCGCCGACAAAACGAGAAAGCATATTTCTGCTTGTTGTGCCGTAGAGCATACGCTGACGAGCCGACACGAGATACAATTTTTCTCTCGCACGGGTGATGCCCACATAAGCAAGACGGCGTTCTTCTTCAAGGTCCTCATCGCTGTACATACTCTGATTGCCCGGAAAGATGCCCTCTTCCATACCCGGAATGAACACAACAGGGAATTCCAAGCCTTTTGCCGAGTGGAGAGTCATCAGCACAACGCTGTCCTCGTCCTCATTATACGAATCAATGTCAGAAACAAGCGCAACATCTTCAAGGAAAGTTTGAAGGGTGAAGTTTTCGTCATCCTCCTGATACTTGACGAACATTGACGAAAGTTCCTGAACATTGGCTTTTCTGTCGTCTGCCTTTGACGGGTCGTCCTCTTCGAGATACGCAAAATACTCGGTTTGCTCCAAAATCTCCTGAAGCAAATCGTTCACGCTCATTCCGTCCTCTAAATCCTCACGGAAGCCATTAATCATATTGCAAAATGCCTTTAGCTTATTTGCGCTTCTCTGCGTCTTTGCAAACTCATCTGCCTGCTCGCAGACTTCAAAAGCAGTCATTTTGTTTGCCGCGGCAATTTCCAAAATGTAATTGAACATAGTGTCGCCGATGCCGCGCTTAGGAGTGTTAATTATTCTTTGAAGTCGAACATTGTCGGCTGTGTTGTTGATGAGTGCAAAATACGACACAATATCCTTGATTTCCTTGCGGTCAAAGAAGCGGTTGCCACCGATAATTCGATAAGAAATACCCGATTTTGCCATCATAATTTCTATGTTTCGGCTCTGCGCATTCATACGGTAAAGGACTGCGTGATCCTTGTAGCTCATTCCGTTTTTAACATTTTCGTTGATTTGGTCGATAATGAATTGCGCCTCGTCAAGCTCGTTGTTTGCGGTATAAAGCATAATTTTGTCGCCGTTTTTGCCTGCATAGGAACGGAGTCGCTTGTCGGCAAGTCTTGTCTTATTATTGGCGATAACAGCGTTGGCAGCGTCAAGAATATTCTGCTTTGAGCGATAATTTTCGGCGAGTTGAAGCTGAATAACCTTTACGCCCTCATCTTCGTATCTTTCCTTAAAACGCATAATATTTTCGATTGTAGCGCCTCTGAAACGGTAAATACTTTGGTCATCATCACCGACAACACAAATGTTGTGATATTCGCCTGCAAGCAAATATGTAAGCACATACTGAGCGTAGGAAGTGTCCTGATACTCATCAACAATGATGTACTTGAACTGGTGCTGATAGGTTTCCAAAACATCGGGATTTTCCTTGAGAAGTCGAACCGTGTTGAAAATCATATCGTCAAAATCCATTGCGTCCGAACGCAAAAGTTCCTGCTGATAATCACGGTAGCACTCGGCAATCTTGGATTTTCTGAAATCATTTTGATTGGTGTGCTTATACTCTCTCGGGTCGATAAGGCTGTCCTTTGCACGGCTGATTTCGGTCAAAATCGCACGGTGATTGAGGAACTTGTCATCAATTCCGAGATTTTTCTGCACACGCTTCATAACACGCTTTTGGTCGTCTGTGTCGTAAATTGTGAAATGCTGTGTGTAGCCGAGTCTGTCGCCGAAACGGCGGAGCATACGACTGCACATACTGTGGAAAGTCTGCGCCCAAATGTCGTTTGCCTCAACACCTATTGTGTTTTCAAGTCTTTCTTTAAGTTCGCCTGCCGCCTTGTTGGTAAAGGTGATTGCAAGCACCTGCCACGGACGGGCATAGCCATCTTTGATGATATGCTCAATTCGTTTTACAACAGTTGCGGTTTTTCCTGTTCCTGCACCTGCAACAACAAGCACAGGTCCGTCAACAGTGTCGATAACCTGCTGTTGCTCACGATTTGGTTTTACTGCGTCTTTGTTCATAATATTTTCCCTTTGTGTCAAAAACAGAGGTGGAACGGATTGTACCACCTCTGTGAATTTTTATTGTGTTTGTTCTTATCCAAGAAGGGTAAGCAAAATACCTGCTGCAACGGCAGAGCCGATAACACCCGATACATTCGGGCCCATAGCGTGCATAAGAAGGAAGTTTGACGGATTCTCCTGCTGGCCAACCTTTTGCGACACACGAGCAGCCATTGGAACAGCGGATACGCCTGCCGAGCCGATAAGCGGATTGATTTTGCCCTTTGTAATAACATACATAAGTTTGCCAAAGAGAACACCGCCGGCTGTACCGAATGCAAACGCAATCAAGCCGAGAAGAACAATCTTCAAAGTGTTGAGATTGAGGAATGACTGTGCAGAAGTTGTTGCACCGACCGACAATCCCAAAAGAATTGTAATGATGTTCATAAGTTCGTTTTGAGCCGCCTTTGCGATACGTTCTGTCTGTCCGCTCTCTTTGAGGAGGTTGCCGAGCATAAGCATACCGACAAGAACCGCAGCGTCAGGAAGAAGAAGCGAAACGATAACTGTTACCATAATCGGGAACAAAATCTTTTCGAGCTTTGAAACAGGACGAAGTGTGCCCATAACAACGCTACGCTCTTTTTTGGTTGTGAGTGCCTTCATAATAGGCGGTTGAATAACAGGCACGAGAGCCATATAGCTATACGCCGCCACGGCTATTGTGCCAAGCATTGCCGGAGCAAGTTTTGAAGTTACGAAAATGGCGGTAGGACCGTCTGCACCGCCGATGATTGCGATTGAGCCTGCCTGCTGAGGGTCGAAGCCCAAAACAATAGCGATTACATAAGCAACGAAGATGCCGAGCTGTGCGGCAGCACCGAGAATGAATGATGACGGGTTAGCAATAAGTGAGCTAAAGTCAGTCATAGCGCCGATACCGAGGAAGATAAGCGGAGGATAAATTCCCGCCTTAACTCCAAAGTAAAGGAAATCCATCAGACCCGGCGTGAGTGTGTTGCCTGCCGTGTCGGTCATTCTGCCGGCCACCAAATCAATGAAGCCCTGCAAATCGTGATACTGCACCGCAAGGTTTGCACCCGGCAAATTGGCAAGGAGCATACCAAATGCGATTGGTATCATCAAAAGTGGTTCAAAGCCTTTTTTAATTCCCAACCAAAGGAAGAAAAAGGCAACGATGAGCATAATAAGATTTTTATATCCGCCGTCTGCGGTAAAGAAGTAAGCATATCCGCTGTTAACAAGGATACTTTTAACTACTTCCCATACACCCTGTAATATTTCCATATAGGTTTGTCCTCCTTAAAACGGTCTTGTATTATCCACAACAGCAGCCTGTGCCCAAGGATTGCGGGTTGAAACAGGACTTGCTTTGCGAGATACGGAGCGAATGACCGCCGAACCGCCCTCCATTGCATAAACGGCAGCGCTGATAGCCGCAACAACCTCGCCGCTTATACCTTCTTCAATAACAGGAGCGTTTGTCGGAGCAGGAGCTGGAACGCTCTCACTTGCCTTTGACAAAGCAGCTTCCATTTCACTTTGAATTTTTTTTGCTTCTTTTTTCTTTGCATTTGCCTGTGACTTTGACACAACCGCACCAAACGCATAAAAAACGCCGATTAAGACAAGCAATGTGCACAGAACAATTCCGATTCCGGCAACAATTACGGTTGCGGTAAAAGTTACAGACCTATCCGCAATAATGCCTGCTGCCAATGTTATAGTATCCATACAACAATTATCCTCCGTATAAAATTTCATACATCATTCATTATATAGCATAGCCAAACTTTTTTCAACAATTATTTTATATAAAAATATTAAAAAAACCGCAAAATACTATTGATTTTCTTTGCAAAAGTGTATATAATAATGTTATCGATCCTTTGGAGGTGGGTTATGAGCAAAGAAGCACTTATAATTGCAATCCTTATAGCGCTTATCATCCTTTGGTTTGCAGAGACCCTTGGGATGCAAAAAACCTCACGAATTCTCGCCGGAGCGATTGATCTTGGTTTCGCAGTATTGCGCTGACAATACTATCTTGATAATAATAAAAAAACGCATTCTTCCCAAATCGGATGCGTTTTTTTATTTTGTCAAAACAAAAATGCCGTGGGTTGATACCTACAGCATTTTTAAAGCCCTTTTATCCTATCTTAACCCCTCAGTCGTGAAAACACGACAGCTCCCCTTGCAACAAGGGGAGCCAATCAAAAAATATAACAGCGTTATTTGGAACTTTATCTTGTTCTGACGGTGATTTCGCCGGAGCGGAGGGTTTCGTGAGTGCCGTCTGCAAGGACGACCTCAAGTCCGCCGACATCGTCAATGCCAACCGCGGTGGCGAGAGTGACAATTCCGTTTTTGATAAAATTGATTTCCTTGCCGACAGTCATACTGTGTGAGCGATAGTAATCAATGAACGCGGCATAATCGCCCGTGACGATTTCGTTCAGTTCATTTGCAATAGCAGCAATAAACTCTGCTCGTTTGACAGGTGCTTCAAGGCACGAAGCATTTTGCACATCCGACGGAAAACTGTGAGTTTTGAGATTCACGCCGATACCTATTATAACAGAATCTACCGTCTGAGTTTCAAAATCCGTTACAGCCTCGGTCAAGATGCCGCAAATCTTTTTGCCGTCAACATAAACATCATTCACCCACTTGATTTGCGGGGTGACATCCGTCAGCTTTTCGATAGCCCTGCACACAGCAACCGAAGCAGCAGTTGTGGCGGTGACGGCATTTTGAAGCTTCGCCATAGGATGAACAACAAGGCTCATATAAATTCCTGTTTTTGCAGGAGAATAAAAGCTTTTGCCCTGTCTGCCTCTGCCTGCCGTCTGTTCTTCTCCGACAACAAGCAACGGCTTTAAGTCGCCGTCAACAATAATTCGCTTTGCTTCATTGTTTGTGGAATCAATACTTTCGTAAAAAGCAATGTTGCAATCAAAATCTATATATCTTTTCAGTTCGTTTTCGTTCAAAATATCATTATCCAAATCAAGCATATAGCCACGATTTGTAACAGCTTGGATTGTGTAGCCTTCAGCCTGAAGCGCCTTGACAGCTTTCCACACACCTGCACGGCTTTTGCCGAGGCTCTGTGCAAGTTCCTCACCGCTGACATATTCGCCGCTGTGCTCGGTCAAATAATTCAAAATTTCTTCTTTAAGTGCCATATTATTAATTACATTATATATAGGATTATTTTTTGATATAGAAAATCGCAAATGTTTTCGGTCCGCAATGAGATGAAATTGTGCAACCCGCGTCGGCAACGATGACCTGATTGAACTTGTCCTTACCCTCAATTACGCCCTTTGCAAATGCCAAAGTTTTTGGCGACACTCCGCCGCTTTCCGCAATAACAACACGGTCAGGCTCAATACGTTTTATCTCATTCATTCTGTCGGTGATGTACTGCTTATAAACAATATCGATTTTGCCACGGTATTTTTTTGCCACCTCGAGCTTGCCTGTTTGATTGTCAACCGCAATGGACGGCTTGATGCCGAGAACATTTGCGCCAAATCTTGCAACGGTTGAACATCTTCCGCCCTTGTGGAGATATTCGAGTCCGTCAAGAACAAAGGTTGCGCTCACCTTTGGCACAAGTTTTGTAACCTTGTCGGCAATTTTTTTGGCGTCCAAACCCTTTGCACGAAAATCGCAAGCCTTGAGAACCAAAAGTCCCTGTGCGGTGCAAAGCGTTTTTGAATCAACGCAATAAACATCATCAAATTCGCTTGACGCAACAATCGCATTTTGGAACGATGACGAAAGTCCTGACGAAAAGCCGATGTGAACAACCTTTTTGCCCTCGTCAACAAGTTTTTTGAACACCTCATAATATTCCGCAGGGGTGACCGCCGAAGTCTTTGGAAGCACGCCCGTCTTTTCAACATACGCATAAATATCATCGGGTTTGATGTCAACGCCGTCACGATACACGCTGTCGCCCAAAAGAATTGTCAACGGAACGACTGTGATTTCGTTTTCCTCAATCAACTCCTGTGGCAAATCACATGTAGAATCTGTTGTAATCGCAATGTCCTTAATGTTTGTCATTTATCACTTAACTCCAAAATTAATTTTAATCTTGCTTATGTTCTCTCTCTTATACGGCTGGTCAAGATTTATGGTTAATACTTCGGCACCTCCCGAACCGTTTGACAGTTCGGCATTATAGGAAACGTCAAAATTATTTGATGTGCCGTCATTTAGAGTAAGACGAACCGAAAAGTCTTTATTTTTAACAAGGCTCTTTTTAAAAGTATAACCACTATTTGCATAAAGAATAATCTTATTTTGATTTATTTCAATGCGTGAAATCTTATTCAAATCGCTTGAATTCTTTGAAAAATCCTCTGTTTCAAGATTGGAATCAACAGTTCCTTCAAACTGAACATAATCAATAAGAGTGTCACCGCCTTTGGCTTTGTTTGCATTTTTGCAAACAGACTTCCACTCGTTGCCGTCATAATCGTATCTATATGCACCATATTCCATATTCGGCTTGAAAGACATTGTTTTACTTATAACATTTGCCTCTCTGGTTACATCGGTCAACGTAAGCATACATTTGATATATCCTGCGTGCTGTACTTCAGATGTTTCCTTATACTTTATGTCAATAGGGAATGACACAAAAACGCCATTATCCTCAACTGTGTATTCGGCACTTCCGCGACTCCATCCGTCAAGCGTCATATAATTACCGTTTTTGTCTTGAAGTGTATGGAACGGATTGTAATAACCGTCGGGAACACCTGTTTTTCGGTCAAACTTTATTTCTTGATATATATAGCACATAGCAACATAAGCAAGTTTTTTGCAAGTTTTCGCCTGACTTATTTCAATCTTAACTTTTTCATCAATTATTTGCTTAGTAGTTGCTCTTGTCAAGGCGGTAATCTTATATTTTAGCGTTCCGTCCTTATTATCTATTTCCGATAAAATATAAACACCGTAAACATAGCTACCGTCCTCGTTAATATCGTTTACAGCCTTAATGATTATTTTGTCGGTAGGGTCAGAACCCATCTGTTTGAAATAAAGCTGCGGCTTTTCAAGGTCGATATAAGGGCTCCAATTCTCAAAATTATACTCAACGCCCTTATGCGTCATAATTATCTTGTCGCCCTGCTTATAAAAATGATAATCCCTTTTGTTGTTTTCACAAAGCAGCACTTTGTCGCTTTCTTTTTCGGTTACGGCAACTTTGGTCATCGTAACGGCTTTCTCGGCGCTTCTGTCGGTTTTAACTGACTTTTCCGCAATAAAATACGAAGCAAACACAGCGCAAACCGTGAGCAACAAAACTAAAAATATATCGGCAATTTTTCTCATTAAAAACTCTCGTTTCTTTTAATTTTAATCTGAATAAACATCATTGTAATCAAACGGCACTTTTTTGCTGTGCTCGATATGATAGCACTGATTCTTTGCAAGTGAAAAAATATACTTGTCATGTCTGTAAGAATCAGAATAAACATCCATAACTTCCAAATCTTCAGGCTTATGTACCTCGTAAAGACGGCGCACTTTTTCCTCGGCTCTGCAATTTTTGCCAACAATAACGCCTGTCTTTCTGTTGTGACGAGAGCAAATAAGCTCATCAACCTTCAAGCGGTTTGCAATTTCTTCAAGCAAAAAATCAGGGCTTGCACTTATAATAATGCTGTATCTTTTTCTTTCAAGAAACCATGGGTGCACCTTGTTTATGTACTTGTCCCAAAATTTTTTGACAGCCTTTTCTGTCGGTATCATAGGCAAATAGAGGTAGCAAGTGCGTTTGAACTCGGTAAATCCAATTAAGCCAAGTCCCAAAAGCAAGCCTGCAACCACAACGATTGGCAAAATAATTATACACCACGGATAGTGGATCATACAGTACATAAAAAACAACGAACCACTGTCAAACGGAACTATTGTTTTGTCAAAATCATAAATATCAATCTGCATATTATACATCACTTTCGTCAAATGAAATTTCAAGTTTTTTGTGTGAAGCCGTGAACTTTGTGAGTTTCACTCCGGCTGACAAAAACATCTTTTTGCTTGCAAGAGTGCTTTCTGTTTCGGCATACTTGTCGGACATATACACAACCTCTTTTATTCCGCTTTGGATAATTGCCTTGGCACATTCATTGCACGGAAAAAGCGCAACATAAATCCTTGCACCGCTGAGATTGTGACCGCCCGAATTCAAAATCGCATTGAGTTCTGCATGGCAAACAAACGGATACTTTGTGTCGTTTGAACATTCGCCACTTCTCTCCCATGGATACTCGTCATCACTGCAACCACGGGGAAAACCGTTGTAGCCGACAGACATAATTTTGTTGTCATCGCTGACGATACAAGCGCCAACCTGCGTGCTCGGGTCTTTGCTTCTCATAGATGAAAGAAGCGCAATCCCCATAAAATATTCATCCCACGAAATATAATTTTCTCTCTTTGGCATATACCGTTCTCCTCATCAATCAAGTGCAGACACAAACTCATCAAGTTCAGGACAATCAACATCCTCAACTCTGCCCTCGTCAACAAGCTTTGCAACGCTTGGGTCAATCGGAAGCTTTGCAAGAACAGGAACTCCGAGTTCCGATGCTGTTTCGTCAATTTGACTTTCGCCGAAAATGTTGTGCTTCTTGCCACAATCAGGGCACTGATAATAGCTCATATTTTCAACCAAGCCGAGCACAGGAACATTCATAATCTTTGCCATATTGAACGCCTTGTTGACAATCATCTTTACCAAATCCTGCGGAGTTGTAACAATAACAATTCCGTCAACAGGGAGGCTCTGGAACACCGTGAGTGCAACATCGCCCGTTCCCGGAGGCATATCAACAAAGAGATAGTCAAGCTCGCCCCAGTTTACATCGGTCCAAAACTGCTCAATAACGCCCGAAATAACAGGACCTCTCCAAACAACCGGTGAGTTGACATCTTCAAGAAGAAGGTTGATTGACATCATTTTTACACCTGTTTTGGTGACTGTTGGCAAAAGACCTGTTTCGTCCTGCATTGCCCTTGATGTTATACCAAATGATTTTGGAACTGACGGACCTGTAATATCAGCGTCAAGAACGCCGACCTTGAGTCCTGCCTTTTGGCATTTTGCGGCAAGCAAACAGCTTACAAGGCTTTTGCCTACACCGCCCTTACCCGATACAACGCCGATAACTTTCTTAATATTTGAATTTGCATTCATTGGTTTCAAAAAGCTTTGTGGCTCTTTTCTTTCTGCGCAGTTGCTCGAACAACTTGAGCAATCGTGTGTACATTCACTCATTTTTTCCACTCCTAAATTATATTAATAAGTTCTGATTACCATATTCACCTTGCCCAAAATTGCGACCTCATCAACGATAATAGGCTCGTAAGCATCATTTTCAGGTTGAAGCCTGAAATGACCGTTTTCTTTGTAAAACCTCTTAACCGTTGCCTCGTCGCCAATGAGAGCAACAACTATTTCGCCGTTTGTTGCAACGGGGGTTTGCTCAACTATAACCGTGTCGCCGTCCAAAATTCCGGCATTTGTCATCGAGTCGCCCCTAACTCTGAGAGCAAACATATTTTGCCCCTTGTTTTTTACGGGAACAGGAATATAATCCTCGATGCTTTCGACTGCCAAAATCGGCTGACCTGCCGTAACCGTGCCTACAAGCGGAACGTGATACGCCTTTGTGTCGTAGCCCTTTATGCGAATAGTTCTTTTCATCAAAGGGTCACGCTCGATATAGCCGGCTTCTTCAAGAGAATTGAGCATATACTGAGCAGATGACGGCGAGCGATAGCCCAAAGCCGTTTCAATCTCTCTTACGGTCGGCGCAACACCTCGTTCATCAAGACATTTCTTAATAAAATCAAGGCATTTCTGTTGTTTAGCACCCAACTTTTTCATTTAACCCTCCGACATAAATTATAATATAGTTAATTTTATACATCTTATATATTCAATATACTATCACCCAAAAGGTATAAAGTCAAACAAATGTACCCCTTTTAATAAAAAGTTTAAAAAAGAGAGTGATTATGTGGCGAATTTTACACTTTTGAAAAAATTTTTAAAAAAAGTGTTGACAAAAGAGATGTTTTACGCTATACTCTTGCTTGCAAGTCAAAATGGCTTTATAGCTCAGTTGGCTAGAGCATGCGGTTCATACCCGCAGTGTCACTGGTTCGAATCCAGTTAAAGCCACCAATTCGGCCCGGTGGTCAAGAGGTTAAGACACCGCCCTTTCACGGCGGTAACACGGGTTCAATTCCCGTCCGGGTCACCACAGAAGGAACATCAAACGATGTTCCTTTTTTCATACTGTCGATAAAGTCCCTGAAGCACGCCAATATTATTATAACCACATTAGCCTCCTCTTAAATATAAAGGGGGAGATAGCAACACGAAGTGTTGACGGAGGGGTTTTAAAAATGCTGTAAGTATCGAACTTACAGCATTTTTGGCGTTTTCCGTTTTTTGCTCAGTCGAAAGAAAAAGGCTTCCAAAAAATCCGTGGATTTTTTGGAAAGAGGAAAAACATATGTAGTATACTTACAAAACTATGTTTTGTTCTATACGGAATATGTTTTGACGATATACATCTTCCTTCGCAAGAAAACGAAATTCAGAAACTTTCTCAACAGTCTTAAATTATCCAAAAAATTTTTAATATAACAAAAAGCGAACGACATAGCCGCTCGCCTTTTGTTTATTGGATTAGGAGTAGAGAAATAGGAACAATTTTACTTTTTAACCAAGTTTAAACTGTTCCAAACATCTTTAGCGACTGCTAAACACATTTGGAGCAATTTAAGCCGAAGCTCAAATTGTTCATAGGGCTCTAAGCCAGCATTTTACCCAATTCTTTGCATTTTTCTATTGTTTCGTCATCAGGAGCGTCATTACAAATCACGCTGTCGCAAACCAAATCTACACCGAGAGATTTGCAGTCGTCCTCCCATGTTTGCATCCATTCACCGTTGCCCCAGCCATACGAACCAAAAAGTGCAATTTGCTTACCTTTAAGTTTGCCTTTGCAAGAATCGAACATTGGCTCAAATTCTGTATCTTCAAGTTGTTCGCAACCCATTGACGGGCAACCGAACGCTATGAAATCATAATTTTCTGTCATATCGGAGTTAAACGAATCCGCCGTAAAAAGTTCTGCCTGTCCGCCAACGGACTTTACACCTTCAACAATTGCGTCTGCCATAGCAGCCGTGTTGCCTGTTCCGCTCCAATATACAACCGCTGTTTTACTCATAAATTCACCGTCTTTCTTAAAACGCTCTGACAGTAAGTTTTGCTATGCTTCTGCCTTTGAGCCAAAGTTTTGTATATACTTCTTTGCACTTGTTAAATTTTGCAAAGGTTTTTATTGCTTCACACTCGTTACAGTAAACTTTCCAACATCCGGTGCACTTACTGTTTTGCCCCGCATTTTCGATAAATCCTTTGACATCATCAAGCGGATATCCAAGAAAAATTCCGATTTCGTGCGGAAACTCCTCCGTACAAATCAAACGGGATTTTAATCTTTCAATGCACGCTTCAACATCCGTGTTGCAATAGCCGTAATCTCTTAACAAATCCGACACGCCGTCCTGTTGCAAATCGTGTGCCAATTTTGATTTCCTCACGGCATAAACAAGCGCACTGTTTTCACTTTTTTTAAGCACCAAAAGGCATACACCCGTGTCTTGCAATTCGTTGTTTATCTTTTCAACAGATGATGTGAGAAGCGCCTCGTCGTCAAACAAAACATTCACAAGATTTGCTGTTTTCAACGATGCAAGAGTTGGCGAGCAATGCTCTATCAAGTACTTTTCAAGCATATTTTTTCTTCCTGTATTGTGTGCGAATATTCTGCGTCAGCAAGTTAGCATATGCTAACCGCACAGTCAAAAAAATAAAGCACTTTGCTTCATATGATATATTGACTTTCGCTTGTTTTGTCAGTTAGCAACTGCTAACCACAGACACATAATACCATCTCTCACAGCATTTGTCAACACTTTTTTCAAAAAATTTGAGGCATTTTCTTTTGAAGCCTTGTTGTTTTCGTCATCGGTTTTTTAAATGCCGATTTCAACACCGCTTGTATTTTCAACATCACTGTTATCATATTTTAAAATCTTGGTTAACGCCAAATCGTTATCTACCCAAGAGGTTGTCCAAATAATTTTAATTATACACAAAAACATTATTGCCAAATGCACAAGAAAGCAGGGCCAAAAACGCCGTAAAAAAAGAAAAAGCCCTTATTCTTTTGTGCAAATCCAACAAGAATAACGCCTTCTTTCTGTACAAAACTATGTCAAAAACATATGTCAAATCGTAGAACACAACACTAAAATTGTCAATACTTTCCCCGTTTTTGGTCGTTATTTTTTATTTTTTAACAGGGCTATTTTCTTTTTATTTGACAATTCTATTGATATATCGGTTATTATAAAGTATAATATAAAATGATAAAAATGTATAAAACTCAACAAAAGAGGAAACAGAATGAACAGCAACACACAATTCGATTACAAAGTTTCGATAATCATTCCTATATATAATTCGGAAGAATTTATTTCCGACACCCTTGATTCGTTGGTCAATCAAATTTTTGACATTGACGAAATGGAGGTGCTGATGATTGATGACGGCTCTGTTGACAGAAGCGCCGAAATCTGCAAGAAATACGCCGAAAAATACAGCAATTTCAAGCTGTATCAAAAGGAAAACGGCGGTGTTTCAAAGGCTCGTAATTTTGGAATAGACAAGGCTCGTGGAAAATACATTATGTACCTCGATGCCGACGACACATATTCAAGCGAAACAGTTAAAAATGTTGTCGCATTTTTTGACGAGCACTACGATGAGGTTGACTTGGTTACATTTCCTCTTACTCAATACATTCTTCCTGAAATGGAAAAAACTCCGGCACACACAAGATACCATATTTTAAGGCAAACAGGTATTTATGATTTGAACGATTTTAACAACATATACATTGTACAAACAACAATGAATATCTGTGTCAAAAACAAGCCGGGCAACAACAATCTTTTTGACCCTAATCTTTTGTTGCAGGAAGACCAAAAATATATCACCATTATGCTGATGGAAAAAATGAAAATCGGCTTTTGTCGTGAAGCAAGCTACAATTATTTCAGACACGAGGGAAGCACCACAATCAGCAAATTCTATCCTCAAAACATCTTTGAAAAATCAACAAAATATTTTGAATGGCTCTTTGCGCAATACGAACCGGGCAAAATACCAAAATACATCCAAGCCATCGTTTTTCACGATATGAATTGGAAAAACAGAAGCGACATCTTGTATCCATGGCATTTGGAAGGTGAGGCATACAAAAAAGAATATCAGCGCCTCATCAACTTGCTCAATCAAATTGACGCAGATGTTATCAATGCTCACCCGACAGTCAGCAACTTCCACAAGCAATACTTCCTTTGTTTAAAGGAAAACAACCCTATCTACCCATTCATTTCAAAGCGTGGAGTATTCTTGATTAACTCCGACAATTCTCAGGTTTCGTATTTTTGCAGAAAAATAGAAATTATGATGAAAAGAATTTCGGTTCACAACAACGAAATGACATTTTTGGGACACATCAAATCACCGCTTTTCAACTATTTGGACAAGCCGAAAATCGTTGTTTACGAAAACGGCAAAAAGATTGACAAAGAGATTGATTTGTTCCTGTCGTCATACAGCTATTACAGATGCAAAACAAAAACAAACAATTTCTGGGCATTCTACTACACGACACCTATCGACTGCAAAAAATCAATTGAATTTTTTGTTGAAATCGACGGTATGGAGTGCATCACAAAACTAAAAGCATCACCAAATCTTCCGTTCTATGATGATATGAGAAGCAGTTATGTAATTTCAAATGCGGAAATTGCACTTGATGACAACAATCTTGTTGTTGCTCCGCTGACTCCCGAAGAATTCGACGAAAAGCGTGCGCTTATAGACAAAGAATATATCAAACAAACAAGGATTTACAATCATCGTGTAAGTTGCAAAAAATATGCAAACCGCAGAATTTGGCTTTATTGCGACTGCTACACCGTTGACTACGACAACGGATATTATCAGTTCCTAAACGATTGGAACAAGCAAGACGGTGTTGAAAGATATTACATTATCACCAAGGATTTCAGCGAAATCAAAGAGCAATTCACTCCTGAAATGTACAGTCATTTGGTTTCGTTCGGCTCAACACATCACAAAGATTTGTATTTGAATGCCGAAAAAATCTTGACCTCGTATTCAGAGCACGACTGCATAAATCCGTTTATTGAGGAGGACGAAGAAAACGATTATCTCGACTTGTTAAATTCGGAAATAATCTATCTTCAACACGGCATTTTGCACGCAAAACTTCCGTGGTACTATTCATCCGAGAGCAGATTGGTTGACAAGGTTGTTATCTCATCTCCGTTTGAAAAAGAAAACCTTATGAAAAACTACGGTTGGCGTGCCGACCAACTCATCGAGTGCGGTATGCCTCGATACGACCATATCGACAGAAACGCACCTGCAAAGAACCGAATCATCTTTGCCCCGTCATGGAGAAGCTATCTCATCGGTGCACTTTCTGTCACCGAATCAAAGCTTCAGCGTGAAACTTGCATTGGAAAGCTGAAGTCATCAAACTACTATAAAAACATCACCGAATTCATCAACAGTCCAAAACTTCACAAGCTGTTGGAGGACAACGATTTATACCTTGACGTTAAGCTCCACCCGAATTTCTATGAGCCGTACAAACAAACCGTTACAATCAACAGCGACCGTGTGAACATCACAAACAACAAGGTTGATTTGAGCGACTACAAAATGTTTTTGACCGACTTTTCGTCATTTGTTTTTGACTACGCTTATCTCAACCGCCCTATTCACTATTTTGTGCCTGACTACATCGAATTCATTTCGGGTATGAACCACTACCGTGAACTTGATATGCCGTATGATAAAGCGTTCGGCACACTTTCAAAAGACCCGCAAGGGGCTGTTGACGCAATCGAAAAAGCAATCAACAACGGCTTTGAAGTTGAAGAACCGTTCAAGGACAGAATGGAAAACTTCTACTATCCGCTTGAAAACTGTTGCGAGGATTTGTACCAATATCTTATGTCTGAAAACAAGGAGGAAAAGTAAATGAAAAAAATTACGGTCATTCTTCCGCTATACGAATTGTGCTCGGATGTTAAGCGTGCAGTCCTTTCAATCAAGCGTCAAAGCATCGGCAACGAAGTTGAGCTGATTATCGTTGATTTTCGCAAATTCAAAGCTCCAAACGGATACGACAAAAACAAAAACGGCAATGTTCCCGACTTTGTAAAAACCGACAAAAAGATTGCAAAAATCAAGAATATCCACGAATATCTTGACGACACGGGACTTGAATTTGAATTCATTTCTGCCGACAAGGAAGCACCGTACACCGCCCTCAGCACCGCAACAAAAAGTGCAAACGGCGAATACATTATGTTCCTGTCGCAGGGCTGTGTTTTCACAAAAGATATTCTCGAAATTATGTACAACCGTGCAGTCGAAAAAAATGCCGACATTTTGATTGCAAATTCAATCAAACAACGAGGCAAGCAAATTGAAATTTCGCCTGTTGCAACCGAGGTTTACAAAAATGACGAAAGCAAGAATTTCGCCGAAAAGCAAAGCGTTTTGGTCAAAGACAATTCCATATACAACAAGATGTTCAAAACAGAGGTTGTTCACTCTGCCGAGGCTGAATTTTCAAGGCTCAACACACCGAGAAATGTGGAATTTTTGACAAAAGTTTTTGCAAAATCAAGCAATGTTTATTTCATAAATCGTGACGCATATCTCTGTGATTTCAAGCGTTTTTACGAATTTGAGCACACCCACAATTTGGATTACAGCCTCGGCTGTGCAAACTCACTTTTGCAAACAATCAACCGTGCTTCAAAATTCACGGACAAGAAGTTTGCAAAGGAACTTATTTCAAGCTTTGTTTCACCGCTGTTTGAAAACGCTCAAAGCTCTGTAAATTCACAGCTCCGAGCAAAATGCGTAGAAATTTATCACGCTCTCTCAAAGGCTTATCCCGACAGCAAGGCGGTCAAGGAACTCGCAAAGAAGTATCCCGTTGCCGAGCAGAAAAACTACAAGCGAATGAGGGTTATTCTTTCAAGAGCAAAGCACAAAATCATTCATTAAAAAATGTGAGATTACCATATTTGGTAATCTCTTTTTTCATTTCATCACTAAAACTGATAATTAAAAAGTAATTATTTATCTATTTTGTGTATATTTTGTCAAAAAATGCTTAATATTTATATTTTTACTTGAATACAAGAAACTTATTGGGTATAATAAAGACGGTAAATTTTAAAAATTTATTCTAAATTAAAAGTAAGGAGTTTAGAAAATGGTTTATTCACATGAAGTTGAAACAATGTGTCCTGTAGCACAGGGCGTTGCTCACGGTGCTGCTCCTATCCCGGAAGAAGCAAAGTGGGTTATGGCAAAGGAAATCAAGGATATTTCCGGCTTTACACACGGTGTAGGTTGGTGTGCTCCACAGCAGGGTACTTGCAAGCTCACACTTAATGTTAAAAACGGCGTAATTGAAGAAGCTCTTGTAGAAACAATCGGTTGCTCAGGTATGACTCACTCTGCTGCTATGGCATCAGAAATCCTCCCTGGCAGAACAATTCTTGAAGCTCTCAACACAGACCTTGTTTGTGACGCTATCAATACAGCAATGAGAGAACTCTTCCTCCAGATCGTTTACGGTCGTACACAGAGTGCTTTCTCTGATGACGGTTTGGTAATCGGTGCAGGTCTTGAGGATCTCGGTAAGGGTCTTCGTTCACAGGTTGGTACTATGTATGGTACTCGCAAGGCAGGTCCTCGCTACCTCGAAATGACAGACGGTTATGTAACAGGTATCGCTCTTGATGAGGACAACGAAATCATCGGCTACAAGTTCGTTAACTTCGGCAAGATGATGGACTTCATCAAAGCAGGCGACGATGCAAACACAGCATTTGAAAAGGCTCAGGGTCAATACGGCCGTGTTGCTGACGCTGTTAAGGTTATCGACCCAAGAAAAGAATAAGAGTAGGAGGATATTATAATGGCTTTATTTGAATCATATGAAAGAAGAGAAAAGCAAATCCTTGCTGTTCTTGAAAAATACGATATTAAATCAATCGAAGAGTGCAGAGAAATCTGCCAGGCTAAGGGTTTTGACCCTTACAAAATCGTTGAAGGCATTCAGCCAATCTGCTTTGAAAACGCAAAGTGGGCATACACAGTTGGTTGTGCAATCGCTATCAAAAAGGGCGTAAAGTCAGCTGCTGAAGCTGCTGCTGCAATCGGCGAGGGTCTTCAGTCATTCTGCATTCCAGGTTCTGTTGCCGATCAGCGTAAAGTTGGTCTTGGCCACGGTAACCTCGGCAAGATGCTCCTTGAAGAAGAAACAGAGTGCTTCGCATTCCTTGCAGGTCACGAATCATTCGCTGCCGCTGAGGGTGCTATCGGTATCGCTGAAAAGGCAAACAAGGTTAGACAAAAGCCTCTCCGTGTTATCCTTAACGGTCTTGGCAAGGACGCTGCTCAGATCATCGCAAGAATCAACGGCTTCACATATATTGAAACCGAGATGGATTACTACACAGGCGAAGTTAAGGAAGTATTCCGCAAGGCATATTCAGACGGTCTCCGTGCAAAGGTTAACTGCTACGGCGCAAACGATGTAACAGAAGGCGTTGCAATCATGTGGAAAGAGAATGTTGATGTTTCTATCACAGGTAACTCAACAAACCCAACAAGATTCCAGCACCCTGTTGCAGGCACATATAAGAAAGAAAGACTTGAAGCAGGCAAAAAGTACTTCTCAGTTGCTTCAGGTGGCGGTACAGGCCGTACACTTCACCCTGATAATATGGCTGCAGGCCCTGCATCATACGGTATGACAGACACAATGGGTCGTATGCACTCAGACGCTCAGTTCGCAGGTTCTTCATCAGTTCCTGCTCACGTTGAGATGATGGGTCTCATCGGTATGGGTAACAACCCTATGGTCGGAGCTACCGTAGCTTGCGCAGTTGCTGTCGCAGAAGCTCTCTAATAAAGGGTTTCAGGACTTTTAACAGTCTTGACGCAACCACAAAAATTTGATGAAAAATTGGATATTCGCCAAAAATTCGTCAAAATAAATCGTAAAATTACGCTTGGGATTCCTCTCCCAAGCGTTTTTTATTTAAAAATGTCGTTGGCGATTATTCTGCTCTTATCTATCATCTCCTGTGAGCAATGGGTGTATATATTCAGCGTTTCGTTAATGCTCTTGTGTCCGAGTCGTTCTTGAACGGCTTTGATGTCTACTCCGTTTTGCGTCAACAAAGTTGAATTTGTATGTCTTAATGAATGCATCGTAAAACCTTTAATGCCCAATTCGGTTTTTACTACTTCTGTAATGTGCATGCAAATGTTTGAAGTGATAAGTGCTCCGTCCGCTCTTACATTCACAAAGTGTGCCGGGGTCATACCTTTTGATTTGTCATCAATAGAAATATTTAGATTCTCGTCAAAATAATATTCGTTATATCTTTTTTTGAACGCTTCCCTGTTGTTGTCTTGAAGCTCCTTTGTCCTTTTTAGCAAATCCAAAGTTTTTGCGTCCAACGGGATAACCCTTTCGGATTCGTATTTTGGTTTTGTACAATACCATTCTTTTTTGACTTCACTGTACTGAAGCTGTCTTCTGATATGGATGACTTCATTTGAAAAATCTATATCTTCCCAAACAACACCGAACGCTTCGCCTCTTCGCAATCCGAGCCTGTAACACATAACAAGCGGAATGTGTGCCGTTGTGCCCTCGTGAAATCTTTTAAGTATTCTTTCCACTTCGGTTTGTTTAAGCAAAACATTCGGGTGGCTGTTTCCCATTTGCGACAGTTCACCTCGTTTGGCAGGAAGCTTTGCGTTTTTTGCTTTGTTTTCGCTGATGACATTTAATGTCACAATCGCATAATCAAGCGAATTGGTAATCATTCCTTTGTAGCACACAATGGAATTTCTTGAAACTCTTTCTCTTGCAAGCTGATTGATGAATTTTTGAACATCCAAAGTGGTTATTTTGGTAACATTTAAATTACCAAGAGCATTTTTGATTTTTGGAAGCTTTTTCTTGTAAGACACACAGGTGCTTTCTTTATGATTTATCATACAGTATTCGTTGTACCATAAGTCCAACACCTGCGAATATTTCATATTGGATGCGTTGATGTAATTCGGATTACTTTCGTATATTTTCATTGCCCTAACGGCATCTTCCTCGGCTTCCCTTTTTGTTTTAAAACCGCTCTTTGTTTTGCGGTTTCTCTTTGTGGTGTTGGACGGGAATTCAAGTTCCCATCCCCACTTACCTGTGCTGAATTTCCTGACTCTTTTTTTGATTGAATCAACCATACTGTTCACTCCTTATTATGCAATTCTGCTGTTTTCAATATATTCATCTAACCAGTCTTCTTTAATCTTCAATGAGCCCATCTTGCCCGCCTTGAGTTCTCCTGACTTGATTAAATCGTAAACCGTATTGCGATTTGTATGTAAGATTTCCGATACTTCTCGTACAGTGTAAAATTTATTCATATAACTGTCCTTTCTATATTTAAATTTAATATAATTAATTTTTATTTTTTAGTTTTTATTTTTATCATATTTAGTTTTGAATGTTTAGTTTTATCAAAGCAAATCTATCACTCCTTTGCTGTTTTTGGGGCGATTTTTACACCCCTCGCTATATTAATACAACGATTTTTTAAAAAGAAAATTTTTTGCACAATTTTTTTAAGTTTTTTTGCAAATTTTCTTGTTTTGGGGCAAATTTCATACCCCTCACTATATTAATACAACGATTTTTTTAAAAATAAGATTTTGCATTGTTTTTTCAAAATATCTTTCAATTTTTTTCACTATAATATATATCTTTTAATTCGACCAATTCCTTATAAACCGAGTCGCTGATTTTTATCGGATTTTTGCCCGATTCGATTGTGTATTTGATGTAATTTTTATATGACGGCAATTTTTTTGCTTTTGAAAATCCTGATTTTGAAAGTTCGTTATAAAACTTTTTGATGTTCTCTGCAAAGTCCTTGCGTTTTTCCTGTTGTATCTTTTTGAGGAAATAATAGAATTGACCGTTGTTCATAATCGCTCCGTTCATATTCATTTTGTTAACCATAATATCAAAAAATGTTTTCTTTTCGCAGTTGTTTGAAAGAATGTTAAGCAAATATATTTTGTTGCTTTTCCAATAATTTGCTTTCATCTGAAATTCAACCCTTGTGCA
The DNA here is from genome assembly GCF_934525195.1 of uncultured Eubacterium sp. Classification (GTDB taxonomy): domain Bacteria; phylum Bacillota; class Clostridia; order Oscillospirales; family Acutalibacteraceae; genus Eubacterium_R. The sequence continues at coordinate 71,477 of NZ_CAKSZA010000005.1, forward strand.
AAAACATTTGTGACTGTACGGATTTTCAAAATTTCGATATTTCGTTTTTAACTGCTCATCTTTCGAATAACAAGTCAGGTTGGTCGATTTTGTTCCGTTTTTCTTGCCCGAATTATAAACAACATCTTTTCCGTATGGCATATTGAACTTGCTGACCCATTCCCTGAATTTTTCTTCGTTGCTCTTTGACGAAAAATAATAATCCTGATTCAAATCTAATCGAACAATTCTTGCATAATCCCAAACATCGGGTTTGAATTCATCAAGACCCGTAACACCGTTGAGCAAACCGGAAAGTATTTTTTTGAAATGAGGATAATCACTGTATTTGTATAGTTCTTGCGACGAACCGTACAAAAGTCCCGGCAACGAATCTATATAAATAGAAAGACATTTATAAAAATGATAATATCTGATACTGACTCTGCTTCCGTTTATAAATCTGATTGTTTGATAAAATTTATATTTATTTTCCCAATCGGAATAGCAACTCTCGTTTAATTCCGCATTGATTTTGAAACAAATTGTATCTATATTTATTGGATAATCGGATAATTTTATTTTGTTAATCATATTTACCTTTCTAAAAAAATTAAAAAGACCACTCATCGGAGCAGTCCCTCATATGGATATATTTAGTTTATCTCCGACATTCATAGTAATTGTAACAAATTTTTTGAAAAAACAAAAAACCGCCACAATTACTATTTTGAATGAAAGACCACAAGTTTTGAGTTTTCTCTCTGTCAGAATGTCGTGAATTAAATAACTTATGTTTATAGTCCGGTGGACTGTTGCGAGATGAGTACACCTGTGGTCTTCAATATAATTATAACATAAAAAAATAAAAAACAAAAAAATCAAGAAACACCCTGTTTTTGATTGAAATTTTTAGTCAAAAACAAAACGCTTTTTTAATTTGTCGGTTTTTGACAATATCAAAGCCCTCTCAAACCCGCATAAAATGAGGTTTTCTGCACATTTCGGCAGAACTTATTTTGAGCCCTAAAGAAACACACCGTCTTTGAACCCAATAATATCTATAGCTAAAATGATTATATATATTAATAGGTTATAAATTAAATAAAATGTTAATAATTGATTTTAAATAACAGATTGTGTATAATGATTAATGAAAACAAATTAGGAAGGAGCGTTGTTATGAACTATACTTTGATGCACAAAAACATAAAAGTGGCTGATTTATCATTAGATGAAGAAACCGGTTCAATCGTTGAAATAGGCGAAATATATAACTTTGCTCACCTTCCTATCGGTACAACCAAAGACGATTTATCCGCCGACAGAGCCTTGCTCAATAAATGGTGGACCGATCGTTCAATTCCTGCAAGCAGGTCGGGTGTAAGAGATGCACTTGAAATTTTGCGTGTAAGCACTCCAAAACTGCTTTTGGCAAAATGCTATGGATTAAGCCTATCGGATCAGTATTGGGTTAAGCCTATTAATTCTGATTTGGAATGGGAAGTTATAAATTTCTTTGATAATGATTTTTCAGAAGATGTCGGTGATATTCTGTTCGGAAAAGCAAAAGATTCTGAAAACTTCAGCTTGAACTCACCCGACAACACATCTGACGGCTGCTTAAAGAAAAGATGGAAAATAATTAATCAAAAGCGTTGTCTTCTTAAAGCAGGCAGTTTGCCTTATGAGCAACAGCCGTTTAATGAGGCTATTGCATCATTGATTATGGATAAATTGAATATAGATCATGTCAGTTATTCCGTTATGGTTGATGATGAAAATCCATACAGCGTTTGCGAAGATTTTATTTCAAGAGATACAGAACTTGTTACGGCTTGGAAGATTTTGCAAAGGTATCCTAAACCTAATCACTTGTCTGTTTATCAGCATTATATTGACTGTTGCAAATCTTTGGGCATTGATGACATCGTTGATAAAATCAATCAAATGATTGTAGTTGATTTTATTATAGCCAATGAGGACAGACACCTCAATAATTTCGGTCTTGTCAGAAATGCAAACACGCTTGAATGGATTGATGTTGCACCGATTTTTGACAGTGGCTCATCACTCGGCTATGATAAGGTTACACCTAATATGGATAAGCAATCGTTGATAGTTTGCAAGCCATTCAAGAAAACTCATTTTGAACAGTTAAGATTAGTCACCTCTTTTGATTGGATAGACTTTGACGCTTTGAAAAACATCGACAATGAAATACTCGGCATATTGAATGATGCCGATGAAAATTTAATTGATGATGCAAGAAAACAAAAAATCATATCTTCAATCAACCAAAGAATAGAATATATCCATAATCTTGCATTGGAAAAAACTTGGCAAGCCAATGACGACATCAACGAAGATGTTGAAAACGATGTTGCCGAGGATTACACATCATTTGATAAATAAAAAGCTTTCAACACGCTGAAAAAACTGCCTACTCATTGAGTAAGCAGTTTTTATATATTTTAGCGATTTACTTTTTTGATGAATTGTGATTAATAATCATAATTCCAAGATTTTTTAACAGCACTCCCATATTCAACAAGCATACAAAGTGTAACAATATTGTAATAGATGGATATGTTATTTAATATCATCAACATAGCATAATTATAAAACGGCAGTTAGTAAATTTCTCTAACTGCCGTTTCTTATGCAAGGTTATATAGCTTTTCAACGATGCTGTTTAGTTCGTTTTGAATTATGGTTGCTTCGGTTGGATTGTTCAAAATTTCATCCACGAGCGAAATTATTTTTGCTTGCTGTTGAGCTGTCGGAACCGGAATCGGCAGGGCTTCAATGTGCGATTTTAACATCTTAACCGAATTGAAAGTCTTGCTGAAAAAGAACTCCGCAACGCTTGAATTGAGAATTGCGAGAATGTATTTTAAGTCGAGCCCGTCAATTTGCGGAATGAGAACATTGCAGCTGTTGAGCGGCAACATTTGACGGTCGTCATAAGCAAAAACAGGCGTGTTTGAAATGTAACGGTAGAGTATTTTTTCCTTTGCACGATATGTTTCGGGCGGTGCGGATTGCTGAAAAATACTCCTGTCGTAATGCACAAAAGCGTGCGCCTCGTTGATTATGTATTTGCCAATGTCCGTGCCTTTTAAGATAGGCTCTGTGTCAGGCAAACGCTCCGATTTGATGTGATTTTTGTTGTTACCCGTGATGATTCCGACTGCAAAAACAGCGTTGTTTTTCAAAAACACCGGCTCTTTGATGCTGTTGATTTGTTCAAGATGTTCGTATTCAAAATCGGTGATGTTCAGATTAAAATTACTTGAATCGATGCGTCTGTTTGAGCCGATAACAAACGAATCGGTTTTGGTTTTTATTCTGCAATTTTTTGTTGAGCCACAATCACATTTTTGCAAAGTCATCGCCACAACAGGACTGGTTGAGCCTTTCAATGTTTGACCGAAATAATGAACCGACTTAAACGAAGCGTTGTTCAAAATCAGCTCTCTTGCCTTTTGATGACTGCTCACATTCATCAATGCCTCGGGCAGAATATAGGCTAAAAATCCGTTTTCGTTGAGCATAGCTATTGCTTTTTCGATGAATAAATCAAAGGTGTCGAATTCGTTGCGTTTTGCAACAAGAAACGATTTTCTGACAGCTTTTCTATATTCTTTATCATAGCTTCCGCCCCACGGTGGATTTCCGATTATCACATCATAATTGTTGTCGAGTTCAGTCAGAGAATCAAGACATTTGATGTGGGAATTCAGTTGTTCCGAGGTTAAATTTGTGTCGTTCAAAAACAGACTGATTTTTGCCAAAGCCACGCTTATTTCGTCAATATCAAAGCCAAATATATGATTCAGGCTCAAGCCGTTTTTCATAAGCCGCAAAAGAAAATTTCCCGAACCGCAGCACGGGTCACAAATCGTCTTGTTTTGCAGGTTGGCAATGCAGTTTAAATCGTCAATTATGTCATCGGCTATTCGGTTGGGCGTGAAAAACACACCCTTGGATTTCTTGTTTGAAAATTGCAAAAGTGAGATATAAACGAATCCGAGAGTGTCGTCAAACGGTGTGAATTCAAGGTTGATATTGAAATTGTTGCAGAATAAGTTGACGGAATTTTTCGTCAAATCCGATATGAGTGCTTCAAACACTTCCGAGTTTGATTGCTCTGTTTTTGCGTAAAGTTGGCGTGCAAAATAGGCAAGAACATCTCTGATTTCGTCAAGCGACAGAATATCGGTATCGTTCAAAAGGCGTTTGACTTCCTCACGATTTTTATAGCTGTTGATGTAACCGCCATAAATTTCAACAGCGTCTTTAAGCCTTTTGTTTCATCTGCTTTGCAAGAGCGAACCTATTTTGTTTTCCTCTGCCAAACGCTCAATATATTCCTTGTCAAAGGTTTTGTCATCGTTCATTTTCAGCTTTCCGAGTTTTATCCACTTGCTTGCCGTTTCGGTTGAAATAGACAAAATCTCGCAAGCCTCTCTCCTGCTGATCCTCAAATTTTCCATTGCCCTTCTCCAAAGGTTTCGCTATAAATTTATAAACAAAATTCTAATTCAAAGCCAAATTAAAGCCAAGATTAAATAAACTCATTACGACAATATTGTATCATTTATTCATAGAATTGTAAACAAAGCAAATACACGATAGCTACTTGCCGAATATGACAAATATAAAAACCAAACCCGTATTTTAGTATAGTTGACAAAATAATTTACATAATATATAATAGTGTAAACAATGAAAGTTTACACTATTGAAAGGAGCGGGTTATGACGGATTACAGAAAACTATGTATAGAAATTTTCGGAACTGATGATGAAACGGAATTGCGTGAAATTGCCGGCAGACAGCGCTCCGGCAGAAAGAAAGCGTTAAGCAAAAAGGATACTGAAGCTATTATTGAAATGCAACAGCAAGGAAAAACGACAAAAGAAATCGCAGAGCGTTTTGGTGTAAGCAGACAAACCATCTCAAAATATCTTAACAAGCCTTTAAATGACGATTATGTGATGAGAATAGATTTTATGTATAAACAAAAAATATGCACAGAGATTTATGTTGATTTTACACATAAAAAAATAAATATTGTTAATCGCACAAATGACATTATGAAACGGGCTTTTGGAGTTAATGAAAATCCGACATGGCAAGATTTTGAGGATTTTCTTGCTGACAGATGTTTTCCAAAAGAAAGAGCAATGTGCAAAACTATTCTTGGCAGGATAGGCATTGATAGCTATGACCCGTTTCAAATTGTTGAAAAAACAAACGGAAAAACAGCTGAAGATAACCAATATTTACGATTTACAAGAAAAAGGAGGATGGCATTTTGATAAACACAATTAATCTTAACGGATATGATTTGATTGATACAAAAGTAACTTCATCAAAAGGCAATCAGCAAAAGTGGTCGGTTGATGACTTATGGTACAAAGCTGACCATATGGGATATGAGGCACTCTGTGAAGTTGTTATATCAAAACTTTTAACCAAATCAAATGTAAATAATTTTGTTGCTTATCACCCAACAAAAATCGAATTTGATAACAAAACATTAAATGGTTGCTATTCAAAAAATTTCAAGGGCAAAAACGAAAGCATAGTAACGCTTGAGCATTTGGCTAAAAGTTGGCTTGCTAATTCAATGGCAAAAGAACTTTTAAATTATGAAACTCCGGAGGATAAAATCAAACACACCGTAAATTTTATTGAAAAAATAACACATTTAGAAAATGTTGGTGCATATATCACTATGATGCTTGAGCTTGATGCGTTTTTCTTAAATGAGGATAGACATACAAACAATATTGCATTTATTCTTAATGACGAAACCGGTGAATTTAGATTTTGCCCATATTTTGATTTTGGATTATCTCTGCTCGCAGATACAACAGAAGATTATCCAATCGGTTTAGATATATACAAAGGCATAGAAAAAATCAAAGCAAAACCTTTTAATGATGATTTTGACATTCAATTAGAGGCAGCCACAAAATTGTTTGGTGACCAACTAAAATTATCATTTACAAATTATGATATAGAAAAAACTATTGAAACAGTAAATGATTATTACCCGACCGAAATCATAACAAGAGTGAAAAGCCTACTATATAACCAACGACATAAATATATATACATGTTTAATTGATATTCTTTATAAAATTAACAAGGAGCTGATGACAGAACATCAGCTCCTTGTAATTTCTCAAACTTTATCAGTATTCCGACCGCCTTGCATAAAGCAGAGCGGCTGTTTTATTACACTGCCATTTGTACTTTCACTTTGGCAGAAATGATTTTTATAAAGGCTTCCGGTTCTATATCCATACCGGTATATTTTATAGCTTCTCTGATTTCTTTATCAACTGCTTCGGGTGTTGTCTTATGCTCTTTTGCAACTTTGTTAAGAATAGAAATATAACTCATTTTATCCCCTCCTTTCTCACATCGAATAAACAATAACATATTTATTGCAAATATATTGTCGAACGGTGTCGATAATTCTACTGTTTTAGAATTATTCTATTTTAGTCTGTTAACCGTTTATCCACTCCAAGATATAATATCTAATGTAGTGGAGGTGTTGATATTGAAAAATAATAATTTTAATGGTGAAATGGGCAAAAGAATTATCAAAAGACGCAAACAGTTAGGCTTGTCTCAAGAGCAATTAGCAGAACTCGCAGATGTTTCACCTCAAATGATCTCTACTGCTGAAAGAGGCAGCAAATCCATCTTGTCGGAAAATTTGTACAAAATCAGCAAGGCATTAAATGTATCTGCGGATTATCTTTTGTCCGGCGAAATAACAGAATCGAGTTTTAGCGAGATATACAAAAGAGTCTTAAAAACTCCTGCAGAAATGCAAGAAAAAATATTTCAAGTGATAGACATCTTATTAGAAAAATAATAATGAAAATGGCAGTTAGGAACAATATCCTAACTGCTTTTTTGCATAATATCATTGTATTTACTCAAAATACCCAAGAGCGCTTTATTCGTTGTAAAATTATTAATGTCTTTAATACAAGCTCGTCAAAGCGTTATCCGACTGTGAAATATGCACAGCTAAAGCTAAAAAGACCAAACTAAATAGCAAAAATCCGAGTTTGAAAGGACTCGGATTTGTTATTATAAAGTGGTTTCGCAATATTCATATAGCAGGTCGTTCACTTCAAACAGGTTATAAATTCCGTTTAAAATGCAGAAGCGAACAATTAAATCCTCTTTCAAACTTGTTGACAAAGCATAACCCGCAAGGCTCAACAAATAGTCTGTTTCTGAAAAGTTCAGCTTCAACCCCAAACAAAATTTTATGGCTGTTTGCTTTGACGGTTGATAAAAACGGTTGCTGAACATTTTTGAAAATATATCTCTTGACAAGTCAACGCTTTTGTAAAGTGCCACTTCATTAAGCTGTCGTTCTCTTATTTTCAGGCAAACAAAATCAGAAAATGTTTCGTTGCGGTTTGTGTTTTCCCATAACAAATAATTATTCATCCTTTACCATCCTTTGATATTTATTAAAAAAACAAAAAGCTGCAAACAGCAAAAACCATTTACAGCTCAAATATTACTTTTAATATAATTATATCAAATTTTGGTTCAAAACATTTAGTCGCCGGCAGAACATATTGTATTGTTCTTCGGATTCAAACCACTCCTTTTTAACCTCGTGGATTTGGTTGAATCCGGCTGAACATTTCTTTTATAACTTTATATTTATGATAACAAAAATTAACTTTAATTGCAATATAATTAACATTTTGCCATCATATGATTTTGATGCGTTTTAAATGCCTTGCTCAAATCAAAATCGTAACACAAATTGAAATAAGCAAAAAATTTGAGAGACTTTTTCCTTTGCGTGTGCTTGATTTTTTGTTGTTGCTATCGTTTGACATTTAATATATAATTATCTTTGCGACACTATGCAAAAATATCGTTCGTTATTTCATATTAAGTATCATTTATAAGTAAGGGGTAATAAAAATGTGGTACGATAATGATTACAGACGAATATTTATGGATATGCATATCAACGACACAAATCCTGAATATTTGTCCAAGCTTGATGTAAAAGATTTTGTAAAAACAATGAAAGAAGCCGAGGTCACAAGCGTTGTGGTTAAGGCGAAATCTCATGTGGGATTGCACTATTGGCCGAGCAAATACGGCAAAATGCACGAAACACTCAAAAACAGAAATCTCGACTATGTGGGAGAAATGATTGACGAGTGCCATAAAAACAATATGAATGTTATCCTGTATTTTTCGCAAGTTTACGATAACTACGCATATGCAAACCACAAAAACTGGAGAATCAGACACTTTACAGGCGTGGCTTCTCGCACAAAGTTGCCGGGCGCAAACACAAGATACGGCTTGGTTTGTCCGAACAATCCGGAATACAGAGAATACTGCCACAACATTTTAAGCGAACTTGCACAGACTTATGATTTTGAGAGCATTTTCCTCGATATGCCGTTTTGGCCGAGAGAATGTTTTTGCAAGCATTGCCAAGAACGATTCTTGAAAGAAACGGGAATGGCTATTCCTGCCGTACATAACCCGAACAGCAAAATATGGATTGAATACCTCCACAGAAGACAGGCTTGGATAGACGAATTTATGCGTTCAAACACAAAAGCCATTAAGGATGTTAATCCGAACATCACCATTGAGCACAATATGGCGGCAATCGGACTTGACTGGATGCAGGGGAATACGGAAGCAAACTTCAGCGCCTCCGATTATGCAAGCGGTGACTACTACGGCGGTTATCTTGAGCAAACATTTATGTGCAAATATTATAACAATATGACGCTCAACAAGCCGTTTTGCTACATCACCTCAAAATGCGACAACACTCTGTTTTATCACACGGTTTCAAGAAGTAATGAGGATTTGCTCATTCACAATCTTAACTCTTTGGTGCACGGCGGTGCGTTTGCTATATGCGATGCGATAAATCCGGACGGAACAATCACAAATTCGGTGTATCAAAACAATATCAAAAAAGTTTTTGAAACAACAAAAAGCGTTGAAAAATATGTTTCGGGAAACATAAAAAGCGATGTTGCGATTTGGTACAACACCGCTTTGAAAACGAACAAAAACTATATTCAATCTCCTTTGAACATTGCAAAAATTCTGCGAGAAAAGAACATTGCATTTGATGTTGTCGGCAGTAAAAATCTAAAGGATTTGACGGCAAAGGTTTTGGTTATGAACAGCGTACAGGAAATCTCCGATTACGAAATCGAACAGCTCAGAAGCTATCTTAAAAACGGCGGTTCGATATTCATCACAGGAAAACTTGCAAACGACAAAAAGCTGGAAAGTTTAGTCGGTGTCGACATTAAAGGCACAAGCAAATACAACTATTGTTACTTAAATCCTGCCGAAGAATACAAGCATCTTTTCAAGCATTTCGACAAATCAAGTCCGTACCCGATTGAAAACAGCGCATTTGAAGCAAGGATTATCAACAAAACAAAAACAAAGGCTTTGGCAACTCTTTCTTATCCTTACACAATGCCGAACAGCCTGGACTTTTCTGCAATTCACTCAAACCCGCCGGGAATTCACACAACTCTTCCTGCGGTGACTCAAACGGAGTACGGAGACGGAAAAATCATTTGGATTGCATCTACTCCGGAGCTGACCCTTGCACATGATTGCAGACAATGTTTGGCAGATATAATCAAATATTTGATGGGCGACAAAGTTCCTGAATTTACTTCAAACGCACCCGATTTTGTGGAGCTTTTGAAATGGGAAAAAGACGACAAAACTTATGTCAGCTTGGTAAATCAGCAGACTGTAACGCCTGTATATCCGATTTGCGACATTGAGTTCACCATACCGGGAGAATTCAGTTGTGTTCGCCTTGTTTCAGATGATTCCTATCATTTTGACACAGAGATAAAAGACGGAAAAACAACTGTAAAAATTGCAAAGACAGAGATTTTCCATATTTTCGAGTTCAGCAACAAGGACTGTCGATAAAGCTCCTGAAGCACGCCAAAATATAATCAACCGAATTATGCCTCCCATTTTTTAAAAGGGGAGGTGGCAACACGAAGTGTTGACGGTGGGGTTTTAAAAATGCTGTAAGTATCGAACTTACAGCATTTTTGGCGTTTTCCGTTTTTTGCTCGGGGGCGGTACAATCGTACAGCTCCCACTCGCAAGAAAACGAAATTCAGAAACTTTCTCAACAGTCTACATATTACTTATATTTATTTCAAGAGTGGGATAATATTTTCGGATACAATCTCAAAGCCTTGAGCGTTCAGGTGCAGACCGTCATAGCAATACGCTTTTGCAAGTCTGCCCTTTTCGTCGGACAGCACTTTTGTAAGGTCGAGCCATTGCACCTTGCTTTCAAGAGCGATTTTGTGCAGTTCTTCGTTGATTGCCAAAATCTTTTTGTTACTGCGTTTGCCGACCATCTGCCTTGCAATGACTGACAAATGCGAATTTACGGGATAAATCGCCTGCAACACAATGTTTGTATTCGGGCAGAGTTTCTGCGTTCTTTGCAAAATTTCTTGAATATTTCTCAAGATGTACTCGGTCGGAACTCTTATGCCGATGTCGTTTGTTCCGATTAAAATCACAAGATTTTTCGGGTTTATGTTCAAGGCGTTACATTCGAGCCTTTCCAACAATCTGTCGCTTGTGTCACCGCTGATTCCACGGTTGTAAACCGCCTGTCCTGTGGTTTGCGAAAAGGCATAAAACAGCTCGTAACTGTTAAATATTTCAGTGATTGAGTCGCCGAACAGCACCGTTTGCCCGTGCTGTGCGTACTTCTCATTCAAAAATCTAAAGTTCTCTTTTTTCGTCTGCTTTACATGGTCGTAAGCCGTTTTTTTCTGAAAATTCTTGTTCATTTGCTTCTCCAAAATAAGATTTATCTGTCGCTGTCAACGGCAAACAATCCCGCACCGATTGCACCGCAAAATTCAGGCTTGTCGGATATGAAAATCTTTGTGTCCAACTGCTTTTCAAGTTCGGTTACAACACCCTTGTTGTTTGCAACACCGCCTGTCATCATTACACCGTCTGCACCGACCGCCTTGCTTGCAAGAGCTTTCGTCTTTATCGCAACGCTTTTGTTCAAACCGTGAATAATATCGGCTATCTTTTTATTATCGGAAATCAGCGAAATTACTTCGCTTTCGGCAAACACTGTGCACATATTTGAAATTGAAATGTCCTCGCCGAATTTTAAGCCGTCATTCGCCATTTGCTCCATACTGATTTCAAGAGCCTTTGCCATATTTTCGAGAAAACGACCTGTGCCTGCTGCGCATTTATCATTCATAACAAACGAGGCAACATTTCCGTTTTCATCAAGAGTGATAAACTTTGAATCCTGTCCGCCGATGTCAATAATATATCGTGCTTTGGGATACAAAAACCTCGCCCCTCTTGCGTGGCAAGTGATTTCCGTTACATCCTCGTTTGCAAAATCAATATTTTTTCTGCCATAGCCTGTTGCGGTTATGGCTTTTATTTCGTCAAGACCGATTTGTGCCTCGTCAAGTGCCTTTTGCGCACCTGCCCGGGCGTTAGCACCTGTTCTGACCATAACAGCCTTGACAATATTCTTGTTTTCGTCAAAAATGACAAGCTCCGTTGAGGTTGAACCGCTGTCAATTCCTGCGTAATATTTTCCGTTTTCGTTCATTTTTATCTTTGAATTATTCTCCGTGTTCAAGGTTTCGCAAAAAGCCTCCAGCCTTGTTGAAAGCTGACCTAATTGCTGTGTGGTGTAGTCCGTTTCGATTTTTAAAATCGGCGTCTTTCTGTCTGCAAGTTTTGTGTATTCAAAGCAATAATAATCGCAAAACTTGATTGTGTGGTATACGATTCCTGCCAAATTTTCGTTGTTTAGCAGTTGCTTTCTTGATGTCGTGTCGCTCATTCGCATACAAGGCGTTTGTGCCATCAACGCTCTTGCGTATTTTTCCATCAGTTCGTCAAGACTGTCGTTTTCGCTCATATTTTCGTTTGAAACACAGCGATTGTTTGAACAAGTCATATTGATTACAGGCGTTTGGAACGACTCTCTGATTACATTCATCAGGCTTCCGTTTGCATTTGCACCAAGCACTAAAATGAATTTGCTGTTTGGGAACGCAATCGGCTTGTCGCTGAAATTTTGCAAAAATTCTTTTGCGTCAAACACTTTGCCTGTCTGTGCTTCAAGGTCTTTTATAAGAAAAAGCAAATCATTTTTTAACCGTTTTACGGCACAAGCACCGTTGTCAATCGGCAGGTCAAGAATGGTTTTGTATTTAATTTTTCTTTCTGCCACATCAAACAACCGTCTTGTGCTGTCACAGCAGTTCATAAATACAAGTTTGTCATAGTCGCCCCGATGTATTTCCTCGCAAATCGCCTTGATGTGTGAGCAAACATTTGAGTGCATAGCCTGTGAAGAATAGTCAAAATGCTCCGTTTCGTTATTGATTAAACGATAATCGTCAAAGCCTGCCAAAATCTCCACCGGTGTGTATTTGCAGTTATATCCAATCATTTTCTATTCTCCAACAGTTCTAAAAATGCTTCTGTTCTCGTCACGGTTTGACCGTCGTTGACATTGTTCCAATTACAGCCGTCACCGTCAAGAATAAGCGTTGGGAAGTCGTTTGCCTCAAAGATCGATTTTGCAATGTTTGAAAGTCCTGCCGTTTGCTTGCAACCCCAATGGCAGTACCAAACTATGCCGTCTGCATTGAGCTTTTTGGCAAGTTCAAGCGTTGCGTTTATTCTGTTCGTGCCGTTTCCGTTGACGGTATTTCTGACAAGTCGGTCTGCCATAAATCTGTACGGGTCGGTTTCTTCAAGGTCACAATACATAGCGTCCATAACCATATCACAAGCGACAATCTCGCAACGGTCGGTGAAGTTAATCAAATCACGCAAAGCGTCCTGCCAATAAGGCAAGGTGTGCACCCAAAGAAGCCTTACGCCCTTTTTGCCCTCGGGAACAGCGGCAAGCTCGTTTTTCAAATCATTGCTGTATTTCAATGCGTTGTCCGTGCCGAGCATAACATGTGTTGCAAAAACCGACAGCATTTGAGAAGTCATTTCGTCCGACAACGAACGATTTGCACGAAGTGCCAAAATATCATTAAAATTCTTTAGCGTCTGCTTTGATTTTTCAACCGTTTCAATCAGCTTTGCCTCATCAAAGGTATAGCCCTGCTTTTCAATAAAGGTCACCATATCTCTGATTTGCTGTGCAACATAATCCACCGCACCGCTTGAATAATTGTACGGCACATCAATTATATATTGAGGCACATTGTAGTATTCCGCTGCCCGCCTGAACGACAAGTGATTTGCATCACAGGCAAGGGTTGTGTTGATGATAAAATTAGGCTTTGGCAAAACGCCCGTTTCCACCATTCCGATGAAAGCCTTGTGATAAGAGCACATGGTTTGCGAAACAAAGTTTTGCTCCGCCGTGTCGATGAATATCTGCTCCGACCTTGCGGCAGCCAAATAGCAAGCGAGAGCCTCCGGAAACAGCGTGCTGATGCCCATTGAATGCAAAATTTCGCACGGCAGATACAGACTTACGATTGCAGAATTTTTGCCTGTTTTCAACGGTGTAATTGCAGAATCGGCAGCCGCCCATTGCATAAATTGGCGTGACGGCAAGAGCTTTTTTGTCGGGAAATATTTGCACATAAGACCTGCCGTACTAAATGCAAAGCACAGCTTTTTTCTTGCTGACAAAGGATTTGTCGGTGCGGTTTTATATATATGATTACCAAATAATTCTATCAAATTGTTCATTGGGTTATGCTATTCCTTGTGTTATTTAATTTTGATTATAGCACAGCGATATATGAAAAGCAAAACGATAATATATAATTCGGTTTACAAAAAATTACCGTAATGATATAATAACCGTACGCAATAGAATGCAAAAGCGATATTGCAAAAAAGGGGAATTTTTTATGAAAATCGAAATTAAAGCAAGTCCTAAAGAAGTTAAAAACGGACACTTTGATTATTCAAATATGGAAAGTGAATACGGTTGCAACACGCTGTATTTCACAAAAAACGGCAAGCCTTATTCAATCATTGCAGGTGAAATGCACTTTGCAAGAGTGCCGAAAGAGCGTTGGAAAGAAACACTTTTGAAAATGCGTGAATGCGGCATAAACACCGTATCCACCTATGTGTTTTGGAATTACCACGAGGAAATCAAAGGACAGTTTGATTTTAGCGGAAACAAGGACATTGCAGGTTTTTTGCAACTGTGCAAGGAAATTGATATGCCTTGCATTTTGCGTATCGGCCCTTGGTGTCACGCCGAGGTTGTGTACGGTGACTTCCCAAAACGCATAAACAAAATGATACGAAAAAGAACTGACGCACCCGAATATCTTGCAGAAGTTAAAGAATACTGGCAAGGATTATACAAAGAGGTTGCGCCGTATCTTGATGGAAAAACCGTTATCGGTATTCAGATTGACAACGAATACACAGGACCTATCAAGCACCTTTTGACCTTGAGAAAATTGGCGGAAGAAATCGGATACAAAGCGCCGTTTTTCACAATGACCGCTTGGCCGTTAAGCAAACCCGACAATCGCCTTTTGCCGTTGGCAGGAGGTTATCCCGACGGCCCTTGGAACGGCGGTAAAAAAGAACTCAATCCAAACAATCGTTTTGCCATCACTCCTGCAAGAACAGAGGACGAAATCGGCGGAGATTTATTCAAAAGCCAAAAAGCCGAAAGCGGTGTGTTTGACTACATTCCTTACGGCACTTGCGAAACAGGACCGGGCAATCAGGTAACACAGCACCGCAGACCGTTCATCAGCGAAAAAGACGGCTACGGCGTCAGCTTTGCAAAGTTTGCAAGCGGTATGAATTGGATCGGTTACTATATGTTCTGTGGCGGTGCAAATCCCAATGACCGTCTGTTGCAGGAAAGCAAGTTGACAGGATATCCAAACGACTATCCGATTATTGATTACGACTTCCAAGCACCTATCAGCAGATACGGCGCTTGCCGTGCGCACGGCAACAGACTTCGTCTTATGCACCTTTTCATCAGCGATTTTGACACAGAAATATCCACAAAACAGGCATATTTTCCAAAATGGAACAGCACAGACCCAATGGACATTTCGTTCTTGAAATGTTCCGTAAGAGCCGACAATGACGGAAGCGGTTACTTCTTTGCAGGTGCGTATGAAAAAGGCTTAAAATACAATGATTTCAAAGATGTTCAAGTTGATTTTTCTATACAGGGCAAAACGATAAACTTGCCGAGTATTGATGTAAAAGCCGGTGCAATGTTCTTTTATCCTTTTAATATTCAAATAGACTCGGTGCAGTTTGATTACATTCTTGCACAGCCTGTTGCCAAAACGCAAAAGGACGGCAAAACGGTTTGCTATTTTACCGAGTGTGAAGGTGTCACGCCAAAATGCTCAATCAACGGCAAGGTGCAGGCGCTGGCTCTTGATGAAGAAAACATAATAGACGATGTGACGATTTATATTATCTCTTATGAAAAGGCAAAGCGTTTTCACTTCATTGACGGCAAGCCTTATTTCCTTGACGGCACAGTATATTGCGACAGCGGAAAAATCCTTTGCGAGCAGGTGTCGGATATTGATTTGAAAGACCAAATCACCTTGACTCAAACAAGCAAAAGAAAACTGCCGTATAATCACTATCTGCTTTCAACAGGCAAGCGTTGCTATTATGAATTAAAACTGCCTGAAAACATATTGAAAGAGCACAAGGATGTTGTGCTTGAATTTGATTTTGACGGTTTGAATTTGCAGGTATTTAGTGGAAATCAAATAATAAACGATTATTTCAACATAGACCGAAAATTCATTATGAATCTCCGTGATTACAAGGAATATATCGAAAAAGATTCCACGCTGATTATTCGCACAGCACCAAAAACAAAATTCGGCGTGTCAAATGTGTATAACGAAATTGAAATTCCGCTTCATTCCAACGCACTCTCCATTAAAAGTGCAAAGGTGATAAAAACAGAAGAAGTATAAACAGTGTAAAATTGAAGTTTCGCTGTTTTGCTTTCTTACCATACAGAATAATTTAACATAGTATAAGTTGCCGACCAATGCAGTTAAACTTAATAAAAGGTCACTGATCTAACAAGTTTATATGGCGAAAAGTACGCCCCCTAAATGCTATAATGATTTATAGTTAAGGGGGCGTATTTATGTTTTCGGATAGTTTATTATATTTAAGAAACATTAAAGGCTTATCGCAACAATGAAACCCGATGTCCAATCGCTTTTTCAACAGTCTGTTGTGTGTTGCTGTTTTTTAGCAAGTCGTTCAACTTTCAGGTCGTCAAAAATGTTGGTCAGACCCTCCCAAGTGAGCTGTCGTCTTTCGAACCAAAGATTTTGGAAGAATGCCAAAAGTTTGCTCGGATTTGCCGTATTCGGTTTGGAATAACCGATTCCGTTTTTGTCGAGAAATGAATAATAATAGTCCAAATTTTCGGCAAACTGTTCGTAGGTGTTATCACCGTGCCACACGGTTTGAGCCATTGCACCAAGTCGTGGATAAGTCACCTTGTCCGCCCTCGTCATATTCGGCACATATTCTGTCCATAATGTGACCTCACCGCCGAGGCAGTTGCCGGAGTAAAGTCGGTGCTCGGCTGTATTCTTTAGGCTGATGTATCCATAGGGCAAATCAATGTAGTAAGCAGATGTGCTTGTGTCAATGAACGGTCGGTTGCCCGTGTCCATATCCCCGCATTTTGTAAAGCCCAAATCTTCCGAAAGCAGTTTGTCGTCCTTCAAATCCCAGCTCCACATAAACGCCTGCTTGCCCTTGCTTTTGCAGTAATCGTTCACTCTGTTCATAAAATAGCATTGAAGTTCGTCCTCGTTCTTCAATCCCAATTCTTTCATTTTCGCCTGACAATGCGGACACAAATGCCATCTGTGTTTCGGCACTTCGTCACCGCCGATGTGAAAATATTTGTCGGGGAACATTTCGCAAAATTCATCAATAATATTTTCAACAAATTCGTAGGTTGAGTCCTTCCCTGCACACAGAACATCGTGCTTAACTCCCCAATGGTCGGCAACAGGCAACTTTCTGTCAAAACAGCCAAGATAGCTGTAGCCCGCCATTGCACTCCTGCTGTGCCCCGGAATGTCAAATTCGGGCATAACGCCGATTGCAAAATTGTGGGCATAGTCAACAATCTCTTTGATTTGAGCCTTTGTGTAAAATCCGCCGTGCTCCTTGTGGTTGAAATTGGTCTTTTTTCTAACCGAACCGATTTGAGTGAGCAATGGATATTTGTCGATTTCAACTCGCCATCCCTGATCTTCCGTAAGATGCAGATGCAGAAAATTTAACTTGTGCAGCGACATTTTTCTGATGAACAGTTTTACATCATCAACAAAGAAAAAATATCTGCCCACATCAAGCATAAATCCTCTGATTTCGTGCTTCGGCTTGTCCTTGATTGTGAGGCAAGGCACATTTTCACCATATTGAAAAAGGATTTGTTTCAGCGTTTGCAATGCAAAAATTTTTCCGCCGAGGCTGTTTGAATAAATACGGATTTTGTCGTTGATTTCAAGCCTGTATTCTTCGTTGTCAAGTGAGCCGTCATCAGCAAATTCAATCTGTGAACCGTTGCCGTTTTGAATGTTGATTTTGCTCAAAAACGCATAAAAATCATCAATCGCATCTCGGTTGATATCGGTTTCGTTTATCACGATTGATTTCACATTTAGCGTTTTTGTTTCGTTGATTTCTACAAATTTCGGTGTCGGAATAAGGTTTAACATAATAATATGTAGGCTGTTGAGAAAGTTTCTGAATTTCGTTTTCTTGCGAACATTGCTGTACAATGGTACCGCTTGTTCGCAAAAAACGAAAAACGCCAAAAATGCTGTAAGTTCGATATTTACAGCATTTTTAAAACCCCACCGTCAACACTTCGTGTTGCCACCTCCCCTTTAAAAAAATGGGAGGCATAATTCGGTTAATTATATTTGGCGTGTTTCAGGAGCTTTATCGACAGTCTGTATCCTTTATTATTTATTGGACTTTATTATACATTTATTTTCAGTTTTTGGCAACTGCCAAACTCCCATTTAGCCTTCTCTTTAAGTTTGCCCTTTTATATGCTTCGTCATCAAATGATGCAGTACCCTACTATAAAAGATAATGTGGATTTAGAACTTCTTTCTACACCTCAGTGTAGGGTTCGCAATTCCTCATACGAATTTGCTGTGCTGAGCAAAAATAAAATTCTGAGAGATTTTTGAGAGACGCAAAGTCTGAAAAATGGCTTGAATAGGCGGTTTTGAAAAAAGATTGCGAGGCTCTGACTCCGTCATTTAAGGTTCGAATCCTTATACCTCTGCCACATTCTACAGATTAATCTATTGATTAATCTGTATTTTTTTTGTTCAAAGACACTATATGTTGTGGTTTTTGTTTGTTGGCATATCCTTGATGGGTGTTGATATATCGTAGCTATATCGAGCAAAAACGAATAATTGTCCTCATTTTTGCCCTCATTTTTTCTGCGGATGAAGGCTTGCTTTTGCCTTTTTTGTTGCAGTCAAATGCAATATAATTATTTCGCTTGGATATTGTAACCTTTTGTGATATTATAATTGTGTTAGTAACGCTGTGTTTTTTGGTGGTGAAATAATGAAAATAGCAATATGTGATGATATAACAGAATGCAGACTTTCAGTTAAAACATATGTAAATGAGTATTTTAAACAACATAATTTAACATTTGAATTATATGAATTTTCATCTGGTAAAGAATTACTCAATACAAATCAAAAATTTGATATTGTATTTTTAGATATTGAACTTGGAGATTCAAATGGTATTGATGTTGCAATGAAACTGCAAAAATTAAACCGTAATACTATTATTTTAATTGTAACATCATATCGCCAGTATTTAGATGAGGCTATGGATATTAATGTTACTAGATATATAGATAAACCCATTACACAAAAAAGAATATTTTCAGCATTGGATAAATCTATGTCAATACTCAATGAGAAAATGCTTTCGTTTCATCTAAAGGACAATAATGTAATTAGAATTAAAGCTTCCGAAATCATTTATGTAGAGGCTAAATTCAAGGGAGTTTATATTTACACTAAGCAAAATGAATACAGAATCAAAGAAACCATGAAAAGTTTGAGAGATAAATTAAACATGAGCTGTTTTGCAGTACCACATAATAGTTTTATTGTAAATTTAAATTATGTTAAAAGTTACAAGCGAGAAGAGTTATCCTTATTAGAGCCTTACTCTTTTATAAAAATTTCAATTGCAACAAGAAAACAGCCAATATTTAAAAGACGGTTCTTAGATTTTATCGGAGAGGACTTTAAAAATGACTAAAATAATTATTGATATATTCATGTATTTATTTGAGTTTTTGATGGTTTTTTATTATTCCGATATATTATTTAGTGAAAAGAAAAGCCGAAAAACCAGAATCGTTATATTTTTATTAAATACAACGTTTCTCGGATGTGTATATCAACTTAATATAACATATTTAAATATAGCGCTTATGTTTTTGTCATATACCTTATTATTTTATTTTCTTTATGATATAAGCTTCAAAACAGCTTTATTCCATTCGCTGTTGTTTTTAATTGTAATGTTTGCAACGGAAATTATAACTTCAATAATCGGTGTGGCTTTCTTTGACGATTTTAATGCATTAGAAAAAAACATATCGGCATATGTTTTTGTAACAGTAATTAGTAAGCTTTTGTATTTTTCAATTATGATGGTAATATTGAAATTTTTGGCTCAAAAAGAAAGCACCGACAATAAATTTTTTTGGTTACTTTTTGTCATGCCACTATCAAGTATGTTTATTTTAATATGTTTTAGGTATATTACATATCAAATTACATTAACTCAAATCATGAATGTGCTTTGGATAGTTTCCTGCATAGGTATTCTTTTTGCAAATATATTAGTATTTGTAATATATGAATTTTCATTAAAAAACTCAAATGAACTTCATGAAATCAAAGAAATTCAGCGTCAACAAGAACAAGATGAAAAATATTACGAAATATTAGAACAAACGAATAAAGAAATGCATTTATTTTCACACGATATAAAAAATCATTTAACGCAGATAAGAAATCTTGAGGATATAAATGCTGTTAATCAATATATTGATAAATTATATCCGACCATCGAAAAATTCTCTTATACCGGAATCAGCAAAAATAAAATGTTGGATTTAATTATCAGCAAATATGCAACCTTGTGTGAAAGCAAAAAAATAAAATTTGATGTTGATGTTAAGACCTCAAATCTTTCCTATATTGATGATGTGGATTTATCAACACTAATGAATAATTTGCTTGATAATGCAGTTGAAGCTGCCAAAAATAGTAATAACGCATTTGTTCAGTTAAATGTATTTTCAAAAAATAATATATATGATGGTCTTATAATAAAAAATAGCTGTTTTCTTCCACCGGTGACAGATAACAAGGAGTTAAAAACAAGAAAGAGCGATAAAGCACATCATGGGTTAGGTATTAAAAGTATAAATAAAATAGTAAAAAAGTACGGTGCTGTTTATGACTGGAAATATGACAATCAGCAAAAAGTCTTTGAAACTGAGGTTATTTTCATGAAGAAAAATTAGTATATAACACCATTAACATGGGGGGTTGACATTTGTTTGTCAGCCCCTAATTTTTTCTGCATTTATCCTCTCAGCCTTTGCATTTGTCGCAAATTATTGAACATATGATGTTTTTACTTTATAAAGTAATTGTGACAAAGTATTCTGTTAATAAAACAAAAACTCCGTATCAAACAACAGAATCTATTGAATAAAAGTTTAGTACAGTTATGCTTTCGGGCATAACTGTACTTTACAGAGAAGGTGTGGTTATTAATGAAAAAAGTAATAAGTATTATACTTACACTGACAATGTTTCTATCGGTAATATATCCGTGTGAAAGTGTAATTGCGGCGGGAATTCGGATGAATGATGCCGTTTGCGTGAGCAATGATATTGCAGAAATGTCAGAGAAATATAATGACGAATATGAAGAAATACTTGAAAACACAGGAATAGAAAGTTTAACTGTTGATAACAGAGTTATTGTAAAAACGAAATCCAAAATCAATACATATGATGCTGTTGATGCGGTGTATGGACTTGGCTATGCTTTTATTCAGTTTGAAGACAACGAAGATGCCGAAAACGCTTTAAAGCAGTATGAAAAACAAGGCTTATCAGCAGAAAACGACAGAGTATATAATCTTAATGCTGACATTAATTCCACTTCTTCAACATATGCTTCAGACACATCAAAATGGGCATATACATTTACTGAATCAGATTCAACCTTAAAATATTTGAAAAATAAAAATTTATCTGATGTTACTGTCGGCATTATTGATTCCGGTGTTGATTACACGCATACAATGCTTAAATCAAGAATTATAAGAACAAATGTTAATTTTAGCACATCAGGTGTGCAAAACAATGAAATTGACGATGAAGGTCATGGGACAAACTGTGCCGGTATCATTGCACAATGTACTCCTGATAATGTTAAGATTGCCGCTTTTAAAGCAGGCAGCAGAGATGGAAAAGTATACACTTCTGCTTTAATCTGCACTTATGAGTATATTTTGAATATGAATGATAAACCGGATGTAATTAATATGAGTTTCGGTGGATACGGTGAGCCTAATCATATTGAAACGAATCTTCTAAAAGAACTTAAGGAAAGCGGTATAACTCTAATAGCAAGTGCCGGTAATGAAAATCTTGATACTGCTGAAAGTACACCTGCCAACGATGAAAATGTATTTGCGGTTTCAGCTTTTGACCAAAAAGGTGAAAAATGCTGGTTTTCTAACTATGGTTCAACAGTTGATATGGCAGCACCGGGAATAAATGTTTATACCACAAGTATCGGCGGTTCATATAGCTACAATTTTGCAGGCACATCTGCATCAGCACCATTTGTATCAGCGGCAGCAGCTATTGTGCTTGCTCAGGATAAATCTTTAAATCCTGATGAAGTATATAAAAAGCTAAAAGACTCTGCATTCAATACAAATAAGCCTGCAGACCGACTCTGGTCAGGTGCAGGATTGCTTAATTTTTCAAATCTTATTGTTGACGGAGAAAGAAAAGACGGCGTTTCTTTCAATTACGAAAACGGTGAATATACTGACACAATTAAGGTTGAATTGTCATCACCTGACCGTTTGAACACCAAGATAATTTATACAACCGATAACACCTTGCCAAGCGCCTCAAACGGCACTACATACAGGGGTGCCATTGAAGTTGACAGTCAGGCAACAATTATTGCTGCTGCTTTTCCGATTATAGGCAGTGCACTTCACAGCCAATATACATCTGCAAGTTATCAGATATTCAAAAATGCTCAGGAAAGTGATTTTGAAATAACAGATGAGGGGGATATTACAGCATATAATGGCAAATATGTTGCAATAAAAGTTCCCAATACAATAAACGGAATCACTCCTGTTGCAGTTGGTTCAAATTGTTTTAAGAACAGTGATATAGTTCACATTGAACTACCTGACACGATTGAGATAATTAAAACTTCTGCATTTGAAAACAGCAATTTACAAGAAATTAAGGCTCTTGGAGTTAAAAGTTGTTGGGAATCTGCATTTAAAAACTGTACTGCGCTATATGAAGAAAATATGCCGAAAATTCAGTATATCAATGATGCCACGTTTTACAATTGCAGTATGCTGACAAAACTATCCTTTACCGAAAGTCTGATAGGTGCAAGTTCCGGCGGATATACTGACGGAATAGGAGCTTTGTCAGGCACAGGTATATCAGAAGCGAATTTTCCAAACCTAATCTATTGCCATAGGGTATTTGAAAACACACCGATTAAATCTGCAAATCTTCCCAAGGTTGACCGGTTGATGGGCGCATTTAAAGACTGTAAACTATTGTCTGAAATTAATATTCCTCTCGTAACAATTGTCGGCACAAGAGCATTTGCAAACTGTGCTTCACTTCCCAAGGAAATGGATTTTACACAAATTGAAGAAGTTGAATCCGGCGGCTTTGAAGATTCTTTATTTGAAACATTAGATTTAACTAATTGTACAAAATTATGGGGAAACGCATTTAGAAATGCGGCGGCTAAAACAATTAATCTTCCAAGTTGCAAAACATTAGCCGGCGGCGATTTTGCCGGAGATAAATTAGAGTATTTGAATATTGAAAGTGCAGAAAAATTGGCTTCTATGAGTGATGCGGAATTTACAAATTGCTTTTCGCTAAAATATATTTATGCTCCAAAAATAGACAAAGTGCCGTCTTTTACATTTGATGATAATGGTATGATGGAGATAAATAACGGAAGAATCCCTGCGCTTGAATATATTTATACACCGCAAGCAACACAATTCAATTACTATTCAGATTTAAGAGGATGTCTTAATTTAAACTTCATTTATGCCCCTAAACTTGAAAAAATGAACACAAACTATGATATTTATTATCCGAAAAAAGACGATTTCACTCTTTATCTTTCGGATTGCTTAACAGAAGGAACCATACAAGACAGCAGTATAAACGGTAAATATACGGTTATCGCTCCTAAAGATTCATATGCTGAAAAATGGGCGAAAAATAATTGGTATTATGTTAAAGAAGGATTGAAATTTATACCATGTGACAGTAGAAATGACAGCATAGAAAATCCAATCAATGTAACCGATTTAGGCAGGTCGATATGTACATCTGTTGCCGGTATTCGTTTTGGCTTCACTTGGAATAATATCAGCGAAATAGAAAGTCTTGCAAATGATGTTGAATATGGGTTTATCTACAGTCAAAAGGGCGCGGATAATTTGTCAATAGAAACTGTTGACGGTAAAAATGTCAAAGAAGCATTGGCACCTAACAGAACTGAAAATGACGGCACAACATCGTTTAATCTGGTTATTTCCAATATACCAAAGCAGTATTATAACAGAGAAATTACTGCAAGAGCATATGTTTATATAGACGGAATGTATTTCTATTCAAACACATTAAAAGGCTCTTTCGGCGAAGTTGCAGATCTTGTCCTCGCCGACGATGAAATAGATCAAAACACAAAAAACGCGGTTAATAAATTGTTGGAGGCTTAATAATGAAAGAGTTATACATTAAACCATATGCACAAATCACCGAGTTTTCATCTGCAAATGTTATCACAACAAGTTCAACCGACATTGGCAAAGATGATAATATAGTGGACGGTTCTGATGGTTGGTGAAATAAATGGTATTGATTTGATTTGGGCAATATTGTTTGTATAAAAAATCCTCCTATGGCAGTTCAAACATTCCATAGGAGAATTTTTATTGTATTCTATTTTAAATACGATTCTATATTAAAAACATCTTTCATATAATCTTCGTATTTCTGCACTTCGGTGAACCCTCTTGACAAAAGATGTGTAATGCTTTTTAATTTAATTAGGTGTTTTGCAAAAATTAAGACTGTTTGAAAAATATCATTGTTAAATGGCATTTACAATAGTTGAATTCAAGGAGAGCGTTTTGAGTAAAACAGAATTAAAAGATAATCTTGTTCCTGTTGATAAAAATAATATCAATAAGATAATGGAAGATTGTGAAATTTATCGTGAAAAGTTAATACAGCACTGTCAATTACATTTTCAATTAGGCTACGAAGATGCTCGTGATTGCGTTCAGGATACATATGTTGCTTTATATGAAAACTTATTGCGAGGAATTAAAATAAGTAATTATCGGGCTTGGTTATATCAAGTAACAATGAATTACAATAATAAGATAATAAGAGATAAATTAAAGCGAAACGAATATGATTTTTTAAATAATGAGGATAAAGATAAAGCAATAGAAAACAACCTTTACTATAATCCCGATTATGTAGATAATATGGTTACAGATGAAACTATCGAAAAAAGAGCTGTTAAAATTGTATCTTCATTAAATAAAGACGAACAAAATTTATATATTGCTCATTATTGGAAACAACAATCTTTTGTTGAAATAAGTAAATCATTGGGTTTAGATTCTTCTACAGTAGGCAAAAGACACGCCAAACTAAAAAAGAAAATTTTGAAAATGATAAAAGATTATGAAAAAAGTTAAACTTTTTGTTCCTGTTTTTATTTTTTCTGACACTATATAGATAGGGGGACGCAAAGTGAATAATAAGTTTGGTAAAAATGAATTGTATGAAATGATTAATTCCGGCTTAATCAAATTAACTGAAGAAGAAATATTAGACCTTATAACAGAAGAATTAAACAAAGAAAATACAGAAGTGGATATGGATTATGTTGACCTCTGCTATGATTTATTAGAAATAAAGAGAAATAATGAAATTAATAATACGGTATTAGCTGTCAGAAAAAAAACAAAAAGACCGATTAAGGTATTGCTTATTGCTGCATTGTTTGTATTTGTTACTGTTTCAACATTGGCAGTATCTGCTCAAGTGTTCAATTTTAATATTCCGCAAAAGATTGCCGAACTTATTAACGGAAACGCAGAAATTGATATGACTTTAGAGTTTGCTAACACCAAAGCAGATATGTATAATTTGTCAAACAGTCAATTGGCTTTAGAACTTGCTGAACATAATATTTCACCTGTAACTTTTCCAAAGGAGATGATAACAGAAAACTGTTCGATTGCGAATATTGATTATTCATCAGAAGACAATACTGTTTCATCAGATGCCATAGTCCATTTTAAATATAAAAATCAATATGGAAAAATGATGATTAGGCAATTTAATAACGATTATCAATTTGTAGGAAGTTGGTCTGAAATGGGAGTTGTTTCAGGACAAACAATTTCTTCTAACGGTATGGATATATTGATATTTGAACGTGATGACAGTTGCTCAATAATATATAGAGATAATTTGACAGAATATAATATTTATTTGGAAAGCGATATTGAAACTGCAATTAAATTTGCGAAATCAATAAAATAAACGGTATTGATTTGTATTTAGTATAAATATTAATAAACAAATTGAAATCTTGCAATTATGCCATATTATTTTGCATTTCGGCAAAACTTATTAACAAAATACGTATAATGCTTTTTAATTTAATTAAGATTTGTTATCACAAAAATAGATTTTATAGGGATATAGTGTATATGATAGGAATATTTTTAAATCTGCTTGAAACTCAATCGGACAAAGATAAATTTGCCGAGTTATATGAGACATACAAAGATTTGATGTATTGGATAGCACTCAAAAGGACAAACAGTATAGAGGATGCAGAGGATTGCGTTCAGGAAACATTTTTCTATGTTGCCAAGCATTTTGAAAAAGTTGATGAGGTTAAATCAAAAAGAACCAAATGCTATTTGTCAACTATTGTTACAGGCTTTGCTATTGACATATATAATAAATCTAACAAAATAAATACTGTTTCAACAGAAGAAAATAATGATTTGACTGATTTAAAATATTTTGAAAACTTTGAAAAAGTAGAATTATTATATGTATTTGATAAAGTGTTAGACGAAGAAAGTAAGGTGCTTTTATATCTAAAATACATATACGGTTATAAAAGCAGTGAAATAGCCGAGATATACAAAGTCAAAGATTCTTATATTCGCAAAAAAATTCAATACGCAAAAGAAAAGTTGAAAAAGAATTTGAAGGAGGGAAATTATCAATGAACAATTTTGAAGATGTTTGCCTGCTTTCTTGTGAGAATTGGATTGACTCATTTCCTGATGAAATTCCACCGCATAAATTCAGTAAAAAGTATAATGACAAAATGAAAGAGTTGTTCCAATCGGAGCAGAATAATAAACATAAGTTGTCAAAGAAAACGCTTAAATTTTTATTGATAGCAGCGATTTTATTATCTGTTGCAACAACGGTATTTGCAATTCCTACAAGCAGAGAATATATTGTCGATAAATTTTCTAATCATTCAGAATATAATGTGATTGATACAAAAAAAGCCAAAAAAGTAAAATCCTTTAAAGTAAATTATATTCCTGACGGGTTTAAAAAAGTTGAAGATGAAGATTATGTTTCAAATCATTATTATATTGAAGATTATGAAAATTCTGATAGATTTTTTGTTGCTGAAAAACTTGAATTATCAAGTAGAATAAGTTTTGATACAGAGCATTATGAACAAGAAAATATCAAGATTAACGGTGCTGATGCTGTTTACTTTAGGTCTAATAATAATGCAAAAGGAATAATCTTTAATGACGGAAATTATATTTACATGATAACAGGAAATATAGAAAAAGATGAGCTTGTTAAAATTGCACAAAATTTAGAGTGAGCATTTATGAAAAAAACTGAAACTTTGGGTCGTTTATATTTTCTTATCACAAAATGAAAAAATAAAGGGATTAAGTGTAATGAAGAGATTAATCAGAGAGAAATTATAATAAAGCAAAGTAACAAACTTAAACAATTTGTTTTGATGCTTTTATCATTTTAAATAATATTCGGCATATAATATTGATTTGATTTGGGCAATATCGTAAATATGAACGAAATGGATGTTATTGTGTTTGAGCAGAGCAAGAACACTTTGCATACTTAAAAGAGGGTGATTTTATGACAAATTTATATTTGCAAAAAAAGTCGATAGAAAGAAATAAATTCTATAAGATATTGATTAGCCTTATGGTTTTGTCGTTTTCTGCGTTTTTATTGTATTCGTTTATTTCTTGTATAAATGATGTTAACATCCCATCTTTGTATATGTTAGGTAATACATTATACACATTGCCTTATTTAATAATATTCTTTATATTTTTCACATTTGAATGTTGTTACAAACTCAATAGGTACTATGAGCCTATATGCATTACCAAAAAAGGTATGAAGTGTGTATATAAAAATCAGTTGCAATCAATTTTTTTGTATGATTTGTTGCTGTTTGCAGAGGCTTTGTTGTTTAATGTTATTTATATTTTTGCGAATAAACAGTTTTCGCTCTCTTTAGTAATACATACTTTAGTTGTTTTGATAATTTACTTTTTGCTGTGCATTTTGTCTGCAATATTTATTGGCTTTTTGCTGTCGAAGATAAAGGGCAGATTTGTTTCATATATCATTATGCTTATTATAGCTATATCGGAAACAAACCTTATGGACTCGCTTTCTGTCGGCGTTTATAATTCAACCGGCACAGACATAACGAAATCCCTTAAATTTTTCAACATAGCTCCCGCTTCAATCGGTTGGACTCCAAATATGCATTCGGGATATATAATAACTTTGGACAAGCTATCTCAAATATTGTTTTTTATATTTTTGGCATTGCTTTTTTACTGTTTAACCGATAATGAAATTTCAAAGAATAACAAGATATTAAAAAGCACGATTTGTTCTTGCCTGTGTGTAATAGCATTAGTCGGATATATATTGCCGTTTTCTGCTCCGCAAATGAATTTGAGCGCTTCGGGCGTGTCGGCAGATAAAAGATATTATGAGAACAATGAGCAAGTTTCGGAACCAGCCGATTTTAGGGTAGACAGTTACGACTTGGAGTTTGATTTCAGAAACGACTTAAACGCCGTTGCAACAATCAAAACAGATGACGTTAAAGACGAATACAAATTCACTTTGTATCACGGATATAAAATCAGTAAAATCACCGACAGTAACAATGATGAGTTGGATTTTACAAGAGATTCGGATTATCTTACGATAAAAAACACTTCAAAATCCAAACTGATAAAAATATATTACCATGGCTCTTGCGATAAATATTACAGCAATTATTTATCTGTATTTCTTCCGGGGAATTTTGCGTTTTATCCAATTCCGGGATTTAACGAAATATATAGCACACATTCATATTCCGGGTTTGATAATTTATCACTTCCGTATGAAACTGATTTTAATGTTACTGTTCATTCTTTGAAGAAAGTGCAATGTAATTTGGAGAGCGGAACTAATAACGAATTCAAAGGAAAAAGTGATTCGTTAACATTGTTAAGCGGATTTATTAATTGTGTTGCAATCAATGAAACTCAGATTTATTATCCGTATTTTAACGATGCGTATAACAGCGACACCATTAACGAAAAATTAGAAACTTTTGTTTCGGAAAATCCGAACATCAAAAAAATATTTATTATTCCCGATATAAATTTGGAAGATATTGAATTTGTAAAAACTTTCAACGATTATATGATAACAGCGTCGATTGACGATATAGACAGATTGAGCTTTGTTTCCAAAATCAGTGCAAACAAGATGGAGTTATACGACGCCGTAAACGCTTATATGAATTATCCCGAATACTTTGAGTTCTTAAAAGAGAATTCTTCCGAAGAATTACAAAAAGCAATTCCTATTTTGGAAGAAGTTTTAAAAAATGATAATAATGGTAAAAAGCTTGAAAAAATAAATAATTATTTGATTGATAATGCTGACGAGAGAAGTTTTTCGGAATTTCTTTGCGAATTGAGGTGATTGTATGTTGAAGCTTAACAGTATTAATAAAAGATTCAAATCTATCGTTGTGGCTGATAATGTCAATGTTCAGCTTGAAAATTGCATATACGGCTTGCTGGGCAGAAACGGAAGCGGCAAAACCACTTTGTTGCGGTGCATAACCAAGATAGAAAAACTTAACGGCGGAAGCATCACTTATTCAGACGGCGTTAAAGAAACAAATGATTATTTGACTCACATTGGCTATCTTCCGCAAAATTTTGAAATTTTTAATGAACTTACTTCGTATGAAGTTTTGCAGTTTTTTGCAAATTTAAAGGATTATGACATTACAGATGACGAAATCAACAATCTGTTGAAATCGCTTAATCTTTTTTCTAAAAAAGATACTGTTGTAAAAAAACTGTCAGGCGGAATGAAACGAAGACTCGGAATTGCGCAGGCATTGATAGGAAATCCGGACATTGTTTTGCTTGATGAACCGACAGCAGGTCTTGACCCTGAAGAAAGATTGAATTTCAAAAATGTTGTCAGAGAAATAAAAAAAGACAGATGTGTTGTTCTTTCAACGCACATAATAACCGACATAGAATCCTTATGCGATAAAATATTGATTCTCTCAAACGGGGTTATTACACAATTTAACTCTTGTGACGAATTGGCTAATGTAGCAA
The DNA here is from genome assembly GCF_934525195.1 of uncultured Eubacterium sp. Taxonomy (GTDB): domain Bacteria; phylum Bacillota; class Clostridia; order Oscillospirales; family Acutalibacteraceae; genus Eubacterium_R. The sequence continues at coordinate 101,652 of NZ_CAKSZA010000005.1, forward strand.
ACGGAAAAGTTTTTGCAGTCAACAGCGCTGATGATATCGATGCTCCTTTTTATTCAATGGGAACGATTTATATTGACGGCAAGACATATGAAAAAATTATTTGTTTAAACAAAATTGATGCTTTGCCGCTTGCTCCCACAGTAGAGGATGGTTATATATGCTTTATAGAAAATCTGAGTTGAAAAAACACAAATACTTTTTGAAATCCATTCACGGATTATGGATTCTGCCCATAGTAATCATTAACCTGATTGTGCCGTTGTTTAATTTTTTTATATATAAGTTAAATAACAATGATATGGTAATAGATATAGAAAAAATTATTTTTTTCTTTTTCCCGATGTTTTCCGTATGGACAAGTGTTTTTGTGGCGGAAATATTTTTCTCGGAAAAAACGAAAGATGTGTTTTTCTTTTACGGCAATAAAAAACGATTTGAAACTACGATAGTATATTTTTTGTGTTTTTTGATTAATGCTTTGGCAGTGATACTTTTGCATTTTTATTGCATAGATGATTTGATAGGATTTCTTTTTAAGATTTTAAGTGTAGCTGTTTTTTATTACGGATTATCTATGTTTGTAATGTTTTTTTCAAAATCCGCACCGATAACTATAATGGTTTTGTTATTGTACGATTTGATAAACACTTTTGTCAGCAGTACCAAAGTCTTTCTTTTGTATGAAAATTTTGAAATCTTGACTTTTAAAATGTTTTTGACCAATTATTTTCCGTTGATAATCGTTGAGATCATTTTTATTGCCGTTGTATTTAAAGACTGTAAAAAAAGCACCGATTGCCGATAACAATTTTTTCAAAGATGTTTATTTTATAATCTATAAAAATATCTGAAAAACGATATTGAGTTTGATTTGGGCAATATCGTTTGTATAAAAATAATCCTCCTATGGCAGTTCAAATAATACCGTAGGAGGATTATTTATTGGGTTTTATTTTAAATACGATTCTATATCAAAAACATCTTTCATATAATCTTCGTATTTCTGCACTTCTTCATTTTGAAATATGTTGAAAATATCAACATATTTCGTCAACAAAACATCAAAAAATATAATTAACCAAATTATGCTTTCTCTTTTAATAAAAACGGAGGTGGCAACACGAATGTTGACGGTAAGGTTTAAAAAATGCTGTAAGTATCGGACTTACAGCATTTTTCGTTTTTTAAAGACTTATTTGCACCAAAGCTCTTATCAAATTTATTATTGCAAGACTTCCGTTCTTTCGGTAATTATCTTTTTTAATCTATCTTTCAACTCATCGGGGAGCAAAGAGTTTTCACACATTGCAATCCATTTTGGTGTTAGCTTAACAAGATTTTCAATAAGCTTTTCGGCGGTTTGGCGAGCGATTCCGCAGGTGTCGGCAAATTTAAGAAAATCGCCTTTGCGGATATTCATTTTTTTACCGTTCATAGCAAGTGCGAATTGCTCTTTATCGGCAGGCATATTTGCATTAACCGGCAATAAATCATAAGCAGGAGAAAGCACATATTCGCCCGAACCCTCAGCGGTTTCAATAAGTGAAAAATTCTTTAGGTGCATATCGGAATTGCCAACAATAAAGCAGAAAACGAGCCTTATATAAAACTCTGCCATATCAATGCCAACCCTCGATGAATACTGCTTGATTATCTTTGCACAACGCTCGTATGAACCTCTGTATTTGTCCTCGGTAAGTCTTAAATCAAGCTGGCAAAAATCCTCCATAGCGAGCATTTCAATCTTATCATCTGTAAGATTACGGTCAACTCGCTTTGTGATGTACGCAAGCCCTGCATCGCCTTTTATGAGTGCATGCGGAACGGTCGAAATTCCTGCCATATCTGCCATTGTCATTATAAGCTGCTCCGATTCGGGTAATGCTTCAAACTCCGCAACCTGCGGCTTGAGGATATAGCCTGTCGGATAGTTTACAAGCGTTAATCTTGGCTTGCGGCTGTCGCTGACAAGGTGCAAAGATAACTTCTTTTGCACGCCCGGAACGGTAAAGCCTTTATTGGTAGTTTCGGTTGCCAAAAGATTTAATGTTTTATCGTCAATTTCAATTTCGGGAAGCTTAGTTGTGCCGAAAAAGCGTTTAATGCAAGCCTTGTGCCAACCTGTTTCGTCCGGTGTGCGCAAAGGTTTGCCACAACATAAACAATTCATTCCTTTTCCTCCCTTATTGAAACATTGCCGATTCCATCCTTGCAGGCTATGAGCAAAACCCCAAAGCGGTCGTGACTGTCGATTTTCCAATTATCGGTTACAATTTTTAGAAGCCAACCTTCGGGAATAAGCCCGTCAAAAAACGAAAACAATGTTTTTGATGTGTATTCTTCCGCCTGCAATGGCAAGGTAAGCGAAACGGCAGACGCATTTTTACTCTGCAAATAATCTGTATCATATTTGAATGAGTAACCGTTATCTGTTTCCTTGAGGACACCGGCAAAGGTATTTCTCACATAAACATAGGCTGTTCTGAAAACGCTCATTTATCTTCCTTCTTTCCGGCAACAGCCTGTGCATTAAACATTGCAAGCGCAACATTTACCTTGTCCATACGCACGGTTTCCTTGCCTTGCTCAAGCTCACGAACAAAGCGAAGTCCAAGACCCGAACGCAATGCAAATTGTTCCTGCGTAAGTCCTGCAGCTTTTCTATTTTCTTTTACAAATTCCGCAATCGGGTTCATATTACTACTCCTTGTAGTTATTATCTATGATTATTCTACACCCTTTAGGGTACAATGTCAATGAAATTATTTCAATTATAAACCCTATCGGGTATATTGTTTACTTGGAAATATAAAATATACCTTTTAGGGTATAAAAAGCTGCAAACAGCAAAAGCCATTTACAGCTCAATATTACTTTTAATATAATTATATCAAATTTTGGTTCAAAACATTTAGTCGTCGGCAGAACATATTGTATTGTTCCTCGGAGCTAAACCACTCCTTTTTAATCTCGTGGATTTGATTGAGTCCGATTGCCTTAACCGCTTCGACAGCAGCCTCAAGTTGCGACATCGTTTTTGGTGTTGTTTGGCATTTTACACCGTCAAGAATGTCATAGGAATTGAAAGCCTTGTTGAAATCCATCAACGGAAACAGCTTTGCAATCTTATTGTTTGAATTGTCAACAAGGAAGCCCCAGTTGCCCCAATGCCTATCGGTGTTTCCGACAAGATAATCGATTATATTCATCATATGATATGAATAACTGTCATATTGATTAACTAAATCAAAAACGGTCATATCATTGTTGGCACAGTAAATTTCGATATGCTCAATCGGAACAATGCTATAATTCAACGAAGTGAAAATCTTGCAAATGCTAACTTTGTTGTTGTCGTATTCGCCCTCAAAATATTGCACATGCTCAACATCAAAGCAATCAATTATTTTGCTTGCGAGCAACTCGGCATCGACATCACGAATGTCACCGTCTTTATACAGATAGAAGTTGCCGTTCTCTCTTACCCAAGCTTTTGGTGCAACGCCCATTGTGCCAATGTCGCCTGCGACATCCTCTTTGCCGATTAATTCGCTGTTGTCAGCAGTCAACTGCTTGCCACAAAGAGAAACATCCACAAATGCGTTGGAAAGTGAGTGCTCGTACAAATTGATGGCATCAAAAGAAATATCCTCGTCAGCTTTTATCCAATATACATCTGTCATTGAAAGTCCGTGATAAGTAATTGCAATTTCTGCTCTGTCACGGTCAGACACAGCTTGTTTCATACCGATGCTGTTTAAAATTTCTTTAGCATACTTTCTGTCAAGAGTAAGCACTCTGGAAGCGCACCAATGATAGAAATTGTCAAGATTATTCATTCTTGACCTAATGTCATCTTTATCGGTTATCAAATAAAGATTATATGGCATAAAATCAAGATTGTGAATTTCACAAGCACCGTCGCTGTAAACAGTAACAACCTCTGTGTCCTTGTGCATAATCGTATATGAATACCAATCGTTGTTGCCCATAGCCTACTCCTTTCGTAACTTTATATTTATGATAACAAAAATTAACTTTAATTGCAATATAATTAATATTTTGCCATCATACGAGGTTAGAAGTTATTTATTTTTGTTCCTTGCAAGGAATATAATATAAGCATTTTGACTTGGGAAAACAGCGTGACAAATTCGCCAAATATTCGTCAAAATGAAAAATATTCGCCAAAATACAGCAGAATACAGCGAAACACAAAAAGATACAAAATTCAAACAAATAACTCTGAAACGCAGTGATAGCAATGGTTTCGGAAGATACGATTAAACACAAATACACAAAAATAAATATGATTTTTGGATTGGGTAACAATCCTATGGTTGGTGCTACCGTAGCTTGCGCAGTTGCTGTCGCAGAGGCTCTTTAATCAAAACAAATAAGTAAATAATTACTAAACCGCTCGGGTAATACCGGGCGGTTATTTTGTTGAAAAATTTATTAGAAATAACAGTTATTATAACATACTATTTTTAATAAAGAATTGTTTATAGTTTTTTATTTTAATAATTCATCCCAAGAACAATTTAGAACATCTTTTATATCGGCAATAAGGTTAATATCAAAAGAATGATTATTTTCTATTGACGAAACTGCATACCTATCAACGGTACAACCGATAAGATTTAACTTAGCTACCAACTCCGATTGTTTCATTCCTTTTAACTTTCTAAGTTCAACGATATTGTTACCTATTTTATCTCTTATATTATTGTTAGTGCAATATTTTATTTTACCCATATAGTACCACCCCCATATTGACTTTTTACAATTATTATGTTATGCTTTAGTCGTGAATAGGTGGGCACATACGCACATTTAGTAAAAAGGAGAATTAAAATGAAAAAGCTAAAAAATAAAACTATTGCGATAATTATTGTTTGTATTGTATTTTTAATTGGAATAACTACATTTATTTTATCAATCAACAATAAAGACAATACAGATTACAATAACAATGACGCTTACACTGACGAAAATGAAAATTATTCTAATGATGAAACCGAAAACAGTGAAGACGAGAATCAAACTACCGTACTTGCGGACAGTTGCCAGTATATTTTATCAACTGGTTATGACAATGATGGCACTTGTTATCAACTCGTTGGTGAGGACTATGAAGATTATCAAGGCAGCCAAATTAGAATGGGAGTTATTAAGAATAATGAATGGCTTATAGAAATGACTAATGAAATCCCATTTATAGATGAATATAATTGCATTTACGGAAATCAATCGCTAAAAAACGAATATGTTCTTGAGGGTTTTGGAACACTGAAAAATGCCGTCGCAAATGATAATTATGATTTTTATAGCAGATTCGGATATATTGGCAAGGGAAGTTTCTATTTGTTGGGCGCTCCACGTAACGCCCATAGCACTGTTGAGGATAATTTGCAAACTATTGTTTTTTGGAATGTTGAATCTAACAAAAGCAAAATTATTAATAATGTAATGATGGATGATATGAAAAATTACACTCTTGGAAATAGCGTTGTAATAAGTGAACTAACTGATTACGATTACAGAATAGCAGAAGATGCTGTTGATAAATTAGATGTAAAATTATTAAATCCCGAAACATTTGAGACAAAAAAATTATTTTCAAAAAAACTAACTCGTAATAATGGCTGGTCAAGTTATGTCCAGCAAATCAGCGATGGCTATTTCTACTCAAGTGGAACGTATCAAACCGGTTCGTTTTATAATACTAACGGAAGTAAAGCATTTGACTTCAATCTTAAAAATGTTCAAGAAATTGGGCATTTTAATGGTGGAAAATGTGAATTAATTACACAAATTGAAACCGGAACAAAATATAGTGTAATAATTGATAAAAAAGGAAAGGTAGTTAGTAATAAAATAATAGATGAATAATTAAACAATATATTTAATCAATTCCATTGTTGGCGCAACCGTAGCTTGCGCAGTTGCTGTCGCAGAGGCTCTCTAATAAAGGCTTTCAGGACTTTTAACAGTCTTGACACAACCGCAAAAATTTGATGAAAAATTACGCTTGGGATTCCTCTCCCAAGCGTTTTTTATTATAGCTAAAATAATTATGTTGTGATATAATTAACACATAGGGTAAAAACCTAAATAAAAAATCAACAATAATCAAGTTTAGCAAGACTGTCACAACGGTATTTACATTAATAAGATTGGAGATAATTTATGAGCGATATTTTAATAAATACTATTATTGAGCATACGAATTTAATGTTTTATAATTTTTCGATTACATTAAAAACATGTGATATGGATATGATTTTATGCGATATGCCAATATGGAAACATGTATACCATACTTTACATTCTTTGGATCAATGGTACATTAATCCTGAAATATATAATGAACCGGATTTTCATGAACCTAAATTGAATAGTCTTGATGATTTTGATAATCAAAAGGTGTTATCACGAGAATTATTAATTGATTATTTTGAAACAATCAAAGAGAAAATAATGGACTATTTAAATTCGTTAAGTGATGAGGATTTATACGAAAAACCCGAAGGGTGTGAGTATAACAGATTATCATTAATTTTAGGTCAATTTAGACACTTTCATTGCCATATGGGTAATATAAATGCAACAACTATCTGCAACACAAACAAATGGCCACGAGTGCTTGGTATGTATTGGTTAGATAAAATTAACGACTTTGAAGATATAAATAGTTTATATGAATGACTTCATATATTAGTATCATGCTGATATTTAATAAATTTTTGATGTTTATAAAGGATAAAATTCAATGAGCAGAGCACCGTATAATGTATTAGTGTTGCCGTATTATATCTATGAAAATAATGTTGAATACTGCATTTTTAAAAGAGCTGATATGAATATTTGGCAATTTATTGCCGGTGGAGGAGAAGACGACGAAGAGCCAAGAACAGCAGCAATTCGTGAAAGTTTAGAAGAAGCAAGTATTTCTCCCAACAGCAACTATAGACAATTGGTTTCTATGGGTTATATTTCTGTAGAAAACTTTTCTGAAAAAGTGCGTCAAACTTGGGGAGAGAAATCAGTTATTCCTGTTTTTACATTTTCAGTAAATTTAGATAAAAAAGATATAGTTATATCAGATGAACATACGGAATTTAAATGGTGCAACTATACCGAAGCAAAAGAACTATTGCATTTTGATTTGGATAAAACAGCCTTGTATGAATTAAATGAGGAAATTAAAAGAAGAACGTTCTAATAGCAAAACCACAAGGAATGTTTAAATCAAATAATTAAATTTCTCAAATCCATATATAAAAAATAATTTGTGCGTTGCTATCGCAAAGTCACTCTAACAAAGGGTTTCGAGGTTTTTCGGAGGAAAATTTTTTATAATTTTCACGAATACAAAACCCGAAAACAGGGGGTTGTATATAGAAATTGCACAAACATAAAATTTTTTATTGACAAATAAAAATCATCGGCGTATTATGAAAACATAGAAAGAACGAGGAAGTTCCAACAGGTGGAACTCCCTCGCTTTGCTTTTTTATAGACTGCTTTGCGGTTTATGCGGTTTATAAAACAATATAACTATAGGAGGGTGTGTATTATGAGTAAGTACACAAAGGAACAAATCTTGAAAGAGGCCAAAGAAAACGGTGTTGAGTTTATTCGCTTACAGTTTACCGATTTGTTTGGCATTATGAAAAATGTGGCAATTACATTTTCACAGCTTGAAAAAGCGCTTAACAACAATTGTATGTTTGACGGCTCATCAATTGACGGCTTTGTTCGAATTGATGAAAGTGATATGTATTTGCATCCTGATTTTGACACTTGGGCAATTTTCCCATGGCGCAAGCATCAAAATGCACAGACGGCTCGTTTGATTTGCTCCGTTTACAAAGCAGACAATGTTACACCTTTTGAGGGTGACCCGAGAAATGTGTTGCAGAAAGTCATTGACCAGGCTGCCGAAATGGGTTACGGATTCAATGTCGGACCCGAGTGTGAGTTCTTCCTCTTCAACACAGATGAGGACGGCACACCGACACTTGAAACCAACGACAAGGCAGGCTATTTTGACCTCAACCCTATCGACACAGGCTCTAATTGCAGACGAGATATTTGCCTTGCACTTGAAGAAATGGGCTACACCATCGAGGCTTCGCACCACGAAGTTGCAAAGGGTCAGCACGAAATTGACTTCCAGTTCGGCGATGTTATGACAACGGCAGACAGAGTTATGACCTTTAAACATGTTGTCAAAACCTACGCAACCAAACACGGTTTGCACGCAACATTTATGGCAAAGCCTATCGAGGGTATCAACGGCTCGGGTATGCACACAAATATGTCGCTCTACGACCTCAAAACAGGCAAAAATGTTTTTGACGACCCTAACGGCGAATTGGGTCTTTCAGATACAGCTTACAGCTTTATTGCAGGCATTATGGCTCACATCCAGGGCATTGCAGTTGTCAGCAACCCAACAGTAAACAGCTACAAGAGATTGGTTCCGGGCTACGAAGCTCCGTCATATCTCGTGTGGTCAACATCAAACAGAAGTTGCCTTGTTCGTATTCCTGCTTCTCGTGGCAAGGGCACAAGAGTTGAACTTCGTTGTCCTGACCCAACCTGCAATCCATATCTTGAAATGGCACTTTGCCTTGCCGCAGGACTTGACGGAATCAAGAAGGGCTTGAAGCCTGCTCCTGCATATGACGAAAATGTATTTGCTCTTTCCGATGAGGAATTACACGCAAAAGGAATCAAGTGCTTGCCGGGTTCACTTGCCGAAGCTATTGCGGCTGCTGAGGCAGATCCATTTGTTAAAGAAACTCTTGGCAATCATGTATATTCAAACTATATTTCAGGCAAAAAGGCTGAATGGGACAGCTACAAAACCTCTGTTTCGCAGTGGGAGATTAATCACTATATGATTAACTATTAATTTACCCTCTCTTACGACTTTATTAGTCGTTCTCATTTTAAGCGGCATCCTTGAGATTATATCTTGAGGATGCTCAACTTAATTAATGCTCGGCACATTGCGGTTTTCGAGCTCTGCATTAATTCCACTCTATGTCTATAACAAACTATGGGAGAAACTAAATATGAATGATTCAATTTTTACTGCAATTGCAGATAATGTTTTTGGAGTCTGGTTTTTGATTGGCGCCGCACTTGTATTTTTTATGCAATGTGGATTTGCCATGGTTGAAAGCGGATTTACACGAGCAAAGAACGCCGGAAATATCATAATGAAAAACCTTATGGATTTCTGCATCGGTGCTTTGATGTTTATCCTCATCGGCTATGGCTTGATGTTTGGCGAAAATTATGTAGCCGGACTCTTTGGTTTACCTACACTTAAATTATTGACAGATTACACTTCATCAAGTGCAGATTGGTCAAACTTTGTATTCAACCTTGTTTTTTGTGCAACAGCCGCAACTATTGTTTCCGGCTCTATGGCAGAAAGAACAAAATTCAGCTCGTACTGCATTTATTCAGCTGTTATCTCGGCAGTTGTTTATCCGATTGAAGCAGGCTGGATTTGGAATTCAAACGGTTGGCTTGCAAAAATGGGATTCCACGATTATGCAGGTTCAACGGCAATTCATATGGTTGGCGGTATCGCTGCTCTTATCGGTGCGATATTCCTCGGCCCTCGTATCGGCAAATATGTTGTTGATAAGAAAACAGGAAAGAAAAAGGCAAAAGCTATTCCGGGACATTCATTGACACTCGGTGCGCTCGGCGTTTTCATTCTTTGGTTTGCTTGGTACGGCTTCAACGGCGCTGCCGCAAAGGATGTTAACACACTTGCATCAATATTCCTCACAACAACACTTGCACCGGCAACTGCCACATGTGTAACAATGATTTTCACTTGGATTAAAGACGGAAAGCCTGATGTTTCGATGTCGCTCAACGCTTCGCTTGCAGGTTTGGTTGCAATCACGGCTCCGTGCGACTGTGTTGACGCTTTTGGCTCAATTATCATCGGTGCGGTTTCGGGCATACTTGTTGTAGTTGTTGTAGAAGGACTTGACAAGAAGCTCCATATCGACGACCCTGTCGGCGCTGTCGGCGTTCACTTGGCAAACGGTGTTTGGGGCACGATTGCAGTCGGTCTTTTCTCAAGAGGATATGACGGAGTCGGAAAAGGCTTGTTTTACGGCGGCGGTTTCAAACAATTGGGAATTCAGTTGCTCGGCTTTGTTGCGGTTGCCTCATGGGCAGTCATCACAATGATAATTGTATTTACTCTTATCAAAAAGACAAACGGACTTCGTGTTACGGCAGAAGAAGAAATCAAAGGTCTTGATTCAACAGAACACAATTTGCCGTCTGCATATGCAGACTTTGTGCCGACAAGCGTTCTTATCAGTTCCGCTGAGCCTGCACAATCTGTTGAAAAGGCAATCCCTGTTGAAACATTTACAACAAAAACAGACGCTGTGCTTTCAAAGATAGTTATGATTTTCAACCCTTCAAAATTTGAAGAATTGAAAGAAGCGATGAACGGCATCGGCATTACAGGTATGACAGCCACAAATGTTATGGGTTGCGGTGTTCAAAAAGGACACATCAAAAAATACCGTGGTGTAGAAATTGAGGAAATGAACCTGCTTCCAAAGATGAAACTGGAAATGGTTGTGTCCGCAATTCCTGTTAAGACCGTTGTTGAAACAGCGAGAAAAGTTCTTTACACAGGCAACATCGGCGACGGCAAAATCTTTGTTTACGATGTTGAAGATGTGACGAAAGTTCGCACCGGCGAACACGGTTATGACGCACTTCAGGATATTGAAGGCGAATAAAACAAACAATACGAATAAATAATATACAGCAAAAGGGTGAGCGAAAGCTTGCCCAATTGCTGCGTATATTAGGAGGTTATATATGTTAAAGGAAGGACAGATTAGAATTCCGAGCGGATGTGCAATCGCGGCGATTATTGACAGGAAGGGCAACAAAATCAACGGCTCTGAAATCATCAAATCCATTGCACTTATGCACGACAGGTCAAACGGACTCGGCGGCGGATTTGCTGCTTACGGAATTTATCCGGAGCACAAGGAAGATTATGCCATCCATGTATTTTACGACAACGCAGACGCTAAAAAGCAATGCGAGGATTTTTTGTTTAAGCACTTCAACATTGATGTTGCGGAAAGAATACCTACTCGCAAAGTGCAGAGCATAGAGAACGGACCTGACATTTGGCGTTATTTCGGCAGAGCAAACCGAGTAAGAATGAAAAACGCCCGTCTTGACGAGCTTGAATATGTTGCTCAGTGCGTGACAAATGTAAACAATTCAATCGACGGCGCATATATCTTTTCAAGCGGCAAGAATATGGGCTGTTTTAAAGCTGTCGGCTATCCCGAAGATGTCGGAGAGTTCTATATGCTCGACCAATATGACGCTTATCTTTGGACGGCGCACGGCAGATTTCCCACAAACACACCCGGTTGGTGGGGTGGCTCACATCCGTTCAATATCCTCGATTGGTCAATAGTTCACAACGGTGAAATCTCATCATACGACACCAACAGAAGATACATTGAACAGTTTGGCTACATCTGCACAATGCAGACAGACACCGAGGTTATTACATATTTATTTGACCACTTACTGCGTCACCACAAATTGCCTATGGAGGTTGCCGCCGATGTTTTGACAGCACCCGAATGGGACGAAATTGACAGAATGGACGATGACAAAAAGGAATACTTCACCAATCTCCGTGCGATTTACAGCGGAGCGTTGGTTAACGGTCCGTTTTCCGTTATCCTCGGTTCAAACAAAGGCTTGCTTGCAATCAACGACAGGTTGAAACTCCGTTCTCTCACCGCTGCAACAAAGGGCGACAGAGCGTACTTTGCAAGTGAAGAATCGGCTATCAGAATTATTTGCCCCGACCCAGACAAGGTTTGGTCCGTATCGGGAGCAGAACCCGTTTTCATTCCCCTTGAAATTGAAGAAGAGGAGGTTGACGACTGATGATAGGCTACATTCCAAGAAGATTTACTGTAATTCGTGACAAAAATCTGTGCACAAACTGCGGTGGTTGTGTCACCCAATGTATAAACGAATGTCACTTTTTTGCAGATGACAACAAAACGGTTTTGTCAAATTCAAACAACTGCGTTGCTTGTCACCGCTGTGTTGATATGTGCCCGAGCGGTGCATTGAGAATTGAAAAATATGTTTGCGACTACCGTGACAATGCTAACTGGACACCGCAATATCAACAAGAAATTGTCAGACAGGCAAACACAGGCTCAACCCTGCTTTCTGCCATGGGCAATCCAAAACCTTACCCGATTTATTGGGACAAAATTTTGCTCAACGCCTCGCAGGTAACCAATCCGTCCATTGACCCATTGCGCGAACCTATGGAAATCAGAACAATTTTAGGTCGCAAGCCCGACAAGATTGAAGTTGAGAAAAAAGGCAAATCAACCACAAAAATGCCTCCGCAAGTTATGATTGAAACCCCGATTATGTTCTCGGCAATGAGCTTTGGCTCAATTTCGCTCAACGCTCAAAAATCGCTTGCAATGGCAGCAAAAAATCTCGGAACGCTGTTCAACACGGGCGAGGGCGGACTTCATTCTGCCTTAAAAGAGTATTGCGATTATGCGGTCGTTCAGGTTGCATCGGGACGATTCGGCGTGCACAAGGATTACTTGAACAACTGCAAATTTATTGAAATAAAAATCGGTCAAGGTGCAAAGCCGGGTATCGGCGGACATTTGCCGGGCGAAAAGGTAAATGTTGAAGTTTCTAACGCTCGTATGATACCGGAGGGCAGCGATGCGATTTCCCCTGCTCCTCACCACGACATTTATTCTATCGAAGATTTGCGTCAGCTCATTTGGAGCTTGAAGCAGGCAACCGACGGTCAAAAACCCGTTGCGGTAAAAATTGCCGCCGTGCACAATGTTGCAGCCATTGCATCAGGCTGTGCAAGAGCAGGTGCGGACATCATTGTTATTGACGGTTTCAGAGGCGGTACAGGTGCTGCGCCTACCCGAATTCGTGACAATGTCGGTATTCCAATCGAATTGGCACTTGCGGCGGCTGACCAAAGGTTGAGGGACGAGGGTATTCGTTCGACCGTTTCGCTTGTTGCGGGCGGTTCGTTCAGATGTTCAAGCGATATTGTCAAGGCTATTGCACTCGGCGCAGACGCTTGCTATGTTGCTTCTGCTCCGCTTATCGCTATGGGCTGTCATATGTGCCAAACTTGCAACACAGGCAAGTGCAATTGGGGCATTGCAACTCAGCGACCTGAACTCACAAAAAGATTAAATCCGGAGCAAGCACATCAAAGAGTGGAAAACCTCATCACGGCTTGGAACCACGAAATCAAGGAAATTATGGGCGGAATGGGCATCAACTCGGTTGACTCGCTCCGTGGCAACAGGCTTATGCTTCGTGGCATAGGACTGACCGAAAAAGAACTTGAAATACTCGGAATCAAGCACGCAGGCGAATAGGAGGTGTCACTATGATTGAAGCAGGACTCAGACGATACGAAGAAATAAATGACGAAATCAAGGCTGTACTTTCAAAACATAACAAGTGCACCGTTAAAGATGTTAACGGACAGCGATACATTGGCTGTGCTCTTGATGAGGGAAAAACCATTGAAATATACGGAACGCCGGGCAACGATATGGCGTGCTATCTCAACGGTGGCAAAATCGTTGTGTACGGCAACTGTCAGGACGCTGTCGGCAACACAATGAACGGCGGAGAAATCGTTGTTCACGGTCACAGCGGTGACGCTATGGGCTACGGTATGCGTGACGGACAGATTTACATCAGAGATAATGTTGCGTGCCGTGGCGGCATTCATATGAAAGAATTTAGGGAAATGCGCCCTGTTCTCGTCATCGGTCAAAACGCAGGTTCATTCCTCGGCGAATATATGGCGGGCGGAACGATTGTGCTCCTCGGTCTTGACATCAAGCACGGCGAAAAACTGTTCGGAACTCATTGTGCAAGCGGTATGCACGGAGGCAAAATCTTTGTCCGTGGCACATTTCCAAAGGAGAATTTGAGCTACAACATCAAGGTTGAAAAACTCGATGCCGAGGACGAAAAAGAGCTAAAATCTTATGTAAAAAAATACTGCAAATACTTTGACGCCGATTTTGAGGAAATTATGGCAAAGCCTTTCAAAAAGCTTGTGCCTGCAACTTCAAGACCGTACGCAAACCTGTACACACCGAATTAAACCAAAAAATCGTTTGTTTAATTTTGTGTTTTAGAGAGGTGTTTTGAATGTTTAATAATTTACACGAAGAATGTGGTGTTTTTGGCATATTCGAGCCGAAAACTTCTTATGTTGCACAATCGGTTTACTTGGCACTTTATGCGCTTCAGCACAGAGGTCAGGAAAGCTGTGGCATAGCCGTCAACGATGACGGAGTGTTTGCTCATCACAAAGGCAACGGACTTGTACCCGATGTTTTTACAAAAGACAAACTCGAACATTTGGGTATGGGAAATATCGCCATCGGTCATGTTCGATATTCAACAACAGGCGGAAAAAACATAAACAATGTTCAACCGCTTGTTATTCGTCACATCAAGGGCAATCTTGCGCTTGCACACAACGGAAACCTTGTTAACGCTATGGAAATCCGCAAGAATTTTGAACTCAACGGCGGTATCTTCCACGGAACAAGCGACACGGAATCCATAGCTTACGAAATCGTTTCGAACCGACTTTCGTGCAAGAGCACGGAAGAAGCCATAAAAAAAACTATGCCAACCCTAAAAGGTGCTTATTCCTGCGTTGTTATGACTGCCACAAAGCTGATTGCTTTTCGTGACCCAAACGGTTTCAGACCGCTTTGTTTCGGCAAAACCGCTGACGGGGCAATTTGTGTGAGCAGCGAAAGTTGTGCGCTTGATACTGTCGGCGCAAAAATAATCCGTGATGTTCTCCCCGGCGAAATAATCACGATTGATTCAAACGGTATTCATTCCGACAAAACGCATTGCAAAATCAACGGAAATCTTTGTGTGTTTGAATACATCTATTTTGCAAGACCAGACAGCATAATTGACGGTGCATCGGTTGAGCACGCAAGAATGAAGGCAGGTGCATTTCTTGCAAAAGAAAGCCCTGTTGACGCAGATATTGTCATCGGTGTTCCCGACAGCGGACTTGATGCGGCGCTCGGCTATGCCAACGAAAGCGGAATACCTTACGGCATTGGCTTTATCAAAAACAGATACATCGGCAGAAGTTTCATTCAACCAAATCAATCACAGCGTGAGGACGCAGTCAGAATCAAGCTGAATGTCATCAAAGAGAACATCGAGGGCAAGCGTGTTATTATGATTGACGACTCAATCGTTCGTGGAACGACCTGTGCAAGAATTGTAAATCTGCTCCGTGAAGCAGGGGCAAAAGAGGTGCATATGCGTGTGTCATCTCCTCCGTTCAAGCATCCGTGCTATTTTGGAACAGATGTTGACAGCCAGGAAAACCTCATTGCGTGCAAATACAATTCGGTTGAAGAAATCGCAAAGGTCATCGGCGTTGACAGCCATGCGTATTTGTCTGTGGAATCAACGCACAAATTAGCCGAAAGCGCAAGCACACATTGTTGTGACGGTTGCTTTACGGGCAAATACCCGATTGAAGTACCAAAAGAACAGCCAAAGGACAAATTCGAAGAAAAAATCAGCAAAACCTCAAGCTACTACCAAGTACTTGATTGATACAGTAAAAGCCGTAAGCGTTTTCACTTACGGCTTTTTTGGCGTGTTTCAGGAGCTTTATCGACAGTCTAAAAAGGAAAAATTTTGGTTATATCCACATCAAGGCAGATGGATTTATGCCGTATTTCGGGCGGGCAAACCGCTTGTCCGTTATTGATACAAGCATAGGTGGCATTGGGATTTTTCGCCGTCATCTGCCAAAACGGATATTTGATGATAACCGGTGTGTTGTAGCCGACTCCCAATTCAAGAAAGAGAATTTTTTCGTTTGCACGGGTGCGGAGAAAGTTTTGATACCGTTCTGACGCAAGATGCCAGCCCTCGTCCTCAACGAATTTGTCATCGCTTCGCAAGTTCATTGTGAGCGGTTTTCCGCAATGCGGACAGACAGGCAAAAGCTCGGTCGGAATTTTCATATCCTTTTGCCGTTTGAACATTTCAAGAACAACAGCCTCATTGTCAAAGGTTTCCTGACAGCACGGCTCACTGCATTGAAACAGTCCGTAATCACCCTGCGTGTAGAAAAGTCGCTTTTTGTCAAAGCCTGCCTTTTGAAAGCAATGATCAACATTTGTTGTGATTACAAAATAATCTTTATCCTTAACCGAGTCATACAGTTTGTTGTATAAATCGGTAGGCGGGTCCATATAGCGATTAACAAAAATGTATCTGCTCCAATATGCCCAATACTCCTCCGGAGTTTTGTAGGGGTAAAATCCACCCGAATACATATCCTCAAATCCGTATTTTTGGCGAAAATCGGAAAAGTATTTTTCAAACCTCTCACCGCTGTAAGTGAAGCCTGCTGCGGTGGAAAGTCCTGCGCCTGCACCGATTACAACAGCGTCAGCCGTGCGGATTTTTTCTTTTAATTTTTCTATATTATCCGAGATATTCTCGGTAAATTTCATAGTCTGAATTCTTGAAAACATTGAATATCACCTTAATTTTACTGTTTGTCAGCTTTTTGTATTCGCCGACTGTTTCGATTGCGATTTTTGCCCCTTTGTCGTTCGGAAAATGAAATTCGCCTGTGGATATGCAACAAAATGCAACACTGTTTAGCTTGTATTCATCTGCAAGTGCCAAGCAAGAACGATAGCAAGAACGCAGTAATTCGCAGTCCTTTTCTGTCAATTTGCCTGTAACAATCGGGCCTACCGTGTGCAAAATATATTTGCACGGAAGATTATATGCAGGCGTGATTTTCGGCGTTCCCGTTTCTTCATCTTTACCTTGATTTTTCATGATTTCGGCACATTTTAAACGAAGCTGAACGCCCGAAAAAGTGTGAATTGCATTGTCTATGCAACCGTGATTCGGGCAAAAGCAACCGAGCATTTGACTGTTCGCCGCATTGACGACGGCATCACATTTCAGCGTTGTAATGTCGCCCTGCCATAAATAAATATCAGGCTTAATCGGCTCTAAATCGTCAATACTTGTTATGCCTTTTTGAGCGATTTCCTCTTGCAAATATTCATCCTGCACTCCGAGAAACTCATCACATATCGGCAACGGCATACGAACATTGAATAACGCTCGAAGCAATTTCTTCTGTTCGGTTTCGTCTTTCGGAATTGAAATATCTGCGTATTCGGATCGCTCGTTCAATAATTCTGTTATTAAATATTGTCTTTTTTCAGCTTGGGTCATAATTTTTCAACCGCCTTTACGGGACAAATATTAAAGCAATTTCCACAATGCAGGCAACTGCTTTGAATAATTTTTGCGTATCCGTTTGCAAAATCAATACATCCTTGCGGACAGGCTTCCAAACATTTCTTGCAACCGATACACTTATCCGTTATACAATAGCCGTCAATTGTTTTTATACCTTTTCCAAATGAGAAAGAAGCTCTCTCAATAGGCTTTTTTGAAAGGTCAAACCATTCTCCGCAACCGTCATAAATTCTAAACACGGTAAGAGCCGTGCGTGACTCTTTTGTGGGATAGATTTCGCTCATATAGCTGTTTTTCTCAAACAACCTATTAAGATAATCACTTCCGACTTCCTCAACCTTTCCTCTGACGGAAATTGCAACGCAAGAAAGCGTGTCCGTGCCTTTTGTTCCTGTTAAAGAAACATATCCGTCACGCTTTAATCGAGCATAAAAATTCTTGCCCCTTGCGGTAATAAAGTACAGCCCGTTTTCGTCATAGTCCATAATGTCTATGGCGCATGTTATGGGCAAGCCGTTCTCATCCACAGTTGCCATAACGGTTGAATGTATTTCTTTCGTAAGATATTTAAGATAATTCATTGTTCCCTCCGTGCAAGGCAGAAAGCCACGCAAGAAAGGGCTTGCGTGGTTCTCGTGCTCATTAGAACTTGCCGTTCTGATTTTGCCAAGTTGATTTTTCGGCAATCGTTTCCATTACATCCCAATGTTCTGCGATTTTGCCGTTTTCAACTCTCCACAAATCATAATAAGATGTAGGTGCTCCGCCGAAAGTTCCCTCGCTTACTGCAAGCACATAATTGCCCTGTGCAAGCACTTGATGAACAGTAGTATAAATCATCTGAATGCCCTGCTTGCCGAGTGCTTCAAGTGCTGCACCGAGTCCTGAAAGTCCGTCTGCAATGCCTGTGTTGTGCTGAATGTAAGTGTCACCGTCAAAGTAATCGGGTGTCTTTTCAGGACGATTGCCCTGCATTACATCATAAAGGAAATTCTTTACAAGCTCACGGTTTGCCTCTGTTTTGTTAAGGTCTTTAATTTCTTTTGTGCCGTCTGTTTGTGTGTGACCTGACGGGTTAGGCTCTGCCTTGTTTGCAAGGTTGTCCCAATGCTCTGCAATTTTGCCGTTTTCGTCAAAGCGGAAAATGTCAAACGCAACCTGTTCGCCCGCACCTGCAAAGTTATAAACCGTCTGCAAGAACACCTTGTCGCCGTCCTCGAAAGCACGAATGTTGTTTACGGTTGTTTTTACGGGAGCGGATGCAAGGTAGGAAACCGAACCTACAAAAGCATCCCTGCCTGTGCCGTATGCAAGATTGTGTTGAATGTATCCCTCTGCAAGAAGCTCGGAAGCCTTTTCTGTGTCGCCTGTTGAAAATGTGTTAATAAGTGCAAGAGCTTTTTCTGTATTTGTCATTGTAATTACCTCTTTGTTGTCGTTTGATTTATTGCTAAAAATTTTTCTAAAGATATTCATTTTGGATTTCTCCTTGTCTGTGCTTTGAGCTACGAATCGGCCGTTCTCCGTAGCTCTTGACTTCATTATATCTGCGTCGGTATCACTTGTAAAGTAAGCACAATATTGTGCCGTAGTTACCAAAAAGATACTATTGGGCAGTTACCAAACAGAAACTAATGCGTAAACACAAGGGTTTTCGGAGTTTTTCTGATTTGAAAAAAATTTTTCACTTGACGGAAATAATTTCTGTATGGTATATTAAATCTGTAAGTAACCAAAAGATACTATTGCGGAGGTAGCATATGAACGAGAAAACAAAAGAGCTTCCGGCTTGCCCTGTGGAAACAACCTTGACATTAATCGGCGACAAATGGAAAGTTCTGATATTAAGAGATTTAATGCCGGGCACAAAGCGTTTCGGTGAACTGAAAAAATCCATTGGCACGGTATCACAAAAGGTGTTGACCGCACAACTTCGTGATATGGAAGCAAACGGACTTGTGCACAGAGAGGTATATGCCGAAGTTCCGCCGAGAGTTGAATATTCGCTTACCGAATTGGGTCAAAGCCTCAAACCGATACTTGACGCTATGTGGAACTGGGGCGAAGATTACAAAAGCAGTATAGAAAATAAATAGTAAAAAGTAAGAGCTATCAGATTTTTAAAGTCTGATAGCTCATTTTGTTTGCAATGAATGAAGAAAAATTTAATTTTTCAGTTTTTCGAGCAGCACGATTTCGTTATAACACGCACCGTGGATGTGGGCAGGAATTCCCACATTTGCCATATATGCGCCGCTCTTGATGTATTCCCTGTTTTGGAAGGTAAATCTATATTTTGCATCGTTTTCAAGTCCGTCAAAAAGGATGTTTATTCTCTTTTTAAAAAACCGTGTTCCCCTGCTTGCAATGAATGCAACGGCGCTTGATTTGTCACGCTCAACATAGACATTTATCAACACCTCGTTTTCATCGGGATTTGACACTCGATACAAATCGCCAAACTGCACGGTGTGTCTAATCGCCTTGTAAAGTGCGATGTTCTTCTTGGAAATCTCCTTGTCATCATCGGAATATTTCAGCAAATTTCCGCCGAGACCGAGTGCGCCCTGCATGGCGATGTTGAAACGAAAATCCAAAGTGCAAGGCTTGTTGATGCCTGCAATGTCCGTCACCCACGCACGCATTGCCTTAATCGGTCGCAAAAGAGAATAGCCGTGCTGAATTGTCATTCGGTCAATACCGTCTGTGTTGTCACTCGTCCAGCATTGGTCAAAATGGGAAAGTGCGCCCAAATCAGCTCTGCCGCCGCCCGATGCACAGGCTTCAAACTGAACATTGCAATGCTTCTCTTTCAATCTGTCAACAATGTCATAAACCGCCTTGGTGTGCAGATAATAAAGCATTTTAGGGCAGTCCAAATTTTCCGCTCCCGTTTCTGAAAACGGACGGTTCATATCCCACTTGATGTACTTGATGTTATGCTCACTCAAAAGCTTATCCACGCAGTCAAAAACATATTCCTGCACATCTGCTCTTGTCATATTCAGCACAAGCTGATGCCTAAGCTCGCTCTTAACCCTCGTGTCATAATGATATGCCCAATCGGGATGTGTGCGATAAAGGTCAGAATCGGGATTTACCATTTCAGGCTCCACCCAAATGCCAAAATCCATTCCGAGAGCGTTAACTCCGTCAATCAGTTCATCCAAACCGTTAGGGAATTTGTCCCGGTTAACAGTCCAGTCGCCGAGTCCTGCTCTGTCGTTATTCCTCTTGCCGAACCAACCGTCATCCATAACAAAAAGTTCAACGCCCAAATCGGACGCAATTTTTGCAAGTTCAAGTTGTTGCGACACATTGATATTGAATTCGGTTGCCTCCCACGAATTGTACAAAACAGGAAGCACCTTGTCATTAAACCGGCGAGGCAAAATATGATTGACCGTAAAAGTGTTCATCTGCCTTGACATTTCGCCAAAACCTTGGGTGTATCCCGCATAAACGCACGGTGTTGTAAAACTTTCACCGCTTTTGAGCAAATACGAAAAGTCAAAATCATTCATACCCAAAAGCACTCTTGTGTTTGAATACAAATCACGGTTTGCAATCACCTTGAAATTGCCCGAATAGGCAAGTGAGCCGAAATATACATCACCGCTGTTTTCATCGGCATTTTGATACGCAATAAAATACGGTGAATTGTTGTGACAGCTTGTTCCTTTTTTGCTGTCAAAAACCAAACTGCCTGCTGTCAGCGTGTCGTTTGTTTCGATGAACTCTCCGCCCCACGCACCGTTTGTGTTTGAAAATGTATATGCGTTCTTTGACGGCAAAGAGAATTCTGCGCTGAACAGCCTTTCAAATTGAATGTCGTTTTTGCTTTCATTTTTTACGGTGACACTTTTTTCAATAATATCGCAATCCGAAAAAATCCTGTAATTGACTGAATACACCAAGCCGTAATGCTCATCCTTAAAATTGAGCGTCAGCCTGTCGTTTTCAACATTTGCACCGCAAAAGCAAGAATTAATTTCTCTGCAAGAATCATAAAAATTTGCTTTAAGCACACATTCACGATACATTGTTTTGCCGAAAACCGTGCACTCCTGCTTCATTTCGTCGAGCGAAGTGTGATTTGAATTTTCGTCACCAAAAGTGAAAATTTCGTAGTCGTCCGCATCACATTTTTTGCCCCAATGAATCAACCTGTCCGTGCCGAATTCATCAACACCAACCACATAATGCGTGTTTTTCATATCAAGCACAAAAATGTTCTTTTTACATTCAATAATTTTCATAGCAGTCCTCCTGTTTCAAGGCTGATTTTATTTTACCATTCAATTTGACTAATGTCTATAAAAATCGCTCCGAATGAAAAATAATTTATTCCTTTATGATACAAAAAGGCTTGAAGCAAAAACACTTCAAGTCTTTTTTGTTTCGTGCTTATTTCCACACTTCATCTGCAATTTCTTTCACAAGTTTCAATTTTGCCCACTGCTCATCCTCTGTGAGTTTGTTGCCGATTTCGCAAGAAGCAAATCCACACTGCGGGCTGAGGCAAAGTCTTTCGAGAGGGATAAATTTTGTTGCTTCGTTAATTCTTGCAATAATCTCATCCTTACTTTCAAGTTTTGGAGATTTTGTTGTGACCAATCCCAAAACAACGATTTTATCCTCTGTCACCTTTGCAAGCGGTTCAAATCCGCCCGAGCGTTCGTCATCATATTCCAAAAGAAGTGCATTTACATTTTCGTTTGCAAAAACCCAATCTGCAACAGGAGTGTATGCACCACTTGAAAAATATGTTGAATGATAATTGCCACGGCAAATATGTGAAGTGATCACCATATCCTCCGGCTTGTCCTCAATTGCAAGGTTGTTCACTTTAAGAAGTCGGTTTTTGTATTCATCGGCACTTACGCCAAAAATCTCTGTTCCGCCCTCCGTAAGAACTGAACCCCAAGAGCAATCGTCAAGCTGAAGATTGCGACAACCTGCCTCGTAAAATTGAGCAATAACATCTCGATAAGCCGATGCAATGTCCTCAATCAGCTCGTCATCTGTTGCGTAAAATTTTCTTGTTTGTTCAATACTGCCCGGAACAGTGAACTGCAAATAAGTTTGTGCCGGTGCGGGAATTGTGTATTTTGCAACTGTGTTTTCATCCTCAAACTGCTTTAAGAATTTGAAATACTCAACAAAAGGATGCGCTTTTGCCTTGAATTTTCCAACCAAATAGGTGTCGTCAAGCACCGCAAGTTCACCGTTGAACGGAACTCCGCCGCCTGTTGCCTTGTGCTCAACACCGTCAAATCCCCACATAAAATCAAGATGCCAAAATGTTCGTCTGAACTCGCCGTCAGTGATTGCGTGATAGCCGAGTTCCTTTTGCTTTGCAACGAGTTTTGCAATTTCGTCATTTACGATGCTGTCGTATTCCTCTTTTGTAATTTCGTTATTGTTAAATCTGACTTTCGCATCTTTCAATGCCTGCGGTCTTAAGAAACTGCCTACAAAATCGTATCTAAATGGTGTTTTTAATGTGCTCATATTTAAACTGTCCTTTCAATTTGTTATGAACACAGTTTATCACATAAAAAACATTTTGAAAAATACATATAATTTGCTGTTTACCATAGTTTTAACCTATGGGCAAGTGCTTTTTCAATGCCTGAATATATGTGTCCGCATAACGAGAAAGCATAATATTCTTCTTTTTTATAATGCCTATGTGCATAGAACAATTCATATTCAAAGGTCGTGCAACAATATCTTCGCCGTTCAGCTTGCTGTCAATAACACCCGAACTGACAGTAAATCCGTTTAATCCTATTGCAAGATTGAAAAGCGTTGCACGGTCACGCACCTCGATGTTTTTCGGCATATCAAGCACGCTCAAAAACTCCTCGCTGAAATAAAAAGAATTTCGCTCCCCTTGCTCATAAACTAAATAAGGATAAGGCTTCAATTCCTCAAGGTTTATCTTTTCTTTTTCGGCAAGAGGGTGATTTTTGCTTATAAAAATATGCGGAGAGGCTTCGAATATTTCTTCAAAAACAAGGTCGTTTTTCTTAAACAGCTTTTGCAAAACTTCCTCATTGCTTTCGCTCAAATACAAAATTCCAAGCTCGCTGTTACCGCTTGCAACATCATCTATAATTTCGCCCGTTTGAGTTTCACGCAGAGTAAAGTTATATTCCGACGCATCATATTTTTGCACCACATCCACAAAGGCGTTCACGGCAAAGGAATAGTGCTGGCACGATACACAAAACTTGGGCTTTCTGTTTGTATCCGTGCAGAATTTATCCCTCATAATATCCGCTTGTTCAAGCAAATTGCGTGCATACGAGAGCAGTTCCTCGCCCTCTTTTGTAACAGTCATACCTTTGTTTGAACGCACAAATGCGGTGACATTCATTTCTTTTTCAAGACTGTGAATAGAAGCGCTGAGGCTCGGTTGAGAAATATACAACTTTTCTGCCGCAAGAGTTATGTTTTTACATTCGGCAACCGTCACAAGATATTTAAGTTGTTGCAGGGTCATCGTTCCGCATCCTTTCAAAATCATATTCTTAAATCGGTTAGTTATCATTAAATATAGCTTGATTATAATATCATTATATTTTGATGTCAATGCGATACCTTAAATTATACGAGAACACATTGTTGACACAAAAAAGCAATTATGTTATATTATATTTGAACGAACGGTCGTTCTGATACTAACAACATCTAAACAAATTACATATATTATTGGAGAAGAAAATGCAAACCGAAGAACAACACAGACAAAAGAAAATAGAAATTATGGAAAAATGCTTTGAATGCTACGCAGAACACGGCTTGACGGGAACGGGCGTGCAGATGCTTGCAGACGCCTGCGGTTGCAGCAAAAGCAATCTATACTCCTACTTCAAAAACCTTGACGAATTGATTATAGAATCAACCGCCTACTGCATGGAAAAGGTTGAAGACGATTATATGGCACTAGCACCCACAGACCCTGAGGATGTTATGCGTTATATAAAAGAAATCCCATATTGGACAGCCAAAAAACACGGCAAAAAATACCGCCTAATGTACCAAGTCTACACTCACCCGAAATACATTGAATACGGCAAAAAATTCTTTCTGGGCGTTAACGAACGATACACGGAATACGCAAAGCAATTAGAGCCGAAAATCGGCATACCGCACGAAATTATCACACCTCTTATATTTATTCTCGTAAGAGCCAGCGTGCACTATGCAATGTTTGAGGACGAATACTACCTAAAAAGTCAAATGGAAGTGCTAAAACAAAGCGTTATGCTTTTTATTGAAAAATATCAAACAACCATTTACATTAACCCGGAAAAAAAAGGACGATGACAAATAGAACGACCTTTTTTCAATTAATGAGCTAAAAAGTCAAAACTGAACCGACATACAAAAAACGGAGGTAACGGAAAATGAAAAAGCGAATTATATGTATCATCACGGCAATTTGTATGATTGTCTGCGCAATTCCGATTACAGCAAACGCAATGGATATATTTGTTGATTTTAACATTGCAGGAATAGCTAAAATGAGGCTTGGCGTTGAAAGTGGCGACAGCATTGATAATGTTAAAGAAAAAATTAATAAGAAAACAAATATAGACATCAATAAACAGGAACTGTATTTTAACGGCAAACGACTCCAAGACGACAGAACGCTTGCGGATTACAACATTCAAAAAGAAAGCACAATCGCACTTGAAATTACGCCAACCGAAGTTTCATCTTCTGACGAATTAACCAAAGCCACAAATCACGGCGGAATAATAAAACTTAACAACAACATCGAATGCGGCGAAATTCAAATAAAAGACAACAATTTTATAATACTCGACCTCAACGGCAAAACAATAAAGAACAACACAAGTTATTATACAATCGGTGTTTACGGAAGGGCATTCCTTTCAATTACAGACAGCGCCGTGGGCGGCAGGCTTGAAGGTGAGGTGTTGTTGTTTGCATCTTCAACCTGCTCACTTTCGGGTAATGCAAAAATAGAGAAACTGACGCTTACATCAGGCAACACAAATTTAACAATGGACGAAAATGCCGAAATAACAGGAGAGCTTTTGGTACATGAGCAGTCGCCATTAAATCCCATAATTATGCGTAGCAACGCAAAAATAACCGGTTCAGCAATATTTGAGTACCAGTCGGAAAACTCAGCAGGTTTTAAGCTTGAAGACAACGCTTATATTAACGCCATATATGGAGCTACCTTTGATAAAAAAATCAAAATCGAAGCAAAAGACAAAGCTGTCATTAATTATATTAAAGACTCTGTCGATTTTGATCTGTTTATAAGCGATAACGCAAAAATAGGCTCGCCGGAAACGAATTTAATTCTCCGTCATAGTAATTTGACAATAAAAGATAATGCCCAACTTATAGGAAAAAGTGTGCAACATTATTACAACCCGGACAGCGTTTTTACACTTGAGGATAACGCACAAATTATCGGCGATCTTGTACTTTTTAATGACGCAAAAATGACCTTTAAAATGAAAGACAACGCTGTTCTAAAAGGTTCTTTGATTTGCGAAGATAAGAATATTTCCATTGTAATGCAAGACAATGCAAAAATTGACGGTGACATTGAAGCAAATGATAACACGGTTGACGGAAAAGTTATTTGCTCGGGTGAGATTAAAAGCGGAATATTCAACGCCGATGTTGAAAACGACGGCACAATCACGGGCGGAACATTTTTTGGCAAGGTCACAGGCAACGGCACAATCGCCGACAGCGCAACGGTAAATGTAAACTTCAACCTCGACGGCGGTACGGGCACAACGCTCCAAAAAGTTTTGAGAGGTCAAAAACTTACCGAGCCGACAAAGCCGTACAAATCCGCTTACACCTTTGACGGCTGGTACAACGGAGAGCAAAAATACGATTTTGACACTCCTGTGTTTAGTGAAGTCACCTTAACGGCAAAATGGACTTATGTGGGCGGTTCATCATGGAATACAACAGAGCCTACCACCGAAAAGCCGACCGAACCGACAACAAAACCGACAACCAAGCCGAACAAGCAAAACAACAGCAAAAACGCCAAAGACAAAACAGATAAAACAGACAAAAACTCGTTATCGGCAGGTGCAAAAAAAGCCGATGCAAACTCAAACAATTACGAAAAATCTCCGCTCACGGGCAACGCATCAATATTTGCATCAATCATCAGCGCAGACGCAGGACTGATTATCCTTGCCGCAACGAAAAAAAGAAAAGACCGATAATGTTTCCGCATCTTTACCTAAACGGTAATTACACTTAACCGAATTTAAGGAGAAACGCAAATGAAAAAGAAATTATTTAGTATTATTATTGCAGTGTGCTTGGTTATTGCTACTGTTCCAACCATAGCTTTTGCAAGCAACAGCCAAAGCACATCACCTATTAAAATAAGAGTTGCTCCAAGTGAGCACGAAAAATCCGGTTGGAATGTTGAATGGAGTGAGAGTTTTGAACAGGGCATACCGTCAACATGGCAAAATATTGACAACGACGGCGACGGCTACAAGTGGTGGAAAGTGAAAGAAGAATCAGGTTTTGAAAATGACGACAAATCAACGCACCACGGCGAACAATCAATTCATTCAAATTCTTTTATAAAACAAAGCCGAAAAATACTTACGCCTGACAACTGGCTCATTTTACCCGAACAAAATCTGAGTAAGAAAAAAATCTATTCACTTACTTTTGATATTGTAGCATTTGACGGATTATATCTTAAAGATAAAATCGGTATATATATTTCGACCGACGGCGGAAACAGCTACACCCAGCTCGGTGATGATTTTGATTTCACTCAAAGTGAACTTGGCGACAGCTATAATGTCAAGGATGTTTGGCAAGAAGTAGAAGTTGACTTGTCTGCTTATTCAGGTAAAAAAGTCACCATTGCAATAGTTCACCATAATTCCCGTGATGAATATATGGTGGTTATGGACTGTATGTATATGTGGAGCAAGGATAAACACATGCACTGTGTATGCGGCGGCAACACTGAATTTAACGGTCACGACACGCACACAAATGTTGAGTGGAGTGAATGGAACAGCACAGATTCTTTGCCTACCGCTTCGGGAAATTATTACCTTGCAAACGACATTAATCTTGCTACAGAGCAAACTGTCAAAAACGATATAAACATCTGCCTCAACGGCAAAACAATAAAGAGCAACACAAGTGATTATGCAATCAGCGTTAACAGCAATGCGTCCCTTACAATTACAGACTGCACCGTGGGCGGCAAACTTGAATGTTCGATTGATAACTACGGTTCGTTTAATATGTATGCAGGCACGCTTCAAAGCGGATATGAGCTTTATACAGAACCTAATTCAAAAATGGCACTCAGCGGTAATTCAAAATTCATCGGCAATGTAATTTCAGAAGGAAACGCCGAAACTAAAATTGACGGCAACTCTGAATTTCAAGGTATGCTTCTTGTTAAACAATTGACAAGCGACAGCCGTGCATATATCGGCGGAAATGCAAAAATCACAGGCAAAATTGAATTTTTCCAACCACAGGAAAATGCCAAAATTGAAATAAAAGACAATATGATAATTGACGGTGATATTAAGTTTGATTACTTCACACTTAACAGCAACATTGTCTGCAACGGTAATATAATCAGCGGTATTTTTAAGGGAAATGTTGAAAACAACGGCACGATAACAGGCGGAACATTTTATGGCAAAGTCACAGGCAACGGCACAATCGCCGACAGCGCAACGGTAAATGTGAACTTTAACCTCGACGGCGGTACGGGCACAACGCTCCAAAAAGTTTTGAGAGGTCAAAAACTTGCCGAGCCGACAAAGCCGTACAAATCCGCTTACACCTTTGACGGCTGGTACAACGGAGAGCAAAAGTACGATTTTGACACTCCTGTGTTTGATGAAATCACTTTAACGGCAAAATGGACATATGTGGGCAGTTCGTCAAGCGGTTCAACAATTGAGACCACCACCGAAAAGCCGACCGAACCGACAACCAAGCCGAGCAAGCAAAACAACAGCAAAAACGCCAAAGACAAAACAAACAAAACAGACAAAAACTCGTTATCGGCAGGTGCAAAAAAAGCCGATGCAAACTCAAACAATTACGAAAAATCTCCGCTCACGGGCAACGCATCAATATTTGCATCAATAATCAGCGCAGGCGCAGGACTGATTATCCTCGCCGCAACGAAGAAAAGAAAAGACCGATAATTGCAATCTATTCTGTTTGTAATATAATGATATAGTAAGGTTGCAGAAAGCGAGATGATATTGTGGCTAAAGGTAATGAAAGCAAAATTAAAAAGCTTATGCTTTTGCAAAAAATTTTATTTGTAATTACAATCATATGCTTTTTCGGCTCGTTTGTTCCGTCATATTTGGTATTGATTTTGGTTGTGTTTTTTTCTATGGACGGCGGAATGTATTTTAGCGAAATGCTTGAATACATACTTTCGCTGTTTGCAGTTAACCTGCTGTATCTAATTCCGCAAGGCATAACTTTGTTTATCGACAAAAAATTCAAAAGTGTTTTTTCTGCCGACGACAAGGCTTTAAACCTGTCTTGCAAAATAAAGCAAATGAGCAAAATATTTATGATAGTATGGGCAACAGCTTTTGCAATCGCAATTGCCGCAATAATGTTTTTTTGTATTTAAAAGAACAATTTATTGACTCATAAGAATTGTTAAAGCACCGCAGACATTGAGTTTGCGGTGCTTTTTATATTTTGTGCTATTTAAAATTTAATGTAACAATACATTCGTGATTAACATCGGCGGCAAATTTGAACCTGATTTTTGTAGGATTGCCTTTTTGAACAACCTTTATTTCACAGGCATTATTTGTAGCTTTTTTAAGTTCGTCACCGTATTTCAAAGGGTCAAAATCTTTTTCTTTGCACGGTTCATTAACCGTTATTTTGTCGGCAGAAAGCAAAAAATACAGATCTCGACACGGATAAAAAATTTCCTTGCTGTTTACGGTATAGCTGCCGTCAAAATAATAAGGCGAACCCTCTCTAAACCCAAAATAAACAATGCCAATATCACCAAACGCATCGTAGGAACAATTTATGTTGAGCACTTTAAGATTATCGGACGAGCCGACAACAAAACTGCCGCACGAGGTTACGGTTGAAGGAATTGTGATTTTTGTAAGACTTTCGCAAAGAAAAGCTTTTTGACCGATTGTTTGCAAACCCTCGGGCAAATCAGCCTCTTTTAGCATACTGTCGGCAAATGCCTCCTTGCCTATGGTTTTAACGCTGTTCGGAATTTTTACATCGGTTATTTTGCTTTTGTAAAACGCATAATCGCCTATTTTGCAAACACCGTCGGGTATAACTGCCGTTGTGCTGTCGTTAAAACAGCAAAGCAATGTTGTTTTATCTTTATTGTACAAAACATCGTCCTCAATTGTGTAGTATGGACTTTCGGACTCAAAATTGAGTTTTGCGGAATTTTCGTTTAATTTTCTGAAAAACGAAGTTTCAAACTTAACATATTTGCCCTCGTACTTTACGGGAACGGTAAGGATTTTGCCTGTATCGAAATTATCGGCAATACCGCTTATGTAATATCCGTCATCTTGCACACAGCCGACAAAAGACAAACCGTCAGCCGAACCGTTTTGAGCGTTATTCAAAGTTGTTGATTTGTCAACAGCTGTCACCTCGTTGATATCTAAAGCGTTATTTGAATTTTTCTGCACGGCAAAAATCACACCGCAGTAAGCGGCAATTAAAACCGCCGCAACAACAAGAGCAGCAAGAACGGAATTGATTTTTTTACTCATAACGCACCTCTGTTTAACCGAAATCATCAAGAAGTTTAATAAGTCCGACGGATATTGTTATCCAAATGCCGAAATTAACGATATTAAAAGCTGTCATCATTCCGCTAAAAACGGATAAATCAAAATGCCTGCCGAGTTTTTGCTTGATTTTGAAATTACTGTTTTCCATAGGGCAGAAAATGATTGCCAAAATAGCCTCGGTTATATTGACAAAAGGAAAAAAGCCTGTCATAACCACATTACCTGCCGTTGAATTTACATCATCGAACAAACCCGTACCGCCGAGCAAAAGCAAGCCTGCATAGCCCATCAAAGTTGAACAGGCAAGCGAAGCAAGCAAAATAATCAATTTGAAAATAAATCTTTTTTCGTTTGTACTTTTTTTCATAATTACTCCCGACATTCAAGAAGTTTATATCCTTTCAGTTTTAAAATAACATATATTTATACTTATTGCAACACATTCCACAAGTATGATATAATAAGTATATAAAAGGGGTTGATATTATGAGAAAATGGTACAAGGGCGACACGCATTTGCACACAACAAATTCCGACGGTAATATGACGCCGGAAAAGCTGATTGACGCAAGCCGAGAAGCCGGAGCAACGATTTCGCTCAATCATCTGACGAAGATATAATCAAGCACATCATCAATGTTTGCAAGTGTGTCCCTCGTGAGGGCAAAGTAACAACCGGCGTCTTTCATTTAAAGAAAAACTCCTGCTCAAAACAGTGATGAAGAAAGTTAAAGGTACAGATGTGAAGCAGCTTTTGAGAGAATGCGGATTAATTAAATAATCAAGAATATAAAAATGCAGAGGTAGCTCAAATGAACGAGCTGCCTCCTTTTTGCATTATTCTTTTTGTTGTTCTTTCAAAGCCAATGCCTTAAATTTTTTCTGCTTCTTTAGGTATATGATTGCGAGAGGAATATCTGCAAGCAACCACGCCGCCGGAGCCGCATAGCACACGGCGTTGAAGCCGATGAGCGGAGTGAAAATGAGCGCTATTGATATTCTGCCTATCAATTCTCCTGCGCCTGCAACCGCATTTGCATATGTGAAGCCAAGACCCTGGAGTGTGTTCCTCAAAACGAACAACACGGCTACAAGGCTGAAGCACTCTGCCGTTGCAAGGAGATATTTTTTAGCCGCAAACAAAATTTCTTCGTTTGGCTCTGTCATAAACAATCTTACAATCGGCATACCGACAACGAGCATTGCAACGCTCAAAACAACAGAAAGCAATATATTGAGAATGAATATTTTTTTGACGGATTTTGTGATTCTTTCGTAATTTTTAGCACCGTAGTTTTGACCAACGAAAGTTTGCGTACCAACGCTCAAACCGCTCAACGGAATGTTTGCAAGATTTTCTACCCTGCCTGCTGCGGTGAAGCCTGCAATAGTTGCCGTGCCGAATGAATTTACCGCACTTTGAAGAATCATCGAACCTATGGAAGTGACGGTGAACTGCAAAGAAACAGGTATTCCCAATTTCAGCTGTATCAAAGCGGTTTTCTTGTCAAACTTGAGATTTTCTTTTGAAACCTCAACGCATTTGTTGTGCCTTAAAATATAATTACCCGTGAGAACTGCCGCCACGATGTGCGAAATAAGAGTTGCGAGAGCAGCGCCCTCAACGCTCCAATGAAACCCTACAATGAACAGCATATCCAGAACAAAATTCACAAAAATGCTCACTATAAAATAGTACAGCGGTTTTTTGCTTTCGCCGACCGCCCTCGAAATTGCGGTGAAATTGTTTGAAAGCATCTGAAACGGAATTGCAAAATAGAGAATATTTACATAAGATGACGAAAGTCCGAGGATTTCATCCGGCGTTCCGATAAGTTTTAACAGCGGAGTTGAAATGATGTGCGCAATCACAACAAGCAAAATTCCGAGCAAAAACGACACCGTAATACTGCTTCCGGCAAACCTGTTGATTTTGTTTTGGTCCTTTGCACCGAAAGCCTGTGCCACAGGTATAGTAAATCCGCTTGTAAGACCGAGCGCCGCACCGACAATAAATGAGTTTATCGAAGCAACTCCACCGACGGCGGCAAGAGCGTCCGTGCTCACATATCGTCCGACAAGAATATTATCCACCAAAGTGTAATTATACTGCAAAAGCGACGAAGCCATAATCGGTAAAGAAAACCTGACTATACTTTTTATAGGGTCGCCCGTTAGCATTGAATTCTGTTTCATTTTATATTCATCCCGCAAAATGTTTTTTTCATTATATAACCAAACCATTCATTTTTTCAATACTTTAAAAGAATTTTTACGAAAATATTTTGATTTGTGCTATAATATATTTGCAATAATATTGCGCTACCCGTTTACAACCCACTTTCAGTAAAAATTAAAAAAACACCGTGTTCAAGTCCTAAAAAATGTACTCATGCCTATTGCCATATTGCCTGCCTGCAAGATTTGTGATATTGTAGGTTCAGAAACAAGAAACGGTTGGAGGAGAAACAATTATGTCTGATGAGGAGTTTTTAGCAAGCTACAATTCCGACACCGCAACAAAGGAAGAAGAATTGCGATTGATAAACATATTGCTGAATATGCCTGATGAGGACGACTGACGGCACGAGTTTTTTAGAAAATCCTGTCAACACAGCCACCGCAAAACCGAATATTCTAACAAAAAGATAAAAACCGCTTGGGAATTTGAATTGTCCCAAGCGGTTTATTATTCACGCTACGCATCGTTCATACAAATAAAAGTTTACATAACACCCTTGATACAAATACTTGACTTTTTTGACAAGTTGGTATTTAGGGTTATTTTGACACAGCTCATCATTATAAACACAAATCACATAATCATATGTGCCATTTTGCAATCCTGTTCTATAATGTTTAATCATATCAGGAAAACCTGCATTAAGCGGTGAAACATATTTAAAATCCTCGAAGCACTCCATATACTTAAAAAACGGCGCCGAGTCAATACAATTTCCGCAAACGGTTACGGTTTTTGATTTGTTTTGTTCATCGATATACTGTGCAAATTGATAATAAGGAGTTTCTTCTTCATTTTCATTAATATAATGTATCGTAGAAGAATACGAGGTTGAAATAATTACACAAATCAAAACACAAAAAGAAGCAACGAATAGCTTTTTCAACCCATCTTTTTTCATTTTACTTACAAGCAATTCAAGACAATATACGACTGCCATAAAACCGGGAACGAGCAACACGGATAATTCCATAAAATAATAATCTATTCTTCCGCCGTTTCCTATAAGATAAATAAAAATGAAAAGCACAACATACATAAGTAAATTATAAGAAACTAATTTTTTAGGCAATTCTTTTTTGCTTTTTATAAAATGCAAAATTGCACCAAACAAGCCGATTATCGGAACGAACATATATATAAAAGTATATCTCACTCCGTTAGAAAGGCTCCTAACCAAATCTGCTTTTTGATAATATGTTGCCTGCTCTAAAAAATAGAACTTCAAAAATTCGACCAAATAATTATTTGCACCGAAATAAATAATCCACGGTATTGACGAAATCAAAACACCGGCTATGATTATCAAAACGGTTTTAAACAACTTATCTATTCTTTTTGCTTTTATCATATCTATTGCAGGAAAAACAAACCACGCAAGATAAATGCCGAGCAATGTATATTTGCTCCACAATACGCAACCTGATGTTATGCCGACAATTAAATACTCATACGGCTTTATTTCCACATTTTTGTAAATATATCTAAAGCCCAAATAATATAAATACATCAAAAACGGCATCATCATTAATTCAGCCGTGTCGCCACCATAAGTATTAAGCGGATAGCAATACATAACCGATGCAACAAGCATTGTGCAAAGCACGGCTTTGTCCATAGAAAACTTCAAAGAAGCGATTTTATAGACAAAAGTCAATGTCAAAAAAGCAAAAAGGATTTCTATAAAATATAAGCCTATATAATCAGCCGTAGAAATAAGGGAAGCAATACCATATATTGCAAATAGAAACGGACCTTTTTGGTCAACAACATCTCTGTAAAGAACGCTTCCGTCAAACATTCTTCTGCCAACTTCGAATATCACGGTTGCATCGGGAGAATTGTTAAAACCGTACAACGGTGAGCATTTTGAAAATACAGTTATAAAAAATGTTGCTATAACAAAAACAAATAAATAAGCAACTGTACTTTTATTCTTTTTCCTTATCATCATTTCAACTCCAAACTATTGTATAAATAAAATTTTAACATAATATTTCTTATATGTCAAAATTATTTGGCAGAAACTATTGAAACAATGCCCAATTTGATTTATAGTATTATTATAAGATGCAAAAGAGGTTAGGTTATGACAAAGCTCTACATTGTTATTCCTTGCTACAATGAGGACGAAACATTAGATTATACAACAGAAAAACTTTCTGAAAAGCTTGAACAATTAATTTCTGAAAAAAGGATTTCGGCTGACAGTAAAATATACTACATTGATGACGGAAGCAAGGACAAAACTTGGGATAAAATTGAATCTTTGCACAACTCAAATAAATTTGTAAACGGAATTAAGCTGAGCAAAAATCGTGGACATCAAAATGCTTTGCTTGCAGGACTTCTGCACATCAAGGACGATTGCGATTGTTGCATTTCAATTGATGCCGATTTGCAAGACGACATAAATACAATTGACAAAATGCTTGCAGAATTTGAAAACGGCTGTGAAATTGTATACGGAATTCGTAACGACCGAAAGAGTGACACATTTTTAAAGCGTTCAACTGCACAACTATATTACAAAATCCTGTCTTTTTTCGGTGCAGACATCGTATATAATCATGCAGATTTCAGACTTATGAGTTCAAATGCCTTAAATGCACTTGACGGATTTAAAGAAGTCAACCTGTTTTTAAGAGGAATTGTTCCACTATTAGGTTTTAAAACAGGCACGGTTGAATACGCAAGAAACGAAAGACTGTACGGCAAAACTAAATACAACCTAAAGAAAATGTTTGCCCTTGCAGTAGACGGAATAACAAGTTTTTCAATCAAGCCAATCCGTATGATTACTGCGGTTGGACTTATTGCTCTGCTAATCAGTTTGGGAATGTTGATATACAGTTTTGTTCAATGGGCACTCGGCAACACCACAAAAGGCTGGACATCAATTGTTTGGTCAATTTGGTCTGTCGGCGGACTTGAACTTCTCGCCATCGGAATTATCGGCGAATATATTTCTAAAATATATTTGGAAACCAAATCTCGCCCGAGATTCATAATTGAAAAAACACTTGAGGAAAACAAAATCGATAAACAAATTCAATAATTTTAAACGACTGCGTAAATCAACATACCGTACGCAGTCGTTTTTATATGCAAAAATACCGAGGCTCAAATGAGCCTCGGCTTTGTGTTATGCCGTTAAAACGGCGATATTGCATTATGCGATGATTAGTCGTTCATCTCAGCGATTGCTGCCTGTGCAGTGTTTCCACCGTAAATGATTTTTTATCATTGAAATATAAAATATCACTTGTATGTAAAGGGGAAGTATCCCCAAATTCATCTATTGATACTAAGGCATTTTTCTTATTACCTACAATATCAACATTTAATTGAGTATCTGATTTACCATCCAAATTCAAATACCATATAAAATGATTTTCACCATTTGGCACAACTTTTGCAATAAATCTCTGCAATAGTTCTCTATCCATCTTGGGATTTGAAAAATCAACGATCTCATTTAATGATTTCAAAATTTCATCATAATCAATTTGTATTTGTTTTGTGTCGATTTCAATACAATTTTGAAGTTCACTTTCAAGCAAAGACAGTTTTTTATTCAATACTTCTTTTTGTTCCAAAAATTCATCTTTTGTAATTTCTCCGCTGGTTCTCATATCCAGTAAAATATTCTTTTTACTTTTAATTTTTTCAATTTGGAATATTATACTATTCTTTTGGTTATTTTCGCCCTTATTTTCCCTATAGCATCTTTTAATTATTTTAATTGTTTCTGATATGCAATCAGTGCGATTCTTCCAAACTTCTTCAAAAACCATTTTTGCCATAAGTTCAAGTTTCCAATCTGCAATCATCCTTTGATCACAATAACCCTCATCATCTTCTCCGGCTAATCTTCTTTGTTTTGCCGAACCGTTATTTAATTGATTATAACATTGATAACCATATGACCAATCACAATTTTTATTTTTGTGCCATCTATTTTTTCTAAATGATGCACCACAAGAACATTTTAATTTTTTAACCCACACATCTTTTGATTCTATCTTTCCGTGATTTTTTGGTTTTCCATTAACTGTAGTGCCAAAACAAGAAGTAACACGATTTCTCTTGATTTCTTGACACTTATTCCATACTTCTTCAGAGATAATAGGTTCAAAATCCCCTTTGGCATACATATATGTTGATGTATCGTAATTATTCACTCTACGCTGTTCCAAGTAATTATTACTATATGACTTCCCATAAACCACATATCCGGCATAAGTTTTATTATTTAATATTCGATTTATTGTTGCCGCAGTCCATTTTACAACTCCCGAAGCATTTAATTTATGCATTTCTATTAGTTTATTTGCAATTTTCATTGTTCCGATGCCGTCATTCATATACATATTATATATAAGACGCACAGTTTCTGCCTGTTCTTCATTTATAACATAGCTTTTTCCACATCTGTCATATCCTAAGATATTACCCGAACCATATAATGTTGCTTTTTCTCGGCTAATTTGTTGTCCCGCTTTTACTCGCTCAGAAACTTTTCGACTTTCTTCTTGTGCTAAAGTCGCCATTAGTGACAAGCGTAATTCACCATCTCCGTCCATAGTCCAAATGTTATCTTCAACAAAATATACCTCTATACCAATATTTTTTAATTCTCTTGTAGTCACAAGAGTGTCGACAGTATTTCTTGCAAATCTGCAAACCTCTCTTGTTACAATTAAATCAAACCGTTTTTCTTTGGCATCATCTATCATTTTTAAAAATGCCGGACGCTTTTTTGCCTGTGTTCCCGTAATACCTTCATCAATATATTTATCAATAATAGTCCAATTCGAGTGATTTTTTGCTTGTTCATCATACCATTGAATTTGATTGCCCAATGCAGATATCTGAGCCTCGTGTTCGGTAGATACACGCCCATAAAACACAACCCTTCTTTCTCTGTTTCTATCAAGAAAGTCATATGGATTAAAAGACTTTATTGATGTTCTTTGATTAAACATATTAACACCTCCAAATAATTTGTCATTATTATAGAATGATGATACTGATTT
Source organism: uncultured Eubacterium sp. (assembly GCF_934525195.1). Taxonomy (GTDB): domain Bacteria; phylum Bacillota; class Clostridia; order Oscillospirales; family Acutalibacteraceae; genus Eubacterium_R. Next base: position 139,181 of record NZ_CAKSZA010000005.1, read on the forward strand.
GTTAATTATGCGATTTAATATTATTACAAAATGCTTTTATGTTTTGCATTGTTTCATCATTTATTAAACCTTTTTCATACAATATTTCAGTCAATATCATAACAGCATACTTTTCATTTACTTGTTTCATCATTATTCACCCAACATTCCTAATCCAACACTTATTGAAAGTGCCTCATTAACTCCGTCAATATTCTTTTGACTTAAATGACCTATATATGAATCAAGTCGTTTTTTATCAATTGTTCTTATTTGCTCAAGCAAAATAATAGACGGAGCTTGGAGTCCGTCTTCTGTGTTTATGAAATAATGCGTAGGCAGCTTCGCTTTGATTCCGACTCTGCTTGTAATAGAAGCAACAATTACTGTTGGACTGAATTTGTTGCCGACATCATTTTGAATAACAAGGACAGGTCTGTAGCCTTTTTGCTCCGACCCTATACCTCTGCCGAGATTAGCGTAAAACATATCGCCTCTGAGTAATTTTTTGTCTTTCATTTTTATATACCTCCTTCATAGACTTTTGCCTATGTAAAAAGCCAACCACAGAATTAACTACGGTTGGCTTTTATCAGAAGATAATATAATTTGTCCCCGACACCCCAATTATCAAAAGGAAATCATCAAATGGTCTGTTGCGAGCAGACTCCACAGGAGTTTCACCTCTCCGAGTTCATCCGAGCTGCTCTCATTAGTTGCGACGGTTTTGTCACGCTCGACTTGTGACTGAGCAGGAGTATCATTATACCTGCTGCCTGTTATCGCCGTTTCGGTAGCAGTCCGAATTTTATACCGATTATTTGTCGCTCAGCTAATGCGTCTTGGCGTAATTGATAAAGTGGCTTGTGCTTTGCACAACAGCAGGAAAGTATCTGATGAATGCGTATTAAGTTGTACGAAAGGATGTCCTTTCATAAACTTAAACTTGTTGGGGTATTTTTGTTGGGGTGTTTGTCCAAATATTTTAAAAATTTATTTTTTCCTGCTTGTACCGATTCATAAATTGACTTGATATTTCTACTTTCAATATCGGCTATTTGGCGATATGTAAGGTTATCTATGTAATACATTTTAAACCTGCGTCTTTGAACAGGTTTTAGATTTAACAAGAAATTTTTTAAGTACATTTCAATTTCTTCATTTTCTAATGATTCTCCTATATCAATTTCATAAATGTGAGAAACATCACTCTCAAGCCTTTTTGATTGTCTTATTTCTCGCATTTGATGTTTAGATTCATTTCGGTTATATAGCTTGTTGATTTCTAAATACTTCTGCCATTCACCATTACTGAAAACTTTATTAAAATTCATTTTCAGCTCAGGCAGTATAGAAAAGAGCTTGTCCTGTTTTAAACTACTTACACAAACTAAAATTGAGTTTTCTTTCATTTTATATTCTTGAGATACATCATATATCTCACAAATCTTTTTCATAGTTAAACCTCCGAATTTTGAATTGTTTATTTTCAAAATTCAGAGATTATGGATATTTTGCTATGAAACATATCCATATTGTTTCAAAATTTAAAAAAAAGCAGATATCAGATTCACATATAAATGAATCTGATATCTGCCTTTTAAGTTAATTATATTAAATTTCAATAAAAATATTATAATTCAAATTATACGGTTAATGAATTACCCTAATAAACAATTCATTACAACTAATAATGTAATAATTGAATTATATTTAACTACATATAAATACAATTGCTTAATCATTTAAAAGTTCTACAAGTTGTTTTTTTCTTAATGGATTATACGATATTAATGCTGAAAATATTAGCACTGCAAATTCAAAAACTATTGAAAGCGAAAGCTGAGCCATATTCACATAATTTATTGTATCAAATAATCCACCAAAGAAAATAGTAATTACCAAAAGTGAAATTAATATTGAACAAATTATACTTATAATGCCAATATATATGGACCTGATTACCAATATTTTTTCAATAGAAAAATCATCTAAACCATTTAAATGCAAAAGCGCATAAAACTTTTTATTTCTGTAAATTGTAATTTTATCCTCAATTAGTATAATAGAAATCACTATTAAAGATATTATCCCTATTAATGAATAACAAAGTATATTTATAATTACTTTAAACTCTTTAAACTCTTGCAATTCGGCTGCATTATTTCTAAATGAAAAGCCATTCAATTCATTTTTGTAATATTGGATTATTGAATCAAAATCTTCATACGACGATGTATCTTTTAGAAAAACTTGTGTTCTTGATACTGTAGGAGAGAGAGCTAGATGTTTTATAGTATCATTTAAACCAATTAAAGTGTACGCTGTTGGAGGTTGACTTAAACTATCAAACCAAGCAATTCGTTCATATATTATTGCTCCAATTTTCACTTTACGACGCACACAATTTAATTCATTCTTGGCTTGTTCTTCATTGATATATCCTTTTAAATTATTGTTTTTCGGTAAAAATTGTATAATTTCAATTTCATCATTAACAGAATAATTTGTATCGATATATTGATTTTTTCCATTATATTCATCAGAAGTAATAAAACTTTGCACTGTATACCCATTCAAGTTTTTTAATTCATACATAGGTGCCATTAACACTATTTCTTCTCCTGAGCGTATTTTATCGATATTTATTTCTCCTTCAACTACTTTTGAATTCATTTTGAGGAGTTCATCTTCTGAATAACCAAAATATTGAATTCCTCTAACATTACCATTAATAGAAAAACAATTTTTCATTTCATCATTCAAAATATCATCATTAAAATAGCCTTCAAGATATGGTGTGTCATTTTCAGATGGAGAATTAAGTAAATATAAATCGTTAATTTCAAGATAGTTATTAACAGTTTTTATATCGGGTTCGTGTTTCATTTCATTGACTATTTCATCACTTATAATTTTAGTATGATCCATAACATAATAAACAGAATCCTCGTTAGGAATGCTATTCAAATTGGTCACTTTCCCATTCTCATTTACATAAGATATATCAGAAATATACTGGTCCGTAAGAAATTCATAATCAAAGTTTAATGACATTCGGCCTTGTACATCTGACTTTTGAGATGCATACGACTTCATATATACAGATAGAGAAACAAATAATGATAAGGAAAAAGACAATAACAATATTATTATAATGGAATTTTTGAAATGTAACTTCAATTCTAAAAATGCTAATTTAAAAAGATTTATTCTTCGAGTTTGATTTTGTTCTTTTAAAAAGAGCCTATTTTTACCATTTATATCTTTTTTTATTATTCCAAGAGGTGTTAATTTAACTATTTTTATTGAAATAATAATAAAAGATACTAATAAAGTTATTAAACATATAATAACGCTAAAAATTGCGTATGCTGGTACAAATATTACTTCATTATCTAACAATAATACTTTGTTAAAAATCTTTATTATTATTGCGGAAATACTATACCCTAAGAGTATACCAAATGGCAAACTAATAAAAAGCATTACTATTACTTTAACAAAACTATATAATATAGTTTCTGCTTTTGTCAAAGATAAACACCTTAATATTGATAGTTTCTTTTTTTCTTTTTCAAAATAATAGAAAAAAATATAAACAGTCAACAATACAGAACAAATGGTAGTTAAAACTATAACAAAAATTGGTATATTATATTTTTTTCCTTCATTTTTTTCACTTCTGTTTACATTTGATACTAGCATCTCATTCTCTGAATATATTTCTGCTGTAAAAGGATTAGAATTTTTCAATAAAAAATGTGTTTGCAAAATGTTAATATATTTACTTTTTAAATCATAACTAATTAAAGCATTAGGCAGCAATATATCATTATTATCAGTGGGTTTGTTCCACAATGCATAATAATCATTTATAATGCCAACCAATTTATATTCCTTTTCTTGAATTTTTATAATGGAGCCAATATTTTTAGATAAATTATTTTTATAAATAACAGAATTACACAAAGCAATCTCATTTTGATTCTTAGGATATTCTCCCTCTATTAATTTTATACTTGCTAATTCTCTTGCTGTATCATCAAAATACCCAATAACAAAATCAATATTATCAGAATTATTAGAATTTACCTTCTGTAACACCTCAATTTTTCCAGCCGAATCAATAAAATCAGAATATTTTTTTTCATCTGAATCATTAGTGTCATATAAAATATTATCAAAATATCCATACATTTTATTTGCTTCTTTATTGGCAGTATCAATAAACGATGATGATGTAAAATACAAAACAATTGGTATTATAATAACTAAAATAATACTAAATATAACGAGTAATGAGCTTTTTGATCTAAAGATGTCTTTTAATATTAAAGAAAATTTTTTCATTGAAATATTATATCTCCCGTAACATTATGATATATTGTTATCTGATATGATAACTCCATCATCAATAGTTATTATTCTATTTGTTCGATATGCAAGTTCTTGGTTATGTGTAACAATTACAAATGTTTGATTATACTTTTTGTTGGCATTAATAATAAAATCAAAAAAAGCATCTCCTGAAGCTTTATCTAAATTACCGGTAGGCTCATCAGCTAAAACAATATCTGGTCTTGTAATTAATGCTCTTGCTATTGCAACTCTTTGCTGTTGCCCTCCAGACAATTGTGATGGTCTAAATTTAATTCGTTCTTTAAGGTCAAGAAGCGTTAATAAATCATTTTCAAAATTTTTATCATATTTTGACTTACCTAAATCTAATGGTAATCTAATATTTTCTAGTACATTAAGTTCATCGATTAAATTATAGTTTTGAAAAATAATTCCAATATGTTTAGCTCTAAATTTTGTTAAATCAGAATCACTCATATCTAATATAGATTTGCCTGCTATAGATATCTTTCCAGAAGTAGGAGTATCAATACCACTTAACAAATTTAATAATGTCGATTTACCTGACCCGCTCCTTCCTACTATTGATATCAATTCACCATGTTTAATTTTTAAATTAACATCTTTCGCTCCAAAAACAACACTATTTCCTTGATAATATTTTTTTGTTAAATTAGAAACCTCTACAGTTGTTACCATTTTCATGTCCTTTCTTTACTATTAATATAGTAATAACCAAATTTATTTTTACTTATAAAAAATAAAGAAATAAGTAAAATTAGTAGTCTTAATAAAATATTGCCATATTTTTTATTGCTTTTGTTATAATTGTCCAAAGTGATAGTCGATTTAGAAAAAGTGAAGTCTTTTAAATTGATAATAATCCTAAAGAATTAATGACAAACTCCTCCTATTAATGTATAATTGTGTTAATAGGAGGAGCATTTTATGATTAATATTTTAGTTTGTGATGATGATAGAAATATTACCGATGAAGTTTACAACTTATTAGATGGTATAAAAAATGAAAGCAAAAATGAATTCAATGTTGATTTAAAAAATCATGGAGATTTTATCGATTTATGTAATGAACCTTATTATGATATAGCTATTGTGGATATTGAAATGCCGGGTATTGACGGTTTAGAATTATCGGAAAGACTAAAAGAATTAAATCCTGATGTTATAGTTATAGTTTTGACTTCTTATCAAAATTATCTTGATGACGCTATGCGAATTCATGTTTTCAGATATTTATCAAAGCCAATTGATAAGAACAGATTCTATGAAAACTTTAATGATGCACTCACTGAATATAAATTTTTAAATAAATCTATAAATGTTGTTTTTGAAGACGAAGTACATCATATTAAGACAAAAGATATTTTATATTTTGAAAATCTAAAATACGGTTCACAAGTTCATACCAAGAGAGGAACATTTAGAACAAATAAAAAAGCCGACGAATGGTTAGCAATATTAAACCAATTTGACAGCTTTGAATATTCTTACAAAGGCATACTTGTCAATCTTCAAAATGTAATTGATTTTGATAAAAAATATGTTTTTATAAGAAAAAATGATTCAGAAATAATTACTGTTTATGTATCTCAAAGAAAATATAGCAGTTTCAAAAAATCATTTTTTCGCTTTATCGGAGGTAATAAATGAATACAATTTGTTATTTATTTATATTTATTTTTGAACAGTTTATTTCATATTTATATTTCAAAAGTAAATATGAATTCAAAAGAAAAACATGGATAATTTTTATTTGCTATTTTATTTCTTTTATTGTTCAATATACAACAAATCTTTTTAACAGTCCTTATTTAAATCTTCTTAGTTTTTTTATATGTAATTTATCTATTGTGCTCATTTGTTTTAGTTCGACTTTGAAACAATCTCTATTTGATGTTGTCCTACTTGAAGGTATTATGATTACAACTGAAGTTGTAATCATGTATTTGTTTTCTTCAATCTTAGAAATAGATTTATTAGAATGTAAAAATAATGAATTAATCATTTTTTTAGAAACAGCTGCAACAAAAATACTATATTTCATCATAGCGTATATTATTTCGAGATTTTCTAAAAAAGCAGACAAATATAAAAGTGTTATTAACAAATATTCAGTACTACTTTTCTTAATGCCAGTTTCTTCAATATTAGTAATTTCTAGTTATGCCTATTTATCTTTTAATTATAATATAAACAAAACGACTAATTTTCTTTTTACTTTTTCTTCTTTAATAATGCTTATCTCCAACATAATTATTTTTATAATTCATGAAAGAATAATTGATGTTTTAATAAAAAATACAGAATTAGAACTTGAAAAACAAAAATCACATATTAATGAAGAATATTATTTAGAACTAGAAAAACAATATGACTCTTCAAATATTCTAATACATGATATAAAAAAGTGTCTGGGAAATATTAAAGGTTTATTGTTACAAAATGATAACAGCAAAGCAATTGAATATATTGATTCAATATATGATGGATATGATATAAAACAAATAAAAAAATATAGCAATAATAAATTAATAAACGTTATCGTAAGCAGATATGCACAATTATGCTACAATAACAATATAGAATTCAGCATTGACATAAGAAATGTAGATTTTTCATTTATAAAGGACAGCGAAATAACAGCCCTTTTTGATAATTTATTTGAAAATGCTTTTGAAGCTGCAAATAAGTGTTCAAATAAATTTATTACTATTGAAGTTGATTATAGAAATGAAAATTATATTTTTATAAAAATGCTGAATTCAATCAATAACAAACCTTTGTTTCAAAATGGGCTTCCAATAACAACGAAAAAGGATAAAAAAGGTCATGGAATTGGTATAAAAAGTATATTGAAAATCGTAAAAAAATATCACGGTAATTTAGATTATAATTATGTTGAAAATGAAAATATATTTATTACTACTATTTTACTAAAATCGACTTAACTATCACAAGAGAAGCCATACATATATGGTTTTTCTTGTGATTCACACTAACTCCTTCCCATTCTCCCAACCCCAAGCAAAGCCTTTGTAAGTTTTAATCCAACTTTCAAGGCTTTGTATTTTTATTTCACCGATATTGTGAGCAACCATACCGTTGCCGATATAGATACCGACATGACCGTAGGGGTTGGAGGCATAACCATAAACTGTTGCTCCTACAGGTATCTTGCTCCAATCACTTGATACTGCCCACATATCTGCCGCACATAAAGCACAGTGAGCTGAACCTCTTGAACCTGTAACAGCTTGGTATACATCTGCAACCCAAGCCTGACAGTAACCTGAACGGGCAGAAATACCGTATTTAGCCGAATTTGTCGCTACCGCAACGATTTTCTTCTGCGTGTCATTGACCGTTTCGTTTGAAAAGTCAAGGTCTTTAATGTCAATACTGCCACCACCCGATACTCCGCCGATGTTGTAGATAAGCGATGCCCAAAGCTTGTTGTTTTTGTCACTCATCAATTCGGCTAAATATTTCTTTTGCGTATCATTAAACGAGTAAGAGGTTGACATATCCTCAGCACTCTTGCCGGTTAAGGTTATTACAAGATATTTCTTTTCAACTTGCTCTGTTGTTTCGATTGTATTCCCCTGCTCATCGGTTGATTCTTTCGTTACCGTTTCTGTCCGTGTTTCAACAGATTTTGATATGCCGTTCATATCCCAAAAGATTGATGATAAAATTGCCTTTTTGTTTTCGTCAACAGTAGCGACTTCCATAGGGTTGTTTTCATCGGTAGTAGTCTTAACTGCATAGATAGATAAAATATCTTTCCAATTAGAGCGACTGCCGATTACTTCTACTCCGTCAAAACTGCCTGATGATTTAATTTCGTCAATCTTGTCATCAAATTCATTGTTGATTTGCTGAATTACAGAAGTTATATTCATACCGCTTTGCGATGTTTCACTTGAAAAGAATATACCGTAAAATGATGAACATAAGGCGGCTATAAGACTTATTAAAATGATTATGACAACAGATACCCAACCACCTGCAATAATCGCATTAACAAGTGCTTTCGTGCTTTCAATCATAGCTTTGATTGCTCTTTTAGTTGCTCTTGCGGCTTTCTTTGCACCTTTGGCAAATTGCTTTGCCGTTTCTTTAGCTATTTGAGATGATTTGTTAATGGCTTTTGCTGTGTCTTTCACAGATTGTTTGCTTGCATTTATAATAGGTTGGTTTGATTTAACGGCAGATACGGTTTCTTTTGTTTTGATACTGCTTGCACTACGGACTTTGTTTTGAGTATTCTTTGGTGTGTTTTTAGATATATTATCATCGGTCTTAACGGTTTCGGTTTGTGCTTTGGGTGTGTATCTATCAGGGTTATTTATCTTGCTTTTATCTTTTTTAATCTTTCTTTTTGCTCGAACTTCTTCAATAGATTGTTCGAGTTTTTTTGTATTCTTAACAGTTTCGTTTACACTCTTTTTGCCTTGCTTGTTGAAAAGATAAACTGCGTTCTCCGATACACTTTTAGCATTATTCTGAACTTTATCAATAGCATAATTAACAGGGCTTTCGGAATTATCGCTGACATTTTCCGATACCTTTTCTTTCACTTTTAAAGCTATCCCTTTAGCCTTTTCTGTAGCTATACCAAGATTGTCAGCAGTTTTAAGAGTTTTCTCGGTAACCTTTTTAATTTCAATCTCGCTCATATCACTTCACCTTTTTGGCAACCACTACAAGCCTGCCGTTTTCTTGACTGTATTCGCAAGTGGATAGCGTTATTAACTTATCACCGTAGCCGCACGATACATCGGTGTTGTAGTATTCGCTTTCTTTGCATTTTGATATATACGAATTAAATTCATCGAAAGAATCAAAGACAGTATAATTTTGATAATCGAATTTGCTCGGTGTGGTTTTGAATACACATACAACCTCATACTTTCCTAAATCTACAAGCGTATCAAAGTGAATGTATCTGTGCTTTTCAAAAAACTCTTTTGATTTGTATTTATTCAAATCGCCGAACATAGTGTTATCTCGCATATTGTGACCGTAGATAACTATATTGTCGGTAAGTTTCATCGTATCGCTTTTCTCACTTAAATACGGTGTACCGTAATATGAATACTCTTTATTAAAATTACGGTGCAAATAGTAATCAGGCGTACTGCTTTTCATAACAGGATAATTTATGTGCGTACCGTCAATTTTTATCCAACCTACAAAGTCGGAATTTTCCGTGTTCAATTCGATATATCTTTTAAGTTTCTCATCTGTATAATCAGAACTGTCATCTTCAACTTGAACAGATGAAGCAATATTTTCAAATACTTCATATTGCTTTTTATCCTCAATAGTTTCTTTAACAACAAAATACATACTGATTGAAAAAGCAGATATGAAGAATACAAGTAAAATAACAAAAACAGATTTTTTCATAGTGTATAACTCCTTAAAAAACAATGCCACCGACATTAAGTCAGCGGCACTGTATGATTGTATTTAATAATTAGATAGCCTCTCCCGGTTTTGATGTCATCAACTTGTAGAGTTGTGTATCCTTTGGAAATTTATTTACAAACGGCACAAGATTACTGCCTATCTTCATTAGTCCTTGACCTGCGTCCTTGTTTGTAAAATACTGCGTTTGGTTAGGCGTGATTTCAAGAAGCCTTGAAAGTTCAAGCACATCACTTGCTTTTTGATTAAGCATAATAACGAACTCGGAATTTGATACCATAGTTCTTGCTGTGTTGCTTTCAAGCATATCTCCCACATTCTGTGTAATACCTATCGCAAACGCTCCGTATTTTCTTACTCGTTTCCAAATACGGTAAAGGAATTTTGCCGTATATTGATGAGCAAAAAGCAAATACATCTCATCAATAAAGATATATGTTTGTCGCCTTTTCTCTCTGTTTGAAGTAATCTTGTTTAAAAGATTATCAAGTACGATAAGCATACCTACAGGCAGAAGCGAATCACCGAGTTCAAGAATGTCATATGATATTAGCCTGTTGTTAATATCAACATTGGTAGGCTGTGCAAAAGTGTTAAGCGAACCGTCGGTAAATAACTCAATGGCAAGTGCCAAATCATGTGCCTCGGTTTCCTTTTGCTTTAACAGTTCTTCTCTAAAATCTTTGAGAGTAGGCTGCTGTGTGCTGTAATTGTTTTTGATATATCCGTCATAAACATTCTTGCAGCATCTGTCAATGATAGACTTGTCTTTAGCGTCGGCAGATGTACCGAGTAACTGTTCGCAAAGGGACATAATAAATTCCGATTTTGTGGTTACGGGATTGCCCTCATCTTCATAGTTTGCATTCATATCCATAGCGTTAATATGGTTTGGTGAATTAGCGGATATGTTGATTACCTCTCCGCCGAATGCTTTAACAAGAGCGTTGTATTCTCTTTCAGGATCTATAATTACAATATCGGCATCGGGATTTGAAAGAAAGATTGATACAATATCTTCCTTAACCATAAATGATTTACCGCCACCGGGTACACCGAGTACAATGCTGTTACCGTTAAGAAGCGAATGCCTATTAACAAATATCATATTGTTACTGATAGCATTTTGACCGTAATACGCTCCACCCGGATGACTGACCTCTTGAGCGTGAAACGGCATAAAAGACGCAAGCGATTCCGTTGTAAGCGTACGGTAACATTCAATTCTTTTAACGCCAAACGGTAAAACAGTATTAAGTCCGTCAAGCTGTTGATAACGAAGCGTTGCAAACTGTGCCGTGCTGTTCTCGGAAGCTTTTGCAAAAATACTTTCGGTTAAGTTATCAAGTTCCTGCTTACTGTCGGCAGTTATCACCATTGAAATTATCGTGTCATAAATTCTTTGGTCACGGTAACGCATATCGTTTCTGATTTCAAGTATTTCCTTTTCTCTTTGCTCAAGGTCATAATTGGTAGCACCGTAGTTTTGGTTTTGTGCCTGACGGCGATTGAAGTTCGCCTTATCCGATTGAACGCCAAGCAAAATGTTATCTACATCTTTGTTTGCTTCATCAACTGGAATAGGGATAAAATCAATAGAGAGCATTAAGTTTTTATTTATTGAAGTAAGCTCGGTTATGATATTATCATCAACAAATGTACCGTAATTACGAAGAAAAACAGTCCTGCAATACTGACCGTTAATCATCATATAGTCGCTGTTGAAGTCCATAGAATCGGGAGAAATATAGTCACGGACATCACAGCCTTGATTTTGCAAAAGTTCAAAATCGAGATTGAAGTTTTCTTCACTCCCTGCACGGTAGAAATTATGGAATATCTTAAGCCTGTCGGTTGCGTTTAACGGCTCGCATTTACTGCCAAGTGCAAAAAGATTTGTTGACAGGTTCTTTTCAATACGAGTAAAAAATGCTCGTGCGTCCTCATAGCACTTTTTATTTACCGTAACGGTAAAATACTTATCCTGAACAATACACTCGGATGTTGCCGCTTTATTAAGCAGCATTTCGTTATATTCCTTACGATACACATCAAGATTATCATAGTAATACGGCATAAGGATTGATTTTTCAAAATCTTCCTTATCAAATCTATGGTTGTTGATTGTGAGCTTAACGGTAACACCGTTTCCGAAAGAATTGATAACTGCCCAATACTGACGCATTAAATCATTCTTTTCGTTTTCACAAGCGATATAGTAATTAACATCGGTAAAGAGAAATGTTTTGGAATACATATTTTTACCGACAAGAAAAATGCCGTCTTTATAGACGGCTTTGATAGGAATAACATTTTGAACAGTTTTGGGTATAACGAACTTTTCCTGTTCAAGTTTTTTCATTTTATTGCGAGTTTTCATTATTCTTGAAAACCTCCTTTTCATTTTGTTTAATCATTTCTTTATTCTCAATATGAGTTTTGCTTTCTGCTTTAAAAACAAGTCTTTTGGGAATTAAGAGTTCCGATTTTATCCACGCACAGGCAAATTTTTCAAAAGTCATACCGTGGTATGTTACAAAACCCAAAGCAGCAAACGGTGCGGCAAGCAGTATGCACAGCCACGATATTGTATCGGTACTGAGCTTATCTTTAAGCAATATATATGATACTATTGCAACGCCGACAGCAAGAAATGAAAATATCAACTGTCGCATACTCAGTCCGAAATACACCTTTTCACGATAATCTCTAAACTCTTTATTGATTTGTATTTGCATTATTTACCTCCTTAAAGTCCCATCATTTCCCGTACAATACGGTCTGATGTTTTAACCGCTCCGACAAGTACAAGCATATTGAATATGAGTTCACCCACATATTTCCACACCATAGTTACCGCAGGTGCAGTTGTATCAACTTGCGGCGGTGACGCTGCAAATAGTGAGAATATGACGCAGGCAAGAACAATAATTGCACCTTCCAAGCATACTGCACAATAGCTTTTGATAAAAGACTTGCCAACATGCTGTGACGGCTCTCCTGCAAATGTTGAAAGCGGTATCGGTGCAATGGCAGTATACATATACAACTTAAAAAATCTGCCGTAAACAGTCATTATCATAATAAATGACAAAACTGTTATCAGCAGACTTCCTATTAGTGTTACTGCCCACAACGGTATACTTTCAAAGAAATCGCAATTTTCAATAGCCGTAATCATTTCTTGTGGCAATGTCGTTTTGTTTGCTTGTCCGAATCCGGCAGAAGTCATTATTGTTGAGATTGTACCTTGAACAATTTTGAACAAAGAAAGCATTAAATCAAGTCCGTAGGTTATTGCACCTTTTGCAAGTGCAAAACGGATAAACAGTCTAAATGCGTGTTCGGGTTTCTTAACTTCGGCAAATGAACCGCAGGTTTTCATAACACCGACAACAAAGAACAAAACAAGCAGAGCTGTACCGATTACCTGCAATGCTCCGTTAATATCGAGTATGACATTCCATATTTTACCGCCTTTGAATTCTTCGGGTGTAGCGGTCAGCAATCCCCATATCTCTGTCAGCTTATCATTCCAAGTTTCAAGAGCGTTTTCAAGATTGCGTACTACCCAGTTATCTGACATAATTTCATCTCCTTTTGTAAAATAGAAAATCCCAAACGGTATTGATTTTCCGTTTGAGATTTGTTTGTAGTAATATATTTGGTTATTTGAGGATTTTACAGTACCTAATCTAAAAATCATTAAGCAAAAATCCCATATAAAGCGGTAAGGTTAAAATATTATTCTCTTCACCTATATTATAATCACCAAGTTTTATTGCGCTGTCAAGGTGATATACCTCTGTGTTTTTTAAAACAGTTTTCAGGCTTTTGGTATTTCCTTTAGTTGCTTTGACTTCTATAGGCGTACATTTACCTTTATATCTTATGAAGAAATCAATTTCAAGTCCTGAATCTTTATGAAAATAATAAAGTTTTCTACCCATTTTTGTAAAAAAGTCCGCCATAAGATTTTCAAAAATTGCGCCTTTATATCCCAATAAATTTCCGCTTAAGACATCAAACTGAGTACCGTCCTCAAGCATACTGATAAACAAGCCTGTATCCACCATGTACACCTTAAATATGTCTTCGTTAGCATTACCTTCAAGCGGCAATTCTGTAGTAAAAAGATTATAGCATCTTGTAATAATTCCCGCATCTTCAATCCATTGAAGGCTACCCGCAAATCGGGATGCGGTTGATCCCTTTTTAATAACTGAATACTGAAACTTTTTATTTTCTTTCGCTAACTGTTTCGGTATGGACTGAAAGCACTCTTTGATTAATGATTTGTCCTTTGAGTTTGCGTATTTCACCATATCATCTTCATAAGAACGGACAATATCTCTTTGCATTTGAAGAACAGTATTCATCTGCTTTGTATCGACAAAAGTCTGAACAACATCAGGCATACCGCCAACTGCAACATATTGCAAAAGTAATTGGCGATATCTGTTATGCAAAGCCTCTTCAACAGGTGTTTTTGCAATCAAATGCTCTTTTAATTTTTCAATCAACATTTCATTAATTCCGTTAGCCCATAAGAATTCTTCAAAATCCAGCGGATACATAGTTATTACTGTTTCATATCCGACAGGCACTGATTTAGGTTCTTTACCATAGCCTTTAACTCCAAGCAGCGAGCCTGTGCCGATAACATCATATCTACCATCTGTTTTGAAAAATTTCAATGCTGTTCTTGCCTCAGGACATTCCTGAATTTCATCCAAAATGATTACTGTTTCATTCGGCACAAACATTACATTAGGTCCTAACACTGCAGACATCATCATTGTGAGATTATCCACCTCTAATGAGCCGGAAAATACAGACACATAATCAGGATTTGAAAAGAAATTGATATACACCACATATTTATAATTTTCTTCTGCAAATTTCTTTACAGAGTATGTTTTGCCGCACTGACGGCAGCCTTTAACAATTAACGGCTTATGATTTTTAGTGTTTTTCCATTTAATTAAATCCTGTTCAATTTTTCTTTTTAGCAAGTCCATCACCCTTTATATTATTGCTTTATACACTCTTATTATACAATAAAATTAAACTTTTTCAAGGGAGTTTTACCAAAAATCATAAACTTTTTCGAGCGAGTTTTTTGAACTTTTGAATATTTTTCGTTGAAGTATAGAATGAATGGAAATGCTTTTGTTTATATCATATTGCACTAATTTATCCCGTAATAAGATTAAGGATTTCTTTTGTAAATGTGATTACAACACCTCCGGCAAGGGTGAGAAATCCGTTAGAGCGCTGTGACGGATCGTGAGTTTGAAACGATAAGCCTACCTGAACAATACCCCAAGCGAGAATAATAAGTCCTACTGCTCGGATAAGACCGAAAATAAAGGTTGAAAGATTGTTTACAACCGTAAGTGGATCATCGTCTGCAAAAGCTGTAACAGCAAAGCAGAACATTGTTGCAATAAGCGTTGCAAAAAACATAGTTGCCTTTGCAACAGCATTTGATTTTTTAGTGAGTGGTGAAGTTTTAACTTCATCACTCTTTTTTGTTTTGAATTTAAGCATAAGTTTTCCTCCTAAATATTGAACATCAGTTCAAGTTCTTCTTTTGTAATTAAGTCAAAATCATAATCGTCTGCAATATCATCTTTTTCCTGCTTTTTATCACTTTTAATAAAAGTAAAAGTAATTGAGGCAATAGAAGATTTTTCTTTACCGTAAATAAAAGGCTTGGCTCCACCGTCTTCTGTATACTTCAAATTCGGATGTTTAAGAATATCATACTTGAGGTCGATAACAGGTCTTTCACCACGGATAAAGAGAATTGCATATCGGTTATCAAGCATACGCACTTCGGCAGGCGTCATTAACTCTCTGCCTGATATTTGGTAGTTGGTAGAATAGTTACCGTTTCTGCCAAAACTTCGTGCGTATGTGTTTGTGTCGATAGTTTCCTTGCCGAGTTGCTCGGAAACATATTTGTGTGTTGATTGCTCATTTCCGCCGAGATAAAGAAATTGGTCGCAGTTGCCGACAATACTTTCCCATTGCTTTTCAAACAAGGCTTTAAGCTGAGAAAGATTTTGAAGTATTATTGATACGAAAATGTTTCTTGAACGCATTACGCTGAGTAGCTTATCAAAATCATCGGGTAATGATACATTCGCAAATTCATCCATGAGGAAGTGTACGGGTATCGGTAACGCTCCGCCGTGCTTTTTGTCGGCACAATAAAAGAGTTGTTGAAACAGTTGAGTATATAAAATAGAGATAAGAAAATTAAAACTTGTATCGTTGTCGGGAATAACGGCAAACAAGGCTGTTTTCTTTTCTCCCATAGTTGATAAATCAAGTTCATCTGTCTTGGTTAAAGCTGCAAGGCTTTCAAGATTGAACTTTTCAAGTCTTGACATCAAGGTTATCTGAATTGATTTAAGCGTCTTTGACGAGCCTGAATGATAAGACTTGTAATACTTAACTGCTATGTGTTCGGGTTTCTCGGTTTCAAGATTATAAAACAGACGGTCAAGTGGTGTAAGGCACGGGCCGTCCTCGTCATCTTCAATAGCACCTGCACGAAGCATATACATTACCATTGCAAAATTCTGTTCTTCTTCGGGTGCTTCATAGTGAAGATAAAAGATTAAAGCAAGTAAAAGCATTTGTGCCGCCGTATCCCAAAACGGGTCATTAGTTTGCGAGCCTTTCGGTGTTGTGCTTTTGAAAAGATTAGTTACAAGCTTTTGTATGTCATTGTCATTTTCAAGATAAACAAACGGATTGTAGCAATAGCTTTTTTCCATATCAATCAAATCAATAACCTTAACATCATAGCCTTTCTTTACAAGCAGATTACCGTCAGCCTTAACTATTTCGCCCTTTGGGTCGGGAATAACAAAAGAGGTGTTGCACTGCATTAAATTCGGCTTTGCGTAAAATCTTGTTTTACCTGCGCCGGCACCGCCACAGATTATCGTATTAAGATTTCGCCTGTGTTTTTTGCAGTTCATACCGATAGCGACATTATCAGTCAATATCTTGTTTTGATTTATCGGCTTTTGAATATACTTTTTACCAACCTGTTTTGCTTTGCCCCACTTAGCAGAACCGTGTTCTTCGCCACGCCTGTAATTTTTCTTTGAAGAAAAATATACCAACAAAGTAATACCGTAGATTAAAAGCAAAATGAGGACAGCTTTTAAACTGTCCTCACATAAGGTTATCTTAAACGGTTGTGCAAATACTTCGCCAAAGCTATTAAGAATTGATATTAAACCGTTTGACATATACGGTGCAATCTTTAGACCAATATATATCAAAGGTACAACAAAAACTGCGAAAGCGATTGTTTCTGCTTTTTTGTTATCGTTCCTCATTTTGCTTTACCACCTTTATCTTTTTGGTAGGTGCTTTGCAAACCTTTAACAGCACTTCATCTACGGCAGCGGTTTCTCTTTTATCGCTGATTAAATCTGTGCGTAAATCATTGAGAGCACGAATAACTACGCCTTGTTCAAAATCATCAAGAACTAAATGGTAGCGTTCTTCTTTCATATATTATCGCTCCATTTCCTTGCTCTTTGCCTGCCTTTGGCGATAGATTTCATCATTAACTCTGCTGACAATTTCCTTGTATGCAGAATTTACAGAGGAGAGTTCACGGCGAATATCTTTTGCGTCCGCCTTTTTCCAATTATCCGGCAAGCTTTCAATAGCGAAAGCGTTTTTATCAACACCGTATTTGGTGCAAATCATATATGCAAGACAAATTGCTTTAAAGCCTTCGTCTCTACGGCTATATGATTTCTTACCGTCGGCAAGCTGAGCAAATGCAACCTCTTGAGCAAGGCACTCAAAAATCTGTTTTGTATCGGTAAGATTTTCATTGAGTGTAATTTGCTGTGTTTCAAAGTTATAGAACGCACCGAGGTTTGAGTTTGGTATTTCGCCTACAACAATTTCAACAGGCGAAGCATTTACAAAGTTTTTGAGAGTATGTTTCAAATCATCGGTCTTTTGAGCTGCCTCTCTTTTTGAATTTGTTTGCGAACGGTCAAACACTCTTTTAACATTGTAGCCAAGACCCGGTGTGCCGTCGCTCTTTGTATATTCGACAGGCTCAAGGATTGCTATGCTCTTTTGCTTTTGGCGGACTTGGATGCCGTCCTTGTTCCAATCTTCAAAAGATTTAAGCTGTGTTGCATTAGGCATTTGCTTAAAGATAAGCAAAGTGTTTGCCGCCGAATACATATCAAACTTTGCCTGAACATCAAGAAATTCTTTTAGTTTATCGGGACTTCTTGACACCTCGATTGCCGTATCGTCAATCATTTGATATGTTCTTTCTTTTTCTGCCTTTCGATTTTCAGCATACTTTTGTGGGTTATATCCTTTTTTGTAACCGTAACTCATATCAATTACCTTTCCTTTATTGATTTAGCAGATTTTACTACGGTATCTGCAACCGCTTTTGATTTATCTGCAATATCTTTTGCTCTGTCGGCTTTAATCTCATCTTTATAACCGTCAAGCAATTCTTTAACAGACTGTTTTTTGTCTTTAGCGTCCTTATCATTGATAGCTTTCGATGAACTCTCGGACAGACTGTCTTTTTCCGTCCGAGATAAAGAGGGGTTTTTATCCGTTTCCTCCGTACTCTTTGCCTCAATATGCTCAAGGATAAGGTCACCATTTGTTTTTTCTTCGTTACTTTTGTTTATCTTTTCGCTGACGGACTTTTCAACCTCATTGGTGATAGAGCCTTTGTCAACCGTACCGAGTTTGAATCTTTCGATAATCCTATCGATTTTGGATGCGTCCTCGGCACGGGCAATAATATCAACGGTGACATTTTTACCTTTTGCATTTCTGTCTTTAAGAACAGAATACAAAACACCGTATCTCTTTGCCTGCTCTGTAAACTTTTTCAAATCCTTTTGATGAATTGAAAAAACTTTAAGTTCTTTGCCGGACTTAATCAAGTTTGAAAGTCTTGCCTTACCTTTGGCTTTTTGTTCCTGCTTTAATGCGGCAAGCAGGAGAACCGCAATATTCTTTGCAGCTTCTCCCGATACCTTTGCAACAACCTCAAAGCCTTCAAGTGACAGTCTTACAACTTGTTCGGCGGCGTCGCCTGAGTTATTCACGATACTTTTCCTCCTTTTGCAATTTCTTTTGCTCATCAATTTCTGCTTGCTCTAATTTTTCTTCAATTTCATTTGAACGCTCGGCAATATCGTAAATGAGCAAAATTTCCTTGCGTATTTCTTTTAACCGTTTGCCGATATCGGATATATCTTCTTTAACCTCATTCAGATTTGAGCAATTCTTTCTTTTTGATTTATTTCGCAGTTGCTTTCTGCTTTCGGTTAATGTTTCAATTTCCTTTTCGGCTTTCGATTTATATGAGAAAAGCTCCTCGACAGTATTTATCCCATACTGTTCAAGGAGCCTTGCCTCGTTTGATAATTTATCAAGTTTCATCAAATCTTCTCTTAAAAGATAATGAACTCTTGAATTGTTTCTCGGTTTATTCTTTGGCAGATAACCAAGCTTATATAGATAATAGAAATACAAACCACGAAGTCCTTTGATCTTGCGTAGTCTTGTACCTCTTGTTGAAAGTTTATATTGCACCTGACCTTGCACAAACGGTTTATATTTTACAGGTCTGTTATTTTCCAAAACAGCATTTAAAATATTTTCCTTTGAATACTTTTCACCAAGCCTATATGTTCTGATAGGTCTGTCATATCCTTTCGGTGTCACAGTCCAATACTTATGATTTACATTAAAATTACAACTGTAACCGAGTTTTTTAAGATTGTATTCAAGTTCTTTTATGCTCTTACTGTTTTCGATTGCAACATCAAGTGTTTCTTTTGCAAGGTTATATCTTGTTGGCATTCCTGCTTGTTCTTTTTGATTGATATAACTTCTGTCAACTGTCCTATTAGGCTTATCAATCACAGAAATACCGTATTCCTTACAAACTTCATCAAAAACCATTTTATTTTTAAACCACGAAGTTTCTCTGCACCTTTTGCCGTCAACAAATGAAACGGAGTTAATGATAAAATGATTATGCAAACAATCTGTATTCAAATGAGTATCCACAACCACTTGAAATCTTTTACCCCAAATTTGTTTGGCGGCTTCAATTCCGATTTTATGTGCAAGTTCGGGTGTGACCTCTCCCGGCTTAAAACTCATATATCCGTGATAACCGAGTATTCCGTCTGTTTTACCATATTGTATTTTAACTGTCATAAACTGTTGGTAAGCAAAATCGGCGTCACAATTTATTCCTGTAGAGTATAACTGCCTTTCGGTTTTGTCAGGGTTATCACCGTAACCGAGAACTGTTTTTAGCGGGTCATAATCGGGATTGGTGGTTTTCTTTTCATTACTGCCGTAATTTATTACCTTGTCAAGTCTGCTGTTGACATCCCATATCTTACTTACTGCCATTTTTCATTTTCAACAGGTCTGAGATACAACATTTCAATTTTTGTTCTCAACGCCTTAAGTTTTTTTAATTCTTCTGTTAAAAGAGGTGCGTCAACAAAATTCAATGTGTTAGCTTTTGCGACAATTTGATTTATGTTTCTGCCGATAGCCGATAAATCATTCATAGATTTATAGAAACGCTCGTCAGGCTTTTCTCTTGGTTCATAACCTCTTATCAGATACCTCATCAATGCAGCTTCGGACAAACAGGCTTTTTCGCATTTCAGCTTTAAAATTTCATCATCTTCAGGTGTTATCCAAAACTGTTTTTTAATTGTCTTGTTCATCGGATGAATCCTCCTTTTCAAAACGTTCATTGCCGTTAGTCCTATTGATTTGCACCAAACACATTGTTGTAATTCCTGCAAATCCTCCGAATAAAAATGAGAGTATTGAAATAATTATAGTTTTCATTTTGTAATTTCCTTTCTGTGTGTAATTGGGGTATTAGGGGAGAGCCCCTAACAAGCGTGTTTTTGCTCTTTAGGAGTAAAAACGCACTGCTTGCTAAGACAAGTCAGCATAGTATTATGCTGCTTCATTTATCGAATAAATCCGTATATTATCAATCAAATTATCGTCTAACGAATGATATTCGTCATCAAATTCACTTGCACCTACAAGGATAAAACTGCCGTATATGAGTTCTGTTTTGCCTGTTTCAATATCGGTTACGGTATGACTTGCAGAAAGAGAAAGTCTTTTACCGTCAGCGTTACAAAGCAAGGCAACATCATCTTCAAACGGCATATATTCGTCTACATCACCGTAGATAATTTCACTAATCGCTTGGTAATTGTTTTCGATTGTAATCATCTTCGGCTTGTTAAACGGTTCAACGAGCAATACCTTTATCAAGTTTTCTTCGTTCACTTGGTATTCTCCTTTCAGATACAACCGGCTTCATACCTTTGCTTAAAAGCAAAAAATCGTTGACATCTTTTCCTCTCGGAACAGGGTTGTCAACGATTTCAATTTTGGGATATTCAGTTGGTAAAATGATTTTTAATGTTTTTGTGGCTAATCTTCCGGCATAGTCGCTGTCAAGATGCAAATATATCTTTTCAATGTACGGATGACTTTTAAGATATGTCACAAGTGCTTTCGGTATCTTGCTTTCTTCGATTTTTTCTTTAGGCGTACAAACACCGGCAAGAGAAATCATAGAAACATTTTGCCAATCTTTACCGTGCATTTTAACAAGAGTGGCATAAGACAAAAGATCGATTGCAGATTCAAATAGATGAATATTTGCATTATCATTTGTCAATTTAAAGGAATATGACTTATCGCTTCCCTCACATTCGCCCATAATTCTTTTGTTCTCCGTTGCACGAAATGCTGCATACTTAGGTTTATTTTGTTCATTGAAACCCACAAAGACAGCATTATGATACGGTAAACTTTCAAATATGAGTTTATGCTCAAGGCAATAATCTATGATACTTTCATCAATACCTCTGCCGGTTAGGTACTCTTTAACCTTATCATCTGTCGGACTTTTAGGCGGCAGTTTCAGGTTATATACTCGCTTCTTTTTAGGTGCAATCGTTTTAACCGGAGGTTGTAATTTTTCTTTTTCAACAATAATTTTGACAGCGTCGATAAAAGAATATCCTTTAACCTCGGTCAAATATTTAACTGCACTTTTGCCGCCTATACCTCTTGAATTCCAACACCAAAGCCCGTTTGATATTTTCAAACTGTCGTGTTCTTTGGTGCAATAGGTATCTCCCGAAAAATGAACAAGCTCATCGGGTTCATAGTTTTTAAGATATGTGAGCAAGTCCATTTCCTTTGCTTTTTTGATTACTTCTTTTGAATAATATGGCATTTTAACCTCCTTAAACGCAAAAAGCCGACTGATTTTCAAACGAAAACCAATCGGTTCATATAAAATAATTATAAGTTATGAAATCAGGTCAATAGAAAATTTTCGTTCGCTCCAATTTTCAGGTTTGCAAACAGACTCATCAACTTGATTTTCATTTTGGTCATATAAGTTAAAACTATTTTTATCAACGCAGTTTATTTTCTCAAAGAACGATTTATTATATTTAGCATTTATTTTCGATGTAGATTTGTTATATTTAACATTTACATTAAACTCGGATGCTTTATCTTTATCAACATCTAATAATAGACTTATTATTATGTCATCATTATTATTTATATCCAAATTTCTTTTAAATGAAAAATCTCTGTTAGCTGTATCTTGACCATCTCTGAAAATTGTAACATAAACCAATGATTGCTTACGAAATCTATCTATTAACTGCATCAAAGAGTCATCTTGTTCATCATGCGATAATGTAATTGATTCACGTATACTACAACTATTTGCTTTGTTTTCCATAAAATTAAATGCAATATCTGTTAGTTTATACGATTGTCCTGACTTTATATATAACTCGGAAATATTTTTTCTACCCCATTCCTGCGTATCATCACATATTCTCAACAAAAAAGCGAATGAACACATATAGAGCTGATAAACATCATCACAAGTATGTGATGCAATTGAACGCAATATTTCTCTTCTTATATAAAACTGTCTGCAATCTTCGATATCGAAAGTATAATCTTCATTTATATTGTAATCTGACTCTAAAAAATAGGTGAGCAATTTATATATTATTAGCGTACTCAAAATACCATGCGAATTTTTTTCTAATGATTTTTGAAATTTGAAATAATATTTAGACTGTAATCTTGCCACAAAAACTGGTTTTTCTTCGTTATTTTTACTATCCTTTTCAAATCGTTTCTGTTTCATTCTAGAACTCATTAACCTTACAACATAATCATTCATATAATTTTGGACGCCATGAAATGAAAAATCCTTTGTAATATCAGGGTTTGAAACAAATGTCGATACCATTTCCTGCGTAACATCAATTATTCCTTTTGCTTTTTCCAAAGGGTATCCCAAATCGTGTGTTAGAGCGATTATTGTCCAAATACTAATCTTCTCAAAATTATTAATCTCTACATTTATTTCTTTTTCTTGAATTTTCATTTTGCTTAAATATACGCCATCGTTTTTTGTCAGTAACTTAATTCCTGTTAACCAAGTTCTGAAAACATGAATAACATGATCTCTGTAAAATTTGCTTGTACCGTACAATACTTTTTCAAACTTTGAATATCTATCATAATAAGCTTTAAGATCATTAATTCCATAAGCTTTCGGTGATTTATTTGAATCTTGATTTTGAAATGGTTCTCTTTTATCATAATATCGTAAACACTTAATAGACTTTTCCAGTAATTCAACCCATAAATCATCTATTTCATCTTTAAAATAAAATATTTCATAATCATCACTATTTTCTCTTAATTTTTCATGTATTTGTTTTAAATTATCTATGATTGTCTTATCTAAAGGAAATTCACATTTACTATCAGAAAACAAAGTTCCTTCGGCACTAATAATACAGTCATTTAATAAAGTCTTATCTTGATTAGACATAAAACTATTTCTCCTTTTTTAAATTCATCATATATTGACCAATGCAAGTTTCACACGATATATTTTTTTGAAATTCTTTTGAATAATTCCTAACACTTTTTAAATAATTTGAATTTAAATATATTTCTTTCAAAGTTTTATTATAAATACTTTCTGGCTTTCCATATTTTAATATGTTTTCAAATTTTTTGTTTTTAAACACTTCACATGGATATACATTACCATCATACTTTATATTTAGCTTGCCATCTGCAGCTTCACATTTGGCACATCCACTATCTTTTAATAATGGAACACCTATACGAATTGATATATCATTATTTCTTTTTTCTAATTTACTGAGTTGTATCCTTAAATCATTAAGTTCATCATTTGAAAGGGCAATTTTTTCTTTGTTTTCATCAGCTCTTCCATGCAATACCAACCTCAAAAAACTGATTTTCGAAACATTAAGTTGCATACACATTTCAATAACTTTATCTATTTCTAAATAATTGATTTTCATTGGAACAAAATGAGCTTCTGTCACTATATTAAATTTATTTGCCAACAAAACAGAATGCTTCATTTTCTCAAAACAATTTTTCGTTCCCATTATTTTGTCATATGTTTTACTGTTTGAACCTTCAATATTGAATATCAATTTTGATGCATAAGCTGAAATTTTTTTCATTTTTTCTTCAGGAATTGAACATGGGCTCATATTTTCATCAACAACAATACCACTAGTATAAATATAACAATCCAATCCACTATCACTAACAAATTTTGTCATTTCAATTATATTGTCGTGCAAAAAAGGTTCACCACCAGATAAACAAATCGTTTTAGCTCCTAATTCTTTAGCATCATTAACAATTTTCACAAACTCATAGTATGGTAACTTTTCACTTCGTTTTAAATTGGAATTTGATGAGCAATATAAGCAATTATTTGGACATTTTCTAATTATTTCAACTGAAATTTCTTTAAGCATATTATTTTCTCCTTATTGTTTTTTCAAATGAATTTCTACGCCTATAATATCTGCAATTTCTAATACTTCAGAAAACTTAATGGTTCCTCTTGACAATTTATTAGATATATTTTGAACCGTTGTTTTTTTTCTTTCAGGATGATGTTTATTTATTTCATCAACCACACGAGTTAATGACCACCCTTGCTGAATCACGAGTGCTTTAATATCATTTCTTATATTGTCTGTTTCAAATTTCAAACACTCGCCTCCTGTAATTAAATATCTTATCATTTATTATATCACAACATAACTCATTAGTCAATTATAACGAATATTATTATTTTATAGAGTATATTACTTTCAGCAACAGTATAATTTTATTTGTTATAGTGTAAACACTGCATTTGCTTTTTTTTAACACTAACACGATTATTATAATATTATCCAACGAGATAGTCAACTATAACAAATATTTTTATTCGTTATAGTTTAATGTGTTGATTATTTCTCGCTTTTTCTTGTAATTTCCACTAAAATAAATACAAATATATTATCAGGAAAAATCAATGGAATTTCTATCACTTTATAACATAAAAAGAACTGAGGTTTTCGACACCTATTGGAAATTTGCATATGAAAGGCAAAAAGTTTTCTTTAAAAAGATTCAAGGATACGATTATCCATGGACTACCGATAAAGTGTTGCAAAAATATAAATTCACAAATGCGTATAGAGCAAGTGACCGAATTAGCCAATATTTAATAAAAAACATTATATATTCATTTAATAATGATACTGAAGATTTGCTATTTAGAATTTTATTGTTCAAAATTTTCAATAAAATAAGCACTTGAGAATATCTCGAAAATCATATGGGTCAAATCAATTTTAAAAATTTTTCAAAAAAATTATTCATTAATATTAAAAGAACTTTATGACTCAAAAAACAAATTGTATTCTGGTGCTTATATTATGCCTTCAGGAAAAAGAGAATTTGGTCATACCAAAAAGTATGAAAATCATTTAGATTTGTTGGAATTTATGTTTAAAAATAATATTTCCTTAAAAATAGATTCATGCAAAAAATTAAAGAAATTATATATTGTTCTTTTGAACTATCCAACAATAGGTCCATTTCTCGCTTACCAATATGCAATAGATATCAATTACAGTAATATTTGTGATTTTAATGAAATGGATTTTGTTGGTGCAGGACCAGGAGCAATTTCAGGAATAAGTAAATGTTTTATTGATATAGGCAATTACAACACAGCCGATATTATAAAATATATGAGTTATAATCAAGAAGCTGAATTCCAACGTCTAAATTTAAATTTTCAAAATCTTAATGGAAGAAGGCTTCAACTTATAGATTGTCAAAATTTATTTTGTGAAACTGACAAATATGCTCGTGTGATTCACCCTTCGATACATGGAAACTCCAACAGAAAAAAGATAAAACAAATATATATTCCAAACAATAATAAAATCGAATACTTTTATCCTCCAAAATGGAACATAAACTCTTTTTGTGGTTTATCTACAAATACATAGTCCTTCTTTTTTTACTTCATCTTTCACTTCATCAACAGTTTCCTCATCCCTAACATCAAGATTAAGTTGAGTATTGAGTTCATCAAGTCGGGTAGATTTTTGTTTGAGTTCATCTTCAAAAGCAAACGGTTTTTCTACCTCTGCCTTTGCATTTTCAAACTGAAGCATAGTGTTTTCGAGTTCGGTTTTGCACATTGCAAGCCTGCTTGGCATATCCTTAATGGCATTATCTATCCTGACAATATTGCCGTTAGCATCGGTACCTAAATCAACGCTGTGACTGATTTCGCCTTTAAGAATAAATCTGTAAATTCTTGAAAATGAATCAAAACAAATTTCGGTTTTGAAACCTCTGTACTCACCAAGGTTAATGGTGTCTGCCGATGAATTGATTGTTTTGCAGGCGTTTATGATTGCCAAACCGGCTTTTGACTTTTCAAAATAAGGAACACCCAAGACTGTCATACCGCAAAAGGTATCTGTCTTTGGGTGTTCTTTTGCCATTTGTATGTCTTTTTCAAGTCCGATGATTTGTGAATTGTATTTAGCAATTTGTGCCGGATATGTCTTTAATATAGCATCTTCCAAATTGAATTTTTGGCTTAGGTAAGCACTCCTTAAAACTTTAAGTTCATTTACTTTTAAATCCAAGTTCATTTTTTCTTTTATTAATGGATTACCCGTTGCAAGCATTTTTATTTCAGCATAAGAAAGAGCAGTTTCGTCAATATCATCTGCCGAACGGGCAGGAGATTTACTTGTCATAATTTGCGATGCAAATTTTTGTTTACCTTCAACAAGTTGATAAAGGTATGCGTCAAAGGTTTGCTCTGTTACATAACGATAAATTTCTACTTTTCGGTTTTCATTACCTTGACGGACAATTCTGCCGAGTCTTTGCTCCAAATCAGTCGGTCATTTTTTGCGGACAGTTCATACATGCTATCCTTTTCTGTTCTCTGCTCCTGCGTTTGCTCTCGTT
>NZ_CAKSZA010000006.1 GCF_934525195.1 uncultured Eubacterium sp.
GGAATTAAAAACGGCTATAAAATTTCTTGGAAAAAGTCATCGGGTCAATTTGACGGATATAGAATTACAATTTATGACGGCAATTACAAAGACAAAAATTCGCCTTTGAACAGAACAAAAACCGTCAAAATCAAAAACAAAAAGCAAACTTCTGCAACTGTCAAAGGCTTGAAGCGTAATCACAAATATTATGTTTTTGTTGAGACCTACAAAAAAGCACCGCTTGATTACAGAAAGAGAAATAGTGATACATTTTCTTCGGGCGGATATGATTTGTTCAAAACATTACCTATCAAGCAGTATAAAACAAAATAATTCTATAATGACCGTAGGGGCGAACTGTGTTCGCCTTAGACTGTTGATAAAGCTCCTGAACCACGCCAAAAAATAATCAACCGAATTATGCCTCCCTTTGACGCAAGGGGTGCGGGTCTCCGGTGGAGACCTCTGCATTTCAATGCAGAAGCACCGACCGAACCGGTAGGTGAGACGGTGGCAACACGAAGTGATGGCGGAGGGGTTAAAAAAATGCTGTAAGTATCAAACTTACAGCATTTTTGACGTTTTTCGTTTTTGCTCGGTCGGAAAGAGGAAAAACATCTTCCTTCGCAAGAAAACGAAAATCAGAAACTTTTTGACAGTATAAAAGCCACAAAAGTAAAGTTTGTGGCTTTTGCTATGTGTTGTTTTTTATTTGATGATTGTGCCCATTGTGTTTGGCTTCATACCTGCAGCGTTTGCTTCGTCTGTGTCGATGTGCATAGCAAGTGCATAGCTGTCGCTTACTCTGACAACAACATCACCGAAAGTGAGGTTTCTGCCGTTTGCCGATGGAATTTCAACCGAAACGATTTCGCCGTTTGTAAGACCGAATTCCTCTGCGTCCTTTGTTGTTGCGTGGATGTGGCGCTTTGCTGCGATAACACCGCAAGCGATTTCAACTTCACCGCACGGACCAACGAGTTTGCAAGTGCCTGAACCCTCGATGTCGCCTGATTCTCTTACAGGAGCAACAACGCCGATTGAACGAGCGTCTGTGAGAGAAAGCTCAACCTGTGTTGCTTTTCTGCACGGACCGAGAATTGAAACTGCAGGGAACTCACCCTTTGTGCCGACAACTCTAACTCTTTCTTCACAAGCGAATTGACCAGGCTGTGAAAGCTCTTTCTTAACTGTGAGCTGATAGTCCTTGCCGAAAAGTGTTTCCAAATCTTCCTTTGATACATGAACATGACGAGCAGAAATTTCTACTACTACTTGATTAGCCATAATTAATCCTCCAAAATTAATTTCTTTTTTAACAGCTATATTTTATACCATTTCATATTGTTTTTCAACACTTAATTTGTTATTATTTAAGAAGTATAAATTTATTTGAAAGAACGGTTGGTTTTATGTATAAAAATTGGAGCAAAAAGACGGCAAAAAGATTTTTAGCAGGCACTTTGATAACCTTTTTTGCATTTTTCGGATTGACTTTGATTTTGGTTGTTGCGATTTCGAGCAGAGATGATATAAACATTGCAATGTCGTTTGGCGAAAAGGTGCTTTTGTCGATTATTTGTGCGCTTGTTCCTGTATCGTCGCTTACAGGTTTTTGCGTGGGATTTATCAGAATTGATGAACTGACAACAAAACAAATCGTGCTTATGGTTGTTTTTTGCATACCTATGGTTGTGCTGTCCGTACCGTTTGGTTTTGCAATGCTTGCTCCGACCGTTGCAAAATGCCTGAAAATGCAACAAAAGGCTTGACAAAAATAAATTATAATATATAATAGAGATAATCGAATGTAAATCAAAATGAGGTGAACCCAACGGGTTCGCTTCTTTTTATTGTAGGGAGGATTGTGAATTGGCAAAGCCTACGACAGTGCAAAGGGTTGAGGAAATAATCAAGCCTATTGCTGACGAAATGGGATATGACCTTTGGAACATTCAGTTTGCAAAGGAAGGCTCGGATTGGTATCTGCGTATCTTTCTTGACAAAGACGGCGGGGTGGATATGAATGATTGCGTTGATTTTACTCATGCTATATCAAAACCGCTTGACGAGGCAGACCCTATCAGCCAAAGCTATATGATGGAGGTCAGCTCACCGGGAGTTGAAAGAGAACTTGTCAAGGATGAGCATTTTGAAAAATATATCGGCTCACCTGTTATGATGAGAACTATCAGAGCGATTGACGGAGTTCGTGATTTTAACGGAAAACTTGCAAACTATGAAAACAAGGAAATCACCGTTGAACTTCAGGACGGTCAAACTGTTACGGTTAACAAAAAAGACACCTCTTATGTAAAACTTGATGATTTTGACATCAATGATTTTTCAAAAGGACTTTAATTAATTTTGAATTTTATACCGAAAGGATGAATAGGAAAAAATGATGAACAAAGAATTTTTTGAAGCAGTAAAAATGCTTACAGCTGAAAAAGGAATTCCGGAAGATTATCTTTACGAAAAGATTGCTGCCGCAATTATTGTTGCCGCAAAGCACGATTATAACGGCAAGGACATTGTACATTGCGACATTGACCCGGAAAAAATGAGCATTAAGGTTTATGTAACCAAGAATGTTGTTGAAGAAATCGAAGACCCTGATACAGACCTCACTCTTGAGCAGGCACAGCTTATCCGCAAGAGTGCAAAGGTCGGCAAGACAATCGATATTCCGCTTAAAACAAAGAACTTTGGCAGAATCGTTGCTCAAACCGCAAAGCATGTTATCCGTCAGGGTATCCGTGAAGCGGAAAGAGGAAAGATGCTTGAAGAGTTCCAAAGCAAGAATCAAGAGCTTCTCTCTGCAAAGGTTAACAAGGTTGACCCTGTAACAGGCAATGTTTATCTCGAAATCGGTCACAGTGAGGCTGTTCTTCCAAAGGCAGAGCAAGTTCCGGGCGAAACATTTGTTGAGGGTCAAATCACAAAGATTTTCGTTGTTGATGTTAAGGATATGGGCAAAGGTCCAAAGGTTATGATTTCAAGAACTCATCCGGGTCTTGTAAGACGTCTTTTTGAAACAGAAGTTCCTGAAATTTTTGACGGCACAATCGAGATTATGAGCGTTTCCCGTGAGGCAGGCTCTCGCACAAAGATTGCCGTATATTCAAAGGACGAAAACGTTGATGCTGTCGGTTCATGTATCGGACCAAAGGGTCAGAGAGTTTCAAATGTTGTTGACGCTCTCGGCGGTGAAAAGATTGATATTGTAAAATACAGCACCGACCCTGTTGAATTTGTTTCTGCCGCACTTGCACCGTCAGATGTAATTTCTGTTGAAATTCTTGACGAGGAAGCAAAGTCTTGCAGAGCAACAGTTCCCGATGACCAGCTTTCACTCGCAATCGGCAACAAGGGACAGAATGTTCGTCTTGCCGCAAAGCTCACTTCTTGGAAGATTGACATCAAACCTGAATCGGGCTTCTACGAGGGTGCAAGCGAGGACACGGTTGAAGAATAATTATTTTTTGCAAAGGTGATAGCTTATGAAAACAAAAAAAGTGCCTATGAGAATGTGCACAGGCTGTGGAGAAATGTTTGACAAACGAACTCTTGTGAGAGTTGTCAAAAGTCCAGAGGGAGAGGTCAGCCTTGACCTCACAGGCAAAAAAGCCGGCAGAGGTGCTTATGTTTGCAAAAGCGCAGACTGCTTGAAGCAAGCAAGAAAAAAGCGTGCCTTTGAAAGAGCGTTTTCTATGAAAATAGAGGACAGCGTATACGATAAAATGGAAGAAGAAATTTCAAATGCCGAATAAAAAATATCTCTCAATGCTGGGAATGGCAAGAAGAGCGGGCAAACTTTCTATGGGTCACGATATGGCACTCAAAGCCGTGATGGAACATAAAACCGAGCTTGTGATTTTTGCGTCGGATGTGTCACAGCGACTTGTTGGCGAATTTGATGTTGCCATAGAAAAGTCAAAGCACGATGTAACCGTGAGCATTATTCCCGAAACGATTAACGACATCCACAGGGCCTTGGGCTACAAGGCGGGGGTTATTACGGTTGATGACAAAAACTTTTCCGGCAGAATAAAAGAATTGATTAATCAGGAGGAAAACGAGTATGGTAATAAAGATTAAGGTTTCCGATGTTGCAAAGGACTTTGGAAAGCAAAACAAAGAAATTATCGAAGTACTTGACCAATACTGCGAAGGTCCTGCAAAAAAAGCTGCAACTGCACTCAGCGAGGATGAACTCAACATCCTTTTTGATAAGCTTACACAAGCAAACAGCGTAAGCAATTTTGATGATTACTTTGCACAGAAAAAGGCTGCCCCAAAGAAGAAGTCGGCTCCTAAAAAGGATGCAAAGAAAGACAGCACCGACCCTAAGGACGAGGCTAAGAACAAGAAGCGTCAGAGTCAGGCTGCTATTCTTCAAATGGCAGAGCAGGCTGCAAAGAGAGCAGAAGAAAAAGCAAAGAAAAAGGCAGAGCAAGCACCTCAGGCAAGAACCAAGGGCGAGGCTCGCCATATAGACACAAGAGTTAACAATGTTGACCTTGAAAAGTACAATCAGAAGTATGAGGATATTTCACCTGCAAATACAGTAGGCGATTATCAAAAGAAGCAGAAGCTTAACCAAAAGTCGAAGCAATACAGAAAGAAAAAACCTCAGGGTATGCACGCTCGCTCAAAGAAAGAAACAGAAGCACAGCGTCTTGCCCGTATTGCAGAGCAGAGAAAGAAGCAACAAATCAAGATTACAGTCGGTGACGAAATCACTGTCGGTGAACTTGCTTCCCGCCTTCGTCTTGCTGCAAATGAGGTTATCAAGGCACTTATGAAGCTTGGTATGATGGTATCTGTAAATGAAGTTATCGACTACGATACAGCAGAAATCGTTGCAACAGAGCTTGGCGCAAAGGTAGAAAAAGAAGTTGTTGTTACAATCGAGGAACAGATTATCGAGGCAGAGGTTGAAAACGATGAAAACGCCGTTACTCGTCCTCCTGTTGTATGTGTTATGGGTCACGTTGACCACGGTAAGACATCCATCCTTGACGCTATTCGTAACACATCCGTTACTTCAACCGAGGCAGGCGGTATCACACAGGCTATCGGTGCTTATCAGGTAGTAACTCCTGATAAACAGGTTATTACTTTCCTTGACACACCGGGTCACGCCGCATTTACCGCAATGCGTGCAAGAGGTGCAATGAGCACGGATATTGCCGTTCTTGTTGTTGCCGCAGATGACGGTATTATGCCGCAGACTATTGAGGCTATCAATCACGCAAAAGCAGCAGGTGTAGAAATTATTGTTGCCATCAACAAGATGGATAAAGAGGGTGCAAATCCTGACAGAGTTATGCAACAACTCACAGAGCACGAGCTTGTTCCGGAAGAATGGGGCGGCGATGTTATCTGCGTTCCTGTTTCTGCAAAGACAAAAATGGGCATCGACAAACTTCTTGAAACAATCAACCTTGTTGCAGAAATGTGCGAACTCAAGGCTAACCCTGACAGAAGTGCAAGCGGTGTTGTTATCGAAGCTAAGCTTGACAAGGGCAGAGGTCCTATTGCAACCCTCCTTGTACAAAACGGTACTCTCAACGCAGGCGATGTTATCGTTGCAGGCACAGCAGTCGGCAAGGTTAGAGCAATGGTTGACTGCCAGGGCAAGAAGATAAACAGCGCAGGTCCGTCGGTTCCTGTTGAAATTATGGGTCTTGACCAAGTTCCTATGAGCGGTGACCTATTTAATGCCGTTTCTGATGAAAAACTTGCTCGTCAGCTTGTTGAACAGCGTAAGGCAGAAGCTAAGGAAGAAGAATTCAAGGCATTCCAGAAAGTTACACTCGACACCTTGTTCGACACTCTCCACGAGGGCGAACTCAAGGACCTCAACATCATCGTTAAGGCTGATGTTCAAGGTTCTGTTGAGGCTGTTAAGCAGTCACTTCTCAAGATTGAAAATGACGAAGTCAGAGTTAAGATTATCCACGGCGGTGTCGGCACAATCAATGAAAGTGATGTTATGCTTGCAAACGCTTCAAACGCAATCATCGTCGGCTTTGCAGTCGGTGTTGACCCAATCGCACAGGAAAGTGCAAACCGTGACGGTATCGAAATTAAGACTTACGATATCATCTACGACGCTATTGAAGATATTGAAAATGCAATGCGTGGTATGAGAGCACCTAAGTATCGTAATGTTGACACAGGTGCTGCGGAAGTTCGTGAGGTTTACAAAATTTCATCTGCCGGCACAATCGCTGGCTGTGTTGTTACATCGGGCAACATCAAGCGTGACGGTAAGGTTAGAGTTATGCGAAACGGCAAGGAACTTGCAGATGTTGACATTGCTAACCTCAAGAGATTTAAGGATGAAGTTAAGGAAGTATCTTCGGGTTATGAATGTGGTATAAGCCTTGCAGGTTTTGACGACATTCAGGCAGGAGATGTTTTCGAGGCTTATATTGTTGAAGAATACAGAGATTAATCAGTAGACTGCCGATAAAGCAAATTCAAATGCTTTCTCAACAGTCTGTGTAGGAGATTTTATGGCAGGATACAGAATAGACAGAATTACAGAAGATATAAAAAGAGAGCTTATCGCAATTCTCCGTGAGGTCAAAGACCCAAGAGTAAGCGGTATGCTCACAGTTGTTAAGGTAGATGTCAGCAACGATTTGAGCTATGCAAAGGTGTACATCAGCGCTCTTGAGGGCGTTGACAAGGCAAAGGAAGCAGTAAAAGGCTTAAAGGCGGCACAGGGATTTATCCGTGGTCGCCTCGGCTCGTCGCTTCACCTTCGCAAAACACCGGAGCTTCGCTTTGTTGCGGATGACTCTATCGAAAAGGGAATGGAGCTTTTTGATAAGCTAAAGGGTATAGAAGCTAAAGATGAAGATTAATGTTGAAAAGTGTGCAGGTTTGCTCAAAAAAGAGGATTGTTTTTCAATTCTCTGCCACGCTCATCCCGATGGTGACACCTTGGGAAGCGGATACGCACTGCTTCGTGCTTTGCAAAAACTTGGCAAAAAGGCAAAACTTGTTTGTGATGATCCTATTCCGACAAAATATGAATATCTTTATGATGATATAGAAGTTCAGGAGTTTGACGAGAAGTATGTTATCGCCGTTGATGTTGCAACGGAAAATCTTCTCGGCGGACTTCAGGACACCTATTGCGGAAAAATTGATTTGTGTATTGACCACCACGGCACAAACACAAATTACGCAAAGTATTTGCTTCTTAATGCAGATGCTGCCGCAAACTGTGAAATTATACTTAAAGTTATCAAGGCGCTTGGCGTTGACATCGACAAAAAGATGGCTGACTGCCTTTACACAGGCATAACAACCGACACGGGTTGCTTTAAGTATTCGTCTGCAACATCAAATACATATCGTTCTGCTGCGGAGCTTATCGACCTCGGCGCAGACAACGGCTACATCAACCGTGTTATGTTTGAAACAAAGACGAAAAAGTTTGCCGCTTTGGAGCGTCTTGCCATTGAGGGTATGCAGTTTTTCCTTGATGACAGAGTGTGCATCCTCACTGTAACAAACGAAATGTACAGGAAAACAGGCACAACCGAGCTTGACACCGAGCCGTTGCCTCCGCTCACCCGCCAAATTGAGGGTGTGGAAATCGGACTTACTATCCGTGAAAAGGCAGACGGCACTTGCAAATGCTCAATCAGAACATTTGAGAGCGTAAATGCGGCTGATATTGCTGCGGCGTTCGGCGGCGGAGGTCACAAGCAGGCGGCGGCTTGCAGATTTGATTGTGATGTAAAAACCGCAACAAAAATGCTTGTTGAAAAATCAAAGGAATTATTGCACATATGACGGGAATAATCTGTGTAAATAAGGATAAGGACATAACCTCATTCGGCGTGGTTGCAAAGCTTCGAGGCATAACAAAGGAGCGAAAAGCCGGTCATACAGGCACTCTTGACCCGATGGCAACAGGTGTTTTGCCTGTTATGTTTGGCGGAGCAACAAGGTTTTTGAACTTTTTGCCCGACAGCGACAAGGGCTACCGTGCAACCTTTAAACTCGGAATGACAACGGACACCTTGGACATTACGGGCGAGGTGACTTCGCAAAGCGAGGTTGCGGTCACGGTTGATGATGTCAAAAGGGTGATGCGTGATTTTGTTGGGGTTATCGACCAAATTCCGCCTATGTACAGTGCGAAAAGTGTGGACGGAGTTCGTCTTTACGATTTGGCTCGTGAGGGCAAAACCGTGGAGCGTGAAGCGTGCAAGGTTGAAATCAAGGAGCTTGAATTGGTTGCTTTTGACGAAACCGAGCACACATATCAAATTGATGTTCTTTGCAGCAAGGGCACATATATCCGTTCGTTGATTGACGACATCGGCTCTGCACTCGGTTGCGGAGCGGTTATGACAGAACTTTGTCGCACAAAGGCGATGGGCTTTGATTTGTCGGATTGTGTCAGCCTTGCGGAACTTCAGGAAATGAAAGACAGCGGTAAGGGTTTTGACGGCGTGCTTATCGACATTGAAAGAATGTTTGATTGTTACAAAAAGGTGAGGGTTTCGCCTGCGCAGTCAACAAGATTTTTCAACGGCGGAGCACTTGATATGAGCCGTGTTCGTGCAAGCGTTGAGCAAAACGAGATTTGCACAGTGTACAGCGATAAAAACGAATTTTTAGGATTGGGACAAAGACAGGGGGACGAACTAAAGGTTCTTCGCATTTTGTCCATTAGAGAATAATGAATACAGACAATAACGAAAAGCAGAGAATTGCGGTTGCACTCGGCGATTTTGACGGTATGCACCGTGCACATCAAACCGTCACCACGGGTGCGCAAAAGGTTATTATTTTCTGCGTAAATAACAAATTTTCGCTTCTTCAAAAGAGTATTTTTGAAAAGCGATTTCCAAATGCCGTTTTTGCGTCTTTTGACGAAATAAAGAACTTGAGCGGTGAGGAATTTATTGACGACATCTTGATAGGCAGATTTCACGCAGGAATTGTTTTGTGCGGATTTAATTTTAAATTCGGCAAAAATGCTTCTTGGTCGGCTCTTGATATGAGAAAATATCTTGAACAAAAAGATGTTTGGGTGCGTATTTTGGAGCACCTTGACTTCAAGGATTTGCCGATTAGTTCGACGAGAATCAGAGAATGCGTCAAAAACGGAGAAATCAAAGACGCCAACGAGATGCTTGGCTATAATTTTACATTTGAAAATGAGGTTATCGGCGGTGACAGGCGAGGCAGAACAATCGGCTTCCCGACTATCAACCAGCATTTGCCTGAGGGACTTATTGTGCCGAAGTACGGCGTGTACGAAAGCAGGACTTTTGTTGACGGCAAGGAGTACAAGTCGTTTACAAATATTGGTATTCGCCCGACTTGGAGAGTTGATAAGCCACTTTGCGAAACTCATATTTTTGATTTTAACGGTGACCTTTACGGCAAAACCGTGAGGGTTGAGCTTATTGATTATAAACGAGAGGAAAAAATCTTCAAAAATGTTGAAGAACTCAAAGAGCAACTTGATTATGACAAAAGCAGTATTGTTTGATTTTGACGAAACTTTGCAGGACAGAACCAAGGCTTTTGAAAAATATGCCTATGCGTTTTTGGATGAATTTTTGCCTGATTTGACGGCGGAGGAACGGGAAAAACGCAAGAAAGATATGGAGGACACAGGCAACGGCGGTTATGTCAACCGTGTTGAATGGTGCACCGAACTTGTGAAAATGTGGGGATGGGAAAACGCTCCCGACTCAACTGTTCTTGCAAATCACTATGATGTCAATTTCGGTGATTACAATGTTATATTTGAAAATTCCGTTCCGCTCCTCAAGGAACTTCGTGCAAGGGGTTACCTTACGGGAGTGATTACAAACGGACCGTCAATCCTCCAAAATCACAAAATGGACAGAAGCGGACTTCGACCGCTCTGCGATATTGTGGTTGTCAGCGGTGACGAGGGTGTGCACAAGCCCAATCCGCGACTTTTTGAGATTACGGCTGAACGACTCGGCGTGAAACCGAGCGAATGTGTCTATGTCGGCGACCACCCGATAAACGATATTCAGGGTGCACTCTCGGCAGGTATGAGGGCAATCCGTATGAATTTCGGTTGGTTCAAGGATAAGGATTTGCGTCCCGATGTGCCTGTGATTACCGATATTATCGATGTTTTAAAATATGTATAAAACCGATTAAGGCTCCCCTTTTAATGTTATAAAGGGGAGCTGTCGTACTTTATGTGCGACTGAGGGGATAAAAGGAATATGCAGGCATAGTATTTGAAACTTCCTGTGATTTTATATATTTTTAAAATAAATAAGCTGTCACTTCGTAACAGTCAATTAATATTCTTTTTACAGTAGATTTAAAATTTGTTCTTTGCCAATTCGTATTTTGTGGGTATTATTAAGTCAAAGGTTAGGAACGAACCTTATAAAACAAGCAAAATGCAGAAAGGAAAATGAATATGTTAGATTACATTTCAGGACAAAAAGGAACAGGAAAAACAAGAATGTTGACCGAAACCGCAATTTACACAGCTCAGCAAAGTAAGGGCAATGTTGTGTTTGCCGAATACGGAAGCAAGATTTCAAGAATTCTTCCGGTGTCTGTCAGACATATTGATATGAAACAATATGGCATAACCTCCGCTTGGCAGTTGTACGGTTTCTTCGCAGGAATTTGTGCCGGAAATTATGACATAACAGATATTTTTGTGGATGCGACAAATTGTGAGAATTTTTGCGAAAACTCCGATATTGACGACTTCATTGAAATATTGAAAAACCTTTCGAACGACATCGGCGTTAATATTCATCTTGCGTTGAGCGATGAGTACAGCGTGGAAGTATCGTATACCGATGTTGCATAAATAATTTGAATTTTTCATTTTTCTCCATACAAATAAAAAGAACTGTCTTGCCGTAAAAGGTAAGACAGCTCTTTTTTTGTGGGAATGATTATTCAAGTATGCTCATTGCATATGCATTTTCAATCGTTGTGCCAAAGATGATGTTTTCAATATCCTGTGCGGTTTCGTAGTCGGCACTCATTTTGTGGGTTACAAAATGATATGGGATGTTGAGCGACTTTGCAAATTCCTTTGCGCTGTCGGGCACGGTTGCCGAGTGATACATTTCAATGAGCACTTCGTCAACATTTTCAAGGTTGTATGTGCCAAAGTCCATAGAGATGTACGGTCTGATAATCAGAACATTTCTGTTGCTGATTTTTTTCTTGTTTGTCGGTTCGGGGAAGTGAGAAATTGCTCTGAACTCGTCATTGATGTCGGCACTTGTGATGCAGTTTGCCTGTTTTATTCCGTTGTATGATGCGTAAACTCCGTTGTTGCCTGCAAGAATGTGTGCAACCGCCGTATCAAAATTCGTTTTTGCATTGCTCAACGGATTTTCAACAGGCTTGTCGGAGGCAACAAGAACAATGTTTTTGTCGGCAAACGTATTGGCAATAATCGCCGAAGTGAACGCAAGTGTGTCGCTTCCGTGGAGAATAATTACGCCTTTGTATTTTGAAAAATCAACTTCGTCAAGGCAGTCGATTAGTTTCTGCCAAAGTTCCTTTGTCATATTTTCGCTCAGCACCTTGAACGGAGAAACGGTGTCAAATTGCACATTGGTGTGCTCTGTGACATCCAGAATTTTCAGGCAGTTGTTGTCAAGCGAAATGCTTTCGCCCGCAACACTTCCGATTGTTCCGCCTAAGCCGATAACGAGAATTTTATTCATATATTTCTCCATTGTTGAATTTGATGTCAATTTCTGTGCCGTCCTTACGCTTGATGCCCTTTGCGTAGCCCGACCATTCCTTTGGAATTGCACCTCTCACAAGCATTTCCGCAATACCTGCCGAAACACCGAAGTTGCCGTCAATTTGGAACGGTGGGTGAGCGTCAAACATATTGGGATAGCTTCCGCCGCCCGGACGCTTCAAGCCTCTTGGATTGATTGGTCTAAGCTGATTTTTGATGAGTTTCAAAGCGTTTTCGGCTTCGTCAAGTCTTGCCCAAAGGCAAACTTTCCAGCCGAGTGCCCAGCCTGTGCCGTCAAAACCACGCTTCAAAAGTGACTTCTTTGCAGCCTCTCTGACTTCGTTTGGCTGTTCAACAGCCGATGGATAAACGCAGTAAAGGTGGCTCACATGGCGGTGAGTAACCTCGGTTTCTTCGTATTCCTTTGCCCATTCGTTGATTCTGCCGTCAGAACCGATAGGTATGCTTGGAATTTCAGGAGTGTCAAAGCCGAGTTCGTTGCAGTTTTGGAAAAATTCCTGAAGAATTCCGATGTCCATTGTCGGCATATAGGTGAGGCAACCACGCTGACCATTGTCGTTGAAAGTGTTTTCGGGTGAACTTGACGGACAGGTAACCAAATTGCCCTCGAATTCAAAGAGATAATCTTTGTAGAAATTGAGCACTTTTTCAAAATAAGGCTTCATTTCTTCAAACAAAAGTTCATCTTTTGTGTAGCGATAGTGCTCAAAAACTTCGTTGAGCATCCACGGAAGTGAACTTTGCCAATAAGCATAGCTTTCGGCGTCTGTTTTGCCAATTGGGTCGCCCGCAGGATAGCTTGCACCCCAGATGTCGCTGTTGTGGTGAGCAACCGAACCTGTGCAGTTATAGTAATCTTTTGCGGTAACTTCGCCGTTTATGCACATCTTTTTAACCTGTTCAAAGAACGGGTCAAAACATTCCGAAAGGTTGCAAATATCTGTGCACCAATAGTTCATTTCGGTGTTGATGTTGGTGGTGTAGCTTGATGACCACGGCGCACGCAAGTGAGGGTTGAATATGCCCTGAAGCGTCATTGCCTGTGTGCCTGAACGAGAACAGCAAATAGTGAGGTATCTGCCGTATTGGAAAAGGAGCGCAATGAGATTGTTGTCGTCTGCGCCTTTTTTGAATTGTTTTAATCTCTTGTCGGTCGGAACATCTGCTCTTTCGCTGCCAAAATCAACATCAACTCTGTTGAACAGCGCAGAAAAATCGTCTGTGTGCTCACGCAAAAGTTCATTGTACGGTCTGATGTTTACAAAATGTTCCTTTGCTTTTTCAAGTGCGTCACCCTCAGGCATTGACTTAAAATCAACAAAATTTGTTGCAAGCGACACCAAAAGAGTAAATTCGGTTTGGTTTGTAATCACGATGGTATCGTCGTCAAATGTTGCCGTGCCAAGCACCTTGACAGCACCCGCAAAACTCATTGCGCCTTCACCCAAAAGTGCAACAGATACGGCTGTTCCTGACTTGACACCGCCTGCAAAACTCATTCCGCCTTCACCGTAGTCAAACACATTGCCGGTGTTGTAGTAAGGCGGCATACAAATCTCCGGAGCTTTGCCCTCGATAACAAGCATATCCTCATCCGTATAACACTTATGGTGAAGCTTGCTGAAAAGCTGAACCCTTGCACTTATCGGTTCGTTTGCC
This sequence comes from uncultured Eubacterium sp., assembly GCF_934525195.1. GTDB lineage: Bacteria > Bacillota > Clostridia > Oscillospirales > Acutalibacteraceae > Eubacterium_R. Next base: position 13,421 of record NZ_CAKSZA010000006.1, read on the forward strand.
TGAACATTAACCACCAAAAGCTGTGACGGACAACTTACAAAAACTGTTTGAGTGAGCAAGTCGCTTTTTGTGATTGACAATCCTTTTTCAAGGTCGAGTGTACGCTCGTATCCTTTTTTTGTTGATTTTGAATATTCGATGTTAAGGTCGCCGAACGGAAGATAAGCCTCGCTCCAGTGACCGTGAAAATTTCTGTTTGCAATTTCTTTTGCGGTTTTGTGGTCGCCCGATAAAATTGCTTTTCTCAACGGTTCAAGATATTTTCCGGCATCCTTTTTGTTCAAATCCTTTGGATAACCCGACCACAGGCTGTCCTCGTTGAGAGCGATTCTCTCTGTTTTTAGGTTGCCGAAAATCATTGCACCGATTCTGCCGTTGCCGACAGGAAGTGCCTCTTCCCAAGCCTTTGCTTTTTTCTTATAAAATAAAATATTTTTCATAGCGGTTACCTCATATATTATTAATATTATTTTATTATATATATCATTATATTTCAAGAGTTTATTGACAAATTGATAATTAGGTGTATAATCAAGTAGAAATGGCTTAATTCAAACGGAATCGGGTGAGAATCCCGAGCAACCGCCATTACCGTATTTGACGAAGATTTTGCAACGCCATCGGTAACACGAGAAGGCGCAAAATCAAGCTCTGCTATATCATAAGTCGGGAGACGAGTTTTAAGTTTTATTTTCGCTTTTGGGCAATGGGAAAGCAAGGAAATACAGTATAGTATGGGATTACTATACCCTTTTGCATTCTCTGTCTACAAACAGAGTTTTTTTATTTATAGGAGGTAAAAGTAATGAAAAAACTATTATCAGTTTTGCTGTCGGCAGTTATGATTTTTTCGGCAGTAGTTCCGTTTTCGGCTTTGGCTGAAACAAAACCGCTAAGCATCAAAGATGTTGTGACAGCACAGGTTGAAGCAAAGGCAGATATGGTCGGCGCAATGAAATATCTCAAGACTAAAACACCGCAGACGATTGCAAATTCATATGAGGTGCACAAGTTTGCACAGGCAGGCGGAGATGTGTCGGAATATCTCACCGCACTCGAAAGAAATCTTAAGGCAAACAATGGCAAGATTATGGCAAGACAGGCTAAAGAAACTGAAGATTCTGAAAATCTTGTTTACTATGCTGTTGCTATTGATGTTTTGACAATTCTCGGCAAGGATGTAACAAACTTTGGCGGTTACGACATCAAGCAGGCGTTTGAAATTTTTGCACAGAAAAACAAGACTGTTTCAAATCCGTATTTTTACAGATGTATTGTTGAGGCTTGCAAGGCAATCGGCAATGACGAATTGGCAAAGACTTTGATTGACCAAATGTCAAAGAAATATACAGTCGGTTCGGGACTTGATAATTGGGGCTATTCTTGTGACAACACTTCGGTATATGCAGCAACTGTTGCACCGTATAAGGCATATTATCAAACTAATTATAATGATGCTCTCAAATTGATTGCAAAGTATAAAAAAGATAAGGGCTATTATTCTGATGAGCAATGGGTTAAAAGCGAAAATGCAGACTCGACTGCAATGGCTCTTATGGCTTATTCCGCAGCAGGCGATTTCGACAAGGCTTACGAGGCTTATCAGCTTCTCAAAAATTTTGAAAGCAAGAACAACAACGGTGTATTTATGGCTGCCGATTGGAATACAGGCGCTATGACTGAAAATCAGCTTGCAACTGAAGATGCACTCCGTGCACTTTCATATTTTGACAATGCTTGCGAGCAAAAAATCAAGGATATTACTTATTCCGAGCCAACAAAACCGACAAAACCTGCACCGACCACAAAACCTGAAACCGCAAAGCCACAGTCGGCAACACCTGCAAAGACAAAGGTTCAAAAGATTTCGGCAGGTAAAAAGTCAATCACGGCACAGTGGAAAAAAGTTGCCGGCGTTTCTGCTTATCAGGTTCAAATCGCAACAAACAAGAAGTTCTCAAAGAACAAAAAGACCTTCAAGGTAAGCAAAAAATCAACAAAGGTTAAGATTAAAAAGCTCAAAGCTAAAAAGGTATACTATGTTCGTGTTCGTTCATACAAAACCGTAAACGGCAAAAAGACATACTCAAAGTGGTCAACCGTTAGAAAAGTAAAAACAAAATAATTAAATCCAATTAAGGCTCCTCTTGTTATGTAATCAAGGGGAGCTGTCGCACTTTATGTGCGACTGAGGGGTTAAAAGGACATAACATATGAATACTGCACGACTGAGGGGTTAATTCCAAATGCTCATTTTTTTGACCGAATGAATAAAATCGGTCAAAAGTGGGCATTTTTATTTTTGTATTAGTGTAATTTGAACAACAAAAAGAGCAGAATTGCGCAAATATGCCGAAAGTTATTGACTACTATTGACCGAATTTGATTGAATTGCTATAATTTAGGTAGAAAGTGAAACCTGGGGGTGATTGAAAATGCTTACACAGGAAAGACGACAAAGAATTTTAGATTTAGTGCTTCACAAAGGTTCGGCAAGCGTAACGGAGCTCAGCCGAGAATTTGACACCTCGGAAAGTACAATCAGGCGAGATTTGGTGGCGCTCTCAAATTTGGGAAAGCTAAACAAGGTGCACGGCGGTGCAACGGTTTTGTCACAGGAATTTGTAAACAACGAGGATAACAATGAAGAAAAGTTTTTGAAAAACATTGATGAAAAAACCTTGATTGCAAAATATGCGTCAGAGCAGATATCCGATGACGACTTCGTTTTTTTGGACGCAGGCACTACAACCTATCTTATGATAGATTATCTTGAGGGTTCAAAGGCGACCTTTGTCACAAACGGAATTTCGCATTGCAAAAAACTTGCACAGGTTGGTTGCAAAGCGTTCATTGTGGGTGGCGAGGTTAAGGCGACTACGGATGCAATCATAGGACTTGCGGCGGCAAAGAATTTGCAAAAGTACAACTTCTCAAAGGCGTTCATCGGCACAAACGGAGTCAGCGAAAAGCAAGGATGCACAACTCCCGACACCGATGAGGCGATGTTGAAAGCGGTGGCTGTTGAAAAAAGCTTTGTCACCTATGTTTTGGCAGACAGTTCAAAATTCGGCAAGGTTTCGGCGGTGACATTTGCGCCGATTGATGCGGTTTGTATTGTTTGCGACAAATGCGAGGACGATGCAATCAAGGAACGAACGGTTATCAAGGAGGTAGTGTGATATGGTTTATACGATTACATTGAATCCGGCACTTGATTATGTTATGAAGGTCGGGAAACTCAGGTATGACGACATAAATCGTTCTTCGAGTGAGGAAATTTATTACGGCGGAAAAGGCATAAATGTGTCGGTGATTTTGACGAGGCTCGGCGTTCACAACAGGGCGCTCGGATTTGTGGCAGGCTTTACGGGCAGAAAACTTGAACAGATGCTTGTCGAAGAAGGTATTGATTGTGATTTCAACAGGCTCAAAGAGGGTCAAACCCGAATCAATGTCAAGATAAAGGCAGACACGGAACTTGATGTCAACGCACAGGGTCCCGACATAAATGAGCTTGAAATCAACGAGCTTATGGAAAAACTTGACGACATCAAAGAGGGCGACTTTTTGGTGCTTGCAGGCTCAATTCCAAGCACTTTGCCGGATGATATTTATGAGAGAATTTTGGCAAGATTGCAAAAGCGAAAGGTCAATTTTGTGGTTGACGCAACAGGTGATTTGCTTAAAAATGTTTTGCCGTACAAACCGTTTTTGGTTAAACCCAATCACCACGAACTCGGCGATTTGTTCGGAGTTGAAACAAAGACCGAGGAAGATATAGTTAAGTATGCAAAAAAAGTTCAGGAAATGGGCGCAAGGAATGTGCTTGTTTCAAGGGCAAAGGACGGTGCAACGCTGATTGACGAAAACGGCAATGTAACAACAATCGGCAATGTTGACGGCAAGGTGGTCCATTCGGTTGGCTGCGGCGACAGTATGGTGGCAGGTTTTGTGGCAGGATACATCAACAAAAAAGATTATGCCTATGCCTTGAAACTCGGTGCTTCTTGCGGAAACGCAACTGCATTTTCAGAGGAACTTGCAACGATTGACGAAATAAAAAATGTGTTTGAGAGTATGTAACAAAAGCATTTGGGAAGATGCTTTGATATAAAATATAATCAGGAGGGAAAATTATGAGAATAATTGATTTGCTAAAATCCGGTGCAATCGAATTGAATACATCGGCAGCAACAAAAGAAGAAGCAATTGACAAACTTGTGGCACTTCACGACGCAGTCGGCAATTTGGCAGACCGTCAGGCGTACAAGCAGGCAATCTTGCTTCGTGAAGAACAGGGCACAACAGCCATCGGAGAGGGTATTGCCGTGCCTCACGCAAAGAGCAACAGCGTAAAAACACCCGGCTTGGCGGCTATAACGGTTAAGGGCGGTGTTGATTATGAAGCACCTGACGGAAAACCGTCCGACATCTTGTTTATGATTGCAGCACCTATAGACGGCGACTTGCACCTTGAAATTCTTTCAAGACTTATGGTTATGCTTATGGAACCTGAATTTTGCAACGCACTTCGCAACGCAAAGACAGCAGACGAGTTCTTGCAAATAATCGACAAGAAAGAAAGCGAAAAATATCCTGACGAGGTGAAAGAACCTGTTAAAAAAGACGGATACAGAATTCTTGCGGTAACAGCGTGCCCGACAGGCATTGCTCACACCTATATGGCAGCCGAGGCTTTGGAAAAGGCAGGCGAAAAGATGGGCTATCCGCTCAAGGCTGAAACAAACGGTTCGGGCGGCGCAAAAAATGTGCTCACAAAGGCAGAAATCGCAGATTGTGACGGTATTATTATTGCCGCAGACAAGAATGTTGAAATGGCAAGATTTGACGGCAAGCCTGTTGTAAAAACTTCTGTTTCAAACGGTATCAACAAGCCTGAAGAACTTATCCAAAGAATTGTTGACGGCAAAGCTCCCGTTTATCACGAAGAGGGCGGAGCAACCGCTTCTGCCGATGATGATTTGGAAAAGGAAAGCTTCGGTCACAAGATTTATAAGCACCTTATGAACGGCGTTTCACATATGCTTCCGTTCGTTGTCGGCGGCGGTGTTCTCATCGCACTCGGCTTCCTTATTGATACAATTATGGGCAATGCAACAATGCCTGACGGCTCGGCAAACGGTTCGTTCGGCTTCACAAGCTTTGCGGCTTCCGTTCCGTTTTGGATTGGTAAGGTTGCATTCGGCTTTATGCTTCCTGTTCTTGCAGGTTATATTTCACAGTCAATTGCAGACCGACCGGGTTTGCTTCCGGGTATGATCGGCGGAATGATTGCCGCACAGGGCTACACCTTTAATTCAATGTTCGAAAATCAAAATATGGTCGGCGATTCAACGGCTGTTTCGGGTTTCCTCGGTGCACTTTTTGCCGGCTTTGCAGCAGGTCTTATCGTAAATCTTCTTAAAAAAGTATTTGCTTGGCTTCCAAAAGCAATGGACGGTATCAAGCCTGTATTCCTTTATCCGTTGTTCGGCACTTTCCTTGTAGGTGCGTTGATGTGCCTCATCAATCCTGCTATCGGTTTTCTCAACACAGCGGTTTCAAACGGACTTTCATCACTCGGCGAAACAAGCCAAATTCTTCTTTCAATCGTTCTTGCCGCAATGATGGCAACCGATATGGGCGGTCCTTTCAACAAGGCAGCTTATGTATTCGGCACAGCAGCTATTGCAGACGGCAACACTTGGATTATGGCGGCTGTTATGATTGGCGGTATGGTTCCTCCTATCGCAATCGCTCTTTCAACAACATTTGCAAAGAAGCTCTGGACTGAAGAAGAAATCAAGAGCGGTCCTGTTAACTATCTTATGGGTCTTTGCTTCATCACAGAGGGTGCAATCCCTTACGCTGCGGCTGACCCACTCAGAGTTATCCCGTCTTGTATGATCGGCTCTGCTCTCGCAGGTGCACTTACTGCAGTGTTCCATGTAACCTGTCCTGCACCTCACGGCGGTATCTTCACATTCGCAGTTTGCGACCATCCGCTTCTTTATATCGTTGCTCTTGTAGCAGGTTCGCTTCTCGGCGGAGTCATTCTCACATTGCTCAAGGCACTCACAACAAAGAAAAAGGCATAAAAATCACAAAACAAAATATTAATCGGGAGGGTTTATCCCTCCCGTTATGGAGAAATAAGAGGTAACTATTATGGTATCAAAGAGTTTTACAATCAAGAATAAAATGGGATTTCATATGCGTCCGGCAAATGTTTTTGTAACAGAAATGACAAAGTTTGCGTCTGATGTTGAAATCGAGATGGACGGTAAAAAGATTAACGGCAAAAGCATTATGAACATTATGGCGGCTTGCATCAAGTGCGGAAGCGAAATCACCGTTGAATGTTCGGGCGCAGATGAAGAAGCGGCTCTTGCAGAGGCAACACAGCTTATTGAAAGCGGTTTTGGCGAAGAATAATTAATGATTAAAATCAACACAGAAAGAGGGGAAATGTTATGCTAAAGGGTATCGGTGCTTCCCGTGGATACGGAATAGGCAAGGCTGTTGTCATAAAGGACTGCAACCTTGATTACAAGCAGGTGAAATATGCAGGCGCAGAGGAGGAAAAGCAAAAACTTCACGCCGCAGTTGACACCTTTGTTGAAGAAACCAAGGCGCTTGCCGAAAATTTGAAGCAGAGTGCCGGCGAAAAGGAAGCGGAGATATTGGAAGGTCATTTGGTGATGCTTCAAGACCCGTTTATGCTTGCACAAATGGAAGAAAACATTGACGGCGGAATGACTGCCGAGGCAGGCGTTGACACGGTTTGCTCAATGTTTATCGATATGTTCTCCGGTGTTGATGACGAACTTACCCGTCAACGAGCTTCGGACATTAAGGACATCAAGGACAGCTTGCTGAGAATTTTGCTTGGCGAGGAGGCTGTTGATATTTCGGCGGTGCCGAAAAATTCGGTGCTTATCGCAAAGGATTTCACCCCGTCTATGACTTCGCAAATCAACAAGGACAATGTTTCTGCGATTGTTACGGAAGTCGGCGGTGTAACAAGCCACAGCGCAATTCTTGCAAGGGCAATGGGTATTCCGGCGGTGTTGTCGGTTGTAGGTGCTGTTGACAGCATTGCCGACGGTGAACAGCTTATAGTTGACGGATTTAAGGGCAAGGTATTTATTTCTCCAAGCGATGCGGAGCTTGAAGAATATTCCGCAAAGCAACAGACTTATCTTGAAGAAAGAGAAAGCCTCAACGAATATTTCGGCAAACCGACTGTGACAAAAAGCGGTATTGTCAAAAAGGTTTACGGAAATATCGGCAAAGCCGAGGATGCACAGAATGTTGTGCAAAACGGCGGTGAGGGAATCGGACTTTTCCGCACGGAATTTCTCTTTATGGACAGGGAGCATCAGCCAACCGAGGATGAGCAGTTTGAAGCTTATTCAACCGTGGCAAAGGCTATGGATAACAAAGAGGTCATCATCCGTACCCTTGACATCGGCGGTGACAAGGCTATTGATTATCTTTCTATCGAAAAAGAGGATAATCCGTTCTTGGGCTACCGTGCAATCAGATATTGCCTCGGCAACAAGGAGTTGTACAAAACACAGCTTCGTGCAATTTTGCGTGCGGCACAATTCGGCAATATCAAAATTATGCTTCCTTTGGTTACAACCGTTGACGAGGTGAAGCAGGCAAAGGCTTTGATTAAGGAATGTTGCGACGAACTCGAAAACGAGGGACTTCGCTACAGAGATGTGCCTGTCGGTGTTATGATTGAAACTCCGTCGGCAGCCTTGATTTCCGATTTGCTTGCCAAGGAGGCAGAGTTCTTCTCTATCGGAACAAACGATTTGACAGGTTACACAATGGCGGTTGACCGTGGCAATGCAAATGTCAGCTATCTTTATGATGTTTTTCAGCCTGCGGTGCTCCGTGCAATAGAAATGACAATTAAGAATGCCAAAGCGGCCGGCATTCAGGTTGGTATGTGTGGCGAAGCGGCGGCAGACGAACGCTTGATTCCTATGCTTATCGACTGGGGACTTGACGAATTCAGCGTCACACCGTCCTCAATCCTCCAAACAAGAAAAAGCATATGTTTGAATGATTAATCAAAAAGCAACGATTTTCCACGACGGAGAATCGTTGCTTTTTACTTGACAATACTATTTATAAAATATACAATATTGTTTGTATTAATATGAAAGGCAACTTTGCTATGAGTGAATTTAAAGTAATAGAAATTAAAAGGTCGGTTTTTGAAAATAACGACAGAGAGGCAGACAAAGTTCGTGAACAACTCAAAAAGGACAGAACCTTTTTGCTCAATCTTATGTCCTCACCGGGTTCGGGCAAAACAACAACCCTGAAAGCAACAATCAAGGCTCTCAAGGATGAATATAAAATGGGCGTTATGGAGGCAGATATTGACTCCGATGTTGACGCAAGAGCAATTGAAGAAGCAGGCGCAAAGTCGATTCAGCTCCACACAGGCGGAATGTGCCACCTCGATGCGGGTATGACAAAGCAAGGTCTTGACAGCTTTGACGCAAGTGATTTTGAATTTGTTGTGCTTGAAAATGTCGGCAACCTTGTTTGCCCGGCTGAATTTGACACAGGTGCAAGCAAAAACGCAATGATTTTGTCAGTTCCTGAGGGTGACGACAAGCCACTCAAATATCCGCTTATGTTCTCAATTTGCGACTGTGTTCTCATCAACAAAATTGACACAAAGAGCGTGTTTGATTTTGATGACGAAGCTGTTGTTGAGAGAATTAAGAAACTCAACCCAAAGGCAGAGATTTTCTTTGTCAGCGCAAAAACAGGCGAGGGAATGGACAAGTGGTTTGATTGGCTCAGAGGTCAAATCAACGCTTGGAACAACGACTGATGCACGAACTGGGACTTGTGTGTCAGGTGGTCAAAACCGTTGACGAAGTGATGGCGGAAAACAATTTGATTGAACTTGATGAGATTGTTTTGCAGGTGGGCGAAATGAGCGATGTTGTGCCGAAATTTCTTGAAGAAGCGTGGCAGGCAACAGCACCAACAACGGAGTATCCCGATGCAAAAATGACGGTAGAGGTTATGCCGGCTTTGGCAAAATGCCTCGATTGTGGCTACGAGGGGCATGTCAAAACCTTTGTGCCCGATTGCCCGATTTGTTCTTCAGACAATCTCAAAATCGTTTCAGGCAGGCAGTTTGACATAAAAGAAATAGTAGCAAAATAAAAAAATAGACTGTCGATAAAGCATCTGAAACACGCCAAAATATAATCAACCGAATTATGCCTCCCATTTAGGAAAGGGGAGGTGGCAACACGAAGTGTTGACGGTGGGGTTTTAAAAATGCCGTAGGTATCGAACCTACGGCATTTTTGGCGTTTTTCGTTTTTTGCTCGGGGGCGGTACCCATGTACAGCTCCCACTCCCAAGAAAACGAAATTCAGAAACTTTCTCAACAGTCTATGGTTTGTCGAAATTTTTTGTTTAGTATTCGTATTTGCCGTGTGGTGTTGATTTGAATTTGTCAATCACAACTTGGTATCTTTCGTATGCCTTGGCAATGCTTTCGTCCCAGCTGATGTAAATTTCATCACGAGCGTTCAAACCGACACGGTTGAGCAAATCTTTGTTGTCAATGATTTTGTCGATTGTTCTTGCAACGCTGTGTGCCGATTCAAGACAAATAAATCCTGTTTCGCAGTCTTTGATGCCCTCGCTTGCGCAGCTGTCGTGCACAACAATCGTCGGTGTGGCGCTTGCCGCAGCCTCACGCACAACAAGTCCGTTTGTGTCAAAAATAGACGGGAACACTTGCAAATCCGCTGTGCCGTAGTACATTTGAAGCTCGGTTCTGTCAAGAATTTGACCTGTGAAAATCACCTTGTCGTTGAGTCCGAGTTTTGCGCAATATCTTTTGATTTGGTTTTCTTCGGGTCCCATACCGACCATAATCATCCTGAAATCTCTGTCTTCGTCTTTGAGGAGCTTGCAGGCGTCAAGAGTGATTCGGATATTCTTGTACCACATCATTCTGCCGACAAAGAGCAAAATCGGCACATCATTTGGAATGTTGTGCTTGCGCCTCATCATAGCTTTCATATCGTCCGTGGTGTCAAATTTCGGCAAGTCACAGCCGTTTGGCATAACGACATAGTCGCCTTCATAGCCGATTTTTCGCAGGCTGTCAACTGTGCCGTGGCTTGTAACCCACACTTCGTCCGCCGATTTGATGTTGTTGAGCAAAAAGCCGTATGCTCTGTGGCGAATTGCCCAAATAGGAACTCTGTCCTCAATGTCGTATTCGTATTTTGTGTGATAAGTCAAAATCTGCGGAATACGGAAAATTCTGTTTATTCTCCTGTAAAAATAGCTTGTGGCTATCGGGCAATGAGAATGCAGAATGTCAACATTTTTTGCAATGATGTCGGTTGCAAATTTTTCCTTGAACGGCCAGCCGACAGGATAGCCCTCGCCAAAGGTGAAAAGACTTTGGTATCTGTAAATCTCATAAGGATATTTGTAGTCCTCTTGGTTCGGATTTTTAGGGGTAACTATGATGGCTTCGCCGTATTTTTCGTTGATTATATCCGCATAGCATTTGGCAACCGTGCTGATGCCGTCAATCGTCGGCGGAAAAGCCTCTGTGCCTATTGCGATTTTTAGTTTGTTCATAAGATATCTCCTTATTCTTCGCTCTCCAATTATAGCATAGTGTGGTTGTGGAGTCTACATCAAAATATTTAATTAATTTATTTTTAATCTTTTCTTGATTAATGCTAAAATATACTATATAATATAATTTGATTAAGCTTTTAATGAGGTGTGAAGCAATGGCTGAGCAGTATTATATTACCTTGAAAAAGATAATTGAAGATTTTGAGCTGGAAATAATCCATCTTTCAAAGCCTGCCGAGGATGTGCACATCGTCACAAACGAGGTCAACAGACCGGGCATTGTGTTGACAGGATACACGGATTATTTTGACCCGCTTCGTATTCAAATCTTGGGTTGGACAGAACTCGGGTTTTTGCAGAATATGTCTGACAAGGAGCAGGAGGAAGCACTCGGCAAATGGTTGTCGCTTCATCCGGCGGCTGCGGTTGTTACAAGAGGACTCGAAATTCCGCAGTGTATGATTGACGCTTGCAAAAAACATGATGTTCCGCTTCTCAAAACTCATCAGGAAACATCACCGTTTTTGGCAGCTCTTATTGCGGAGCTTAACCGTGAGCTTGCTCCGAGAATTACCCGTCACGGCGTTCTTGTTGAGGTTTACGGTGAGGGTGTTTTGATTGTGGGCGAAAGCGGTGCGGGCAAGAGCGAAACGGCTATCGAGCTTATCAAGCGTGGTCACCGACTTATTGCAGATGATGCGGTCGAAATCAGAAAGGTCAGCTATAATACCTTGGAGGGCTCTTCGCCAAGCAACATTCGTCACTTTATCGAACTTCGTGGTATCGGAATCATCAACGCACGCCGTATTTTCGGTATGGGTGCGGTTAAGCCGAAAGAAAAGATTGATATGGTTGTTCAGCTTGAGGAATGGGATGCAACAAAGGCATACGACCGTCTGGGACTTGACAACGAGTACACAAGACTTTTGGGTGTCAAAGTTCCTGTTATCACTGTTCCGATTACCCCTGGCAGAAACCTTGCGGTAATTGTTGAAACGGCAGCGATGAACAACCGTCAAAAGAAGATGGGCTACAACGGTGCAAAAGAACTTATGCACAATCTCGGCATTGATGACATCGAGCCTACCGATAAGGAACTCGAACTTTGGGCAAACTCATAAAAGCAAAGGAATTTTTTTGAAATATAAGGGGATAAGTTATGTACAGAATTGGTATTGATTTAGGTGGAACAAATATTGTTGCGGCAGTTGTTGATGATGATTACAAGATGGTCGCAAAGGCAAAAACTCCTACTGCAATTCCTCGCACACCGGATGAGATTTTTGATGATATTGCAAGGGTGTCAAAGGAAGCAATGGCAGAAGCGGGAATTACTATTGCCGACATCAAGTCGGTAGGTATCGGTACTCCGGGTACGGTTAATGCAGAGGGTATTATCGAATATGCAAACAACCTCGGATTTGACCATGTTCCTGCAAAGCAAATGCTTATTGACAGACTCGGTTGTCCGAATGTTTATGTTGAAAATGATGCAAACTGTGCCGCTCTCGGCGAGGCTGTTGCAGGTTGTGGACACGGTGCAAAGGATTTTGTTGCCGTAACTCTCGGCACAGGCGTTGGCTCGGGTATTATTATTGACGGCAAAATTGTTTCAGGCGCAAACAATGCAGGCGGTGAGTGCGGCCATACAGTTATCGTTGTTGACGGTGAACCTTGCACTTGTGGCAGAAAGGGTTGTTGGGAGGCTTATGCTTCAGCTACTGCTCTTATCAATCAAACAAAGAGAGCTATGGAAGAATATCCTGATTCTGTTATGCACGAGCTTGCAAAGGAAGAAGGCAAGGTTTCGGGCAGAACAGCGTTTGACGCAATGCGCAGAGGCGACATTGCAGGTATCAAGGTTGTTGACAAGTATTGCAAGTATGTGGCTTGCGGTCTTATCAATCTTGTAAATATCTTCCAGCCTGAAATTATTTGTATCGGCGGTGGTATCTGCAACGAGGGCGAAACACTTTTGCGTCCGATCCGCAGATATGTTGAAAGCGAAAGATACAGCGTTTATTCAAAGATTCAGTCAAAAATCTGCAAGGCAGAGCTTGGCAATGATGCAGGCATTATCGGTGCCGCAATCTTGGGCGACTGATAAAAATTAGGGTGAAGCTAATTGAATACAATTTTTGAAAATTTGAAAAGCAAGGGTATTTCCGTTGTTGAAAACGAGCCTATGGCTTTGCACACCACTTTTAAAATCGGCGGTCCTGCAAAACTTATGGCGTTACCAAAAAGCGAGGAAGAAATATCCGAGGTTATAAAGGAATGTAACGGACAGGGCGTAAGATATTTGACTGTCGGCAACGGCTCAAATCTGCTTGTGTCGGATGACGGCATAGACGCAGTTGTCATTCTTTTGGGCAAGGAATTCGGTGAGGTCAAGTTGATTGACGACACCACGATTTTTGCCGAGGCGGGTGCTCCGCTTTTGAAGGTGTGCAGATTTGCTCTTGAAAATGAGTTGACAGGTTTAGAATTTGCCTACGGTATTCCGGGTTCGTGCGGCGGCGGTGCGTTTATGAACGCAGGTGCGTACGGCGGAGAACTCGGAGATGTGATGTTCCGTTGTGACCATATTGACAAAGACGCCAATAAGGGCAGTTTGGAGGGCGATGACCTCAAACTTGCATATCGCCATTCCGCTTATTATGAAAACGGCTGTATCATTACAGGTGCGTATTTCAAAATGCAAAAGGCGGATAAGGAAGAAATTAAAGCCAAAATGGATGATTATATGAGTCGCCGCCGTGACAAGCAACCGCTTGAATATCCGTCGGCAGGCTCAACATTCAAACGACCGAAGGATAATTTTGCAGGCGCTCTCATTGAGCAGTGCGGACTTAAAGGCACAAGCGTAGGCGGTGCAGAGGTCAGCACAAAGCATGCAGGATTTGTCATCAACAAGGGTGGCGCAACTTGCAAGGATGTCCTTGATTTGTGCAAAAAAGTTGCCGACACGGTGAAAGCCGAAAAAGGCATTGACTTGGAAATGGAAGTCCGAGTTACAGAATAAATATATTTTAGATAGGAGAATTGAAAATGAAAGACTTAGTATTGCTTACAGGCGTATCCGGAGCAGGTAAATCAACCGCAATGGGATTTATGGAGGATATTGGATATTATTGTATAGATAATATGCCGGCAGAACTTGTCAGCACATTTATTTCTCTTATTGAAAAATCAGATTCATACAACAAAATTGCGATTGTAACCGATGTTCGTTCAAGAGGTGTGTACAATGAGTTCAGAAAAAATGTTCAAAGCCTTATGGACAGCAACGACTATACAGTAAGAACAATTTATCTTGATATCAAAAATCATGTTGCACTCCGCAGATATAAACTCACAAGAAGAAAGCATCCTTATGCCGATAAGTTCAACGGTTCTATCGAAGATGCGCTTAATTATGAAAAGGAAATCCTTGCACCTGTAAGGGAAACGGCAGGATATGTGATTGACACATCGGATTTGACAGCAAATCAGCTCCGTGAGCGTCTTGCCCAAATTCTTCTCGGTGACGACAAGGAAGTTATGAACCTCCATGTTATGTCATTCGGATTTAAGCACGGTATTCCTACCGATGCGGATTTTGTGCTTGATGTAAGATGCTTGCCGAATCCTTATTGGATTGAGTCTATGAGAGATAAGACAGGTCTTGACCAAGAGGTTAAGGACTATGTGTTCAGCTTTGAGGAGGCTCACGAGATTTTTGACCGACTCAAGAATTTGCTTGATTATCTCAACCCTCTTTATATCCGAGAGGGCAAGAGCCAGATTGTTATTGCAATCGGCTGTACGGGCGGTAATCACAGAAGTGTTGTTTTTGCAGAAGCACTCAAGGATTACTTCTCTCGCAAGTGGGACAATGTTACCGTCAACCACAGAGACATAAACAGAAAATAACAGAGGTACGGCAATAATGTCCTTTTCATCCGATGTAAAAAAAGAACTTGTAGAAATACAGGTTGAAAATAATTGTTGCAAAAAGAGTCTCCTTTACGGAATGGCTCTTTTTTCAAAGAGCTTTTCGTTCAGGGAAGTTGTTTTTCAGTCAAAAAGCAGGGCAACTGCGGAACTTTATTGTTCTTTGCTGAAAGAACTTTGCTCAATCAAGGCGGGGATAAAGGCTTCTCCGTCAGGCAAGATTTATACCGCTTCCGTGAAAAAGGCGGAAAATGTTGTAAGGATAATGTCGTATTTTGCACACGACAAGGCTGAAACTTCGCTTCGCATCAATTTTTCAAATTTTGATTGCGAGGAATGTCAGAGTGCGTTTTTAAGAGGCGCATTTTTGGCTTGCGGTGCGGTGTCCTCACCCGAAAAAGACTATCATCTTGAGTTTTCCGTGCCGTATATGAATTTGTCAAAAAGTCTTGTGACTTGCTTGCAGGAAAAAGAACTTGCACCAAAAGTCACTCACCGAAAAGGCTACAATATCATATATTTTAAGGACAGCGAGGAAATTGAGGATTGCCTTTATATTATGGGCGCAGGCAAGTCTATGTTTGATATGATGAATGTCAAAATAGTCAAGGAAATCCGCAACACTGCAAACAGGAAGGCAAATTGTGACGCTGCCAATATTGAAAAAACAGTTGCGGCGGCTTCTCCGCAAATTGCCGCAATTATGAAAATAGAAAAGGAGAAGGGGCTTGATTCGTTGTCAGAGCCACTTCGCCAAATGGCTGAAATAAGAATGGAAAACCCCGATTTATCCCTCAATGAGCTTGCCAAAATGTTTGACCCGCCGATTAGCAGAAGCGGAGTTAATCACAGGCTTTCAAGGCTTGTTAAGATAGCGGAGGAAATATAATAACGAGGTAATTGTATGTTCACTCATCTTCATTTGCACACGCAGTTCAGCTTGCTTGACGGCGCTTGCCGTTTGGGCGAGCTTGTCAGTCGTGCAAAGGAGCTGGGGATGAATTCTCTTGCCATAACCGACCACGGCAATATGTACGGTGCCGTGGATTTTTATCGTGAGTGCAAAAAGCAGGGTATCAAGCCGATTATCGGCTGTGAAGTTTATGTTGCGCCACGAAGCAGATACGATAAGGATAAAAATTTTGACAGCAAATATAACCACCTCATTTTGCTTGTAAAAAACGAGGTCGGCTACAAAAATCTTATAAAAATGGTGTCGCTGTCGTACACCGAGGGCTTTTATTTTAAGCCGAGGATTGACCGTGATTTGCTTGAAAAATACAGCGACGGTCTTGTGTGCCTGTCTGCCTGTGTTGCAGGCGAAATCCCACAGCTTTTGTTGGTGAGGGATTATGACGGTGCAAAGCGAACTGCCGAATGGTTCAATTCGGTTTTCGGTGACGGCAATTTTTATCTTGAAATGCAAAATCACGGACTTGACGAGGAACGGATTGTTGTTGACGGTGTGAAAAGATTGTCGGCAGACACGGGCATTCCGCTTGTTGCAACAAACGATGTTCACTATGTCAGACAACAGGATGCGGAAATTCAGCAGGTGCTTATTTGTATTGCCACCAACCATATTTTGGGCGAGGACACGGGACTTGAATTCCATTCCGATGATTTTTATCTGAAGAGCGAAAGCGAGATGTCGGAGCTGTTCCACGACACTCCGAGCGCGATAGAAAACACTCAAAAAATTGCCGATGCGTGCAATTTTGATTTTGAATTCGGCAACACGAAACTTCCGTATTTTGAAACGCCGAACAATATGAACCACTTTGAATTTTTTAGGCAAAAGTGCTATGACGGTTTGTACGAACGCTACGGAAAAAATGTTCCGCAATCGTATATCGACCGCCTTGAATACGAACTTGAAACCGTGGATAAAATGGGCTACACGGACTATTATTTGATAGTTCAGGACTTTGTTCGATTTGCAAAGAGCAGGGATATTCCCGTCGGTCCGGGCAGAGGTTCGGGCGCAGGTTCGATTGCCGCTTATTGCATTGGAATAACCGACCTTGACCCTATGAAATACGACCTCATTTTTGAGCGATTTCTCAATCCCGAGCGTGTGTCGATGCCCGATTTTGATATAGATTTTTGCTACGAACGCAGGGGCGAGGTTATAGATTATGTAACCCAAAAATACGGCGCAGACCATGTTGCACAGATTGTGACCTTTGGTACACTTCAAACAAAGGCGGCTTTGCGTGATGTCGGCAGAGTTATGGGTATGCCGTATGCAAGGGTCGATTCTGTTGTCAAAATGATTCCAAAATCGTTCCACATCAGCATTGATGAGGCGGTGCAAAAAAGCAAGGAACTCCGCAACGCAATGGAGGAGGACTCTCAAATCAAGCGACTTGTTGAGATTGCACGCAAGGTTGAGGGTATGCCGAGGAACACATCAACTCACGCAGCAGGCGTGGTTATCACCCACGACCCTGTGTCGTCTTATGTTCCGCTTGCAATGAATGACGACTTGGTTGTCACGCAGTATATTATGACCACCCTTGAGGAACTCGGACTGCTGAAAATGGACTTTTTGGGGCTTCGCACACTCACCGTGATTGACGATGCCTCAAAGGCAAGCGGAGTTGACATAAACACAATTCCTATTGATGACGCCGAGGTGTATAAGTTGTTTTCACGAGGTCAAACGGAGGGAATATTCCAGTTTGAATCATCGGGAATGAAGCAGATGCTCACCAATCTGAAGCCGACAGGCTTGGAAGATTTGATTGCCGCAACTTCGCTTTACAGACCGGGTCCGGCAAGCCAGATAGACACCTTTGTGCACAATTCAAATAATCCGCAGGACATTACCTATGACACGCCAATGCTTGAGCCGATTTTGAAAAATACCTACGGCTGTATGGTGTATCAGGAGCAGGTTATGCAGATATTCCGTGAACTTGCGGGTTATAGTTTCGGCAGGGCAGATGTTGTTCGCCGTGCAATGAGCAAAAAGAAGCACGATGTTATGGAAAAGGAGCGAGCTTCCTTTGTTGACGGCTGTGCAAAAAACGGAATTTCAAGCGATGTTGCAAACGGAATTTTTGACAAAATGAGCGACTTTGCATCATACGCTTTCAACAAATCTCACGCAGCGTGCTATGCACTTGTGGCTTATCGTTGCGCTTATCTCAAAAAATATCATCCGTCAAGGTTTATGGCGGCGCTTCTCACTTCTGTTTTGGAGGATTCCAACAAGGTGGCACGCTATATCGCAGAGTGCAAAAGGCTCGGTATTCGCCTTGCTCCGCCAGATATAAACAGCTCTATGAAAGGCTTTACGGCAGGCAGCGACAGGGTGATTAATTACGGTCTTTTGGGTATAAAAAATCTTGGCAACGATTTTATTGAGGATATAATCAAAGAACGAAAAAACGGCAAATTCAATGATATTTTTGATTTTTGCACAAGGCTTCAAGGCGGAAAATTTAACCGCCGTGCAGTTGAAGCGCTTATTCAGTGCGGTGCGTTTGACGGTTTGGGCGCAAATCGCAGACAAATGCTCAGCGCACTTCCTGTGATTTTGACGAATATCGAAGCGAAATATCGTCGAACTATGTACGGTCAGGTCGGATTGTTCGATATAAGCGATGATTTCAGCGATAATTTTGAACTTCCGAGAGTTGACGAGTTCCCAAAATCGGAACTTTTGCAAATGGAAAAGGAAATGACGGGACTTTATTTGTCGGGTCATCCGATGGATAGGTATGACGGCTATGTCAAAAGGGCAGGCTGTGTTCGCACTTATGATGTGCTTGAGGCAGGCAATGAAATGTCACAGATTAAAGACGGTTCAAGCGTCAAACTTTGTGGCACGATTACCCGGATTTCCGTAAAGCAAACACGCACAAGCAATATGAGTATGGCTTTTGTGACGCTTGAGGATTTGTACGGCACAGTTGAAATTGTGCTGTTCCCAAAGATTTTTGCAAAATACGGCGAAATGATTACACCTAACAATGTTGTTTCGGCGTCGGGAACTGTGTCAATCGAGGAAGAAAAAGAACCTAAAATTCTTGTCAATGCAGTTGTCAAACCGACTGTTGATACGGCTGTCGGCGCTGAACAAAAACAAAAACGCAATGGCTTGTTCTTGCGGTTTAAGTCGAAAAATGACGACCGAATCGCAGAAGTGAAAACCGTTTTGGCAGGGTACAAGGGCGATTTCCCGATGTATTATTATCTTGAGGACGAGCAGAGATATATCAAGGCTCAACCGCAGAATTTTGTCAGGTACGATGACGGACTTGTCAGGGTGCTGAAAGGAATATTGGGAGAAGAAAATGTTGCAGTAAAATTTTAACGATTTTTGCACTTATTATTTAACTCTTGACAATATATGTAATATTAAGTAAAATATATAAGTGATAATTTATTCACAGACTTAACAACTATAAATAATTGTAATTCAATTAACATATTTGTATTTTGGACGGAGGAAAATATTATGAAAACTATCGCAGTTTTAACAAGCGGCGGCGACGCACCTGGTATGAATGCTGCCATTCGTGCAGTTGTAAGAACAGCGTGTGAAAACGGAATTAAGGTATATGGCGTTGTAAGAGGCTATAACGGTCTTATCAACGGTGATTTTATAGAGATGGACTTGCGTTCGGTATCCGACATTATCAATCGTGGCGGTACAATTCTTTATTCTGCAAGAAGTGCAGAATTCTCAACAGAAGAGGGTATGCGCAAGGCTGTACGCACCTGCCGTGAAAAGGGCATTGAGGGCGTTGTTGTTATCGGCGGTGACGGTTCATTCCGTGGCGCTCGTGACCTCAGCGAAAGAGGAATCCCTTGCGTAGGCGTTCCGGGCACTATCGACAATGATATTGCTTGCTGTGACTACACAATCGGTTACGACACTTGCCTTAACACTATCATGGATATGGTAGACAGAATTCGTGACACCTCAGAATCTCACGACAGATGTGCCGTTATTGAAGTTATGGGCAGACGTGCAGGCTATCTTGCACTCAATGCAGGTATCGCTTGCGGTGCAACATCAATCCTTATTCCTGAGGTTGAGGTTGACATCGAAAAGCATGTTATCGAGAGAATGAGAAAAACTCAAAGAACAGACAAAAAGCACTTCATCATCATTGTTGCAGAGGGTTGCGGAGTTGATGTCCACGAACTTGCAAAGCACATTCAGGATGAAACAGGCGTTGAATCAAGAGCAACTGTTCTCGGCCACACACAGCGTGGCGGTTATCCTACCGTTAAGGACAGAGTTATGGCTACCCGTATGGGCAACTATGCAGTAAAACTTCTTATGAACAATATCGGCAACAGAGTTGTTGCGGCTCAAAAGGAAGATGTTGTTGATTATGATATCTTTGAAGCACTCAATATGACAAAGACTATTGATATGAACCTTTACAATATTGCTCACGAGGTATCAATCTAACATAAAATGTAAAAAGCTCTGCCGTAAGCATTTTTGTTTGCGGCAGTTTTTGTCTTAATTTTCCTGTGGAAAATTGTTCTTTGCTATGATATAATTTCCACAAAGGAGCATATATGCCAGCAACAAAAAAGAAAAAACGAACAAAAACCCGCATTTCCAAAAAGCAAAAGGAAAAGCGAAAAAAGCTGATTGTGTCGGTCACAGCGGTTTTGCTTGCCGTGATTGTGGCGTTGGTGTCAATTTCCGTGTCGCACACGGGCAGAAAGTTGCCAAATCCACTTTTGGGGATAGACAAGGAAGCTGCCTATGGAGTGGATGTTTCGCACCACAACGGCAAAATCAATTGGAAAAAACTGAAAAACGAGGTCGATTTTGTAATTATAAGAGTCGGCTATCGTGGATATGAAAAAGGCAATGTCTGTATCGACAAAAATGCCGAAAAAAACCTAAAAGGCGCAAACAAGGTCGGTATACCTGTCGGAGTGTATTTTTACACCCAGGCGGTCAATGAGGACGAAGCAAGGGAAGAAGCGCAAGCCACCCTTGATGTCATAAAAAAATACGACATTTCTTTGCCTGTTTTTTATGATTTTGAATATCCGTCTTCATCGGGCAAACACACAGGCAGACTCTATTCTGCACAACTTGACAAAAAACAAAATGTAAAGCTCATAAACACTTTTTGCAAAGAAATTGAGGACGCAGGCTATCAAAGCGGACTTTATGCCTCGTCTTTTATGTTCAAAAGCAATTTCAAAATGAGCGAACTTTCAAATTCCGTTTACATATGGGTTGCCGATTATAACGACACCGTGTCTTACAGCGGTGATTACGATTTGTGGCAGTTCAGCGACAAGGGCAAAGTCAGCGGAATTAACAAAAAAACAGACGAAAACTATTGGTACATTAAAAAATAAATCACACTGCGGACAATGTCCGTAAAAAAGGGAGATTAAATGAAAAAATCTATAAAGAAAATTATGTCATTGCTTCTTGCAGGCACAATGCTTGTCACACCGATTACTGCATCGGCGTTTACAGGCGGAAGCATTTTTATGGAAGAAACTTTGAAAAAGGGGAAGTATGTTTATAAAACTTACACCCATCAGGATAGATTTGCAAATATGAAAATTCAGCACGGCATTGATGTTTCGTATCACAACGGCAATCTTGATTGGTCGGCGATTAAAAACGCAGGAGTTGAATTTGCGATTTTGCGTGCGGCTTATCGTGGCTACGGTGACGAGGGTACACTTGTGAGAGACAGCAAATTTGCCAAATATATCAGAAATGCACAGGCTTACGGAATCCCTGTCGGAGCATATATTTATTCGCAGGCGATTACAACCGCAGAAGCTGTGCAGGAGGCTAATTATATTCTTAATATTGTAAGAGGCTACAGCCTTGATATGCCTATTGTTTTTGACTACGAATTTGCAGGAGTAAAGACAGGCAGACTTGATTCCGCTTGGAGAAACGGTGAACTCAATAAAACAAAAATGACCGACATCACACTTGCATTTTGCAACACAATCAAAAGTGCGGGCTATGATGCTATGGTCTATGCAAACAAAACATTCCTCTCAAAAAATATTGACCACGAGGTTATAGAAAATGCAGGCTATGATGTTTGGCTTGCTCATTATGTAAACCAACCATATATAAACAAAGAGCATCCTGAAAAAAGCAAAGAATTTAACTATCAGGGTACAAATTACACAGGCGATTTCAAAATTTGGCAGTACACCTCAACAGGCAGAATTCCGGGAATTGAAGGCAAAAGGTTCGATTGCAACTTTATGTATGGCGGTGATATTTCGTCATCGGTCAGAATTGCGGATATTCCGAATCAAATTTATTCGGGATATAGCTGTACTCCTGAATTGACTGTCAGATATGGCGACAATATTCTCACCGAGGGTCTTGAATACACCGTTTCGTATCAAAACAATTCATCGGTCGGCAAGGCTACCGTAAATGTGCTCGGTGCAGGCATTTATGAGGGTATGCTCAATCTCACAAAGAGCTTTAACATCGTTCCCGACACCGTTAAAAACATTGAACTTTCCGATGTCAAAAACACAAGTGCGGAATTGTCTTGGTCTGCTGTTGACGGTGCAAGCGGATATATTGCTCAAATTCAAAAGAACGGCAAGTGGACAAATCTCGGCACTTATTCCGATTCAAGAACAGTTCTTAACGGTCTTATGCCGGGTTCTGTAAACAATGTTCGCATTGCCGCTTACACAAATGTAAACGGTGTGAACTTTATGGGCGCTTACAGCGAAACGGTTAAGGTTGAAACCGCTGTCGGCGCAGTAAATCTCAAGGTTTCGGCTTATTCAAACAATTCCGTCACCCTCACTTGGAACAAGCAAACTGCCGCAAACGGCTATGAGATTTACAAGTACGATGCTTCGTCAAAGAAGTATGTGCTTTGCAAAAATATCACAAATTCAAATACCAACACTTGCACGGTGACAGGTCTTGCAACAAACAAAAAGTACAGCTTCAAGGCTCGTGCATACCAAATTGATGACAGCGAAAAGACATATTCTCCGTTTGGTGCGGTTGTTTCACAAAGCACTTCAATCGCAAAGCCAAAGTTGAATTCCGCAAAGTCAACTTCAAAGAAAAAGATTAAGGCTTCTTGGACAAAGGTAAGCGGAGCTTCGGGCTATCAGGTTATGTGGTCTACATATAAGAATTTCTCAAAGAATTATAAGACAAAGTCTGTTAAGGCAAAGTATAGCTCAAAAACTGTAACCACCGCTCAGTCAAAGAAAACTTATTATGTTCGTGTCAGAGCATACAAAACCATTTCGGGCAAAAAAGTATATTCTCAATGGAGCAATACCAAAAAGGTAAAAACAAAGTAAGAAATAAAGCGAGCAGGTTAATCCTGTTCGCCTCTTTTCTTTTTGCGTATATTGTGCTATAATTACTATATATGTGATTAGCGAGGAAATGTATGAAAAAAGTAATTTCTGTTTTATTATCGATAATATTTGTTTTTGCGTTTTCGAGTCCTGTTTTTGCAAAGGCGAATTCAACTCTCAATATTTCAAAGGGCGACATCGGTGCGGAGATTTCGCCCACCTTGTACGGCGTCAGCATTGATGACGCTTCATTTGGTGTTGACGGCGGATTGTCGTCAAATATGGTCAACAACAATTCGTTTGAATACAAGGACAATCCCGAATATGCGTGGGAATTCAACGGTGTTTCGCCTGTTGTGTCGAACCAAAACCCTATCAATCAAAACAACCCGACCTATGAAACAATCACGGTTGAATCATCGGGAAAAATGCTCAACAAAGGCTATACAAAACTGTTTGACAAAAAGGGAAATTACAGCTCAAAGGTTGCTGAAAAATCAGGGATGAGCTTCAAAAAAAACACAACATATTATTTTTCGTGCTATCTGCTCAATGTTGATTTTCAGGGCAAAATCGGTGTGTTTCTTGATTCAAAATCAAATAATGCCGACCCTGTTCAGCTTGATATAAACAGCACGAACAAGAATTCGTGGACAAAGGTCAGCGTAAAGGTTAAGTCAACGGCAACCGAAAATGGCGGACTCGGAATCAGCTTCAACGGCACAGGCTCGATTTGTATCGATTATGTCACCCTTGTTCCGGATGACAGCTTCGGTCTTGGAGACGGTGAGTGGAAATATGCTTCTCTCCGTGCGGATATGTTTGAGGCACTCAAAAATTTGAAGCCGTCATTCCTCAAGTTCCCGGGTAATTGTACAGCCGAAAACAATGACGGTTATAATTGGAAAGACACTATCGGCGAGCCGGCGCTTCGCAGGCAGTCGGTCAGCGTGTACAACAACAGTTCAAAGGGCTATTTTGCGAACAATTCAAATATGCTTGGCTATCACGAATATTTTCAGCTTGCAAGGGACTTGAATGCCGTTCCCGTTGCTGTGGTGGGTGCAGGCATTGCGTGTCAGACTAATGGCGAATACGAGGCTTATTCGCAGGCTCTTGACAAAACTTATATGACCGATGAGCAGTGGGAGGCTTACCTCATAAATGAGTGTGGCTTCAAAAAAAGCGAAGTCAAGGCGAGAACGGAGTACATAAATTCTCTCGGAGTGAAAAGCGTTGATGATTTCAACAAGTATGTCAACAGCATTGCGCTCACACCGGGCACTGATGATTTCATCAATTACGCACAGGATGTTCTGGACTTGATTGAATATGCAAACGCCGACAGCACGGCGGGTTATTGGGCTTCTCTTCGAAGTGCAAACGGAAGTGAACAGCCGTTTAATCTCAAATATTTGCAAATCGGCGGTGACAATTACGGCGAAACCTATTGGCGAAATTTTGATGCGTTGAAGAAGATTATCAACGAAAAATATCCCGACATTGTTGTGATTGCTTCAACAGGCTATTCGTCTGACGGAGAGGATTTTGACACCGCTTGGAACAAAATTAATTCGTCATATTCAAGCGGACTTGCAAACGAAAAATATATTGATTCAAAGGCTTATCCGATGTCGCAATATGTTTCGAGATACGACAGCTACAATCAAAGCGGGGCAGGGGTAATCCTTGACGAATACCGCAGTTCGGCATACACCAAGGGCAACGATTTGAAGAACAATAATATGTTCAACGCTTCGCAGGAGGCTTCATTCATCACGGGACTTGAAAAAAACAGCTCGGTTGTCAAAATGGCAAGCTATTCGCCGACTTTTTCAAAAATCGGTGCAAACACCAAAAATCAAAGCCTTGTTTGGTTTGACGGCAATGATTTGGCGTACACGCCAAGCTATTACACACAGCTTATTTTTGCAAACAATGTGGGCAAAAATTATGTCAATTCAACGCTGAACAGCGACAGCGACGGAGTTTTTCAGAGCGTAACCGTTGACGAAACTTCACGCACGCTTTATATAAAACTTGTGAACACTTCAGGCAATCACGAAAAAATCAGCGTCAATTTGAGCGGATTTGATGAGGTTTCTGCGGTGTCACAGCAAAGTGTCGGCAGCGATTTCAAGTCGGCATTCAACAGCACAAAAAAGCAGACCGTAGCACCTCGACAGACAGAACTTGAATTTGAGGACGGCACATTTGAGGCGGAACTTGCACCGTACAGCGCAACCGTCATCAGAGTCGGCTACGAGCAAAACAACGGCAACGGCTTCTATGCCTTGCCAGATAATTTGAACACGGAGGTTAAAGCATTCGTTCCTATGAGTATTCCTGTATTTATCATTATGATTATTGCCCTTTTTGTTGTGGGCAGCGCAGCGGGATATTTTGTGTATTCCAAGTTTGTGCTTAAAGGCAAAAAACCGAATAAGCCGAATAAAAAGAAAAAAGACGACCCAACCGATGAAGAATAATTGAGCCGTTAAGAATACCCCGAAGCATCAGCTTCGGGGTTATATTTTTCTGTGATGATTTTAAGGTTTGTCCGTTATTCCAAGAAGATAATCTGTGCTTACATTATAATATTCTGCAAGTGTCAGAAGATGATGTATAGGCAATTCATTTGCACCACGCTCATATCGAGCATACATTGTTTGTGATGTGTTCAAAATTTCTGCAATTTCCTGTTGCGTTTTGTCGTTGTCCTCTCGCAAATCTCTCATTCGCTTAATATAGTCCATAATATCACCTCGTACTTTTATTATATGTAGTACAAAAGTTTACTATTGACTTTAGTAAATATTTTTACTATAATTTAACTGTAAGAATAAAAATTACTTATAAAAAGAGAGGTAAATGTATGAAAAAGTTAATAAGTGTTTTACTTTCAACAGTGATTATGTTAAGTGCTGTAATGGGTTTGAATTTCACCGTATATGCGGCAGGAATAACTGCGAACGATGCTCAATCAATTAGTTTAAACATTGAATACAGCGGAACTTTACAATCCGGTGAATTAAATGAACAGTTTGATTTTTATTCTTTTGAAATGCCGGAAACCGGAAATGCAACGATAAAAGTAGATTTATTTGATAGTAAATATAATTCATTTTGCTACATTTTTGATTCAAATGGTAATGAAATAGAAAGACTTCATAGTTCCTATAACAAGGCTTTTGATTGTTATAAGATTGATAAAACAGTAGCATTAAAAAGAGGAATGTACTATATTTCAATTTCAAATTACAGCATTGACGGACACCGCTATAATCTTGGTGGTACATATTATTTTTCTGTGAATTACACAGAAAAATTAGGTAAAATACTCAATCTAAAATTAAAGGCACTGAAAAACGCAAAAATAAAGGCAAGATGGGATAGTGTTAATGGTGCAAGTGGATATCAAATTTATTATTCAAAGAATAAGAACTTTAAAAAAGTAATAGCAAAAAAAGTTATAAATAACGGTCGAACCACATCATATATTGGTAAGAAATTTACAAAAGGCAAAACTTACTATGTGAAAATTCGTGCATATAAGAACATAAACGGTCAAAAGGTTTATGGTAAATGGTCAAATATAAAGAGTGTTAAGTGTAAATAAATTTTTGCACAAAAAGCCCCGAAGCTACTGCTTCGGGGTTGTGTAGTTTAATGCTATAATAAACTGTAGGGGCGAACTGTGTTCGCCTGTTTTACCATTCTAAATTATGCAGTTTGCCTTTTTGGACTAATTCGGGGTAATCCCATTGGCGGAGCACCTCATATGTGCCGATTGCCACGGCGTTTGAGAGGTTAAGGCTTCTGATGATGCCCCTCATCGGCATACGCACGCACCAATCGTGGTTTGCTTTGAGCAATTCCTCGGGCAAGCCTTTTGTTTCCTTGCCGAAAACGAGGTAGCAGTTGTTTGGATATTCAACATCCGAGTGTGCTTGCTCGGCTTTGGTGGAAAAATAATAAAATGTTCCGCCCTTGTTTTTCTCAAAAAACTCCTCGGTGCTGTCGTAAAATGTGATGTCGAGCTTGTCCCAATAGTCAAGACCTGCTCTTTTCACCTGCTTGTCGGTGATGTGGAAACCCATAGGCCCTACAAGATGAAGCCTTGCTCCTGTTGCGGCGCAGGTTCTTGCAATGTTGCCTGTGTTCTGCGGAATTTCAGGCTCTATGAGCACGATGTTAAGCGAGTGTTCCATTGATGTAAACCTCTTTTATACTGAAATTTTCATCGGTGACAATCAAATCGGCGCATTTGCCGACTGCGATTGAACCGATATTTTTATCCTCTTTGATAACCTTTGCCGGGTTGATTGTGCAGGATTTGAGCGCTGTTTTGAAATCAATTCCGAATTCAAGCAAATTTTTGAACTCGTCAAAAACATTGGTGATTGAAGCGGCAATTGTGCCGTCCTCAAGTTTTGCCACCTTGTAGCCGTCCTTGACATAGGTCATCTGACCGCCAAGCTCATATTCGCCGATTCCGAGACCCGCACCACGCATTGAATCGCTGATTACGCAGGCTCTGTCCTCGCCCAAAATTTTAAATGTGTTTCGCAAAACGGCAGGGCAGATGTGCTCGCCGTCACAGATGAGCTCCGCCGTGATGTCGCTGTCAAGCACCGTGCCGACAATTCCTGCTTCACGGTGCGTCATAGGGGTCATTGCGTTGTAAAGATGCGTTGCGTGTGCAACACCGCTTGCAATAGCCTCCTTTGTTTGCTGTGCGTTTGCCGAACTGTGACCGACAGAAATCGTCAAATTTTCCTTTTCCTTTGTGATAAAATCCTGCGTGTCGCTTGCTTCGGGAGCAATGGTAATCAGCTTGATTTTGTCGTTGATTGAAAGCAACTCGTCAACCTCTTTTGTGCTTGCCGGACGGATGAATTCTCTGTTTTGTGCGCCTGCCTTTGCTTCGGCAATGTACGGACCTTCAAGGTTTATGCCCGCAAGTTTCGATTTCGGTGCGGTGTATCCGCTTGCCGATTTAACTATTTCTTTCAGCTTTTCGTGCGAAAGAGTCATTGTTGTTCCGCAAAATGAGGTTACACCGTGTTTTGCAAGATATGTGCTGATTGCGTCAATGCTGTCGGTTGTGCCGTCAGAAAAGTCTGCGCCTGCACCGCCGTGAATGTGGATGTCGATAAATCCCGGAAAAATGATGCAGTCGGTCATATCACGAACTTCGTCATTTTCTGCGTCAAAAAATCCGATTTCGGCAATTTTGCCGTTTTCAATTTTTATGTCGCCGAATTCCTTTTCAAATTCTTCGTTGATGAATGTGCAGTTTTTGAGAATCATAATTCTGCCTCCTTGATTATGCGATATGACAACTCCTGGAGCTGTTCAAAATGCTCGTATTTGCTGATTTCGGCACGGAGCTTTGCACCGCCTCGCATACCTTTTGTGTAGTACGCTGCGTGGTGTCGAGCCTCTCGCATAGCTGTGTATTCGCCTTTGTATTCGATTATTTTTTGAATATGCTTTAGCATAACATTCATTTTTTCAATCGTTGACGGCTCCGGAAGAACTCTGCATTCCGAAAGATAAGCGTTGATTCGGGAGAATACCCACGGATTGCCGAGCGCACCTCTGCCAATCATTATTGCATCGGCATTCGTCTTTTCAAGCATAATCGCCGCCGACTGCTCATCTGTTATGTCGCCGTTTGCAATAACGGGGATGTCAAGTGAGTTTTTCACCTCTGCAATGATGTCGTAGTCAACCGTTCCGCTGTACATCTGCTGTCGTGTTCTGCCGTGCACCGCAACAGCGCTTGCCCCTGCTTTTTGTGCAAGAAGTGCCATTTCAACAGCGTTGATGTTGTCGTCATCCCAACCTTTGCGGATTTTGACCGTGACGGGAATGTCCACCGCTTCAACGACCGCCTTTGTGATTTCGTATGCAAGCTGTGGATTTTTCATCAGGCTTGCACCTCCGCCGTTCATGGCAACTTTCGGAGCAGGACAGCCCATATTTATGTCAATTATATTTGGCTTGTATTCAAGGCATTTGACTGCCGCATGAGCCATAATTTCAGGGTCGTCACCAAAAATCTGTGCTCCGCACGGACGCTCATTGCCGATTGTCAACAGCTCTCCGCTTTTTTTGTCGCCCATTGTCAAACCTTTTGACGACACCATTTCCGTCACCGTGTATGCCGCTCCGAATTGTGTGCACAGTTCTCTGAACGCCCTGTCCGCAATTCCTGCCATCGGTGCCAAAAATGCAATATTTGTAAATTCTAAATCGCCGATTTTCATAAATTTTCCAATCCGAATTAATCTCTTAATTCACACTTATTACCTTGATTAATACGCTCATAATATATCATATTAATAATGTAAAATCAAATGAAATCAAAACATTAAATGCGAATTTAAAAATATTTAGCAGTTTTTTACAATTAAT
The DNA here is from genome assembly GCF_934525195.1 of uncultured Eubacterium sp. Classification (GTDB taxonomy): domain Bacteria; phylum Bacillota; class Clostridia; order Oscillospirales; family Acutalibacteraceae; genus Eubacterium_R. Next base: position 42,752 of record NZ_CAKSZA010000006.1, read on the forward strand.
AATAAATCTTGCAAAAGGCATTGACATATTTGTAATAATGTGTTACTCTTTTGTTACCTATGAAGATACAAAATGTAGCAAATTGTGTATCCAAAAAAGGAACTACACCATATATTGTGTATTTGTTACGAAAAAGCAATATATTTAGAAGCCTAACAGATTACAAAACGGTAAAAATCGGTGACTTTTTATTCACATTACGTTGGTAATTTGTTATAATTCAATATGTACGATATTATGCATATTGCATAATTGCGACTACATAAATTTGATTTCTACTTTTATTTATATATATTACCTTATGAACGGAGGGAAAATCGTGGATAATTTTGTTATTAACGGCGGACACGAATTGTTCGGAGAAGTTAATATCAGCGGTGCAAAAAATGCCGCAGTTGCTATTATCCCGGCGGCTCTTTTGGCAGAAGATACTGTCAGAATTGAGAACATCCCGCAAATCAGCGATGTTCAGCTGATTATCGAAATTCTCAGCAGAATGGGCGCTGAGATTAAGGTTGTCAACAAAAACACCTTGGATATTAACACTACAAATATTAATTATCAAAGTATACCGTATGAACTTACATCTCATTTCAGAGCAAGCTACTATTTGATTGGTGCAATGCTTGGCAGGTTCAGCAAGGCAGATGTTGCGCTTCCGGGTGGCTGTGATTTTGGTGTAAGACCTATTGACCAGCATGTAAAGGGCTTCAAAATGCTCGGCGCACAGGTTGATATTATTGACGGCGTTGTGTGTGCAAAGGCAGAAAAACTTGTCGGCACACCTATCTATATGGATGTTGTGTCTGTCGGCGCAACCATCAACATTATGCTTGCGGCGGTTAAGGCAAGAGGCCTCACCGTTATTGAAAATGCGGCAAAAGAGCCACATATCGTTGACCTTGCAAACTTCCTCAACTCAATGGGTGCGGATGTAAGGGGCGCAGGCACCGATGTCATCAAAATCCGTGGCGTAGAAAAAATGCACGGTTGCACATATTCAATCATTCCCGACCAAATCGAAGCAGGCACATATATGGTTGCCGCTGCGGCTTGTGGCGGTGATGTGCTTGTTAAGAATGTAATTCCGAAGCACCTTGAATCAATCACAGCGAAGCTTGAAGAAGCAGGCGCAGAAGTTATTGAATATGACGATGCGGTTCGTGTAACAAGATTTAAGTCACTTTCAAAATGCAATGTAAAGACTATGCCTCATCCGGGCTTTCCAACCGATATGCAACCTCAAATGGCGGTGCTTTTGTCTATTGCAAACGGCACAAGCATTTTGTCCGAGAGCGTGTGGGACAATCGTTTTCAGTATGTTCAACAGCTTCTTCGTATGGGTGCGGATATTCAGGTTGACGGCAAGGTGGCTGTTATTGTCGGAGTTCCGAGACTTGACGGCACAACAGTCAGAGCAACCGACCTCCGTGCAGGTGCGGCAATGATTATTGCAGGTTTGGTTGCAGAAGGCGTAACAACCGTTGAGGACACGATTTATGTTGAGCGTGGATACGAGGATGTTGTTGAAAAGTTTTCGGCACTCGGCGCAGACATCAAGCGTGTTGCGGTTAAGGAAGAAAACGCTGTTTCTTCCGCAGGTTAAAACAATATAATCCTCGTCGTTGACGGGGATTTTTTTGAAGTAATGGGGTGCAAAATGGCAAAAGCGTGTCAGCTGTTTTCGGGCAGTAAGGGCAATTCAATATACATATCCTCGGCTTGCGGCAAGTTTCTTGTTGATGCCGGAGTGAGTGCAAAGCGACTTGATGAAAAGCTCCGTTCAATCGGTGTTGAACCTGATGAACTTGACGGAATTTTTGTCACTCACGAGCACACCGACCATATCGGAGGCTTGCGTGTTTTTTCGGCAAAGCATAATTTGCCGGTGTTTGCTCACAAGGATGTGGCAGAAAAAATCAAGGCGAGCGGTTCAATTAAGGATGGCGTGCCGCTTTATAAAATTGATGAAAATATGGAAATCGGCGGAGCGGAAATCGTGCCGTTTGTCAACAGTCACGACAGCGTTGCGTGCGTTGGCTATCGCTTCAATATGAATGGCAGGTCAATCGCCGTGTGTACCGATACGGGATATGTGACCGATGACGCAAGGGAAAAACTCAAGGGCACGGATATGGTGTATCTTGAGTCGAACCACGAGGTTACAATGCTTGAAAACGGTTTTTATCCTTATCAGCTCAAGCAGAGAATTCTGTCGGCAAAAGGGCATCTTTCAAATTTTGCGTGTGGCGAATTTGCAAAGGAACTTATGCAAAACGGCACAACAAGGCTTGTGCTGGCACATTTGAGCAAGGAGAACAACAATCCCGATGTCGCACGCCAAGCAACTCTTTGTGCGTTGAGCGAAGCGGGATTTGAGCAAAATAAGGATTTTCGTCTCGGTGTTTCGGCTGAGGAATGCTTTGAAAGGCCAATAGTTTTATGATTAAAGTGACGGTTATCGCAGTCGGACGACTGAAAGAAAAATATCTCCGTGACGCTTGCGAGGAGTATCTCAAAAGGCTCGGCACATATTCAAAGGTGAGTGTTGTCGAGGTCAATGAGGAGCGTTGCTCCGACAATCCGAGCGAGTCGGAAATAGAAAATGTTAAGCAAAAAGAGGGTCAGCGTATTATCGCAAAAATTCCGAAAGGCTCGTTTGTTGTGCCGATGTGCATTGAGGGCACACAGTTTTCAAGCGAGGATTTTGCAAAGAAAATCGAGGCAACTGCGGTTGCGGGGAACAGCGATATAACCTTTATTATCGGCGGGTCGTTCGGTCTGTCGGATGAGGTCAAGTCGCTTGGCAAATTGAAACTGTCGTTTGGCAAACTTACGCTTCCGCACCAGCTTATGCGTGTTGTTCTTTTGGAGCAAATCTATCGTGCATTTTCGATACTCAACAACAGCAAATATCATAAATAAAACACATATTTCTATAATATAAATTTATGCCTCGGTAAAACTACTACCGAGGTGTTTTTATGAAGAAAATCGGAAAAACATATATTTTTGAATCAGAACCGTTGATTATCGGCTCGGCGGGAGTTGCCGGCAAAAAAGAGGGCGAAGGTCCTCTCGGCGATGATTTCGATATGGTTTTTGAGGACACAACGATGGGACAGGACAGCTTTGAACTTGCTGAAAGTGCAATGCTCCACGATGCGATAATCAGGGCTTTGGCAAGTGCAAATGTTTCGCCAAAGGATGTTGATTTTGTTATGACGGGTGATTTGCTCGACCAATGCACAGGCTCGTGCTTTGCGCTCAAAGATTTGGAAATGCCGTTCATCGGAATGTACGGTGCATGCTCAACGATGGCGCTCACTTTGTGCAATTCGGCAATGCTCGTGTCAGCAGGTACAAACATCTGCGTTGCGGGTGCTTCGAGCCATTTTGCGTCAAGCGAAAGGCAGTTTCGCTATCCGCTTGAATACGGCGGCCAACGACCTCCGACAGCACAATGGACGGTCACGGGCGCAGGTTGTGCGGTTGTGCAAAATCAAAGAAATATCGAACCCGAAAAGTTGCAAAATGCCGTAAAAATTTCTGCTGTTCACATCGGAACGATTACAGATTTGGGCATCAAAGACGCAAACAATATGGGTGCGGCAATGGCACCCGCGGCGGCGAGAACGATAGCGGATTTTTTACACGACACACAGACAAAGCCTGAGGATTACGACCTGATTTTGACGGGTGATTTGGGGCTTACGGGTTCAAAGTTGTTGTTTGAACTTTTGCAAGAGGACAGCGAGCTCGACATCAAAACACAGCACAAAGATTGCGGAACGATGATTTTTGATTTGGCGGAGCAGGATGTCAATTCGGGCGGTTCGGGCTGTGGCTGTTCGGCAAGCGTTGTTTGTTCACACATTATGAAAAATATCAAAAACGGCACGCTCAAAAAAGTGCTGTTTGTCGCAACGGGAGCACTGATGTCGCCGACCTCAACAAAGCAGGGTCAGTCAATTCCGGGTATTGCCCACGCCGTTTTGCTCGAAAAATAAGCAGTTGTCGTTTTTTGAGCAAAAAATTAACGCATCTGCATAATATTTCCGACACGGTTTCGGTTGCTTTTGTTCATTATTTGATAAAAATAACAAATGATATTGTAATTTTATCTTATATAGTGTATAATTTTGTGGAGAAGAGAGATTATGTATATTGCACAAATATTTTTTGGAATTTTGTGCAATATGTTTTGGAGGATATTATGGCTAATGAAAAAATTTGGCTTTCTTCGCCGACCATGCACGGCGAGGAATTAAAATACGTAACCGAAGCTTACGAAACAAATTGGATGTCAACCATCGGTGAAAACATCAACGAGGTTGAGCGTCAAATTTGCGACAAGGTCGGTTGCAAATATGCGATTGCCTTGTCTGCCGGAACAGCGGCTTTGCACCTTGCGGTGAAATTAGCGGGTGTGAAGCACGGTGACAGGGCTTTTTGTTCTGATATGACCTTTGACGCAACGGTAAACCCTGTTGTTTATGAGGGCGGTGTACCTGTGTTCATTGACACAGAATACGACACTTGGAATATGGACCCTGTTGCCCTTGAAAAGGCGTTTGAACTTTATCCTGATGTAAAGGTTGTTGTTGTGGCGCATCTTTACGGCACTCCGGGTAAGATTGATGAAATCAAGGCAATTTGCGACAAGCATGGTGCGGTTATCGTTGAAGATGCCGCCGAGTCGCTTGGTGCTACATACAAAGGACAGCAGACCGGCACATTTGGTTCGTTCAACTGCATAAGTTTTAACGGAAACAAAATCATCACAGGTTCAAGCGGAGGAATGTTGTTGACAGACAGCAAAGAGGCTGCCAACAAGGTTCGCAAGTGGTCAACGCAATCAAGAGAAAATGCACCGTGGTATCAGCACGAGGAACTTGGATATAATTACAGAATGTCGAATGTAATTGCAGGTGTTGTTCGTGGCCAAATTCCGTATCTTGAAGAGCATATTGCACAGAAAAAGGCAATATATATGCGATATAAGGAAGCGTTCAAGGACTTGCCTGTTAAGATGAATCCTTATGACGAGAAAAACAGCGAACCGAATTTTTGGCTGTCTTGTATGATTATTGACGAGGACGCAATGTGCAAGCAAGTTCGCAGCGAGCGAGATTATTGCTATGTCAGCGAGAGCGGCAAAACTTGCCCTCACGAAATTCTTGACGAACTTGCAAAGATTAATGCAGAGGGCAGACCGATTTGGAAGCCGATGCATATGCAACCGATTTACAGAATGAACGGTTTTGTCACAAAAGACGGCAACGGCAGAGCGAGAACAAATGCGTATATTGCAGGCGAAGCAAATGATGTGGGAATGGACATTTTCAGCAGAGGTCTTTGCTTGCCGAGCGATAACAAAATGACTCCCGAACAGCAGGATAGAATTATTGAAGTGATTAAGAAATGTTTTGAGTAAGCGGACGGTGAACTATGATTTATAAGTACATAAAGCGAATTCTTGATATAATTTCGTCGTTGCTTGCAATCATTGTTTTGTCACCATTGCTTGCGGTCACAGCTGTTCTTGTAAAAACAAAACTCGGAAGTCCTGTTTTGTTCAGGCAGGAAAGACCGGGCAAGGATGAAAAAATATTCACTTTGATGAAGTTCCGCACTATGACCGATGAGCGTGACGAAAACGGCGAATTGTTGCCTGATGAAGTTCGTTTGACCAAGTTTGGTAAGTTCCTGCGTTCAACAAGCATAGACGAATTGCCGGAACTGTTCAACATACTAAAAGGCGATATGTCGGTTATCGGACCGAGACCGCTTCTTGTGGAGTACATACCGAGATACAACGAGCATCAGCACAGACGGCACGAGGTTAGACCGGGTTTGAGCGGTTGGGCTCAAGTAAACGGCAGAAATACTGTTTCTTGGGAAGATAAGTTCGATATGGATGTTCACTATGTTGACAATTATAGTTTTGCAATGGATGTCAAAATTCTCTTTATGACGGTTTTAAATGTCCTCAAAAAAGAGGGCATTAGTTCGGAAACAAGTGCAACAATGGAAGTGTTTATGGGAACACCGGGAAGGGAAATTTCTAATTCTTAATTTATAGAAATATCAAATCAAGAAGGGCAATTTTATGAAAATATTATTTACTAGTATCGGAAGAAGAGTAGAATTAATACAAGCCTTTAAATTAGCTTCAGAAAATTTGGATATTGATTTAGAAATTCACGGTTCAGATATATCACAAAGTGCACCTGCTCTTATGTTTTGTGATAAAACAGTAATAACACCAAGAATTAAAGATAATAAATATATTCCGTTTTTACAAGAATATTGCTCTAAAAATGATATTGATGCTCTCATTCCTACTATTGATACTGATTTAATGTTGTTATCTCAAAACAAAAAGAATTTTGGCAAAACAAAAGTGATAATAAGTGCAGAAGATAAAGTGATGTTGTGCAGAGACAAAAGATATACTGCTGATTATTTTAATTCACTAGGTTTAGAAAGTCCTTATCCGATAGATGAATGGACCAAGTATAATGGAGGTTATCCTGCATTTATAAAGCCTAAAGACGGAAGTTCGAGTATATCCGCTTTCAAAGTTGAAAATGAAAAAGAATTAGAGTTATTTGCAGAGCAGGTTCCGGATTATATTATTCAGCCCTATATTTCTGGAACAGAGTATACAGTAGACATATTTTGTGATTTTGATGGAAATCCGATATTTATCACTCCGAGAATACGTCTTGCTGTGAGAGCTGGTGAAGTGCTGAAAACTGAAATCGTTCAGGATCACATTATAATTGAAGAAATAAAGAGATTGATTGCCGATTATAAGCCGTGTGGTCAAATAACAGTGCAATTAATAAGACAAAATATAACAAAAAAGGATTATTATATTGAAATAAATCCACGATTTGGTGGAGGTGCGCCTCTTTCGATTAAAGCCGGTGCAGATAGTGCAAAAGCTTTATTAGAATTGTTAAATGGAAAAAAACTAGAATATGTGAGTCTTGCAGCAGAGGACGGTGCTGTTTTTAGTAGATTTGACCAAAGTATAAAGGTGAATTAATGATAGAAATAGCAAACATTCTTGAAGTTGAAAAAAATATTGCAGATGTTGAAGCAGTAATATTTGACTTGGATGACACTTTATATAGCGAAAAAGATTATGTACGAAGTGGATATAAAAAAATAAGTGAGTATTTACAAAATCCACAAATTGAACTTGACTTATGGGACTCTTTTGTTAAAGGAGAAAAAGCAATAGATGTTGTCTTTAATAAATATGGAATTATAGAAAAAAAAGAAATTGCACTTTCTATATATAGAAACCAGAAACCGGAAATTAAACTGTATGATGGTGTATGTGAAATGATTAGCCGAATACGAAAAAAGAAAAAAATTGGAATTATTACAGATGGAAGACCAGTTAGCCAGTATGCCAAAATTGCAGCTTTAGGAATAGAAGCTGATAAAATTGTGGTTACGGATGAGTTAGGCGGAATAGAATTTAGAAAGCCAAACAAAAAGGCTTTTGTAATAATGCAAGAGTGTTTTGAAGTTCCGTTTGAAAAAATGGTATACATAGGTGATAACATTTTAAAAGATTTTGTTGCACCAACAAATTTGGGAATGAAGTCGATATATTTTAGAAATGTAAATGGTTTATATTATTTTAGTTAGGAGTTATTTATGAATATAATGATTGCTGTTACTAATATGACTGCAGCTAACGGGGGGTTACAACACACATTATTGATTTATGCAGGAAATTATTAAACAGAGGTATTTATTATCTGATAAAAAGACTGTGATTATCAAAATAAGATTGGTGAGTTATAACAAAACCCAAATTTTAAGTTTGAAACAGTGGCTTTGTCAGGAATAGTTAAAGTAGGAAAATCAACACATATCGGAGCAGGTTCTTGCACAAAACAGGTGCTGAATATTGCATCGGATTGTGTGTTTGGAGCCGGTTCGGTGATAGTGAAAGATATAACTGAAAGCGGTACATATGCAGGCGTGCCTGTAAGGAAGATTAAATGATAATTTTAGTAATTGCAAATAACGACATTGGTCTTTATAAGTTTAGAAAAGAATTACTACAAAAGCTAATTGATGATGGTAACGAAGTTTATATTTCATTACCAAATGGCAATTTGGTACAACCTATGGTAGATATGGGATGTAAATTTATTGATACGGCTGTTGATAGACGAGGTATCAATCCTGTTACAGATTTAAAACTTTTCTTAAATTATTGGAAAATGATTGGTAAAGTTAAACCGGATTTTATCATTACATATACTATTAAGCCAAATGTATATGCAGGCATTGTTTCTGCAATCAAGCATAAAAAATATGCAATTAACATTACAGGGCTTGGAACAGCTTTCCAAAAGCAAGGCTTGTTTTTGAAATTGATTGTTATGTTGTACAAGTTTGCTTGTAAGAAAGCACACACAGTCATTTTTGAAAATTGTGAGAATATGAAATTGTTTCTTGATTATGGAATTGTGAAAGAGGAGCAATGCTTACTCAATGCAGGTGCCGGTGTTAATTTAGAGGAATATCCATTTGAAGAATATCCACCGACAGATAAAACAAGATTTCTTTTTATTGGCAGAATAATGCAAGAAAAAGGAATTGACGAGCTGTTTGATGTGGCAAAGAGAATTAAGCATGAATACAATAATGTTGAGTTTGATGTTGTTGGTATGTATGAAGATAACTATGAAGAAATAGTAAATAGGCTTGTTGATGATGGAATTATTAATTTCTATGGGTATCAACAGGATGTTAAGCCGTTCGTCAAACAATCGCATTGCTTTGTTCTTCCGTCATGGCATGAGGGGATGGCAAATACAAATCTTGAATGTGGGGCAATGGGCAGACCTATTATCACAAGCAATATTCATGGTTGTTTGGAGGCTGTTGTTGATGGCAAAACCGGTTATCTTGTTGAAAAGAAAAATGTAAATGATTTGTATGAAAAAATAAAGCGTTTCATTGAATTGCCATATGATGAAAAGGTCAAAATGGGACAAGCCTCGCGTGATCATATTGCCGAGGTGTTTGATAAGAAAAAAGTTGTAGAGAATACTGTTGAAAGATTGTTTTAGAATTATGGATAATAAATTAGTTAGCATTATAATGGGTGCGTATAATGAAGAAAAAACAATAGCTAAGTGTATAGAGTCAATTCTTGCACAGACATATAAAAATTGGGAATTTATAATTTGTGATGATTGCTCAACCGATAAAACAAATGAAATTGTTGGTGAGTATGCAGAAAAAGATTCACGAATTAAATTAATAAAGAACAAAACAAACTCAAAGTTAGCGGTATCGCTTAATAATTGCTTAGCAGTTGCAAAAGGCGAGTATGTTGCACGTATTGATGCTGATGATATTGCTTTACCGGAAAGATTAGAAATACAAGTTAATTTTTTAAACCAACATTATGAATTTGCAGTTGTAGGTAGTGCAGTGAAAGTCTTTGATGGAGAAAAAGTATTGTTTGAGCGTTTTAGTAAAACCGAACCGACCAAAGAAGATGTCTTGCACGGTCCGACTTTTATGCATCCTACTATTATGATGCGTAAGAGAGTATATGATGATTTGGGAGGTTATACTGTATCTCAAAGAACTATGAGGGGGCAAGATTGGGATTTGTGGTTTAGATTTTATGCAAAAGGGTATACAGGTTATAATCTTAGCGAGGCTTTACTCCTTTATCATGAAAGTCCGGAAGATTATAAAAAAAGAACTTTAAAAACCGCAAAGGGATATACAAAAACTGCTTTAAATGGATATAAACTCTTGGGTGTTTCCAAGATAAAGTATATATTTGCATTTAAACCTATGATTTCGGCTTTGACACCTGAATATTTAAAAAGAAGATTAAGAAAAGAAATTTAATTGAGTTAGGATTAATTGATGAGTAGCCTTTTGATTTACATATCTGTTTTCACGGTTTCTTCAATGATGATATCAATATATAGTGAAAAACGGAGAATGTTTGATTTATTTAGTTTAATAGGGTTAAGTGCACTTGTATTATTTGCGGCAGGGCGATATTTTGTAGGAACAGATTTTGTGACATATTGTGCAATATTTGAACGATATGCTAAAACACAATGGAGTAAACTTTTTGATTCTGTTTCAAGTGAATATCTTTTTGCCTTTATTGCGAAAATCACATATGCAAAAGGAGGACATGCACTAACATATGGCACTTTTGCATTTCTTTTTCTCGTACCGGTTTACTGTACATTAAAAAAGCAATATAATGATATTTCATTGGTTACGGCAATGATTATATTTTGCTTTTCTGCTTATGCTTCGGCATTCAATGTTACTCGTGAATATATTGCTGTAGCTATTGTTTTTTATTCTTTAAAATATGTATTTAACAATCGTTTTATAAGTTTTGTGTTATGTATACTTGTTGCAACACTTTTTCATAAATCGGCATTTATAGCTTTAATTTTGTGGATATTATGGAATCATAAGTATAATATTACCATTAAAGGATTTGGAAAAGCCGTAGTTATTTTGGTAACGGTTATATTTGTGTTTTATTATCAAGATTTAATTAAACTAATGTTTGGTGCTTCAGAAGTCTTCTCTGATTATTTAGGTTATGCAGATGAAGGAAAAGCAGGACTAAACAGGGACTTTTATTTGTTGTTATTTGAAACGGCGTTTATTTTGCTGTTTTATAAGATTTTGGCAAAGGACAGATATTATGATGAGAGAATAGATTATATGATCCTGCTTTCAGTTATCGCTTTGCTTATAAGCATAACAGGTTTCTTTCATCCGCAAGTTAAGCGAATAGCATATTTCTTTTCTATGCCTGCAAATTTGGTTTTGTTTGGATATATTCCAAAATATTCAAATAAAAAGTATGCATGGCTAATTCAATTGCTAATAATTGTTTATTTTGTATTAAAATTTATTTTAACATCTTATATTTTGGATCAAGGCGATTTGATTCCTTATGAATTTGATTTGACAAGCAATTATGCCGATGATCCGAGAAATTATTATGTTTTTGGGTAATGGTAATTTAAATGAAGAAAATTTTATTTTTTATAAATTCGCTTGATGGCGGAGGAGCGGAAAAGGTTCTTGTAAATCTTGTAAATAATCTTGACAAGGTAAAATATGATGTTACGGTGCAAACAATGTTTGATGTCGGAATAAATAAACGTTTTCTCGCTGATGATATACAGTATAAATATGTGTTTAAAAAGCCGTTTAGAGGAAATACTCAGCTTTTTAAATTATTCAGTTCAAAGCATTTATATAAAAAGATGATTAAAGAACAATATGATGTTGTTGTGTCTTTCTTTCAATCTCCCGTTACAAGAATTGTTGCAGGTTGTCCTAATAAAGATACAAAGATAGTGCAATGGATTCATAATGAATTCCATTCAAAGAATAAAATTGCGCATTGTTATAGAAACATAAATGAATGTATAGAACTGCAAAAAAAATATAATGCAACTGTTTATGTTTCTGAAACAGTAAAAGATATTTATTTGTCTACTTTCCCTGAAATTAAAAAAAATGATTATGTTTTGTATAATGTTATTGAGTCTGAAAAAATAGACAAGCTGTCTAAAGAATTAATAGATGAAAAAAATCTTTATAATGCTGAAATAACATTGATTAGTGTCGGCCGTTTAGTTCAACAAAAATCATTTGATAGATTATTATCAATAATTAAAAAATTGAAAGACAATGGTAAAGATGTTCATTTGTTGTTATTAGGAACAGGTTATCTTGAAGATAAACTAAAAAAGCAAGCAACTGAATTAAGTTTAAACGATAATGTTACTTTTTTAGGTTATAAAGAGAATCCCTATAAATATGTAAAAAATGCAGATTTGTTTGTTTGTTCTTCGCTTCATGAAGGATTTAGTACGGCTGTGACAGAATCTTTGATTGTTGGAACGCCGGTTATTACAACTTTGTGTTCTGGCATGAAGGAATTATTAGGTGACAATGAGTATGGAGTTATAACAGAGAATGATGAAGACGCTTTGTTTGAGGGATTATTGGATTTGATTGAAAAAAAAGAAAAAATAAATTTTTATAGAAAAAAAGCTTTGGAAAGAGCTAAAAAATTTAATAAGTTAGAAACAATAAATAAAGTTGAAAATTTTTTTGATAATTTATAAATAAGGAGACGATTATGAACATTGTTGTTGCAAGTGATGATAATTATGCACCTCATTTGGAAACATTGATTGTCTCCATTGGAGAAAATAATAAAACGATTGATTCCATTATTGTTTATATTCTTGATGGAGGCTTGTCTGAACATTCAAAATTATCAATTTTGAGACTCAAAGATAAATATGCAAATCTTATATTTAAGTTTTATCTTATGACGGAAGAAATAATTCAAAGAAAACTTGGGGGTTCGGTATTAAAAGACAGAAGTCTTTCTGCCTATGCAAGAATTTTTATTCCTGAAATTATTAATGATAATAGAGCTATATATATGGATGTGGATGCTATTGTAATGGGTGATTTAACGGAATTATATGATATTGATATTATTGATTACGCAATCGCAGGTGTAATAGATACTAATCCTATTCAAAGACATAGAAATGTTGGATTAGACGATGAACAAATATATATTAATACCGGTATGATATTATGGAATTTAGATAAATGCAGAGAAATTGATGCAGTAAAGCAGTGTGTGGACTTCGTGCGTAGTCGTAACGGGGATGTTGATGCAATGGATCAAGGAACAATAAATGGTGTTTTGGGAAAACAGAATTTGATAAAATCGATTCATCCAAAATATAATACGTTTACAAGTTTGTTTCAATTTGATCATAATGAAATTTTATCTTTTTATGGCTTAAATCGTTATTATTTAGATAGTGAAATTATTGAAGCAAGAAAAAATCCTGTTTTTGTACATTTTACACCAAATATGATAACCAGACCGTGGGTTAAACATTGTAAGCATCCTTTGAAAAATGAGTATTGGAAATACCGCAGGATGACAAGTTATAGTAATGAAATTTTAGAACCTGATGTGCGAAAAATGAAATTAAAGTTACTTTCATGGGGATATTTTCATTTACCTTTTTTCTTTTTTAAAAAATTATTAGGATTGTTAAAATAATGAATATTTGTTTTTTAGGTCATTATACAGCCGGAGGAACAGAGCGAGCAACATTTTTAGTCGCTAATGAATTGAATAAAAAGCATAAGGTTTTTGTGATTAATACTTGTGACAGAAAACCATATTTTAAACTCGATGGTATTACTATGGATTATCTGCAAGGAGGTTCAATGTTTAATCGAGTTGTTTTTCTTACTAAGTATTTAAAGCAAAATGAGATAGATGTACTTATAACTGTTGAATCCTTGACAGGAGTTATTTCTATACTTGCAACTAAATTTGCTCATTGCAAGCATATTGTATGGGAACATGCAAATTATTATCAAAATCAAGGAAGTAAGTATATTCAGAAAATTCGGCAATTAGAATTAAAAAATGCCGATGCATATGTTGTTTTAACTGAACGAGATAAAGAAAATTTTGAAAATCACTTTAAAATTAAAACTAAACTAACTCATATTTATAATATTACAGATGAAAGAAAATCAAATGAATATAATATAAATTCAAAAATAATTATAAGTGCCGGACATATAAGAAAAATTAAAAATTTTATTATAATTCCTGATATAGCAAAATTTGTTTTTGAAAAGCATCCTGATTGGTGCTGGAAGATATACGGTGGAGAAAACGGAGAACAATATCTGGAGTTAAAGCAAAAAATAAAGAATTATGGTTTAGAAAAAAATGTACTTTTATGTGGTCGATGCAACAATATGGATAAAGCCTATCAAGAAGCTTCAATGTATGTAATGACTTCTTTGCAAGAAGGATTGCCAATGGTTTTGCTTGAAGCTAAATCAAATGGTTTACCGTTAATTAGTTTTGATATTGAAACGGGACCATCAGAAATTATAAAAGATGGAATAAACGGATATTTGGTACAATCATATGATATTGAAATTATGGCAGCGAAAATAAACGAATTGATCGAAAACGATGAATTAAGAGTTTCAATGTCTGACAAATCAAAATTAGGATTGGGAAAATTTAGCAAGGATGCAATAATTGATAGTTGGATAAATCTTTTGGAGGAAATATGAATAATCTAATTAGTATAATTGTACCGGTATATAATGCGGAAGCGTATTTAGAAAAGTGCGTTGAATCTTTAATTAATCAAACTTATAGAAATATAGAGATTATTCTTATTAATGATGGTTCAAATGATAGTAGTGAAAGAATATGTTTAAAATTTGCAAATAAAGATAAAAGAGTAAAATATTTTAAGCAAATTAATTCCGGAGCTGCTGCGGCTAGAAACAAAGGCCTCGATAATGCAAGCGGTAATTATATTGGTTTTGTTGATAGTGACGATTTTGTAGATGAAGATATGTTTGAAGTTTTATTAAAGTTTGCTTTGGATAATGATGCAGATGCTTCTCAAATTTTATCAAGAAGAGTTACTGACGAGGGAAACATCATTAATCAGCAGTTAATTAATGTTACTGAAAATACAGAATTAGTTTGCTATAATTCAAATCAAGCAATAGAGCATTATTTGCTTGGGAATCATTCATTGTGGTCTCATTTGTATAGGGCAACTTTATTTAATGATTTAAGAATTCCAGAAGGAATGTCTGGAGAAGATTTAGCAATAATTATTCCGTTATATAGTAAAGTTAACAAGGTTGTTAAAATTAATCAGTATAAATATAATTATAGATATAATACAAAAAGCGTGACAAATTCAAAATTAAATCAGAGATCAATAAATTTATATTATGAGTATAAAAATCAAATAACGCGCTATTACAATAATCAATATTATGTCGAAATATTAACTTATACGCAGTTTAAAACGCTTAATGGAATAATCAATTCTATTGTGTTGTTTGGGGACAGAGGCTTTGATAATAATGAAGAATACTTTAAAAAAGAATTAAAAAGAAATTTCCCAATATTTCAAGCGAATAAGTATATTAGTTTAAATCAAATAAGGAAAATAAAACTTTATTTGTTTTCAAGATCTATTTATAAAAACTTATTAAGAGTGAAAAGAAAGTATTATAAACGTCCGCTTTATGGAGAAGAATAACTTTTATTTATGAGGAAATATAATGAATAATAAAAGAATGGCAATATCGTTAATAGCTAATATTATTGCGTTTGCTGTAAATATGGGGATAAATTTTTTTCTGACACCATATATAGTAAATCGTGTTGGATCAGAAGCTTATGGGTTTGTTTCATTGGCTAATAATTTTACTAATTATGCGATGATTCTAACAATAGCTTTGAATTCTGTGGCTGGACGTTTTATAACAATAGAATATGAAAATAAAAGATATAATGAAGTACAAAGATATTTTTCTTCAGCACTTTTTGCTAATATTTTTATGTGTGTTGTTTTATTAATTCCATCGATATTGTGCGTATTCTTTTTAGATTCGATTTTAAGCATACCAGAAAAAATAGTAAATGATGTAAAAGTGCTATTTGCTTTTATTTTTTCATCTTTTTTTGTAACATTGATAAATGCTACATATTCTACTTCTTTATTTGTTACTAATAGAAAAGATGTCGAAGCACAAAGAAATATAGAATCTTATATTTTAAAAGCCGCAATATTAATTGTTGTGTATATAGTTTTCAAACCGGCAGTTTATTATATAGGAGTTTCTATGTTGTTGACTTCCGTTTATTTGTTACTGACAAACATTCATTTTACAAAAAAATATTTGAATAAGATACATCCTACTTTACATTCTGCATCAAAAGAGAAAATTAAAATATTGATCTCATCAGGTATTTGGAATTCTTTGACTAAATTAAGTAATATATTAACTGATGGTTTAGATTTATTAATAACTAATTTATTTATTGATTCTCAAGCGATGGGGGTACTTTCAATTGCAAAAATCTTACCAAATGTTATTATAACATTGGTAAGCACAATAGCCGGAGTATTTGTTCCTAATTATACAATTGCATATGCACATAATGATAAAAAAGAATTCATGTTAAAAATTAGGCAGTCAATGATCGTTAGTGGAATTATGTCAAATATGTTTTTAGTTGTTTTAGTCGTTTTAGGAACTGATTTTTATAGTCTTTGGGTACCTTCTCAAGATAGCAACCAACTTTACAAGTTATCGCTTCTAACAATAGCTGGAATGATGATAAATGGAGGAATACAGTGTGTTTATAATATTTTTACTGTAGTAAATAAAATTAAGGTAAATGCTATTGTTAATCTTGTGACAGACTTTGGAATAATTGGAACAGTTTTTTTATTGTTAAAAACAACAAATTTAGGTATATATGCTATTGCTGGCGTAAGTTCTTGTGTAATTATTTTGAGGAGTATTTTCTTTTCAATACCATATGCCGCTTATTGTTCGAAAATTAAGAAGTGGTTTTTCTATAAACAGGTTATTTTAAATTTAATTGCATTTGGTATATCATTGATAATAGTGAGATTTTTTAAACAGCATATTCAAGTTGATTCATGGATTAAGTTGATATTGCAAGCAATGATTAGTTGTGTTATTTCTTTTATTGTAAGTTCTTTAATGGTTACAAATAAACAAGATAAAAAAAGTATCTTTTTAAAATTGAAGAAAGGTTTTGGTTATGAAAATTATTAGTAGAATAAAAAAATTATGGTATACATTTACTTGTAACAGCTATAAAATTCAACAGATTAGAAATGAAGAATTTGTAAAAGCAGGTGGAAAATTAGGGAATAACTTTCATGGTAATGGAACATTTCCTCATGCAGAACCGTATTTGATAGAAATAGGGGATGATGTAACAATTGCAAGCGGCACTCATTGGGTTACTCATGATAATTCTGTAATAAAACTAGGAATAAATGCGACTGATTATTTTGGAAAAATAAAAATAGGTAATAATTGCTTTATTGGAACAAATGTGACATTGTTACCGGGGGTTATGCTTGGTGATAATACAATTGTAGGTGCATCAAGTGTAGTGACAAAAAGTTTTCCAAATGGTAATGTTGTTATTGCGGGTAATCCAGCTAAAATTATTTGTACTGTCGATGAGTTTAAAGAAAAAAAGAAAAATATTTGCATCAATATTGATGAATTGGGCAGAGATAAAAAGAAAGAAATATTATATTCTTTACCAGAAGAAAAGTTTGAGCACAAATAAATAAAAAAAGAGAAATAGTATGAAAAACGAAAACAGAATTGTCTACATAGATTTTTTTAGAGGAATTGGTATTCTTCTTATGGTAATGGGTCATATGTCATTTGGCGGGCTGTATGGGTTTGGTCCTGAATTTGATAAGTTTATATACGCTTTTCATATGCCTATGTTCTTTGTTATTTCGGGATATTTTTTTCATATGAAAGATAACTATAAGGTGTTTTTTAATCAAAAATTAAAAACGCTAATTTTACCGTATGTATTTTTTGGATTTTGTTATAGTTCTTTGTGGATATTGTCGAACAAAGCTACAAATTTTAAACCTGTTTTAAGATTATTGTGGAACAATGATTCGGATTTGCCATATGAAGGTGCGCTATGGTTTTTAACAGCAATCTTTTTTTCATATGTAATTTACGATTTAATACATAGGCTTGTTTATAGAAAAGAATATATATTATTTATAACAGTTATATGCGTTGCAATAGGACATTTAACTTGCTTTTATAATATTGATCTTCCGTGGTCATTAGACGCAGCTTTGATAGGAGTTGGTTTAATGTATTTTGGTGAATTGATACACAGGAAAAAACTATTATATTTGAAGTGGTATTGGTTAATCGCTTTGATTGTTGTAGTTGGACTTGGTATATATTTAAATAAACCTGTAAATATGAATAGTGGAATATATGGAAATGTTTTATTATTTTGGATAAATGCAATTGGAGCCACAGTGGTCGGACTGAATTTGAGCAGATTATTGTGCTGTAAATTTTCAAAAAGTATAATTATTAATTATTTTTCTTGGATAGGAAATAACTCGATAGTTTTTTTATGCTGTAATCATTTACCGATACTTTTTGTATCAAGGTTTTTATTGCGGTTCGGATTGTCAAATACAGTTTTAGCAACAATAATTTCAATGATGTTAATTTCGTTTATTTGTTTAGTGTTTATAAATACACCATTAATTTTATTTATAGGAAAATATAAAAAGAAAAACAATAGAACTTAAGAAGGGATATTATGCAAAATATTGAGTTAAAAAACAAAATGGTTTTAATAACAGGTGCTGCTGGCTTTATTGGCAGTAATCTTGTTCTTGAATTGTTAAAGACACAATCTCCAATAAAGATTGTTGGAATTGATAATATGAATGATTATTATGATGTGTCAATTAAGGAATGGCGCTTGAAGCAGATTGAAGTTTGTGCAAATAATCACGATAAATCAAGATGGAACTTTGTAAAAGGTGATATTTCTGATTCGTCGCTCATTAATTCACTATTTGATGAGTATCAGTTTGATATTGTTGTAAATCTGGCTGCACAGGCCGGCGTTCGTTATTCAATTACAAATCCTGATACATATATTAAGTCTAATTTGATAGGCTTTTATAATATTCTTGAGGCTTGTCGACATTCTTATGATAATGATAATACAGGAGTAGAACATCTTGTGTATGCTTCTTCTTCGTCGGTTTATGGTTCTAATAAAAAAGTTCCTTATTCCGTTGAAGATAAAGTTGATAATCCCGTCTCACTTTATGCCGCAACAAAAAAGAGCAATGAGTTAATGGCTCACGCTTATTCTAAATTGTATAATATTCCATCAACAGGACTTCGTTTCTTTACTGTTTATGGTCCTGCCGGACGACCGGATATGGCATATTTCGGTTTTACAAATAAATTGCTTAACGGTGATGTGATTCAAATTTTTAATTATGGAAATTGTAAGCGTGATTTTACATATATAGATGATATTGTAGAGGGCGTAAAACGAGTAATGACAGGTGCGCCGGAAAGAAAAATTGGGGATGACGGCTTGCCTTTGCCTCCATATGCTGTATATAATATTGGAAATCAAAATCCTGAAAATCTTTTAGATTTTGTTGATGTTCTTCAGCAGGAATTAATCAGAGCAGAGGTTTTGCCTGAGGATTATGATTTTGATGCTCATAAGGAACTCGTTCCAATGCAACCCGGGGATGTTCCTGTAACTTATGCGGATACAAGTGCATTAGAACGTGATTTCGGATTTAAACCAAGCACTGATTTAAGGACAGGATTGCGTAATTTTGCCGAGTGGTATAAAGATTTTTATTTGGATAAAAGGAGAAAATAATGAAAATTGCTGTTGCCGGAACAGGATATGTCGGACTTTCTATTGCTACGCTGTTATCACAAAAAAACGAAGTAGTTGCTGTTGACATAATTCCTGAAAAAGTTGAATTGATAAATAATAGAAAATCACCGATTCAGGATGATTATATCGAAAAATATTTGAAAGAAAAAGAATTGAATTTGACAGCAACGTTAGACGCGCTAAATGCTTATAAGGACGCTGATTATGTTGTTGTAGCTGCGCCTACAAACTATGACAGTAAAAAGAATTTTTTTGACACTTCTGCTGTTGAAACCGTAATAGAAACGGTTATAGAGGTTAATCCAAATGCAATTATAGTTATTAAGTCTACTATTCCGGTTGGATATACGGAACAAATCAGAGAAAAATATCAAAATGAAAACATTATTTTTAGTCCTGAGTTTTTAAGAGAGTCAAAAGCTCTTTATGATAATTTGTATCCTTCCAGAATTATTGTTGGAACAGATTTGAATAATGATAGACTTGTAAAAGCCGCTAATGACTTTGCTAAGCTTTTGAAAGATGCTGCATTGAAACCTAATGTTGATGAATTGATTATGGGGTGTACCGAGGCGGAAGCTGTTAAACTTTTTGCTAACACCTATCTTGCTTTAAGAGTATCGTATTTTAACGAGTTAGATACATATGCCGAAATGAAAAACCTGGATGCGAAAGCGATAATAGAGGGCGTATGCTTGGACCCAAGAATAGGAAATCACTATAATAATCCGAGTTTCGGATATGGTGGATATTGTTTGCCGAAAGACACCAAGCAGTTGCTTGCGAATTACGCTGATGTTCCTCAAAACATGATGTCTGCAATAGTAGAGAGCAATAGAACGAGAAAAGATTTTATTGCCGACAGAGTATTAGAAATTGCAGGGGGATATGGAGCAAATGGAGAGTATAGCGCAGAACTTGAAAAAGAAGTCGTTGTTGGCGTTTATAGATTAACCATGAAATCAAATTCTGACAACTTTCGCCAAAGCTCGATTCAGGGCGTTATGAAAAGAATAAAAGCAAAAGGTGCAACTGTAATTATTTATGAACCGTCACTCGAAGATGGTACAACATTTTTTGGAAGTAAGGTTGTAAATGATCTTGAAGCTTTTAAGAGTCAAAGTGACGCAATTATAGCTAATAGATATGATTCTTGTTTAGATGACGTTAAAGATAAAGTTTATACACGTGATTTGTTTTTTAGAGATTAAAAATATAATATTGATAAAATGAAAATAGTGCGTTGTGTTATTTTGCAGGCTTAACTGTGCTACTGGCAATTTAGGATAAAAAAGATGGATATATGATACAGAAATTCGAATGTTGAGGCGTTGAAAGTTATTGTGTTTTTCATTAAGTTTTATTGTTAATTATTGCCAATCCTTTAAAAACAACTGATTCCGTTTTGTGGGGTCAGTTGTTTTTTTATAATATGAAAAATATTGAATATAAGAAAATTTAAAAATAAAAGCATTAACTTTTAATTTTACAATAATTTAATAAGCGAGTAAAGGAAATGCAGAAAATAGAGAATATTTATGGACAAGTGCTATTTATTTTGACAAAAATATTTACAAAGCTGAAAATGTGTGGTATACTTTAATTGTTCTTATAACATACCAAGAACAATTGGGTTACTACAAAAAGGTAGAAAACCGAAAAGCTCTGACGGCTCCTTTTTGGAGCCGTTATCTTTTTCTATCAAAAAGGAGAAACATTATGAAGTACGGTATCGGATTGGATTGCGGAATCACATCTGTTGGCTATTGTGTAATAGAGCTGGATTCAAATGATGAGCCTAAAAGAATTGTTCGTCTTGGCTCGAGGATTTTTGACAAAGCCGAAAATCCAAAAGACGGCAGTTCTCTTGCAAAGCCGAGGAGAGAGGCGAGAGGACTTCGCCGAAGAATAAGACGCCATCAGCACAGGCTTCAACGCATTAGGTATATGCTTGTAAGTGATGGAATTGTGACTCAAGATGAGCTTGACACAATATTTCAAGGTCAACTGTCCGATATATATGAAATAAGAACAAGGGCACTTGATGAACCGATAAACAATGTTGAGTTTGCAAGGGTGCTTATTAATCTTGCGCAAAGAAGAGGTTTTAAGTCAAACAGAAAAGTTGACGAAAACACAAAGGATAAAGAAACAGGAAAACTCCTCGGTGCTATTGAAAAAAACAGGGAAAACATTGCCAAAAACGGCTACCGTACAGTCGGCGAAATGCTGTATAAGGACGAAAGATATTCAAAGTACAAGCGTAACAAGGGAGAGGATTATCTCAACACGGTATCTCGTGATATGATTGCCGATGAAATAAAGATGATTTTTTCTGTTCAACGCAGTTTTCGAATGCATTTTGCAACGGAGAAAATTGAAGCAAAATACACGGATATAGTTATGTCACAAAGACCGTTTGATTTAGGTCCGGGCGAGGGCAATGAAAAATCTCCGAGTCCGTATTCAGGCAACCAAATTGAAAAAATGGTTGGCAGATGTACTTTCTTCCCTGATGAATATCGTGCGGTAAAAGCAAGTTATTCTTTTCAACTTTTTTCGCTTTTGCAGGGGATAAACAATATCACTTTGGTTGATGACGGAGGCAACGCATTTCCTCTTTCGCAACAGGAGCGTGATGAATTAAAGGAATATTGCTTTAAAACAAAGTCGGTTACTTATGCTTCAATAAGAAAAAATCTTAAAATTTCGCCTGATTTAAAATTTAAGAATATTACTTATACCGAAAAAGGTGTTGAGGAGTCGGAGAAAAAGACAAAATTTCAACATCTGAATATTTATCATCAAATGAAAAGCACATTGGGCGATGCTATGAATTCGCTCTCACATGATGAACTTGATGAAATCGGCAGAATATTTACATTCTATAAAAACGATACAAAGATAGTTGAAGCCCTCGAAAAAACAGACATAGACAAGGGTCTTTATCCTGCACTTTTAAATCTTCCGTCATTTAGCAAAACAGGACACATCAGTGTTAAGGCGTGCAAATTGCTTATTCCGTTTTTGGAAGAAGGCAAAACATACAATGAGGCTTGCGAATGCGCAGGTTTGGATTTTAAGGCGCACAGCAATTCCGAAAAGCAAATTTTGCTTCCGCCAAAATCAGATGAACTTGACGATATCGTTAATCCTGTTGTAAGGCGTGCGGTGTCACAAACCGTTAAGGTTGTAAATGCAATAATCAGAGAAATGGGAGCTTCGCCTACTTATCTTAATATAGAACTTGCACGAGAACTTTCAAAGAGCAAGAAAGAGCGAGATGAGATTGAGAAAAATTATCTGCTTAACAGAGCTAAAAATGAAAAGATAAAGAAAGAGATTGTTGATAATTTTGGTTTTGAGCCAAAAGGACAGGATATTGTTAAGCTAAAACTATATCATGAGCAAGACGGAATTTGTCCGTATTCATTAAAATTAATCGAATATGACAGATTGTTTGAGGTTGGATACGTGGATATTGACCATATAATTCCATACAGCGCTTGCTTTGACGACAGCTACAACAATAAAGTTTTGACTTTTTCTTCTGAAAACAGACAAAAGAGGAATCGTGTTCCGCTTGAATATTTGGCTGAAAATAAAAAATCGGATTATCGTGTTTGGGTAAACAGCTATATCCGAAATTACAGAAAAAAGCAGAATTTGCTTAAGGAACATTTTACAGAAAAGGACAAAGAGGACTTTAAGCAAAGAAACCTTAATGACACAAAATATTTGAGCAGAGTTCTTTATAATTACATAAATGACAATTTGATTTTTGAGGATTTCGCAAACGGCAGAAAACGACATGTTATTTCTGTTAACGGTGCCGCAACGGCTCTTATGCGTAAATGTTGGGGCATTGACAAAATCAGAGAAAACGGTGATTTGCACCATGCTGTGGACGCTGCGGTTATTTCTTGCGTAACTCAAGGAATGGTGAACAAAATATCAAAGTATTCGTTTTACAGAGAAACTATGTTTGATGTTGATTATCGCACAGGAGAGGTCAAAGAGCGCTTCCCGCTTCCGTATCCGAACTTCAGGAAAGAACTCGAAGCAAGAAGCGAAATTGAAGATGAAAAGCGACTTAAAAGTGTGCTATTGTCATTTTCAAATTATAGCTATGACGATGCCGAAATTGCAAAACCTGCTTTTGTATCTCGTATGCCTCGCCGAAAGGTTACGGGTCCTGCACATAAGGACACAATTCGTTCGGGTAAGGTTGACGGATATAAAATTTCAAAGGTTGAGTTGACAACACTTAAACTCAAAAACGGTGCTATAGAGAATTATTATAATCCCGAAAGTGATACTTTGCTTTACAATGCACTTTTGCAAAGGCTTATTGAGTTTGACGGAGATGCAAAACAAGCATTTGCAGAGGAGTTCCATAAGCCAAAAGCAGACGGGACACCGGGGCCGATTGTAAAGAAAGTTAAACTCATTGAGCGTTCATCATCAAGTGTCAAGGCGAGAAATGAAAACAAACTCGGAATTGCAGATAACGGCTCAATGATTCGTATAGATGTGTTTTATGTTGAAAATGACGGCTATTATTTTGTTCCGATTTATGTTGCCGACACTATAAAACCGACATTGCCTAATCTGGCTTGTGTTCCCGGTGGAAAGTCGTGGAAAGAAATGGATGATAAAAATTTTGTATTCTCGTTATATCCAAATGATTTAATTCGCATAACGGCTAAAAAAGATATGAAATTCAGTGTGGCTAATAAAGACAGCACCTTGCCGGCAAATAAATATGACAATGAAGTGCTTGCTTATTATGTAAAAGCCGGAATTTCTACTGCAAGTATTACTATTGAAACTCATGACGGTGCATATACTATTCCGAGTTGTGGTGTTAAATCATTGGTTAATATCGAAAAATTTACCGTTGACCCGCTTGGAAATATTAACAAGGTCAACAAGGAAAAACGAATGTATTTTAATTAATTATGGCTTACAGAAATATTTTTATTGCAAACGAAGCAAAGTTGAAATTGAAAAATAATCAGTTGATTGTTTTTAACGGCGAGGAACTTTCGTTTCCTATTGAGGATATTCGTTCGATTGTGGTTGACAATCCGTACACCTCGCTTACGGGTAAGTTGATGTCAAAACTCGCAGACGACGGAGTTTGTTTGATTATATGCAACGACAAGCACATTCCGTCTTGCGAGCTTTTGCCGATCGGTTCATATTGTCGAATGAATAAGCGAATTAATCTTCAGTTTTCTCAATCGAAGCCACGGCTTAAAAAGATTTGGCAAAAAATTGTGCAGGCAAAAATTAACAATCAAGCAAAATGCCTTGAACTTAATGAAGTTGATGAGTCGCAAACTCTTTATTCGATTTCAAAAAATGTTGCATCGGGAGATACAACAAACAGAGAGGGCTATGCTGCGAGATTGTATTTTAAATCGCTTTTTGGTGATGATTTTAAACGAGATGATGAAAACAGCATAAACGCTGCGCTTAATTACGGATATGCGATTTTGCGTTCGTTTATTGCCAAAACAATTGTTGCTTATGGGCTTGAGCCGTCACTTGGCTTACATCACAAAAGCCAGCTTAATCAATTTAATTTGGCAGATGATATTATTGAGCCGTATCGACCTATTATTGACAATTTTGTTTATCAAAATTATGTTGAGTGGGGCGAAGAATTTTTTACTCCGCAAAAGGCAGAACTTCAACTTTTGCTAAACTGTGCGACCGAAATTGACGGCAACCGTCACAGCGTGGCAAATGCAATAGAACTTACAATTCAAAGCATAATTTCTTCGTTTGAAAATGAAGAAATTGCATTGAAATTACCGAATTTGATTGATATATCATATTTTAATTATGACTAAGTTTATGAGGATGATTGTATTCTTTGACCTGCCGGTTACAGAAAAAGCCGCACAAAAGGCGGCAACTAAATTCAGAAATTTCCTTATCAATGATGGCTATTTGATGGTTCAGTATTCTGTTTATTCAAGAGTTTGCAATGGCTATGATGCGGTTAAAACACATGAAAAACGGCTGAAACAACATTTACCGCCAAACGGTTCGGTGCGATTGCTTACGATTACCGAAAAGCAGTACGAATCTATGCAGATTTTGCTCGGCGAATATATCCAATCGGATATTCCCGTTGCATATGAGCAGTTAACTTTGTTGTAAAAAAGAGAAAAGGCACAGCAGAAAATCAATTCTGTTGTGCTTTTTTATCTCAAATTTTTCTTGAAACGCCCTAATTTACTGCGCTTTTTGTTCCCATATTATAACATACCAAGAAAAATTAGGGAACTACAATTTGCAACACCTGCGATTACAAATGTGATGGATTATAACATACCAAGAAAAATTAGGGAACTACAATATAAAAAGCGTTGTGCCTCTTGTCTTTTGTATTATAACATACCAAGAAAAATTAGGGAACTACAATTGCCGTTTCAATGATAATTAATACCGGGGCATTATAACATACCAAGAAAAATTAGGGAACTACAATGGCGCGGTTATGTAGGTAGAGAAAATGAGTATTATAACATACCAAGAAAAATTAGGGAACTACAATTCTTATATCTCTTATTCTTTGATATTTGTAATTATAACATACCAAGAAAAATTAGGGAACTACAATACGGTCACGAAAATCAAGGAATACATATAATTATAACATACCAAGAAAAATTAGGGAACTACAATGTCTATGCTGGGAAAGAGCATATACACGAAATTATAACATACCAAGAAAAATTAGGGAACTACAATTTTAAATAAAATAGGGGATTTGTTTTCGAGATTATAACATACCAAGAAAAATTAGGGAACTACAATTGTACCCTCTTCCCTTCTTTGTCAACAAAAATTATAACATACCAAGAAAAATTAGGGAACTACAATGGAACTACCCTAACCGTCGGGAAGAACTTCATTATAACATACCAAGAAAAATTAGGGAACTACAATCAAAATATTAAGTTTAAAGTACATATCATTATTATAACATACCAAGAAAAACTAGGGAAGCATAATTATAGATTGAAAAAGATTTTTTCTTAAAAACGTTTTGCATCTGTTAAACTAAATTTGACACGTGTGACATAAAAGTATATTATATAATTGTATCAAATTTGATTTAATGTTAACAGAAAGATATAATTGTTAAAGTTTTATGTTAAATAATAAAAACGGTGAAGTTATGAGAGAAGAAAGCAATATTAAAAAAAATGTCTTGTTTGCTACATTTACGCAAATATTGACGATTGCTTTTGCCTTTATTGTTCCTAAATTATTGATTAATTATTATGGACCTCAAATTCATGGCTTGACTAATACTATAAGCAGTTTAATTTCATATCTTACCCTTGCTGAATCGGGAATAGGGTCAGCCTCGGTACAAAGTTTGTATTCGCCTCTTGAAAAGAAAGATTATAAATTAGTTAATGCTGATTTAAATGCCATTGCAATATTCTATCATAAGATAGGACTTGTGTTTAGTTTGTTGGTTTTTGCAGTTGCATTTTTATACCCGCTTTTGGCTTCTGACGGATTAGATTATTGGTTCGTGTTTGCATTGGTGCTGATTTCGGGAATAGCTAATACTGTTGAGTATTTTTTTACAAGCAAATACAAGGTTTTGTTGCAGGCAGATAAAAAACTATACGTTATCAATTTAATTAATGCTGTAGGTATATTTTTACAAGGTACATTGAGAATTGTATTTATATATTTAAAATTAAGCGTTTTTATTATTCAACTTGTTCCCGCTATTGTATATACTACAAGGCTAATTATTATTAGTATTTATGTTAGAAGAACATATACGTATCTTGATAAAAGCATCAAACCAAATTTTAGTGTTGGAAAAAAGCGTTGGAATGTTTTAGTCCATCAAATAACAAACTTAGTTGTTAATAATACAGATAACATTGTGCTGTCAAGCTTTATTGGATATGCATCTGTAAGCGTCTATGGCGTTTATAATATGATTGTTTCTAATATCAGCGACTTCCTTTCGCAAGCTTTGTCAAAAGCTGTTATGGCTAATTTTGGCCACCTTTTTAGCAATGGCGATAAAAAAACAATATGTGATGTTTATAATAAATATGAAAGATTATATTATTACATAATAGGGGTAATTTTTGGAATATGTGGATTTTCTATTTGCCCTTTTATAAATCTATATATGAATAAAGTAAACGGGATTAATTATGTTGATAACAAATTGGGGTTGTTATTTGTTATTGTTGCTGTGTTGGCAAGTGTAAGAATTCCGTCATTGACTATTATAACTGCGGTTGGACATTTTAAAGAAACGCAGAATTATGCTATTATCGAAGCTGTAATAAATATTGTGGCATCTGTTATTCTTGTTAAAGTATGTGGAATATATGGCGTTTTGATTGGAACGATAATATCATTTTTATATGTTGATATAATGTTTATTCGATATGTGAATCGCTTTATACTAAAAAGAAAAATAATGAAGACTGTAAAAAGTACAACTGTTTTGATAGCGGTTATCGGTATGGTTGTTTCAATCGGCACTGTTTGCAATCATTTTATTGGCATGAACTCTTGGGGATTGTGGTTTTTAACTTGTTTGATTACAGCTGTTGTTTCATTGATAATTCTTTTAATAGTAGTTTTTGCTTTTGATAAATCTGTGTTTGAGTATACACTGTCAATGTTTTTTAAGAAAAAGTAAGTTAGCTAAAAAGTTATATAATATAGATAAGGAGAATAAATGAAAATTGCTGTTGCCGGAACAGGATATGTCGGACTTTCTATTGCTACGCTGTTATCACAAAAAAACGAAGTAGTTGCTGTTGACATAATTCCTGAAAAAGTTGAATTGATAAATAATAGAAAATCACCGATTCAGGATGATTATATCGAAAAATATTTGAAAGAAAAAGAATTGAATTTGACAGCAACGTTAGACGCGCTAAATGCTTATAAGGACGCTGATTATGTTGTTGTAGCTGCGCCTACAAACTATGACAGTAAAAAGAATTTTTTTGACACTTCTGCTGTTGAAACCGTAATAGAAACGGTTATAGAGGTTAATCCAAATGCAATTATAGTTATTAAGTCTACTATTCCGGTTGGATATACGGAACAAATCAGAGAAAAATATCAAAATGAAAACATTATTTTTAGTCCTGAGTTTTTAAGAGAGTCAAAAGCTCTTTATGATAATTTGTATCCTTCCAGAATTATTGTTGGAACAGATTTGAATAATGATAGACTTGTAAAAGCCGCTAATGACTTTGCTAAGCTTTTGAAAGATGCTGCATTGAAACCTAATGTTGATGAATTGATTATGGGGTGTACCGAGGCGGAAGCTGTTAAACTTTTTGCTAACACCTATCTTGCTTTAAGAGTATCGTATTTTAACGAGTTAGATACATATGCCGAAATGAAAAACCTGGATGCGAAAGCGATAATAGAGGGCGTATGCTTGGACCCAAGAATAGGAAATCACTATAATAATCCGAGTTTCGGATATGGTGGATATTGTTTGCCGAAAGACACCAAGCAGTTGCTTGCGAATTACGCTGATGTTCCTCAAAACATGATGTCTGCAATAGTAGAGAGCAATAGAACGAGAAAAGATTTTATTGCCGACAGAGTATTAGAAATTGCAGGGGGATATGGAGCAAATGGAGAGTATAGCGCAGAACTTGAAAAAGAAGTCGTTGTTGGCGTTTATAGATTAACCATGAAATCAAATTCTGACAACTTTCGCCAAAGCTCGATTCAGGGCGTTATGAAAAGAATAAAAGCAAAAGGTGCAACTGTAATTATTTATGAACCGTCACTCGAAGATGGTACAACATTTTTTGGAAGTAAGGTTGTAAATGATCTTGAAGCTTTTAAGAGTCAAAGTGACGCAATTATAGCTAATAGATATGATTCTTGTTTAGATGACGTTAAAGATAAAGTTTATACACGTGATTTGTTTTTTAGAGATTAAAAATATAATATTGATAAAGTAAAAGCCTGACAATTTAGTCAGGCTTTGGTTTTGATTGGGGATTTGGGGAGAAGTTTTGTGCTGAGGAGGAGGGTTAGCGGGAAGAGGGTGGCTACGAGGATGCCGACTTTTAGGTTATCCTTTGCCATTGACGACACAAAGCCGACAAGGCTTGGACCTGCGCTACATCCGAGGTCGCCGCCGAGTGCGAGCAATGCAAACATTGCCGTTCCGCCTTTGGTTAGCATTGCCGACGAAATCGAGAATGTTCCCGGCCACATTATGCCCACGCAGAAGCCACAGATTGAGCAACCTATCAGCGACAGCGCCGGTATCGGTGAAAGCGATATAACCAAATACGCTCCGATACACACAACGCACGAAATCGGGATTAATTTTTCTTGCGGAATTCTATCCCCAAACTTGCCGTATAGTGCTCGTGATGTGCCCATCAACAGTGCGAATGACAGCGGTCCTGCAAGGTCACCGACCGTTTTGGAAATTCCCAACCCCTCTTTCGCAAAAGTTGAAACCCATTGCGAAATTGCCTGCTCGCTTGCACCCGAACAAACCATCATTATGAACAGAATTATAAATACCTTTGATGTGAAAAGCTCTTTTATGCTCATACCTTTTTCGCCCGAATCAATCAAGTTTGCTATTGGCACTTTTGCAAAAACAATACCGTTGATTATTGGTAATATCGCCCAAATCACGGCGACAATTCGCCAATTTTCGATGCCGAAAATATTGAAAAACACGGTGCTTAACAGCACGACTGCCATATGTCCCCAGCAGTAGAACGAGTGCAAAAGACTCATTGCTTTTTCCTTGTTATCGGTTGGGCACGCTTCAACTATCGGGCTGACCAAAACCTCCAAAATTCCGCCTCCGACTGCATAAATCATAACCGAAATCAGCAAACCGATAAACGGACTTGGTAATACAAACGGCAGTACAGCAAGGCTTGCCAGACCGAGTGCCGACAGAAAATGTGCCAAAACCATTGATGTGCGGTAGCCGACTTTGTCGATTGCCTTTGCCGACAGCAAATCAACCAAAAGCTGAACCGTGAAATTGAAAGAAATCAGCAATGTAATTTGCGACAGCGGAATGTCAAATTCTTTTTGAAAAGTAACAAACAGCAACGGTGCAAAATTGTTGACTATTGCCTGAACTATGTACGCCGTGAAGCAAGCGTTGACGGTTGACTTGAAATTCTGTTTCATATTTTTACCTTATTTAAAAAAATAATGCGTGAATTTGTCATACACACATCAATTCTATTATATCATAAAAAAGGAATTTTACAATACTTTTATTAGCTTATAATACAGGGTATAATGATTATAGGGAGGAAAGATATTTCTCTCACTATTGTTCGAATGGAGGCATAAGTATGATTAACATTACAGCAAGAGGCTTCGATTTGAAGCAGGGCGCAAAAGACGGCATTGAAAAGGAACTCAAGAGAATTGAAAGAATGCTGCCGGATAACGCAACATTTGATGTTACGCTCAGCAAGGAGCGTGGAGAATACGAATGTGATATTACGGTGAAAAATGTCGGTTCTTTCATCAGAGGTGAAGCAAGAGCAGACCGCATTGAGCCGGTTGTTGATATGGCGGTTGATGATTTGAAGCGTAAACTTCGCAAGCTCAAGACCTTCTTTGTTGACAAAAAACGCAAAGGCGGAATTGATGAAATCGCAACTGCATTTGATGATTTGGATGAAGATGTTACAATGGATGATTTCGACCAAGTTTATTATGATTCGGTCGATGTCAACAGAGTTAAGCACATCACACCAAACACAATGACGGACGATGAAGCAATCGTTCAGATGGAAATGCTCGGACACACATTCTTTGTGTATATCGGCATTGACGGCGAAACAAAGATAGTTTACAAGCGTAAAAACGGTTACGGCGTTCTCGTTTGTGACTGATTCATAATGATTAATTTAAAAAAACGATGCGGTCGAGAGACTGCATCGTATTTTAGACTGTCGATAAAGCCCCTGAACCACTCCAAAATATAATCAACCGAATTATGCCTCCCATTTTTTAAAAGGTGATTCCCCCGTTAATCGGGGGAAATGTCTGCAACGCAGACAAAAGGGGGCGTCTACGCAGTAAAGGTGGCAACACGAAGTGTTGCCGGTGGGGTTTAAAAAATGCTGTAAGTATCGAACTTGCAGCATTTTTGGCGTTTTTTGTTTTTTGCGAACAAGCGGTACCATCGTACAGCAATGTTCGCAAGAAAACAAAATTCAGAACCTTTCTCAACAGTCTACAGCGTGTTTATTTTGAAATGATGAGTTTGAGGACTTCCTGTGCGGCGGAGCAGGCAGGGCAATCGCAGAATTTTTCACCTTTTGCCTGAAGTTCTTTTGCGTGTGCAAGGAATTCTTTTGCGGTTTCTTCGCCGAATTTTTCCATTGCCTGCGGTGAAGCCATAAACTCAACCATTGCGTCAACGGGGATGATGTCTGCCTTGATTTCGTCAACAAGTTCTCTGAACTTTTTGTCCTCTCTTGTTGTGCCGACAGCAACGAGGTATTCATCAGCCTTTGTTTTGAGTTCCTGACAGCAGGACGGTGCAGAAATCATCTCTCTGATTTTGTCTATAATTTTATATTTAAGCTCTTGTGTCATAACGATTACTCCTTTTATACTTTATATTATAATTGTAACATTACATTTATCGGTTGTAAAGGTTGAAAATCATTTTTTACTTTGGTATAATAAAATATAAATTATATGAAAAAAGGGGATTGCTGTGAGAAAGTTAAAGAAAATAATGGCGCTTGTGCTCAGTGGTGCTATTGCCGTGAGCCTTGCGGGTTGTGGTGCAACGCAGGCACAAAACAGTGCTGTTCAGGAAATATTTACGGACAGCACAAAAATTTCGTACAGTCTTGACTATAAAGAATTAAAAGAGAACAGTAAGAACAAAACCAAAACATGGCGTGAAGGTATGGTTTCCGGCAACGGCTTGCAGGGATTTGTCGAGAGCGGTTCGCCATATGAGGATACATTTATTTTTCAAAATATGCACTTCATTATGCCTAACAAAAATATTCGTACATGCCCCGATACCTCAAACGAACTTGAAACAGTTAAGCAAAGCATCGTTAAAGGTGAAGATATAACGGACGATGCGTCTTACGATGAAGTATACAGCTTTCACCCGGGCGGCCAACTCCGTATTTCTATGGACGGCAAAGGTGCAAAAGATTACATCCGTTATACAGATTTTGAATCTTCGCAGGTCGGTGTGAGATTTACGGATGAAAACGGCACTTGGGACAGAACTTCGTTCACCTCAATGGCAGACGGTGCGGTTATAACAAAGTTGTCGCAGTCGTCGGAGGCGGCTCAACTTAATGTTACATTGACACTTGATGACCTTTCGACCATGGCGAATTTCGGCGATGGTAGTGAAGCGGATATGGAATACAAAAAGGTTGTTGATATTAATGCCAATACGATTTCGCTTGTTGCACATTATCCTAATTACAAAAACAGCGAGCTGAAAAACGGCGGATATGCCACAACTACCTATGTTGTGACCGACGGCACAAAGGAAAAAATCGAGCTTGAAAAGAAGAACAAGGAAGATATTTTCCGTGGTCAAAACAGCGGTATCAAAATCAGCAATGCACAGAATATTTATCTCATCACAATCAGCGACAGAACCTATGATATGGGAAGTTTTGATGAATTTGAGGACAAGGACAGTTATGAACTTGTTGACAATTTGACGGCACAGGCAAAGGCTATCGGGGAAAAATACAGCACAAAAAAAGATTTTGATTACAACAAGGCTTTGAAAAATCATCTTGAGATTTATCAGCCGCAGTTTGATGCGGTTACTCTTGAACTTGAGGACAGCGACAAATCAAATGACGAACTTTTGAAAGAGCAAAAAGGCGAAAAAAAGCTTTCTACCGCACTTGCACAGCGTTCATATTATGCAGGCAGATACGCATATCTCTGCTGTTCGGGATATTCCACAAGCAGACTGTACGGAATGTGGACAGGCGAGTTCAACACAGGTTGGGGAAGCAAGTACACGATGGACGCAAATGTGAATTTGCAGACTTCTTCAATGAATACGGGCAACCTTTCGTCATCTCCGATTGGATATACATATTTTATCCTCCGTCAGCTTTCTGATTGGGAGGAAAACGCAAAGGCGACTCACGGCTTTACAGACGCTATTCAAGCACCGGTGAACACCGACGGCGACAAGGCGGTTATCACAGAAACTTGCTATCCTTATCCGTTCAGATATTGGAACGCAGGCACATCTTGGATGATCGAGCCTTTATATGAAACCTTGCAAACTTACGGAAATATTCAAATTCCGCTTTCTGACGAGTTCGATTTGAACAAGTTGAAGTCCGTGCTTTCGATTGACAATGATGATATTGCAAGATACAAAGAGCAGGACTATATGATGCTCGAAGAAGATATTTTATTGCCTCTTCTTACCAAGTCGGCAAATTATTGGGCACAGCTTTTGACTCCTGAATATTACACCGATAAAGACGGTGGAATTCATTACGAAAAAGGCAAAACAAAGCTGAATGACGGCGAAACATATTGCATAATTCCGTCATATTCTCCTGAAAACAATCCGTCAAATTATGACAGCCCGTCAGATGCAAACTGTGCTATTGACATTTCGGCTTGCAGAAATAATCTTGAAATGTTAAAGGCTGTTATGGCTGATGTTGCACCTGAGGAGAGCTTCGAAAAATGGCAAAACCTTATGGATAAGTTGCCGCCGTATTTGTATGATGAAACAGGTGCTCTCAAAGAATGGGCAACCACAAGTTTTGAAGAAAACAACGAACACAGACATTTGAGCCATCTTTATTGTGCATGGCCTCTGTTTGAAACACAGCATAACGAGGAACTCACAAAGGCTTGTGAGCAGGCTATCGCAAACAGAGAGAGTGAAAACGAGGCTTCGCATGCACTTGTTCATCGATCACTAATTGCGGCAAGGCTTAAGGACAGCGAGGCACTTACCGATGCACTCTTGAAGCTTCAAAATCATAAAATAAGATATGCTTCGCTTATGACAAATCACGATTACGACCGTGGAAGTTGCTATTGCACAGACTTTGCTATCGGCTATCTCGGAATAATCAACGAGGCACTTGTTTATTCAAACGAGGGTGAGATTGAGTTCCTACCTGCACTTCCGACAGGGTTTGAAAAGGGCACAATCAAGGGAATCAGAGCAAGAACAAGGGCAACTGTCGACAGCCTTTCTTGGGATGCCGATTCCGATATTGTCGAAGCAAAAATCACTTCCGATATTGACCAAAAGATTAAGGTTAGATACGGAGATACAGAAAAAACACTCGACCTAAAAGCCGGAGTGTCACAAACAGTTAATTTTTAAAATTATATATGGAGGATATGTTATGAACATTGTTTGTTTGGATATGGAGGGCGTGCTTGTTCCTGAAATTTGGATTGCATTCGCAGAGGAAACAGGTATTCCGGAACTTAAACTCACAACCCGTGACGAGCCTGACTATGACAAGCTGATGAATTACAGAATTAAAATTCTTAAGGAGCACGGCTTGGGCTTAAAGGAAATTCAGGATGTTATTTCAAAAATCGACCTTATGCCGGGAGCAAAGGAGTTTTTGGACGAACTTCGAACAATCACACAGGTTATCGTTTTGTCAGATACTTTTGAGCAGTTTGCAACTCCGCTTATGAAAAAACTTGATTGGCCGACAATTTTCTGCAACACTCTTGAAGTTGCCGAAAACGGCGAAATCACAGGCTTCAAGATGCGTTGTCCACAGTCAAAACTCACAACGGTTAAGGCACTTCAGTCAATCGGCTACGATACTATCGCAAGTGGCGACAGCTTCAACGACCTTGGTATGATTCAGGCAAGCAAGGCAGGATTTTTGTTCAAGTCAACCGACGCAATCAAAAAGGATTATCCTAATATTCCTGCTTATGAGGAGTACAGCGAACTTCTTGACGCAATCAAAAAAGCATTATAAGATAAAAAGGTGTATCAAAATGATGCACCTTTTTTTACTTGATTTTTGTGGCTTATTGTATTATAATCTTCCTGTCAGTTCGCAAAATCCTGACCAGTCACATCCTGTGGCTTCTAAAAACAAAACTAAGGAGATAATTTAATGAGTATCAAAAAGAAAAATGCTTTTATTGCACAGACTGCAATAATTGCGGCTATGTACGCTGCGCTGACTTATGCGCAAACAATCATTTTGCCCGGCTCAACAACAATGGCTGTGCAGTTCAGGGTGTCGGAGGCACTCAATGTTTTGGCATTGTTCACTCCTGCGGCAATTCCGGGGCTTACGCTCGGCTGTATTGTTTCTAACCTTGCAAGTATCGGACAGGGTTTGCCGCTCGATATGATTTTTGGCTCGCTTGCAACCCTCGGTTCGGTTACTTGTATGTACTTTTTGAGAGAGGTTAAGGTCGGCAAATATCCGCTTCTTGCAATGCTTATGCCTGCAATTTGGAACGGCGTAATCATCGGCTGGGAGATTGAGCATTTCTTCATTGACGGCGACTTTCAGTTCGTTGGATTTTTGACACAGGGCGGATGTGTTGCTCTCGGTGAGCTTGGAGTTATGGCGGTTCTCGGCACGGCACTCTATTTTGTGATTATCAAAAACAATCTTCACAAGAAGATTATCAAAAAACCGGAATAAAATAAAAAAATGCGTATGCTTGGAGCGAACAGGCATACGCATTTTTTGTCAGTTTTTTTCTTGTTTTGCGCCGAAAATGTCGGCAACCTCGGTGATTGAGATATAAGCATTTGGGTCGACCGAATGAACAATCTCTCTCATTTTGCCAATCTGAAATCGATTGAGCACAAAGTAAATCACGGTTTTGTCGCTGTCGGAATAATAACCCTTAGCATCAAAAAATGTGATTCCGTTTTCGAATTGCTTTGAAAGTTTTTCGC
Organism: uncultured Eubacterium sp.; assembly: GCF_934525195.1. Classification (GTDB taxonomy): domain Bacteria; phylum Bacillota; class Clostridia; order Oscillospirales; family Acutalibacteraceae; genus Eubacterium_R. Next base: position 79,126 of record NZ_CAKSZA010000006.1, read on the forward strand.
AAATTTCTTCGTGCTTATCGGTGATAATCATTGCTGATTTTGAACGGTCAAAGCCCTCAACAATGTAGTCGATAACTTTAAGTGCAACGATGTAGGTCACTATCGAATACAGCGGTAAAATCCAGCTGTGGTAGATGACACCGCAAACGATGTAAAGAACAACATTGTATATCATCACGAAAGTTCCGACTGTGAGCGACAGCTTCTTGGCAAAGATAACTGCCAAAACTTCTATGCCGTCCATAGCTCCGCCGTAGCGGATTGCAATACCGCTTCCTGCACCCGAAATGAGTCCGCCGAACACCGCACAGAGGAACAAATCGTCCTTTGCAAACGGCGACAAAAACGAAACATCAATCGGCAAAACATCGGTTATCAGCCACGCTGACAGCGAATAAATTGCAACTACATACACGGCGTAAACCGTAAACAGCCAGCCTTGTTTTTTCGTGCCGAACAAAAATATCGGAATGTTCAGCACGGCAAGGAACAGCGACAGCGACATCCATTCCGGCGTCAACTGACCGAGAAGCATTGAAGTGCCCGATATTCCGCTGTCGTATAATTTTACGGGCGCCAAAAACATTGTGACGCCTATTGCGTTGATTATTCCGGCAACGGTGAGCATAAGAATATTTTTGATTTTGATTTGCTTTAGGTATTTCATCAGTCGTCCTTTATGAGTCGTGGTGATGGTTGCAGTTAGCTTGACTGTTCTGCTTCATTTCTCCGTGTAAAAATTTGATAACGGCAGAGTCGCAGTTGCCTGTGTTGCCACCGTAAATTGTGATTCCTGCGGCTTCGAGTGAGTCAACCGCACCTTGTCCCAAGCCTCCGCAAATGAGGATGTCTACACCGATTTCCTTGATGTAGCCTGCAATTCCGTGGTGGCTGTGCTTGCCCATACTTTCAAGGTGAACTTTTTGGATTTCGCCGCTTTCATCTGTTTCATAAATCTTCATATACTGTGTTTTGCCGAAATGCTGATTAATCATTCCGTTGTCGTAAGTTACTGCTATAATCATAATTTTCCCTCGCTTAGATTATTTATTTGATTATACATTATTTTGCAACTTTTAACAAGGTGGATAATTGTAAAAAAATTATATACGCTGTTTCATTTGTTAATTGTTTTGGTTATAATAGTTTTGTACAGAAAGGAAATTTGATTATGAGCATTGAAGAAGTAAACAAATCATTGGAAAAACTGAAAACCCTGCCTAAGGTTGATTATTCAAAAAAAGACGAGCTTGCACAAAAATTGATTAATACCGTCGGTCATCCGCTTTATACTCTTAGCAAAGAAAACGAGGCACTTAAAAGTCTTATTGAAAAAGCACACAAGGCACTTGACAACGGTTGGGAACTTGACGAGGTGTTTAATGACATTCGTGATGTGTCAATCCATTATGCCGAAAAGGGAGATTTGCTCTATCCGCTTTTAAAGGTGAAGTATGAAATTTCCGGTCCGAGCGATGTTATGTGGACCACGGATGATGAAATCAGGGACGATATTAATGCTCTTGCAAAAGATGTTGAGCGTGGGGAAGAATGGAAAGAAAATTTCAAAATGCTTCTCGGCAGGCTCACCCAAATGATAAAGCAGGAGGAAAAGGTGCTGTTCCCCGTGTCTGCGGTTAATTTTACCGACGAGGAGTGGCACGGCATTTACCGTGACCGATTTTCTTATGACTCGGCGTTCGGAATAAAGGAAGAAACTTGGGATGAGGTAAAGGATTTGCCGAAGAGTGTGGTAGGCTTTACCGATAAAATCAATATGCCGACAGGCAGTCTTTCGCTTGAACAAATTGAAGCACTTATGGACACAATTCCGATGGAGATAACCTTTGTTGATGTTGATGACACAAATGCTTATTACAATGATAACGGTGAAAAATTCTTTAAGCGTCCGCAAATGTCACTCGGACGCAAGGTTTATTCGTGTCATCCGCCCAAGGTTGAAGCAATGGTTAGGGCCATTATTGCCGATTTTAAATCGGGCAAACGCAATGAAGTTCAGGTTTGGAGTGAGAAAAAGAGTATGCCTATGTGTATAACTTATCGTGCGGTGCGTGATAAAAACGGTAATTATATCGGTACTGCGGAGTTTGTGCAAAATATGACCTTTGCAAAAAATTATTTTACAAAAGGAGAATGAAAATGAGTTTGTTTTTGGGCCCCGTCCATTTTTGGCTTTATGATAAAATAAAAAATCAGGAAGCGTTAACCTCGTTGATTGCCGAGCATTTCGACAAAGGCGCCGAATATACAAAGCAATTGCTGCCGCTTGAAGAAGTTATAGATGAGGGCAACATTCACGGTTGGCTGCAATCGCAAATTACGGATGCCGAAACAAGATATGCAAGTCTTGTATCTGTGATTATGAACGAAAATGAAAATGCCCTTGATGAAATAAAAAAAGTCGCCTATGATTTCGGCAGGCAAAACAGCCTGAACGAAAACACAGACGCAGAAAACGCATATCAAGCGTTTAATGATTTTTTTGTAAACGGTATGCCGTGCGACAGAGTGAATATGATTGTATGCAGCGATGTTAATTCGCTCAAATTTAAGGAAACAGCCGATGTTCACTCACAGTATTGGAATGGTGACAGCTCCGTTTATTATCAAATCAGAAACGAAATTATGCGTGGAATGCTGGACGGCACAAGCATTAAATTGAAAGTTGACACAGACAGCTATGTGTTGATTAAAGAATGAATATATATTTTAATCATTTAAAAATGCTTTTATTTCATCGGCACGGTCAAGACCTTGCTTGTAGCCGAGTTGATAAATTGCCTCAAGTTTGGAAAGATCTCGTTCAAGCGATGTGGTTTGAAGCGGTGTATTCGGTTGAATAACAAGCGCCCTGCCGTTTTCTTCGCATTGCTTAACGAATTCAAGTTGAGCATTGTACATAATATGGCGGCTAACTGCCGCTTCACCGATTTTCGGATGCTTTTTGAATAGCTTTTGCACCTTTGGGTTCATCGGCTCTTTGACATAGCTTTTGTGCTGTGTGAGAATAACAACAGCTTTTTTGCAACCGTCATCAAATGCTCTTTCAAGCGGAATCGAATCCACAAGACCGCCGTCAAAAAATGTTGTTCCGCCGATTTCGACTCCATTTGTAACACCCGGAAGCGAACAGCTTGCTTTCAGTTCTTCACAGCCGTCACGCATACTTTTTGGATAAAAATATTCTGCCTTGCCCGTTTGAGCGTTTGTTGCAACCGCACAGAGCACCGACTTGCTTTTGTCAAATTCCTCTTGATTGAGTGGCTTTAGCTCATATGCAAGCTCGCCGAAAATCCAGTCGGTATTCAAAAACGAATGACCCTTTAATATGTTGCCGAACCCCATATAGTTTTTGTTATTTGAGTAATTTATAATTATATCATGCTGACGGCGATAATCCTTTGCAATGAACGATGTTGCATTGCAACTGCCTGCCGACACACCGATTACATACGGAAATTCAATGTTCTTTTCAATGAAAGCATCAAGCACGCCGCTCGTGTAAATCGAACGATTGCCTCCGCCTTCAAGAACCAAACCTACATTGTACATAGTCTGCCACCTCAGTAAAAAATAAGAGCAACAATTCTATATCGTTGCTCTCTGATTATTATAATATTGCTTATTCAGCGTCAGCCTTTTTCTTTGCAGTCTTCTTTTTTGGAGCGTTTTTTTTCTTTGGCTCAGCCTTTGGAGCTTCTTCCTCAGCTTCAACTTTCTCTGTTGCATCTACGATTTCAATATCGTTGTCGCACTCAAAGAAGTCGTTGTCGTCAAAATACTCAGGCTCTTTTTTTGCTGTGAGCTTTTGGATTGCAACATATGCAGCAGCTGCAAGCGCCACGATAGCGGCAATTACGCTGATAACTTTAACAAATTTCTTAAATTTCATAGGTGACCCCTCCTTGATTTATATAATCATTATAATATTTGAAAATGATAAAGTCAATAGCAGAATTTTTAAATTAATTTTATATTCATATGTTTAAAAACCACTATACTTTTTTGGGTTTTGATGTTATAATGAACACGGTGATGCTATGACTAACGAACAGTATATCAAATCAATAGAAAATCGACACTCTCGCAGAGCATATAAGCAAAAGCATTTGTCGCAGGAAATAAAGGATGTCATCAAGCAGATGGTTGATGCCGTCAACGAGGAAGCAGGTCTTGACTTTTTATTCATAGACGATGCGACCCCGTTTTTCAGAATTTTCAGCGGCAAATTCAGTATGATTGTTGTTGCCGGAGATGACAGCCAAAAGGTTCGTGAGGACTGCGGATATTATGGCGAAAGCATAGTGCTTCAATGTGTTTATCACGGTTTGGGCACTTGCTGGGTCGGCGGCACATATAACGAAAACAAGGTGTATGAGGCAATCAAACTTCCGTCAGAGAAAAGAATATATGCCGTTATTACAATCGGTTATCCAAAGGATAAGTATTCTTTTGTAGAAAAGACTATGTACAAGGCAACTCACAAAAATAACAAATCGTATCAAGATATGATTGAAGCGTGTGACGCAAAATTGCCTGAGGCGTATGCTTACGGACTTTCGCTTGTTGAAAAAGGACCGTCTGCCGTTAACAGACGACCTGTAAAATTCAGATATGAAAACGGCGTGTTCAGCGGAAGAGTTGACGAGCCGTATTCTGACAAAAGTGTTGATTTTGGTATTGCGAAGCTTCATTTCGTCATTGGTGCAATGGCAAAAGGGGTAAAAGGAAAATGGAGCTTTGAAAATGTCTTTGAACCTGTTGACAGTCAAAGACTAAAGTTTGAACCGAAAAAGAATGAGGAGGAAAAATCCAATGAGTGAAGCAAAAAAGAAAATGAGCAAGGGCAAAAAAGCGCTGATTATAATTCTGAGCATATTGGCATTTTTGCTTGTCCTTGTTGTTACCGGCGGTGCAGTTGCATTGCATGAATACTGCAAGGTTAAGGATTACACAGTAGCTTCGGCCGGAGATATTGCTGACGATTACACTGTTATGGTTGCACACAGAGGCTTCAGAGCCGTTGCTCCCGAAAATACGGCTCCTGCTTTCAGAGAAGCGGGCAAGGCAGGCTTTGCAGCCGCTGAATGTGATGTTTATCGTACAAAAGACGGTGTTTGGGTTGTTCAGCACGACAGGTCAACATATCGAATGATGGACATAAGCAAGTTTGTTGAAAAGGCAACTTATGAGGAACTTGTAAATGCCAATACCGACAACGGCGTTAACATTGACCAATATCCAAACCTTAAAATCTGTACTCTTGAAAAATTCTTGCAAATTTGCGACAAGTACCAAATGCAGGCTGTTATTGAGCTTAAAGAAGAAAACAATCAGGAATACTACACAGAAATTATTGACCTTTGCGACCAATATCCTAATGTTAAGGTGACATTTATATCGTTCAAAATCACAGATTTGCAAAAACTTCGTGAACTTTGCGATAATGATATGATGTATCTTGTGCAGGAAATTACAGAAGAAGATATTGAACTTGCAAAGGGAATATACAACTGCGGTATAGATTTTAACGGCAATAAGGAAAAGAACTATGATTTTGATTCTTATATGATAAAAAGATGTGTCGGAGAATTTGATCTTGTCGGTGCATGGACTATTGATGACCCTGAGGTTATGAAAAAACTTGTTGACCTTGGAGTAAGATATATTACGACTGATTGCATAACTTATTAATAATCAAGATTATAATATTTTTACTTTTATATATAGTGGGGTGCTCGGATGAGTGCCCCTTTATATTGTGGTTGAATAATAGGCGGATTTTTGGTAAAATAATTTTATTGTTTATTTTGAAAAGAGGTGGGCAAAATGCAGTATCAAATTGTACCTGTTGGCAACGCTTGGCAGTATGGAATGGTTGCCGTGCCGAAAAAAATCGCAACAGATTACATAAAACTTGCAAGTGAATATCAACTAAAGGCATTGTTGCTCATTTTGGCGAATAATGCACCGTGCGACAGCAAATTTGTTGCAAAGGCTCTTGGGTGCACCGAGGCGGATGCAACTGATTTCTTGGAGTTTTGGGTTGAAGAAGGCATTTTGTCGTGTGACGGAGTTGTCAATTCTCAACCGCTTGCGGAAACTGCTCCTGTTACAGAACCACAAAAAAAGGAAGAAGTCAAAGCCGTCAAGGTCAAAGAGTCAATTCCTGTTCCGAAGCTTAATCCGAGCGACATTGTTACTATGTGCAGGGACAATAGTCAGTTGACAGAGCTTATTCATCACGCTCAGGAGGTTTTCGGCAGAACAATCAGCCATATCGAGCAGGAACTTGTTATAAATATGGTGACGTATTATGGGCTTCCGTGTGATGTTGTTCTTGTTATTTTGGAATACTACAAGACCGAAAAGGCAAAGGGCAGAGCAATCGGAACTTCGTATATCGGCGCTATGGCTAAGAATTGGAGCGAGGAGGGGATTGTTACCCTTGAGGCTGCGGATGAAAGATTGCGTATGCTTGAAGCTTCTGACAGGCTGTGGAACGAGATTGTGGCAATCAGCGGAATCAAGCACAGAAATCCTACTATTAAGCAACGAGAAATGATTAGTCGTTGGAGCGAGGATTTTGATATGCAGATGATTACGATTGCCTGTGATATTATGAAAGAAAACACCGACAAGCCAACATTGAAATATGTTGATTCGGTGCTTAAAAATTGGAAGAAAAAGGGCATATTCACTCCTGAGGCTGTTGCCGAGGAGGAAAAGGACTTTCATTCAAAAAAAGAGCAAAAAGGCAAATCTGCCATTGATGAAACTTATGATATTGACGAAATCAATCGTCGTGCAATGCTCAATGATAATTACGATATATAAAGGATAATTATGGCTTATTCAAACGAAATGTACAACAAGGCAAAGAGAATACTTGAAAAAAGACACGACTCCGCTGTTATGGAGGCGGATATGCGTTCTATGCAGATAAAAGAGGAAATCCCCGAAATCAAAAAAATTCAATCGGGACTTCAGCAAATCGGTTTAGAAATCAGTCAGTTGTTTTTCTACAAGCAAAACACGGATGAAAAACTTGCGGAACTTCGTGCAAGAAGTGAGGCACTTGTTGCGGAACGTTCAAGGCTGCTCATGGAAAACGGTTATTCAAAGGATGCAATGAAACCGCATTTTGTTTGTGAAACTTGTGAAGACAAGGGCGTCATCAACGGTAGAATGTGTTTATGTCAAAAGCAGGTTTTAAAAGATTTGATGCGAAAAGAGGTTTGCCGCTTTGCACCTCTTGACAAGTGCACTTTTGACAATTTTGAACTTGGTTATTATAGTGAACAGCCTATGGAAAATGCGATTGTCCCTCGTCAAAGAGCCGAAAAAATCTTTGACACTTGCAGAAAGTATGCACAGAATTTTTCGCTCAACAGCAAGAGTTTGTTTTTCTTTGGCGGTGCAGGGCTCGGCAAAACTCATTTGAGCCTTGCGATTGTGAATGTTGTTATTAACAAGGGATTCAGCGTTTGCTACGGTACAAGTCAAAATATTTGTGATGATTTGCAGAGCGAACAGTTTGGCAGAACCGACAATATTAATTACACCAAAAATCAGGTGCTCGGATGTGACCTTTTGGTGCTTGATGATTTGGGCACGGAAATTGACAATCAGTACAGCATTGCAACGATATATAATATTGTCAACACCCGTTTGCTCACCGGAAAGCCGACTATCATTTCAACGAATTATGCCTTTGACAGGCTTGAGGAAAAATACGACAAGCGTATTACAAGCCGACTCACAGGAGAATATATTTCATTCTATTTTATCGGTAACGATATCAGAAATTTATAATATAAAGTAAAAAGCCTACTTCAAAAAGTAGGCTTTTAGATTGTCGATAAAGCTCCTGAAACACGCCAAATATAATCAACCGAATTATGCCTCCCATTGACGCAAGGGGAGGTGGCAACACGAAGTGTTGACGGTGGGGTTTAAAAAATGCTGTAAGTATCGAACTTACAGCATTTTTGGCGTTTTTCGTTTTTTGCGAACAAGCGGTACCAGCGTACAGCAAAGTTCGCAAAAAAACGAAATTCAGAAACTTTCTCAACAGCCTTTAGCGTGTCGAAAACACTTTTTTGACACGCTGAAAGCCTAATTTAAAAAGTAGGCTTTTTTATTTGACAGGTGATCAGTCACTTGTCTTTTTTCTTTTTGATTTGATTTTTTCAACCAGTTTTTTTATGCCGAGGGTGATGGCAATGCACAGCGGAAAATAAGGAGTGAACGGACCCGCCCAGAAAGCAAGGTATGCCGTTGCCATAACACTGCCCCACGATTTTTTGAATATAAGGTGGATGAGGTAGCCGCCCCACACAGGTGTGTACATAATAACTACTACAATAATGAATAGCACAAGCGTATGCCAATCTTTACATTCGCTCCATATCCAATCGCAGAAGCTTTTGAATTTTTCTATGAGCTTTTGCATTTTTTCTTTCACGGGCGTCACCTCCTTTTTTTATGATTATATCATTTGATTTTTTACATTACAACAGGCTTGTATAAAAAACATTAAAATCTTTATATTTCTTTGAAAACATTGCCTACTGATTTGCAGGGATATACGCTTGGATTGAATGAATGAAGAAAAACAAATTTATTTTGCGATTTTTGGGGTGAAATATGCAGAAACGGTGAATAAAAACGCCGTTTTCAGCCTATAGGTGAAAGGGTTTTGTGACGACAGGTCAACAGACACTTTCAAAATATCGACTTGAGGTGATGAAATGGTGAAGAAAAAGATGTCGCTTGAAGAACAAATTGAAAAGGGGTTGACCGAGCTTGCGTTTGGCTCGTGCTGTGATGCCGTGAAACTCCTTTTTATGAGCGAGGAGGAAATAATGCAGAAACTTCCAAAACTGAAACTCATCAATGTGAGCGAGATAAAACGGCCGAAAGGCGGCGGAATGGAAATCAAATTTTTTGACCGCATAAAGGCGTTTGAAAAGCTGATTGAAAACGACGGCGAGAAGCAGGAAAACGGCTTGAGCTTTTATGAAGCACTTGAAAAGAGTGCTCAAAGCTCGGCTGAGGATGTCGGCAATGGTTAAGTTTTTTCCGTTTTCGCAAAAACAGCTTCAAACGCTTAATTGGTGGTGTGCCGGCAGCAAATATAACACAAAAAACGGAATCATCTGTGACGGTGCCGTGAGGTCGGGCAAAACACTTTGTATGTCGCTGTCGTTTGTGTTCTGGGCATTTTATGCTTTCAATGACACGTCATTTGCACTTTGTGGCAAAACTATAAGTTCGCTCAGGCGAAATGTGGTGACTCCTATGATACCGATGCTCAATTCGCTTGGTTTCAATGTGACGGAGAAAATCAGCAGAAATATGCTCGAAATTCAAAGAGGAAGCGTTAAAAACAGATTTTACATCTTTGGAGGCAGGGACGAAAGTTCTGCTTCGTTGATTCAGGGTATGACCTTGGGCGGTGTCCTTTTTGACGAAGTTGCGTTGATGCCTCGTTCGTTTGTTGGACAGGCTCTTGCAAGGTGTTCGCTTGATGGTTCACGGTTTTGGTTCAACTGTAATCCTGAGCATCCTTTTCATTGGTTTTATAATGAGTGGATTAAAAAGGCTGACGAAAAGAATATGCTCTACCTCCATTTTACTATGGACGACAATCCCTCACTTTCGCCAAAAATCAAAGGTCGATATCAGAAACTTTATACAGGTGCGTTTTATGAACGCTTTATTGAGGGCAAATGGGTTGCCGCAGACGGATTGGTTTATCCGATGTTTTCTCCCGAAAAGCATATCAAATCGGCAGACTCGTTCAGCGAATATTATTTAAGCTGTGATTACGGAACGGTTAATCCGTTTTCGCTTGGTCTTTGGGGCAAAGGCGAGGACGGCTGGTACAGGGTGAATGAATATTATCATTCGTCAAGAGAAAAAGGCGTTCAGTTGACGGACGAGGAATACTACGGTCATCTGAAAGAGCTTGTCGGGGACAAAACTATAACGGCTCTGATAGTTGACCCGTCGGCAGCTTCGTTTATAGAAACGGTACGCCGCCATGGTGAATTTACAGTCATCAAGGCTGAAAACGATGTGCTTAAAGGAATAAACAGAGTTTGCATGGCTTTGAAGCAAAATGAGATTTTTATATCTCCCGTTTGCACCGACACGATAAGGGAATTTTCCATTTATCGTTGGGATAACGATATAAAGCGTGACGCACCAAAAAAAGAAAATGATCACGCAATGGACGACATACGGTATTTTGTCAACACCGTTCTTGATATGAGGAGCGATGACTGTGCGTTTTCCGTTGCAGTAGAAAGGATGTGAAGCCTTGAGTATATTCGGCAAAAACAAAAACAAAGAGCCGTCCGATGCCGTTGCTTCTGCTTCGGTTCAAACGGCGGGTAAAAATTGCCATCCGTTTAGGTATCTCGGCGGTTACACACCGCTTGTGGCATCAAACAATATGGTGTATCGCTCAATCAGAGAAGGAGTGCCGATTATTGACAGTGCAATTAACAAAATTGTGCGTCTTATGGGCGGCTTTGAATTTGATTGCGGTGACGAGAGAATAAATGATGATATGAACAGATTTTTTTCGACAGTAAATGTTGGCGGAAATCAGTGTGGAATACAGTCGTTTGTTGATAATTTTATGAATCAGCTTTTGACTTATGGCACGGCAATCGGCGAAATGGTGGCTGACGAAAACGGTTTTTATGCTTTGTACAACGGCGAACTCGGCTGTGTGAGTGTGAAAAGGGCAGACAATGATATGGATTTGATTTTCTGCTCGGGTCATATGAACAGTCAGACACCGCTTGAACATCAGGAGCGAATTCTGTTCTCGGTGCTTAATCCTGAGCCGGGAGAAATCTTGGGCACAAGTTTGCTCAGAGGTCTGCCGTTTGTATCGGATATTTTGCTGAAAATTTACAACACAATAGGCACAAATTGGCAACGACTCGGAAATTTGCGTTATGCCGTGACCTACAAACCGCAGGGTGACGGAATGGACAAGGCATTTGCAAAAGAGCGTGCCAATCAAATGGCGAAAGCGTGGAAAGACGCTATGAGCAGCACCGACACAATCAAGGATTTTGTGGCGGTCGGAGATGTTAAGGTCAGCGTTATCGGCGCAGACAATCAAATCTTGGACAGCGAAATTCCTGTTCGCCAAATGCTTGAGCAGATTATTGCAAAGACGGGACTTATGCCGTATATGTTTGGTCTTTCGTGGTCAACGACCGAAAGAATGAGTCAACAGCAGGCAGATATTTTGACGACCGAGCTTAAAGCTTATCGCAGAATTGTCACCCCGATTATCAAGAAAATCGGCGAAACATATTTGTCCACACTCGGAATTTACAGAAGTGTTGATGTTCAATGGACGGATATAACCTTGCAGGATGAAATCCAAATAGCACAGGCTAAACTTTACAATGCTCAGGCGGACAAATTAGCAGAGGAGGTAAATCAGTGACAGACGCTTTTATTCAAAAAAGTGCTCCGAGTGAAGAGGATATGAAAAAAATCGGCAAGTTTTCCAGACGAGAGATGTCGGCTGAAGAAGTCTATATCTTCAATGTTGACCTTTGCAACAATGATGTTGACCGAGATTTTGAAAAGTTTTCGGTGGCAACTCTCAACGAACTTGCACAGCAGTTTGTCGGCAAAACAGGAATTTTTGACCATTCAATGAAAGCCGAAAATCAAAAGGCAAGAGTTTTTGATGCTTGGGTCGAAAAGGTTGCAGGCAAGAAAACTGCCGACGGTGAAGATTTTTATGTTCTCAAGGCAAGAGCGTATATGCTCAACAATGATGAAAACAAGGCTCTTATTGACGAAATTGATGCCGGCATAAAGAAAGAAGTTTCCGTGTCGTGCAGTGTTGAAAAGGCGATTTGTTCAATTTGCAACACGGACAATCGTCACGGCAGATGCGAGCATATTCCGGGCAGAAGCTACGGCGGAAAACTCTGTTTTAATGTTTTGAGCAATGCAAGGGATGCCTATGAATTCTCATTTGTTGCCGTTCCTGCACAGCGTGAGGCGGGAATTACAAAATCATTTGAAAACGCAAAGGAGAAAAATATGCAGGATATTATCAAAAACATTGCCTCGGGTGACGGTGTTACCCTCACAAAATCGGAGGCAAACAGGCTCAATTCCTACATCGAGGAGCTAAAGGATGAGGCTGCTCTCGGCGAGGAATACAAAAAGAGTCTTTCAAAGGAAGTTGTTGATTTGTTTAAGTCGGCATTTCCGAATATGGACTCAAAACTTTTTTCATCCGTTACGGCTGTTATGACGGCAAGTGAACTCATCGGTTTTCGTGACGGAATGAGAAGCAATGAATCAAAATCAAAAATTAAGCCTCAGCTTGCACAAGCAACTGAGAGCAAGGCGATAGATTTTTCGCAATTTAGAATTTAGGAGGAAAAAATATGATTTCTTACAATGGATTTGATACAAAGTATATCACTATGGAAGGCTTATATGATGACCCGAAAAGATTGAAAATCGGGGACTTCGTAAAAGTTACAGATGAAGGCACTGTTGATTTGGCTGATCCAAACAAACCGTTTTTCGGAATGGTTGTCGGCAATAATGATAACTACTATACCGTTCAGGTATCGGGATATGCCGAAATCGATTTTGCCGGGGCAGGCTTGCCTATGTATGCAAGACTTATTGTTAATAAAAGAGGCACACTTCAAAACTCTACTTCAACAACATATGACGCACCGCTTCGCAAAGTTATTTGGGTTGACAAAAATGAAAACAGAGCGGGCGTAATTCTTTAATTTAAGGAGGAAATAGAATATGACATTTGATACTTTAAGACTAGATAAGGGACTTTATACTTCTGAAAAGGGATTTACAAAGGCGCTTGAAGAAATTGACCCAAGTGAAAACTACAAGGGCACAGAACTTGAGGGACTTGACGCTTATGAGCGTCAGCTTAAACGTTTTGACATCAAGGTTAGCGGACAGAATTCCGACCCTGTTTCAAAATTTTTCCAAACAAGCGATTCGGCTGTTTTGTTCCCTGAATATATTAAGAGATCGGTTGCGGCAGCAATGGTCAAAAACGATGTTGTTGATAAGATTGTTGCAACAACCACTGTGATTGATTCTCTTGACTATCGTTCTGTTCAATGCCAATCAGTTGAACCGGAAAACATTGAAAATTCTTTCATCAACGAGGGCACATTTATTCCCGAAACCGTTATCAAGACAAAGGAGCACCTTACAAAGCTTAAAAAGAACGGCAGAACACTTGTTGCTTCTTATGAATCAATCAAGTCACAGCGCCTTGATTTGTTTGCGGTAATGCTCAAGCAAATCGGTAATTATATTAATTCTTGTCAGCTTGTACAGGCGATTAAAGCCTTGGATACGGAAGATGCTCCGAGAATCCAAACAGAACTTGTAAACAATCAAGTTTCGTTCACCGACTTTGCCAATTTGTATCTCGAACTTTTACCTTATGAATATAACACACTTATTGTTGAGGAAAGAGCTTTGGCAAGAATTATCAAATTGGACGAATTTCGAGACGGCGCATCAGGTCTTGACTTTCATAGCACCGGCAAGATGATTACACCTTTTGGCGCGAAAATTGTTCCTTGTGCCACAAATATTGTCGGAGCGGGCGTTGTTGCACTTGATAAAAATTATGCTTTGGAAAAGGTACAGTTTGGCGATGTTGTGACTGACTTTGATAAGCTTATTGACCGTCAGATTGAAAGAGCAACCGTAACAAGTACTGTTGGCTTTAACAAGATTGTTGATACGGCATGTGTTGTTCTTGACCAACACTAAGACATTATGAAAACAGAAAATATACTTGAAATTTTATGTACAATCGGCAGAATGTCAGACGATGAGGCTAAGAAGTATGTATCTCTTGTAAAAATCAATTCGCGTCCTTTTGCGGACAAGGAATATGATGAGGGTGATGAGGCACTCCTTGAATACTTTGTTGCGGCAAAGACCAACTATCAGATTGCACTTGCTTCATACGACAGCGAAATCTCATCTTTTAAGGCAGGAGATGTTTCGGTTACTTCAACGCCTGACGGAAATGCCGTGAAAAATGCAAAGGCTCTGTTGGACGATGCGTATTCGACAATATCGCATCTGGTTGCAGACAAGGGCTTTTATTTTAGAGGGGTGTAATAATGCAGTTGAATAATCTTTCAAAGGCGTTGGTGCCGATGATAGAAAAGTATTCGCACAGTTGCACGATTACAACCAAAGACGGTTCGGTCATCACCTCAAGGGTGATGGCTGAGCAACTGTGGAGAAGGGATAAGGTTAGGTTTGAGGCAAATCCAACCGACATAGGCTTTAATCAAAAGAATTATATTATCGGTATTTTTACCTTTGACATAACGGGATTTGGCAGAGATGACATCTTAACTCTTATGGGCACGGATTATTATTTTATTAAATCAAGCACTGTTGTTATAGGCAACGAGATTCTTTACTATACAGCGGTGCTTCGTGAGGCTGTAAAGGGGGATAAGGATGTATTTGGATAACGAAACCGACAGTTTGCTCGAATTGCTCAAATCAAAAAAAGAACTTGAAAGTATAAGCTTTATTAAGGCTTGCCCATATGCAAAAAAGCAGACAAAAATATGCAAAAAGGTTGCTGCGATTTCTCCGGGTGAACTTGATTTGGAGAGCATAAGCGTTGATGATGAAAACTTTTTCGGCAGGTATGCGATTGACATTGACCTTTTTGTGCCGTATGAGTTTGGTTCTCCGATTGCTTATGATGATATGGAAAAAATTGTAAGGGCAATTATGAGCAAATCTGTTTGCGGAATCAGACTTTCGTCGATAGTCAAGGCTTCGTCGGCGGAATGTTACAAAATGAAAGCAACATTTACCTTTTCGCTTGCCTATTCAAAGGAGGCTTAAATATGAAAAACGAAGATGTTGTGATAGGTCGCAGTGAGGCTGAGGAACTAAGCGACTATATTATGCTTGATTCAAGAAGATATGACAATAATGTGAGAGGTGATTGATATGCAGTTTATGAAAATGAGCTATAAAGGCTTTGAATTTAATATAAATCCAAAGAATTTTAAAATCTCTATGAGCAAGAGCACAGCTAAATATAATACTGTTTATGACGGGCAAATCTGTACTGAAAAAGGCAAAGGATGCGCTGTTGTTTCCGGAAAGGGATATTTTGTCGGTGCCGATGCAGCAGGCAAGGCTTTTGAACTGGTACGTGTTTTTAACAAAAAGGGCAGCGATTATTTGTTTTTGCCAAACAGCGTGCCGATAAAAATGCATTTTACCTCTCTTGATATATCGTATTCGAGCGGAAACGACAGGGTGGAGTATTCTTTTGAATTTACGCAGGAATGCAATACAAAGAGTGAGGAACACACGGTCGGTTATACTTATGCGCTTGAAAACGAAAATCTTTTTGACATTGCAAGCAGAACGGGAGTTCAAATTGAATCGATTGTAAAGTGCAATGATATAGGCGATATTTTTGCCGTCAAGGAGGGCGAAAAAATATGGCTGATTTGATATTTGCACTTTACGATTTGAACGATTGCGAAATTGAACTCGGGTGTTTAAAATCGTATGAACTTTGCAAAGATATCGACGCACCGTGCGACAGCTTGAGAATAACTTTTGTCAATGAATCACCGATTCCGGAAGCGTATAAGGCGAAGGCATTTTGTGACGGCAAGTGCGTGTTCAACGGGTATGTGGACACTCAGCGTGAAACATTGCAAAAAAATCATATTGTGTGCTTTTTGTATTGCCGTTCGAGTGCGTGCATTTTGACCGACAGTGAGGCAAAGCCGTTTGCGTATACATCTCCGAGTGCGATGGCTTTGTTTGAAATAAACGCAGGTGATGAGTTTAAGTATAATCTTGGCAGTATTTACAGCGATATTAATTATCAGGTTTGCAAGGGAACATCTCTTTACGGTGCTATAAATGGCTTTGTGTACTCCGTTACAGGTGAAAATATTAGGGTTACTCCCGACAATGAAATTGTCCTTTTGCATACTGAAAACCGTGTGAAACTTGATGAAAAAAAGCTTATTTCTGCAAAGCGAATTATTAACAGAGGCAATGCTTTGTCGCAGATTGATTACAAAATCAGTAATTCGACAGATTATATTTATCACAGGGTCAGTAAATTTATGAATGACAAAAGAATAACCGCTCGCAAAATTCGCAACATTTCAACCGTGCCCGATTGGCAGAGAGAAACTGCGATGAAATCGGTTTTTTTGTCTGCAAATGCAGATTATTGCGGATGGGAACTGACGGTGCAGGGCTATGCCAAAATTGATTTATGTGACGAAATAAATGCGGACATTGAGGGCTTTGATGTTTTTGACAAAGTGGTTGCAAGCAGCGTTGCGCATATTTTTGACTCATCGGGTGAACGCACGGTGATTAAGGCAAATTATATGATTGATTTGGAGGAAATGAGCTATGTGGATGAGTAAAAAAATTGTGGCAACTTCAGAAAATGAGGTCGCCGAAAAAGGCAAGGTTACGCTGTCTGACAATCAATTTGAAGCCGGTGCTACCGTTACAAAACGAAATATTGACAGCTATGCGCCTTATGGATATCAGAGCGTTCCGCCGATTAACGAAGATATTATTATGCTTGAATCAAATGACGGCGCAGTTGTGCTTGGCACATTAAATAAAAACTGCGATATCGAAAGCGGAGAAGTGAAAGTTTCGTCGCTCGGAGGCGCGTATATTATTCTCAAAAATGATGGCAACATTGTTCTCAACGGTTTGGTGATTGACAGCAGAGGAGTGATACAAAATGAATGATACCGATGTTATTGGCGAACTTTTGAAAAATGCCGTAAGGTGTTTTACGGTTAGGAGAGGCAGATTTTATCCCGACAAAAACTTTGGCTCAAAAATAAGTCTTGCGCAGACAAATGCAGAAATTTTGGCTTTTGCAAGACAAAGCGTTGCCGAGGTTGACGGCGTGTTTGTAAAATCTGCCTCAAAAAATAATTACGGAGTCACCTTTGAAGTGACGGTTAACGGAGAAGAAAGGACGGTGACGGCGAATTTTGATTAGTTATAACGAAATACTTGAAAATATGAAAACAACTTATTTTGAACAGTCGGGTGAGGTTCTTGATATGAACAGCGAAACGGGTTTGCGATTTAAGGCTATAGCAACCGAGTTGTTCAATTTGTATGTTGCAGGTGAATATTTGTTGAAACAATCTGCTTGGATGACGGCAACGGGAGAATATCTTGACCGAATTGCCACCGAATGTTCTGTTGAGCGAAAAAAAGCAAGCAGAGCGGTGGGTGAAATTACGTTTTTAATTGACGAGGTCAGGGACAGCGACACGATTATTCCGATAGGTGTTATCTGTTCAAAAAAAGGATATAAGTATATTCAGTACAAAACCGTTGAGCAGGGAATTATCAGTGCGGGTGAAAGAGCGGTATCGGTTAAGGCGGAGGCTTTGTTTTGCGGAGAGGAATATAATGCTTCGTATGGCGAAGTGTCTGTTATGGTAAATCCACCGAGCGGAATTGCGTTGGTTGAAAATCGAGTCAGTTTTATAGGCGGTTGCGATGATGAGGACGACGAGGCGTTGCGTTTGAGGATTAAGGAAGCTCTAAAGTATCCGGCAAACGGAGTGAATGTTGAGTTTTTGAAAGGCAGAATTATGATCTTTGACGAGGTGATTGGCTGTGACATCATAAGAGAGAACGGCAAGCTTGTTTGTGCTTTGAAAACCAGAGATAAGACGATTTCCACCGATTTGGAAAGCAGGGTCAGAAATGTGCTGTCGCTTTTCACGCTGCTTAATTTTGATTTTGAAGTGAGGAATGTTGATGAAAACGGTGCTTGACCGATTGAGAACTTTGTATTCAACGGCAAAAATTGACACGGCGGACGCTTTGGTTTCGGCTGAAATTGTAGCGGTTGCAAGGCAGATTGAAAAGCTGTCGGAGTTTTTGCACAAGATGACGGGTGCAACGGCGGTGAATGTTTTTGATGTTCCCGACAGCGAAAATATTGCAAAGGCTTTTGACGGTATTGAATACAGATTTGACGGCAGAAAAATTTATATTTCAAAATATAATATTGATACGGTCGGTAAAATTTTTAACGGTTGGTTTGGACTTGCGTTTGATTTTTTTCTTGACGGCAATGGTAAATCGTGGAATTTTATCGACAAAGAGGGGCTTGCTTGGAATGATATTGAAAGGCGAGACCTCAGATGGACAATGACAGAAAGCAGGTGAATTTATGGGCAGTACAAACAAAACGGACGACCTTGAATTGAATCAATGGATTGGCTCTGATGTGCCAAAAATGGAGGATTTTAACAGGGACAACAAGATTATTGACAAAACGTTGGGCGAGCATATTTGGAATATTTCAAAGCACGTTACTGCGGAACAGAAAAAGGCGTGGAGTAATCCGATTGGGTTTGCATCATATCTTGGAAGCGGCAGCGACAACAGGAGGATAAAGCTTAATATGGGCTTTGAACCGACTGTGTGTCTTGTGTTTTCGATAGATAACACGGTGAACTTGTCGGACTTCGGAAACAATGTGAACTATAATTATTTTGGTATTGCATCGCTTAACGGCTGTTCTTACGGTTTAAAACTTGACGGAGACGCTCTTGAGGTGAAAAACGGAGTTATAACGGCAAGCTTTGAAATGACCAATTTTAATCAGGTCAACAAAAGTTATCTTGTTATAGGCTTTAGATAATACAAAACGGATAAGGATGAAAGAGTTTATAAACTCTTTCGTCCTTATATTTATGTTGCATAAAAAACATTTTAATGGTAAAATATATGTGGCTATTTTGAATATTACGGAGGTAATTTGTATGAAAGAAGAAAACAGGAAATATGCCCGAGAAGCAATGAGTATTGTTGAACACGCGGCTCACAAAATCGGTTCTCGCTTGCCGGGCACTGACGGCGAAATCAAACTTCACGAATATATGGGCGAAAAACTCCGCGAAATCGGAATTGAACCTAAAACAGAAGAATTTGCCGTTTCTCCTCGTTCGTCAATCGGAGGCTTGTCTTATGCAGGTTGGTCGGGTGTGATTTTAAGCATTGGTGCGATTATTGCAAATGCGTGTCATTTTGACGGCTTGTGGCACCCTCTTGCTTGCCTTGGAATTATAACAATCGTTTGGCTTGTTATGAGTTGCTTTTTCTACAAAACATGGTTTGATATGTTCTTCCCACAGGAAATCAGCCGTAACACTCTCGGTGTTTTAGAACCTGAGGACGGCAAGTACGACTACACAATTATTCTTTCCGGTCACACGGACACATCTTGGTGCTGGCGTCACAGCGAGCACGCATATAAGTATAAGGATACAAAGCCGGTTATGGGACTTATTGCTACATATGGTAAGGTTGGCTTTGGTGCAATTTGTTTCTTTTTCATCGCACTTTTCTCACTCTTTATGTCGATTGCGAATATTTGTGATTTTGCAGGTGCAGATTGGACGGCAAGAATGTTTGCTTCGGCAGGGTTTGAAAAGTTTATGTTTGCAATGAACTTTATTCCTGTTGTGACGGCTATTGGATCTTTCTTTGTTGTTATGTGGGGTGACCCTAATCCGAGAAATGCATCACGTGGCGCTATGGACAATGCAACAGGTATCGGTCTTAGCTATGCTGTAATCAAGTATTTCAAGGAACATCCCGAAAAAATGCCTAAGAATTGCCGTATTGTTGATGCAAATATCGGCTCGGAAGAAGCAGGTCTTCGCGGTTCAATGCACTTTGCACAGGAACATCGCTTTGATGATATGACAAAGAACGCTTGGAATATCAATATCGACTCCGTTGCCGATGAGGATTATTTTGAAGTTGTTGTCAAGGACGATTGGCAGGGTGTCAGATTTGATACGGATATGGAAAAGATGTTCAAGGACACCTTTAACGAGATGGGTATTCAGTCAAAAACAAACGGCTGTATTCACAATCCGGTTGGTGGTTGCGACTCAACTCCTATGACAAGAGCGGGTATCAAGTCGGTTACATTCGCCGCTCAAAATCCAATGCTTACATATTATTATCACACTTGGAGAGATATGCCTGAGCGCTTCTCCGAGGACACAGTCGGTCAGGGCTTTGATGTTGTTCTTTCTGTTATCGACAAAATCGCAAAGTTCCAAGAAACAAACGGCTACAACGGCCCACAAAAGAAAGCATAATAATCAATCAAAAATAAAAACGCCACGGCGGTAGGATTATCTACTGTCGTGGTGTTTTGTTATTGTAGCTTTATCAACCTTGCACCGTGAGGTTCAACCTCTAATGCAAGTGAATTTTTCGCTGTGCCGACTGTTTGATTTTGCCAAATATCGTACACGGTGTACTCCGTGTTTGGCATAAGAATTTGGGTGAGGTCGGCATTTATTTTTTTAGGTTTTGTGTCGGTGTTAAAAACGGCAAGATATTTGCAATTTTTGCCTTGCGCCGACCAAATTATATAGCCCTTGTTGTTTTTCTCTTTTCTCTCAACGCACTGGGAATTTGTCGCCTCTCTGTGCATTTGCATATAGTCGCTGTTGGTGAGGAGCGAAAGAGTGAATTCGTCATTTTCTGGCATGTTTCCGCCGATGAAAAGCGGACTGCCGAAAATTCCCCAAAGCGACATCAGCGTGTAGTGCTCGGGCTTTGTGAAGTTTGACATTCTGTTTTGCTTGCCGTGGTATGAACAAAGCTTTGAAATTCTGCCGATAGGGAGCATATCGCAATCGGGATAGTTGCCTGTTTTGCGTACCCCTTGCCATTCTTCGCATTTGTCGAACATAACATAGAGATGTTCCCACAAATCCCAAAAATCACCTGTCATTCGCCACATATTTGCGTTTTTGCAAAGGTGGTCTGCTTTGTTGCGGAGTGCCGGTCCGGGAGAAAGTGAGAGCACAATTTCTCTGCCGCAGTTGTCAATAGCTTTGCGGAGCATTTCAATTTCGTAATCGGCAGAATATGGGTTGTCCCACTTTCTGAATTCCGTAACCGCAATGTCATCGCATTTGATGAAATCAACGCCCCATTTGGCATACATATTGATGATTGAATTGTAGTAATCCTGTGCACCCTCGCAGTTTTTCAAGCCGTACATATCGGTGTTCCACGAGCACACGGAAAAGTGGTGCGCAACATCTCTCGCCGTGTATTTACTACCGAAGATAGGCAGGTTTTGGTGAACCGCCTGTCTTGGAATACCACGCATAATATGGATGCCGAATTTCAGTCCGAGTGAGTGAATGTAGTCTGCCAACGGCTTGAAACCTTTGCCGTCACTCGCACTCGGAAATCTGTTTTCGGCAGGCATAAGTCTGCCGTATTCATCGGTGACAAGTTCTGCAAAATTGTGATAGTCGTTGCTGTTTGCGGTCGGTTCATACCATTGAATGTCGCAAACAATATATTCCCATCCGAATTGCTTGAGGTTCTTTGCCATATAGTCGGCATTTGCACGCAACTGTTCTTCGTTGACCCCTGCGCCGAAGCAGTCCCAGCTGTTCCAGCCGCACGGAGCAGTCTTTGCCCATTGTTTAAAATTGCTCATATTCACCTTTGTAATTAACTAATTTTAATTCGTTGAGGTTGATTGGTGTTATGTTTAAATCTGCAAGGAATTTCGTTGCTTTTTGCAGGTTTTCCTTGTCGGAATAAACATTCGGTTTGTGTGCGTCAAGTCCGATTACAACCTTGTTGCCGACTTCTGCAATGAGTTTCCACACATCGGGATTCGGATAATTGCGATGCGATGTGAATCCTAAAAAATTGAATTCAAGCGGAATGTCAAGCTCTTTCAGCGTGGTGACGAAGTTTCTCATTTTTTTGAGATAAACCTCTTTGTCGCCCGTAAAATTGATGAGGTCGGGATGTGCAATGTAGGTAAAACAACCCGTTTTTGCACCGAGGGTAACCTGCGAAATGTATTTGTCCAAAACGGCAACGGATTCGGTTTCGTGACCCGAATAATGTGCAAACGCTTCAAATTCGTTGTCGGTGTAGTGTTGACCGAGAATCAAATAATCATATTCAAAGCCCTTAAGGTATTCGATTTCTTTGTCCCAAAGAGCAGGGAAGTATTCAAGCTCAAAGCCGAGTTTGATGTCTATGACGCTTTTGTATTTCTCTTTCAGCGCCTTTATCGAGTCGGCATAATCCTGCGCTTTGTCAAGCTGAATTCTGTATCCGCTGTGGTGACCTTTTGGGAACAAATACGGTGCGTGGTCTGAAAATCCCATAACCTCGTAGCCGTTTTTGATTGCCTCAAGCACATATTCCTCGTCCTTGCCCGTTGCGTGACCGCAACGGTAGGTGTGGTTGTGAAAATTATACATTATCTTACGCTTTCAATAAATCTCAAGAAGCCTGCCTTGCCCTCCTCGTCGCGGGAATAAACACCGCATTGACCGAGAATTGAGGTGAATACAATGCCGATTTCTTTTTTGAGAATATCATCAATGTTGTCCTCGTTGATGTCGTATTTTTGCATAATCATCTCTGCCCACTCTTTGTGGGAAGCGATGGTTTCGTTTGCGGAAATGTCCTCGCCGTTCACCATTGCCTTGCCGAGAACAGCCATTTCGTTTTTAAGTCTTGACGGCAAAACAGCAAGACCCATAACTTCGATAAGACCGATGTTCTCTTTTTTGATGTGGTGGTATTCAGGATGCGGATGGTAGTATCCGAGAGGACAATCTTCTGTTGTAATGTTGTTGCGGAGAACAAGGTCAAGTTCAAATTGACCGTTTCTCATTCTCGCAATAGGAGTGATTGTGTTGTGAGGTGTGCCCTCAGTTTCTGCATAGATGAATGAATCTTTGTCGGTGTAGCCTCTCCAAGCTGTGAGTACCTTGTCTGCAAGTTCAACAAGTCTTGCCTTGTCTGTGCCCTTGATTCTGATAACGCTCATCGGCCACTTAACGATACCTGCCTGAATATCCTCAAAACCGCTGAATGTAACCTCTGTTTCAATCGGAGCTTTTGCCATTGCAAATTCGTAGTTACCGCCCTGGAAGTGCTCGTGTGTGAGGATTGAACCGCCAACGATTGGGAGGTCGGCATTTGAACCTACAAAGTAGTGAGGGAATTTTTCAACAAAATCAAGAAGCTTTGTAAATGCAGGCTTGTCGATTTTCATCGGTGTGTGCTCTGCATTGAAAACGATGCAATGCTCGTTGTAATATACATACGGTGAGTATTGCATAAAGAAGTTTTCACCGCCGAGGGTCATAGGGATGATACGGTGGTTCTGTCTTGCAGGGTGGTTGATTCTGCCCATATATCCTTCGTTTTCCTTGCAAAGCAAGCACTTTGGATATGAAGTAGCCTTCATTTTGAGTGCAGCCGCAATAGCCTTTGGGTCTTTTTCAGGTTTTGAAAGATTGATGGTAATATCAATGTCGCCGTATTCTGTTTTTGTAATCCACTTGAGGTCGTTTTTGATTCTGTATCTGCGTATGTAGTCGCTGTCCTGACAAAGTTTGTAGTAGTAATCTGTTGCGGATTTCTTGTCTTTGATGTACAAAAATTGGAATTTGGAAATAACTTCGCTCGGTCTCGGAGTGAGAAGTCCCATAATTTTTGTGTCGAACAAGTCACGGTAAACAACGCTGTCCTCGCAAAGTCCGTTTTCAACCGCATAGTCAAGAATTGAAGCCAAAATGTCCTCAAGCTCTGCGTTTTCTGCCTCGCAGTCCTCAAACGAATCCATATTGAGTGCTTGGCAAACTGTGTTGATTGCCCAGATTTCGTCCCATTTTTCAATCATTTCGTTGTCGATTGCATATTTAACCAATGATTTAACCGCTGTGTTTATATTCATAATACGACCTCTTTCATAATTTTTCGCTATTATTATATAGGTTATCAATTGCTATTGCAATACAAATTATTACTAAAATTATATAATTTTTTATTAATTTTTATGTAAAATACTTTACCCTTTTGAAATTTCGTGATATTCTTATCATATAATTCAGTATAGTAAACAAAGGAATGATATATATGAAAATTTGTGTTTTTGGTGCGGCAAGCAAAACCATTGACGAAAAATACATAACACCTGTTGAGGATATGGGCGAATATTTGGCTCGTCACGGTCACAGCCTTGTGTTCGGTGCAGGCAGTACGGGAGAAATGGGCGCAGCTTCAAGAGGCTTCAAAAAAGGCGGTGGAATTATCCACGGTGTTGTGCCGAGATTTTTCAAGGAAAATCTTGATGAATTCGTAAATTGGGATTGCGATGAAATGACTCTTACAGAAACAATGCGTGAGCGCAAGGGAATTATGGAAGATTTGGCAGATGCTTTCATCATCACTCCCGGCGGTGCAGGCACATTTGAGGAATTCTTTGAAGTACTCACCTTGAAGCAACTCGGCAGACACAGAAAACCGATTGCGATTTATAACATCGACGGATATTATGACCATATGATTGACGCAATTAATTATTCTATCAAAACGGATTTCATCAAGTCTAATTGCTCACAGCTTTTCAAGGTGTTTGACGAAACACAGTTTGACGAAATGATTGATTATATCGAAAATGACGATATGGGTAATTTGACGGTTAAAGATTTAAAATAATACAGAGCAAGGAGGAATGTTCTATGAAAAAATATGCAATTTGTATCGGCAGGGAGTTTTGCTCCGGCGGTAGAGAAATCGGCAAGATGCTTGCAAAAAGACTCGGCATAGCCTATTATGACGAGATTGAACTGCGTGACAGGTCAAGGGATTTGGGTATAGAGGACGGAATTTTTGAAATGTTCGATGAACAGCCGACCCGTTCGTTCCTCTTTTCCGTTGTAATGGATCCTTATTCAATCGACAGCGCCGTAAATTCGGGCAGAGTACTTGAAGCTCAACGCAAGGTTATTGAATCCGCAACAGATGAAGGTCCGTGCGTTATCGTTGGCAGAAGAGCAGACAAAATCCTTGACGGCAAAGAGGATGTTGAGGTTGTTTCGGTGTTCATCGGTGCAGATATGGAGGACAGAATCGAACGCTTTATGCAGAGCGATGAAGAGGATAAGCCTCGCAATGTCCGCCGTTATATTGAACAAAAGGACAGAGAACGCTCATCGTATTATAATTTCCTCGGTGACGGAAAATGGGGAAGAGCGGCAAACTACACAATGTGCTTCTCAACCTCAAAAATGGATAAGGAAAAGATTTGTGACATAATCTGCAATTATGTAAAGGAGCTCTGATGGAAAATAATTACAAAATCTCGATTAAAAAGAGGCTGATTATAGCCTTGTGCGTAATGGCGATTATTGTTCTGTTTGTGCCGAGAGTTGCTGTTTTAAAAGACGGTGGCAGTAAAGAATTTACTGCACTTACATATCGCATAACAAAGGTGCATTCGCTGAACCCTGTTGAATCGGAAAAAGAATTTGCCACGGGCACAATTATTGAAATTTTCGGCAGAGAAGTTTACAACAATGTAAGTTAATAATATTATTTAACACATTTACCGCAGTGCAAAACTGCGGTATTTTTATGTTTAAAAACCGATTGAAATTTGCTCGAATTGTAAAGATTTTTTATGACAAATGTAAGAATTTAAAAAAGTTGAAAAAAGTTATTGACATATGTCGATAAAGTGGTATAATGCCATTGAAGCAAAAACGGCATAGTCGTTACGGAGGTGTTTTTATGGCTAGACCAAAGAAGCCAAGACGCATTTGTGCCTACCCTAAAACAATGGGGTTTAGACCCTTCGGTGATTATGCTGATGTAGTTGATTTATCGCTCGATGAATACGAGGTTATGCGATTGATGGACACGCTTGGCTACTCGCAGGAGGAATGTGCAAAGCAGATGGATGTTGCTCGCTCAACTATTGCTGCAATTTATGAATCGGCAAGACTGAAAACTGCCGATGCAATTATTAACGGAAAGTCACTTGTCATTCACGGCGGAGATGTGGAGCTGTGCAAAAGCTACTCTTTATGTTGCCACAGATGCGGTCAAAAGGCCTGTATAGATTGTGAGCACGGCACAAATCCGCAGTGCAGAAGCAATGCGACTCGATGATACAAACAAGTAATTTACGGAGGAAAACAAAACATGGAAGCATGGAGAAATTTCAACACCGGCGTATGGTGTGACCAAATCGATGTATCGAACTTCATCAAAATGAACTACACCCCTTATGATGGCGACAGCTCATTCTTGCAGGGTCCGACAGAGAGAACAGAAAGAACAATGAAGAGAGTCAATGAGCTCCTTATCGAAGAAAACGAAAAGGGCGGCGTACTTGACGTTGATACAGAAAGAGTACTTTCAATTCTTTCTCACGAAGCAGGCTATGTTGTTGACAAAGACACAGACATTATCGTTGGCTTGCAGACAGACGCACCTCTCAGAAGAGGCGTTTCACCTTTCGCAGGTTTGAGAAACACAGTTCAGGCTTGTAACGCTTACGGCTATGAACTTTCAGAAAAAATCAAGGACGAGTTCACATACAGAACAACTCACAACACAGGCGTATTCCGTGCATACACAGACACAATGAAGGCTGCTCGTCACGCAGGTATCCTTACAGGTCTTCCTGATGCTTACGCTCGTGGCAGAATCATCGGTGACTATCGCCGTATCGCTCTTTACGGTATGGATTACCTTATCGAGCAGAAGAAACTTGACAAGAAAAAGATGGGCGAGAAAGAAGTTCTTGACGAGGATACAATCCACAATCTTGAGGACCTTTCAAAGCAACTCGACTTTATGAACCAGCTCAAGGGCTTGGCTCTTCGTTACGGCTATGACATTTCAAAGCCGGCTACAACAGCAAAGGAAGCTATCCAGTGGCTCTACTTCGGTTACCTTGGTGCAATCAAGGAGCAAAACGGTGCAGCTAACTCAATCGGCAGAATTGCTGAATTTATGGATATTTATATTCAGAGAGATATTGATGAGGGCGTTCTTGACGAAGTTCACGCTCAGGAACTTATTGACGACCTTGTTGTAAAACTCAGATTAGTTCGTCACCTTCGTACACCTGAATACAACGACCTCTTTGCAGGCGACCCTGTATGGGTAACAATGGCTTTGGCAGGCGTTACAGGTGAGGGTAAGCACATGGTTTCAAAGACTTCATTCCGTGTACTTCAAACTCTTTACAACCTTGGTTCATCAGCAGAACCAAACATCACAGTATTGTGGTCAGACAGACTTCCTGAAGGCTTCAAGAAGTTCTGTGCTCAGGTTTCTATCGATACAGACTCAATCCAGTACGAAAACGACGATGTTATGAGAAGAATGTATGGCGATGACTATTCAATCGCTTGCTGCGTATCTGCTATGAAGACAGGTAAGCAAATGCAGTTCTTCGGTGCAAGATGTAACCTTGCAAAGGTTCTTCTTATGGCTCTTAACGGCGGTAAGGACGAAATCGAAGGTCACCAAATCGCACCTGTAGGCGATATCTTTGAAGAAAAAGAACTTTCTTATGACGAAGTTTATGCCGCTTACAAGAAGTATCTTTCTTGGATGGCTCGTTTGTATGTAAATACAATGAACATCATCCACTATATGCACGACAAGTATGCTTATGAAAGACTTATGATGTCACTTCACGACACAGATGTTGAAAGACTTATGGCTTTCGGTGTTTCAGGTTTCTCAGTTGCTATTGACTCACTTTCAGCTATTAAGTATGCAAAGGTTACTCCTGTAAAGGATGACCGTGGCATTATCACCGACTTTAAGGTAGAGGGCAAGTTCCCTAAGTACGGTAACGATGATGACAGAGCCGACCTTATCGGTAAGGACCTTATCGAATACTTCTATCACGAACTTTGCAAGACTCCTTGCTATCGTGGTGCAAGACACACATTGTCAATCCTTACAATTACATCAAATGTTATGTACGGCAGAAAGACAGGCTCAACTCCTGACGGCAGAAAAGCAGGCGAACCGTTTGCTCCGGGTGCAAACCCAATGCACGGCAGAGATTGCGAAGGTGCTTTGGCTTCTCTTAACTCTGTTGCAAAGCTCAACTATGCTTGCTGTCAAGACGGTATTTCAAACACATTCTCAATCACTCCTGACGCACTCGGTACTGATGAAGAGGACAGAATTGAGCACCTTACAACTATGCTTGACGGTTACTTCGAGCAGGATGCTCACCACCTCAATGTAAATGTTTTGAACCGTGAAAAGCTTATTGCTGCTATGGAAGATCCAACTCTTTACCCATCACTTACAATTCGTGTATCGGGTTATGCAGTAAACTTCAACAAGCTTACAAGAGATAAGCAAGAAGAGGTTATCGCTCGTACATTCCATCAGTCAATGTAAAATCTTGATAAATGGCTTAAAACGTGCCAAATGAAAATTATGCTTCTGTCTTTTTTGTGTAAAGAAGACAGAAGTGCATTTTGTCAGCAGATTATAAAAACGCCTTGAACATCGAGTTCGAGGCGTTTTTGGCACTTTTTGTTTTTTGCTCAGTCGAGGTATTTATATACATCTTCCTTCGCAAAAAAACAAAATTTAAGCTCATTTCTCAAGATTTGTAATAATCTTCTTTTTTATATTGCAGGGACTTTATTTTAAATCTGAATTGTGCTATTATATATGCAACATAAAAATTGCGGAGAATGTTATGGAATTACAAAAGGGCAGACCTGCCGACATCACGGGCAGAGAAGAAAAAGAAATCAGAGTTTACGACCTCTTGGACGAACTCGGAATAGAATATTATCGCACCGACCACGAAGAAGCAAACACCATGGAAAAGTGCAACGAAATTGACAAGGTTTTGGGCACAATCATTTGCAAAAATCTGTTTTTGTGCAACCGTCAAAAGACTGATTTTTATATGCTTATGATGCCGGGCGACAAGGTGTTCAAGACAAAAGACATCACAAAACAACTCGGTTGTTCACGACTTTCGTTTGCCGCTCCCGAATTTATGGAGGAGTTTTTGGATATCAAACCCGGTGCGGTTTCGATTATGGGACTTATGAACGATAAAAACAACCGTGTTCAACTTGTCATCGACCGCCCTGTTGTGGAAAGCGAAACTCTCGGTTGTCACCCTTGCGTGTGCACTTCGTCACTCAAAATGCAAACCAAAGATGTGCTTGAAAAGTTTTTGCCTGCGGTTCGGCACGAGCCGATAATTGTTGATATGCCTGATTACAAGGAGGAAAATAATGGCTAATATTCATTCATTTGAGTCGCTTGCCGCTGTTGACGGTGAGGGATTGAGATTTGATATATTTTTTACGGGTTGCCCGCTGAGGTGTGCTTATTGTCACAATCCCGACACTTGGCACAAGGGCGAAATTGATATGGAAGCCGATGAGGTTTTCAGAAAGGTCAGACGCTACAAGCCTTATTTCAAAAACGGCGGCGGTGTAACTTTTTCGGGCGGAGAGCCGCTCCTTAACGCAAAATTTATTAATGAAATTTATCCTATGCTCAAAAGTGAACAAATCGGCTATTGCCTCGACACTTCGGGTTCTGTTGAACTCACCGACGAGGTTAAAACCGCAGTTGAAAATGCTGATATGATTATCCTCGACATTAAATTTTACGAGCCTGAAGCATATAAAAAATGGACAAAGGGTAATTTTGAATTGCCGGAGGCAATCGGCAGATACGCTTCCGAAAAAGGCAAGAGATTGTGGCTTCGCACCGTTGTTGTGCCTGGCATAAATGATACCGAGGCAGATATGGATGCGTATGCGGAATATACAAAGCAGTTCAAGTTTGAAAAATACGAACTCCTTGCGTTCCACACAATGGGCTTTTTCAAGTATGAAGAAAGCGGAATCGAAAATCCGTTGAAAGATTACAAGGCACTCGATAAGGGCAGACTGATTGAATTGCAAAATTATTTGAACGAAAAAATTAAAGAATCAAAATAAGATTATGGCTCAAAAAATCAGAAAGCCTAACAGATTGCCGGATTATGATTATTCTCAAAACGGAGCATATTTTGTAACGATATGTATAAAAGACAGAGAACCTATATTGTCAAGAATATCCGTAGGGGCGAACTGTGTTCGCCTAACAGATTTCGGCAAGGTTGTTGACGATGAAATAAAGAAAATGAATACGGTTTATGAATGTGTGTTTGTTGATAATTATGTTATTATGCCTAATCATATTCATTTGCTTATTCGTATAGAAAATGACGGTAGGCGACCGCAGGTCGCCCCTACGGTCAGTCGTATAATCAAGCAGTTCAAAGGCTCGGTGACCAAGCAAATAGGAATGTCTGTTTGGCAAAAAGGATTTTATGACCATGTGGTTCGTGATGGATACGACTATCAAATAAGATGGCAATATATTGATGACAATCCGCCTAAGTGGGCAGAGGATGAATTGTACATAAAGTGAAAAGCACTGCGAAATAAAAATCGCAGTGCTTTATTTATTTTACCCTATAAATATTGCCCTCAAACGGTTTCAAAATATCGGTTTTGTTTTCGTTTGTGGAAAGAATTAAATTAAAATTGTAAATGCCTGTCGGTCTTGGTTGCGGAGTTTTGCCGAGGTTGAGTTCGATGTAATATTTTTCTCCCTCGTACTCTCTAAAATAGCAGTAAACAGGTGCTTTGTTTGTTGTTGCAGGGGTAAAATCACCGTAAACAAGTGCCTTTGTGTCCTTGCGGAGTTTGATTGCTCTTTTGAAGAAGCTGAGCACGCTGTCGTCACGGTTCGCTTCGTCCTCTGCATTGTAAACTCTGTAATCGTTGTTGATTTTGAGCCACGGCTTGCCTGTTGTGAAACCTGCGTTTTTGCTGTCACTCCATTGGAACGGAGTTCTTGCATTATCTCTTGAACCGATTGAAGCGAGCTTGAAATATTTTTCTCTGTTCTTGCCTTTTCTGATTGCGTCTTTGTAGAAATTGATTGACTGCACATCGTTCATTTCTTCGATTGAGTCAAATTCCACATTTGCCATTGCGAGTTCTTGACCTTGATAAATGTACGGTGTTCCACGCAAAGTCATTTCTATAAGCGCACAAACTTTGGCGATTTCGTCACGGTATGCACCCGATCTGTCGGTTCTTGAAACAACTCTCGGATTGTCGTGATTTTCAAAGAAAACGGTCGGCCAGCAGTGATTTGTGTAGTCTGTTTGGAATGTTTCAAAGTTTTCCATAACCTTGTACATATCCTGCTCGTAAGGGTCGTATGCAGTGTGACCTTGGTTAATTAAGAAGTCAAAGTTGAATACGGTGTCGAGTTCGCCTCTGAAATCTGCGGTGAGCATTTTGTCCATCTCGATTCCCGCACCGCCACATTCACCGACGGTGTAAACATCGTAGTTGCCGAATGTCTTTTCTCTCATCTCGTGCAAGAATTCGTGCAAGCGTGGACCGTAGAAATAGTATTCCGCACCTTTGTATCCTGTGAGCATACCCATAAATGCGTTTGCTTCCGGCAGTCCCTCGGTCTTGCTGATGAAGTTGATTACATCCATTCTGAAACCGTTAACGCCTTTGTCAAGCCACCACAACATCATTTCGTACACGCTTTGGCGAACTTTCTCGTTTTCCCAGTTCAAGTCCATTTGCTTTTTGGTGAAAAGGTGAAGCGCCCATTGGTTGAGATTTTCGTAGTAGTTCCACGCAGAACCCTTGAAAAGAGAAATCCAGTTGTTCGGCGGAGTGATGCCTGCGTCGGTTGCGTCACGCCATATGTAGTAATCGTGGAATGGATTGTCCTTGCTCTTGAGTGCTTCCTTGAACCATTTGTGTTCATCGGAAGTGTGGTTCACAACAAGGTCAATGACGAGTTTCATATCTCTTGCGTGAATTTCCTCAAGTAGTTTGTCAAAGTCCTCCATTGTGCCGAACTCTGCCATAATTTTTTGATAGTCACGGATGTCGTAGCCGTTGTCGTCGTTCGGGCTGTCATAAAACGGACTGCACCAAATTGTGTTAACGCCCAATTCCTGAAGATAGTCGAGCTTTTGACGAATTCCGTTTAAGTCGCCGATTCCGTCACCGTTGCTGTCGTAAAATGAACGAGGGTAGATTTGATAAATGATTGCTTCTTTCCACCATTTTTCCGTCATCTCACCTCGGTCGGTGATAACCTCGTCTTTTTCGAGATTGAGCATATCGCAAACCATTTGCACGGTCTTTTTGTCAAGAAGTCCGGCTGTTGCGGTTGTGAGCGTTTTAAATTTCAGCTTGCCCATAATTCCCGAATCGATTAAATCTGTCGGCAAACGCAAAACAAGAAAAAGTTTTTCTATAACATCTTTTGCCATAGGGTTAACCATGGCTTCTTTTAATGTTGTGTTCGGCGTGATTTTAATCATGCCCACACCTCCCCTTTAATATATAAATTTTATACATCTTTATAGTAACATACCTAAAACGGGATTTCAAGGAAAATACAAATTAGCACTTTGCACCTCAAAATGCTAACAAAATGTGAATTTTAGAAATTTTTTCAAAAAAAGTGTTGACAAATACTGTTTCGGGATATAATATAATAAATGTAGTTAGCACTCAGGCACAAAGAGTGCTAAACAAAAAGGAGGCGAGGATATGATTGGCAACAGACGGTCGGATATATTGAATTTGATTATTAATCATTATATTCAAACAGGCGAGCCGATGGGTTCAAAAACACTTTGCCAGTTGCTTCCTTATGCTGTTTCCTCCGCTACAATAAGAAATGAGATGGCGGCTCTCGGCGAGCTTGGATTTTTGCAACAGCGACACACATCGGGCGGCAGAATTCCGACAAACGCTTCTTATAGATATTATGTAGATAATTTGCTTGTGCCAAAACCGCTCACACCGTTTGAAAAACAAAAGATAAATCAGGTGTTGAGTGTCAACGCATCCGACCCCGAAAGATTGCTTGCCGACGCGGCAAAACTTTTGTCGGAGGCAACGGGTTGCACTTCGTTTTTCTCAACGGTTAAGGATGAATATGATTGTGTGCAGGGTGCCGATTTGATTCCCGCAGGTGAAAAAAAGGCAATGCTTGTTATGCTCACGGTCGGAGGCAAAATTAAGTCCTCGGTCATTCAAATGCCGTGCAGGATAGATGACAATTTCAGACGACTGTTTTATGTGCTGGCAAGAGAATTTTTTATCGGTGTTCCGGTAAACGAAATCAATATGTCGCTCATTCAGTCAACAGCGCCTGTGCTTCGTGACAGATTGTTTGATATGCTTCCTGTGTTGTCGTCGTTTTGCTCACTTTGCAAAGAAGCGAGCGATGGCACACTTCAAATCTACGGTCAAAACAATTTGCTCAAGCAAGAGGAATTCGGCGAATCGGTGTTCGGACTTCTTACATTCCTTGCAGAAAAGACAAAGCTTGAAGATATGCTCACGCAGATTGCAAAGAGCAAAATGCAAAGCGCACTTTTCCTCGGAGAAGAAAATCCGATATACGAGCTTAAAAACACAGCCACGGCGGTTGCAAAGTTTGAATATTATGACGACCAGCTTGCAACTCTCGGCATTATAGGCTCATTGAGAATTGATTATAGCTCTATTCTTCCGAGAATAGATTATATAGTAAAAACCTGTTCTGATTTGTTAAAGGAGGGTGGAGTAATATATGAGTAAGAAAGAAACCAAAGCAAAAGAAAATAAAGAACAAAACACTTCTGCCGAAACAGAAGAAAAGGCAGTTGATACCGAGGTTGAGGAAACAAAAGAGCCAACCGTTGAAGATCAGCTTGCGGATATGAAAAAACAGCTTGCTTATACGGCTGCTGAATATGCAAATTTCAGAGTGAGATCGGCAAAGGAAAAGGAGCAAACCTATTCCAATGCAAAAGGCAATGTAGTTGCCGAGATTTTGCCTGTTATTGATAACCTCGAAAGAGCACTTAACCAAGACGGTGAAGATTTTGAGGCACTCAAAAAGGGTGTTGAAATGACGCTTGAAGGCTTGATGTCAACTCTTTCAAAAATCGGCGTTGAAGCCTATGGCGAAAGCGGTGAGAGTTTTGACCCTAACTTCCATAATGCAGTGATGCATATTGAAGATGACGGACTTGAAGAAAATGTAATCACCGATGTTTTCCAAAAAGGATACAAAATCGGCGACCGAGTTATCAGACCGGCTATGGTAAAGACAGCCAACTGATAACAAATCAAATTAGTAATTATTCAGAAAAGGAGATATTTTATTATGGGAAAGATTATTGGTATTGATTTAGGTACAACAAACAGCTGTGTTGCAGTAATCGAAGGCGGCGAAGCAGTTGTAATTCCAAACGCAGAGGGCGCAAGAACAACTCCTTCTGTTGTAGCATTCACAAAGGACGGCGAAAGAATGGTAGGCGCTGTTGCAAAGCGTCAGGCTATCACAAATCCGGACAAAACAATTTCATCAATCAAAAGACATATGGGTAGTGACTACAAGGTAGACGTTGACGGCAAGGACTACACTCCACAGGAAATTTCTTCAATCATTCTTCAAAAACTCAAGGGTGATGCAGAGGCTTATCTCGGTCAAAAAGTAACAGAGGCTGTTATCACGGTTCCTGCTTACTTCACAGACTCACAGCGTCAGGCAACAAAGGACGCAGGCAAGATTGCAGGTCTTGAAGTAAAGAGAATTATCAACGAGCCTACAGCTGCCGCTTTGGCATTCGGTATTGATAAGGAAGACGATCAAAAGGTTATGGTTTACGACCTCGGCGGCGGTACATTCGATGTATCTATCATCGAAATGGGCGACGGTGTTCAGGAAGTTCTTGCAACAGCAGGTAACAACCACCTTGGCGGTGATGACTTCGATAAGAGAATTATGGATTGGCTTATTGCCGACTTCAAGGCACAAAACGGCATTGACCTTTCAGCAGATAAGATGGCTATGCAGCGTGTTAAGGAAGCAGCAGAAAAGGCAAAGATTGACCTTTCCGGTATGACTCAGGCTCAAATCTCACTTCCGTTCATTACAGCAGACGCAACAGGTCCAAAGCACCTTGAAGCAACTCTTACAAGAGCAAAGTTCAATGAAATGACAGCAGACCTTGTTGAAGCAACAATGGGTCCTGTTCGTCAGGCAATGAAGGATTCGGGTCTTTCAATGAACGACCTCGACAAGATTCTCCTTGTCGGCGGTTCAACTCGTATTCCTGCAGTTCAGGAAGCAATCAAGAACTTCTCAGGCAAAGAACCGTTCAAGGGCATTAACCCTGATGAATGTGTTGCTATGGGTGCCGCAATTCAGGGCGGTGTTCTCAACAACGATGTTGACGGCTTGGTACTTCTTGATGTTACACCTCTTTCACTCGGTATCGAAACAATGGGCGGTGTAAACACAGTTATCATCGAGCGTAACACAACAATTCCTACAAAGAAATCACAGATTTTCTCAACAGCCGCAGATAACCAAACTTCAGTAGAAGTTCATGTTCTTCAGGGCGAAAGAGAATTTGCAAAGGATAACAAGACTCTCGGTATGTTCCACCTTGACGGTATTATGCCGGCTCGCCGTGGTGTTCCGCAGATTGAAGTTACATTCGATATTGATGAAAACGGTATCGTTCATGTAAGCGCAAAGGATCTCGGCACAGGCAAGGAGCAGAATATCTCAATCACAGCTTCTTCAAATATGTCTAAGGACGATATTGACAAGGCTGTAAGAGAAGCAGAGCAATTTGCAGAAGAAGATAAGAAGAAGAGAGAAGCTGTTGATATCCGCAACAACGCAGACCAAATGGTATATCAAACAGAAAAGATGCTTTCGGAAGATGCAGACAAGTTCTCTGCAGATGACAAGAGCGCTCTTGAAGCAAAACTCAACGACCTCAAGGAAGCATTGAAAGGCGACGACACAGACGCTATCAAGGCAAAGCAAGAAGATCTCACAAACAAGTTCTATGAGGTTTCTCAAAAGGTATATGAAGCAGCACAGGCAGCACAAAATGCACAGGCAGGTGCTCAACAGCAGGCAGACCCTAATGCAGGACAGCAGGGCGGCAACGCAGGCTATACAGATGCTGATTATACAGAGGTTGACGACAACTAATAAAAATCAATAAGCAGAACGGGGTGGCTTCGGTCACCCATTCTGTGATATAATAGGAGGGCAATCAATTTATGCCTGAACAAAAAAGAGATTACTATGAGGTGCTCGGTGTACAAAAGGGCGCAACAAATGACGAAATCAAAAAAGCGTTTCGTCAGGCTGCAAAAAAATATCATCCCGATTTGAACAAGGACGACCCATCGGCAGCTGAAAAATTCAAGGAATGTAACGAGGCTTACTCTGTTTTGTCCGATGCAGATAAAAGAGCAAAGTACGACCAATTCGGCTTTGCCGGTGTTGACCCTAATTATGCGGCAAGCCAAGGCGGATACGGTGGCGGAGCAGGTGGCTTCGGCTTCGACGGTGATATAGACCTCGGCGATATTTTCAGCAGCTTCTTCGGAGGCGGCGGAGGCTTCGGCGGATTTGGCGGAGGCAGAAATCCAAATGCTCCGCAACGAGGCAGAGATATTCAAACAACCGTTACCATTTCTTTTGAGGAAGCCGCAAAAGGTTGCAAGAAAACCGTTGAAGTGTCAAAGGTTGAGGATTGCTCAAAGTGTCACGGCACAGGCTGTGCAGAGGGCACAAGTCCAAAAACCTGTACACAGTGCGGCGGCAGCGGTCATATTACCGTTCAGCAAGGCTCGGGATTTTTCCAAGTCAGCTCAACAAGACCTTGTCCAACCTGTAACGGTACGGGTAAAATTATCGACAAGCCTTGCACCAAGTGTGCGGGCAGAGGTAAGGTTCGCAGAAAGACAAAGGTTGACATCAACATTCCTGCCGGCATTGACAACAATCAGGTTGTTACTGCAAGAGGTTTGGGCGATGTCGGCATAAACGGCGGACCTGCGGGCGACCTTAGAGTCGGCGTTATCGTTGAGGATCACAAGGACTTTATCCGTGACGGCTACGATATTCATTACGAAAAGCATATCAGCATTGTCGAGGCTTGCCTCGGCGTTAAGGTTCGTATTCCAACCCTTGACGGCGATGTTGAATATTCCGTTCCGTCGGGAACACAGCCAAACGAAGTGTTCAGACTCAAGGGCAAAGGTATTCAGCGACTTAACAGCGTTGCAAAGGGCGACCTTTATGTTCATATCGTTGTTGATATTCCAAAGTCACTCACCGAGGAACAAAAGAAGTTACTTAAAGAATTTGACAAGTCCTATGTTGCCAATAAGGGCAAAGAAGGATTTTTTGACAAATTCAAAAAGAAATAATATTTTAAAATTAAAAGACAGAACCGATTTCGGCTCTGTCTTATTTTTTTATAAAATCAGTGATTTTTGAGATTTTTATATGCTTCTTTGCATCGGATATGTTGCGGTAAACGGTTAAATCTCCGCTTGGAATTTGATTGCTTAGTTGCTTTTTGAAGTTGCCGTTATTGATTGAATTTACAAATTCCATAAGCGTGCATTGCAGGTCGTAAGCTGTTAAAGATTCGGTATTGATATAGCATATATGTTTGTTTGATTTTGTATCGGGGAAGTCATTTATAACAGCGTAAACACCGCTTTCGTCCGAAGCAAAAATGTTTATGTAAGGTATGGCATAAATTTCCGTTGAACAGTCCCGTTCATCAAGAAAAAAGTTTATGCCGTATTTTTCTTTTGCTGTGTTAATAAAATTTGAATCATCCTCGTCAACAATCGGAATTGTGATTTTTCCGCAAGTTATAAATTCGTCATTCTTTGAATTGATGAAATGAGCGGAGCAATCATCAAAAAATATTTCGCTTGTATCAATGTAGTAAATCATAGGTTTGACACCCTTGTTTTGTTGTAATCTAATTATAAACTTTATTGAAATGAAAAGCAAGTTTAAAAATTTTTTGCCGTTTTGGATGTTTTTATGCTTTTGTTGTTGCATATAGCGAATATCAGATGTCCGCAAAATAACACGCTTGGTTGCAGGGGCATATTATGTAATGTAATATAGAAGCTGTCCCCGAGGGTGCTGTGCACCTTTATTTGAAAGGAGCGAAAGCGTGAACAGCTTGGCGCAAATTATCATAACCGTCGGTGCGGTGGTGACGGCTTGCTTAACTGTTTTCGGTGTGTGCAAATCGCTTGCAGGATATATTTATTCGCTGAAAAATAATTCTCGAATGCAGTCGGAGCGAAACACCGCACAGGATAAGGCTATTGCAAGGCTAAAGGAAGAAAACAAGCTTATTTGCTACGGACTTTCCGCCGCACTTGACGGTTTGGAACAGCTCGGCGCAAACCACTCTGTGCCGATTGCAAAAAACAAATTGCAAAAATATTTAAATCAACAGGCACATAAGTAATTTATGAGCCGTGACAACTTGAATTTTATTTTAAAGGAGGACAAATATGACTTGTACAAAGACAACATTAAAACGAGCAGGGCGAACTTTTATCCAGTCTGCACTTGCTTATATCACGGTCAATGTGGTGTATATCAATTTTACCGATGACAAGGTGAGCGTAAAGTCTGCGATAACAGGCTTACTCATTGCGGCGGTGTCCGCAGGGATTTCCGCTGTGATGAACCTTGAAAAGAAAGAGGGCGAATGTTGATGACCTTTGAAAAATGGGTGAGCCAAAATCTCGGCAAAAGCATTGATTATGACGGTGTTTACGGAGTTCAGTGCGTTGACCTTGCAAAGCATTATATCAAGAATGTTCTTGGGGTGAAGCCTGAAAGCATCGGTAATGCTATCGAATATTACAACAAACGCAAAACGAGTGAATATCTCACTAAGAATTTTAAATGGATTGACAACACGGCGGAGTTTGTTCCGAAAAAGGGTGACCTTTGCGTGTTCACTTCAAAAAGCGGAAATGGGCATATTTCCGTTGCAACTGGCGAGGGAACTACCTCGTATTTTTATTCTTATGACCAAAATTATCCAAAATCAAAGCACGAGCCAATGACCCTTGTTAAGCATAACTATACTTCGTTTTTGGGCGTTCTTCGACCTAAAAAGAAGAAAAAAACGGTAAAATGCTTCAAGACCTATAAGGGTGATAGCCTGAGCATAGTTGATGCTTTAGAGGCTGTTGGCGCAAAAAGCGATTTTGCTTATCGCAAAAAGATTGCCGCAAAGAATAAAATCAAAGATTATAAGGGCACGCCCGAACAAAATGAAAAAATGCTTGCGTTACTCAAAAAAGGTAAGCTTGTAAAACCGTAAAAATAACCCCACCAATTTGAGTTGGTGGGGTTTTGTTTATTCCTCTATGAGGTTGTTTTCTCGGAGCAGATTGATGAATTTCTCAACATCGGCTTTTGCTTTGCTTTCGTCAACATCATATTCCAAGGTGACCTTTTTTACCACTTCGTCAACGGTGGTGTCTTTGAGCAATGCATTCCAAAAAAACGTTCCGCTTTCGTTGAGGGTAATCATTCCGTTGAAAACTCTTTCTGCGTTGCCGACAGGAACAACAATGTCAGATCCGGCGATGTTTCGCACGGTGAAGCCTTTTTTAATTCTCATTAGCCTTTTAGCCCTCTTTCTTGTCTGTCCATATCTTCAATGACAATATCGTAAATTTCGCCGAGACTTCTGCAATATTCCAAAACTTTCCACGGTTCGTTGGTGTGGTAGTGGATTTTGATTAAATCCTCGTCACCGACTGCGATGAGGCAGTCGCCCTTGAAGTGCTCCACAAAGTAATCGTTGATTGCATCCTCGTCAAGGTCTGTGCCCTCGATGAGAAGTTGTGTGTCGTATCTGTATTCAAGCATTGTAAAATCTCCTTTGGTTAAATCTTGTTGAGTGCTTGCTCGATGTCTGCGATAATATCCTCTGCAGCTTCAATACCGCAAGAAAATCTTACCAAGTCAGGTGTTACACCGCATTCTGCGAGTTGTTCGTCTGTCAACTGACGGTGAGTTGTTGATGCAGGGTGCAGGCAACATGTTCTTGCGTCTGCAACATGGGTAACAACGGCTGCCAATTCAAGGCTGTCCATAAATGTTGTTGCCGCATCTCTGCCGCCCTTAACGCCGAATGAAACAACACCGCAAGTGCCGTTTGGCATATATTTTTGAGCAAGTGCGTATTGGCTGTCGTTTGGAAGCATTGCGCATTTAACCCATTCAATTTTTGGATGATTTTCAAGATACTTTGCAACCTTTTTTGCGTTCTCGCAATGTCTTTGAACTCTTAAATGCAATGATTCAAGACCGACATTCAAAAGGAATGCTTCGTTTGGTGATTGAACAGAACCCAAATCTCTCATAAGCTGAACGGTTGCCTTTGTGATGTATGCGCCTTTGCCGAATGTGTCGGTGTAAACAACGCCGTGGTAGCTGTCGTCGGGAGTTGTGAGTCCCGGATATTTGTCGTTTTGAGTCCAGTCAAAATTACCGCTGTCAACGATTGCACCGCCGATTGTTGATGCATGACCTTCCATATATTTTGTTGTTGAATGTGTAACAATATCAACGCCGAAATCAAACACACGGCAGTTGATAGGGGTTGCAAATGTGTTGTCAACGATGAGCGGAATTCCGTTCTTGTGAGCAACCTTTGCAAATGTTTCGATGTCCAAAATATCAAGGCTTGGGTTAGAAATTGTTTCGCCGAAAATTGCCTTTGTGTTCGGCTTAATGGCAGCTTGGATTTCTTCCTCTGTTGCGGTTGGTGAAACGAATGTGAAATCAATTCCGAGTTTTCTCATTGTGACATTGAAAAGATTGAATGTTCCGCCGTAGATTGCAGATGATGACACAATGTGGTCGCCTGCCTGTGCAATGTTGAACACCGCATAGAAGTTTGCCGCCTGACCCGAGCCTGTGAGCATTCCTGCCACTCCGCCCTCAAGAGCCGCAATCTTTGATGCAACATTGTCGCAGGTCGGATTTTGAAGTCGTGAATAAAAATATCCGCTCTTTTTCAAATCAAACAAGTCGCCCATCTCGGCACTGCTGTCATATTTGAATGTTGTTGATTGAACAATCGGTATAACTCGTGGTTCACCGTTTTTTGGTTTGTATGTGCCTTGCACACAAATGGTATCAAGCTTCATTTTAATTGTCCTCTCTAAAAATGAAATTATTTATTTTTGTTATATATAATTCGCAGTCCGTCAATCAAAAGATTTTCATCAATTATCATATCGTGACTGCAATTTTTTGCTATTGATTTGCCAAGACCGCCTGTGACAACAATCGTTGCCTTTTCGCCGAGTTCTTGCTCAAATTTGTCAATGAGTCCGTCAATCATACACGCTGTGCCGATGACGCATCCCGATTGCATACTCTCGATTGAATTTGTGCCGATGATTTTTTTCGGCGCTGTTATGTCAATCTGCGGAAGCAAAGCCGCACCTGCCGATAAGGCGTTTATAGAAGTCTTTACTCCTGTTGTGATTGTTCCGCCCAAGAAGTTGCCGTCTTTGTCGAGCACCGAGCCTGTGGTTGCAGTGCCTAAATCAAAGATAATGGTTGGCTGCGGATATTTTTCTTTTGCCGCAACCGCACCTACAACAAGGTCTGCACCGAGCTGTGCCGGGTCGTCAATTTTTATTGAAAGTCCTGTTTTTATGCCGGGACCGACAACTATTGCGTTCACCTTGCAAACGGTGTAAATTGCTTTTTTCAGCGTGGTGACAAGTGCAGGAACAACCGAAGAAATGATTGCTCCGTCAATTTGTATGTTGTCGTGCAAATTCAAAAAAGAATATATCTTCATTGCACATTCGTCTTCTGTTTCGTATATATTGGTGGAAACTCTGCCTGAACTGACAAGTTCCTCGCCGTCAATAACTCCGAGCACGATGTTGGTATTGCCCACATCAACTGCAAGTAACATAGTCATTACCTCACTTTAGTTTGTATCTAATATATATTATCATATATGCTACGCTTTGTAAAATAAAAAATTTTAAATTTTCTATTGACAAATGAAAAATTTATGCTATAATAAATGACGTTGACCACGGAAGCATAGCTCAGCTGGGAGAGCATCTGCCTTACAAGCAGAGGGTCACAGGTTCGAGCCCTGTTGTTTCCACCAAAAAACATAGACACTCTTTTGAGTGTCTATGTTTTTTTTATTGAGTAATTTAGGGACTCGAACCTTGGGAAGATTTTGACACCGTAGGGGCGAACTGTGTTCGCCTAATGAATATCAATAAATTATTTAATTAACCTCTTGACTTTTCGCCGTTTTCTGCTATAATAATTAAGCCGCATATTATGGGCAGTAAGAAATGCACCTCGGTGTGTTCGCCTATCGTAGCGAGACTTATGAAGGAGAGTTATTACTATGTACGCAGTTATCGTAACAGGCGGAAAGCAGTACAAGGTATCTGAAGGTGATGTTCTTTACATCGAAAAGCTCGATGCAGAAGCAGAAGCAAAAATCACTTTCGATCAGGTTCTTGCAGTTGGCACAGACAAGGGTCTTAAGGCTGGCAAGGATTGCGCAAAGGCTACTGTTGACGCAACAGTTGTTAAGAACGGCAAGGGCAAGAAAATCACTGTTTTCACCTACAAGCCAAAGAAGAACGAAAAGCGCAAGATGGGTCACAGACAGCCTTACACAAAGGTTGAGATCACAAAGATTAACGCTTAATTGTTTGATTTAATGATTAACAGAATAGAATTTTTCAAAAGCGGTGATATGCTTACAGGATTTGAATGCAAAGGTCACACCGGATTTGCCGACGAGGGCAATGATGTTTTGTGTGCATTCATCAGCAGTGCGTGTTATCTCACGGCAAATACAATCACGGATGTTATCAAACTTGATGCCCGTGCTTCTGCTTCCGACGGATATATGTCATTGCGCATCAAGTCATCACCGGAAAAGGCACAGGATATTCTCAACGGTTTGGTTCTTCATATGACGGAACTCCAAAAAGATTATCCTCAAAACATAAAAGTAACTATATCGGAGGTGTAATTATGCTTAAGCTTAATGTACAACTTTTTGCTCATAAAAAAGGTATGGGTTCTACAAAGAACGGCAGAGACAGCGAATCAAAGCGTTTGGGCGCAAAGAGAGCTGACGGTCAGTTCGTACTTGCAGGCAACATCCTTTATCGTCAAAGAGGCACACACATCCACCCGGGTACTAATGTAGGTATCGGCAAGGACGACACTCTTTTTGCTCTCGTAGACGGTACAGTTAGATTCGAAAGAATGGGCAAGGACAGAAAAAAGGTTTCTGTTTACCCAGTTGAGCAGTAATTGACAGATTCATCCGCAGTCGCAGGATTGCGGATGTTTTTTGTTTGCTCGGTTGACAATCGGGCAGAATATAATTATAATTAAAATGTTGCAAAGATAATGACA
Source organism: uncultured Eubacterium sp. (assembly GCF_934525195.1). GTDB lineage: Bacteria > Bacillota > Clostridia > Oscillospirales > Acutalibacteraceae > Eubacterium_R. The sequence continues at coordinate 122,464 of NZ_CAKSZA010000006.1, forward strand.
AAACGAATTGAATTTTTTTGCAAATATGTCTCCGTAGCTCAGTAGGATAGAGCGACTGCCTCCTAAGCAGTAGGCCATCGGTTCGATTCCGGTCGGGGATGCCAAAAACACAGCCGAAAAGCCTAGTAAAATCAAGGCTTTTCGGCGTTTTTTTCATTTTTGCGAAGAAACAGACTGATAACACAAGGCAGATACACTGATGCAGTAGATGATATTCTTTGCAAAGTAATGTCTGCTAAGAAGCAGAAAATTCGCTATATATAATTATGAAACACCACCTACTATTTGATAAGTGGTCTTAGTTCTAATATGGTTGAAATGAAGTATTAACTTTCAATCCTACCTTCTGTGTATGTTATATAGATTGTGTTAATAAAACCTATACCATCGTTGTTTATTCTATATTGCAATATTGTGAAATTATTTTCTTGGTCATAATAATAAATTTCATTGTCATATTCTACTTTTTCCAAAGAACACAAATATCTATTAATAAAAATATTAATTCCGTCAGGTTGTTTTAATGTTTTTAATTTTGTGGTATATACATCCATTCCGCCTGTTCCTCTATAATAAGAATGTTTAGGAATTGGAATACTGACACCACTAACAAAATCAGAGGTATATTTTGTTTCAAAAAAGGTTTTGTTAAAAGACAGTATTGCCATTGTTAGGAAAGTGCATAAAACAATTACAATTATGATTAGTAAAAGAAACATTTTTTGTTTTTCTTTTCGTTTAATATATCTATTATAGCTCATCATAGTTTCTACTGATAAATGTTCTATGTTGTTTTCTTTTGTTTTTTCACCTTTCAGCAATTCGTTTATGGATATATTTAATTCTTTGCAAAGTGGTTCGAATAACGAAACATCTGGCAAACCTCGACCGTTCTCCCATTTAGAAATAGCTCTATCAGTTACTTTTAATTTGTCGGCTAATTCCATTTGTGTCATATTGTTTTCTTTGCGAAGTTCGGCAATAAATTTTCCTATTTTTTCTTGGTTCATAAATCACATCTCCTTTCACAAAAATTATAGTATAAAAATACAACAAATACACCAAACGAACCGTAGAGTCCGATAGAATTTATGCTTTTTATCAGGATTAGATTATATTATACCAAATTAATATGAAAATTTCTATCCACCGCCTATTGACCTCAAGATGAGGAAAATAGGCGGTATTTTTATGTCTGAAATTTTTTAGAGATTTTCAACTTCCTATAATTCTTTGCATTTGTATCCTTGATAATCTTATATCGAGATATCGAGGGTGTTTTGTTTTTTGCCGAAATTTCTTTTTTTCTTTGACAGATTTTTATTTTTTTATGTTAAATAAAGAAAATCGGTCAAGGAGAATGTATTTATGAAAAAATGTTTTTCTGTAATAATCTGCGTTGTTTGCATATTGACTTTGTTTGCTTGCGGTAAAAAAGCAAATCCTATTGTATTGCCTCAAAGCAGCGATGTTGTTTCTGTTGATGTGACTGTTGGTGAAAACACCATGAACTGCTTGGACAAAGCTTGGATTGATGAAGTGATAAACGGTATGACTGATTCCAAACCGACAAATAAACAAAGCGTTCAGGATTTTCCTCAAGTTGATAATTATATAAAAGTTGAACTTAATTCGCAAACAGAAAAAACTACCGTTTTTGTGTATAAAGATAAAGGCAAATTCTATATTGAACAGCCGTATAGCGGAATTTGTATTATTGATGAAGAAATATATAATCGGTTGAAAGAAGTTAATTGAATGTTACAGTAAAATAAGGCAACCCGTTGGATTGCCTTATTTATTTTTTGCTTTTTTGATTGTTTTTATAATTTTTTCAATGCCCATTGCCAGCAGGAAGATTGCTAATTCAATAAACGCTATGATAGTTGCGTATTGCAAGCCGTAGTCAAATATATCTGAACAATAGATTGCGCTGCCGACAAGCAGTTCTATTGCCGAAATAGGGATGAAAATAAATTTCCAAACAGGCTTGATGTTCAGGAATGACAACAGCAGGGCTGAAAGTGCACCGCCGATTATTGCCATAAGAGGAACTGCCATTGCGTCAGTCGGAGTTGCGGTCAGCGGTACGCCAATGGTGAAAACTGCGTTTACCAAAACAACAACCGCATATAGCAATATATGCAATGTGCGAAGTTTTTTGTTAGAAGTTTTTATCGTTTCAACGATGATTTCGTCCGCCTTTTTGCTTTCTTCCGTGGTGATGCGTTCGCCTATAATCAGTTCGTTGACTGAAATATCGAGCAGTTCGCACAATGGGAGAAACAAGGATACATCAGGCATATTTTTGCCTGTTTCCCAACGGGATACGGATTTGTTTGAAACTCCTAATTTTTCTGCAAATTCTATCTGCGTCAAGCCTTTTGCTTTTCGATTTTCTGCAATGAATTTACCGATTTTTTCTTGTTCCATAGCCACCTCTCCTTTCAATGCCAATATAACACGGCATGCAAAAATTGTAAAGGACACGGAGCGAGAATTGGTGAAACTTCGTGAGAATATGGGGCTGTGGCACAAAAGCCTTGAAATTACAATGGGTGTTTGTTATAATATAAAAAATATTTGGTATAATTATACCGATGATAATGATATATGAACACGAACTTTGGGGTTGTCATAATTGACAGCCCATTATTAAAATGGTGATAATATGTTTGTAGATATTGCAAAAATAAAAATCAAAGGTGGCGACGGCGGTGCCGGTGCGGTTGCCTTTCACAGAGAAAAATATGTTGCGGCAGGCGGTCCAGACGGCGGTGACGGCGGAAAGGGCGGAGATGTTGTTTTTGTAGTTGACGACAATCTTGCAACTCTTGCCGATTTCAGATATAAGCGCAAGTATTCCGCACCGAACGGCGAGGGCGGAAAAGGCGGTCGTTGCAACGGCAAAAAAGGTCAAGACCTCGAAATCAAAGTGCCTCGTGGCACAATCATCCGTGAAGCGAACAGCAAGGCTGTTATGGCGGATATGAGCAAAACGGAGCGTTTTGTTGCCGCAAAAGGCGGAAAAGGCGGATGGGGCAATATGCACTTTGCAACTTCAACCCGTCAAGTTCCTCGTTTTGCAAAGCCGGGTGTTCCGGGCGAGGAGTGGGAAGTTAGCCTTGAATTGAAACTTCTTGCGGATGTCGGTCTTGTCGGTTATCCGTCAGTCGGCAAAAGCAGTCTTATTTCCGTTGTTTCACAGGCAAAGCCGAAAATCGGCGATTACCACTTCACAACTCTTGTGCCGAATCTCGGCGTTGTAAGCATGGGCGAGGGCAACAGCTTTGTTCTTGCCGATATTCCTGGACTTATCGAGGGTGCAAGCGAGGGCGTTGGCTTGGGTCATCAGTTTTTGCGCCATGTTGAGCGTTGCAGAATGCTTATTCACATTGTTGATGTCAGCGGCAGCGAGGGCAGAAATCCGATTGATGATTTTGAAAAAATCAATGAGGAACTCAAAAAATTCAATCCCGACCTTGCCGAGCGTCCTATGATTGTTGCAGGCAATAAGATTGATATGGCAGAGCCGGAACAGATTGAAGAATTCAAAAAATATGTCAACGACAAGGGCTATGATTATTATTCTATTTGTGCACCGATTATGGAGGGCACAAAGGAATTGATGAATGTCACTTGGAATATGCTCAAGGAGCTTCCGCCGATTAAGGAATACGAGGTTGAGGAAATTCCGCTTGAGTCACTCATTCCGGAGGATGACAACAGCTTTAAGATTACTCAAGAGGACGAGGGCTACTATCTTGTTGAGGCAAAGTGGTTCCCGAGAGTTCTCAAGGGCATTGATGTCACCGACTACGAGGCACTTCAGTATATGCAAAGAGTGCTTGAAAAGAGTGGCGTGTTTGACGCATTAAGAGAGAAAGGGATTCAAGAGGGCGATATTGTCAGCCTTTATGACATTGAATTCGAGTATATTCCGTAATGAGATTTACAGATAAAGAAGCGCATCCAAACGAACTCAGTCCGCTTAATCTTGCGTTTATCGGCGACTGCATTTATGAAATGCTTGTGCGTGAAACCTTGGTGCTTGATGCAAACCGTCCCGTAAATGATTTGCACAAGGAAAGCGTAAAATTTGTGTCGGCAAAGTCTCAAACTTTGGCTTATGATAAAATCAAGGATGTTCTCACCGAGCAGGAAACCGCAGTGTACAAGCGTGGCAGAAATGCCAAGGTGGGGCATAATCCAAAATCCGCAAGCCAGGGAGAGTACCACATCGCAACAGGTGTTGAGGCACTTTTCGGATATTTGTACCTCACCGAGCAGGACGACAGAATCAAAGAACTGTTTGGAATTATAACAAAATAAAAAGCAATTTAATAAGAATAACCGTTCTTGTATTCCCGTAATACAGGGCGGTTATTTTTTTGAATAAAGTTGTAAAAATACGGTTAGATACGGTATTATTATTTTCATGGCTTTATCTGCCGACATTAAAATTATAAATTTAGTGTATTGAATTTTATTGACACAAAAAGTACACAATGGCATTATATACTTATGGCAAGGAGGGAGAAAAATGTACAGAGTTTTAGTTGCAGATGATGAAAAAGCAATCAGAGAATCGATTTCGGATTATTTGAGGGCAAAGGGCTTTTCCGTAGCTGTGGCATGTGATGGCAAAGAAACTGTTGAAAAAACAAAGTCGGATTCGTTTGATTTGCTTATTCTGGATGTTCGTATGCCGAATATTGACGGTTTGAATGCTTGCAAACTGATTCGTGAATTTTCTTTGGTGCCGATACTTTTTCTTTCGGCTTATGGCGAAGAAGATGATTTTTTAAACGCTTATAAGGTTGGCTGTGATGATTATATTGTTAAACCGTTTCCGCTGTCGGTACTTGTTGAAAAGTGTAATGCAATGATTAAGCGAAACAAAAGCATTGATACCGAAATTATAACCGTCGGAAGTATTTCGATTGACGCTGAAAGGCGAAAGGTTTTCACTCCCGAAAGCGTTGTAAATTTGAGTAATGTTGATTTTGAACTGCTCTTGTATCTTTGCAGAAATAAAGGCATTGCCCTTAACAGGGATATAATTTTAACTCGTGTTTGGGGCTATGATTTTGACGGCGACGCAAGAGTTGTTGATACACATATCAAGAGGATAAGAAAGGCCCTCGGCAGGCATTCCGCTCAAATAAAAACAATCTCCGGTGTCGGTTACTCTGTAGAGGAGGTGTGATTATGAACAAGAAAAGAATGAATTGCATAATCACTTTGTCGCTTGCCGTGTTGTATGTTATTTGTGCCGGACTGTCATTTAATATTTGTTATTCCAAAGAAGGACGGGATTTTGAAAACGCTTCTATGAATTATGTTAATTTGCTTTTAGATAATATCAATAATATTATTTATTCCGATGGCGGAGCACAAAATCTTGACGAATTGCAGGAACAGCTTGCAACTGCCTATACCGAATTTTATCCGTCTTATTACGGGGTTTACGATAAACACGGAAAACTTGTGTTCAAAAACAGTTCGTATATCCAAAGCGATGATATAGGCTTTATTCCTGTTGATGCGAATGATGAAGTAACAGAGCAGTATTTGTTGTTTGACAAAGAATTAACTTCATATCCCGTGATTGATAAATTTTGTTATGTTACAAAAAACAATAAGATTGTTCCGACAAAATTATATTTTGTTTCGGCAGATGAGAACATCGATAAAAATGCTTCAAAAGTTATTGTGCTCAGCAATAAAAAAGCAACAGGTGAATATATAAGCAAAACCGAATTTTTAGGTTTTACAAGTAATATTTCGTATAATTATAACAAGGTTAATAAAAAGATAAAAAATGATTTGATTGATTTGTATTTCAATAAAAATGTAAGCGTTTCCGATATAGGAAATACGGGCGGATATAACGGATGCGAGGAAGCAAAATATACAAGCACTTTTGAACTTGACGGCAAAAAATATTATTTTATTGTTCATGTAAAGCACAGTTTGTTTTACGATACGCTTATAAGTCAAACTTTTAAAAACAGTATTTACAATCAAACTTTTTTGTTTTTGATTGTTGCTGTCGTGCTGTTTGTTACACTTAATAAGATGTTTGACAAAAACGAAAAACTAAATCAGGCACGGCAGGCTTTTACTTCGGCAGCGGCACACGAACTTAAAACGCCGATTACAATTATCAACAATCAATGCGAATGCCTGATGGAAAATGTAGCACCCGAAAAGCAGCAGGAATACATTTCAAATATTTATAGGCAAAACAGGCATATGTCGTCACTTATAGGCAACCTTTTGCAGTACAATCGCATTGATTTCGGCAAAGTTCAAAAAACAAAATTTGATTTTAAAATTGTATGCCTTGAAGAACTTGAAAAGTACGAGTCACTTATTGAAAATAAAAACCTAAGTATTGATACATCGGAAATTTATGATGACGAAATGACGGCAGATGAAAAACTTATCAGGCTTGTTGTTGATAATTATATTTCGAATGCTGTAAAATATACTCCGAACGGAAAGAAGCTAAAAATTTCATATGACAAGTATAAGGGCTTTATTGTGTTTAATGAAGGCAGTCATATTGATGAAGCGGATAAAAATAAGATTTGGGAAGTGTTTAACCGTTCGGTCGGCGATGAAGTGATTGAATCAAGCGGTATGGGGCTTGCGGTTTGCAAAAAGATACTTGACGCACATAAGTTTAAGTACGGATTTAATAATCTTGCAACCGGTGTTGAATTTTATTTTAAAACAAAATAATTCTTTACAAATCCGATTTTGTGTGATATAATCTTTTTGCTTAATGCGGATGACTCGGTTCTGGGGGCAAGTCGGATACGACATACACCGAGCCCACTACTGTGTTTTTCGCAATGCAAATATTATTATGAAAGGTGATTTTAATTATGACACAGGCAGAAAAGCAAGCTATTATGGCTGAATACGCTACTCACGAGGGTGACACAGGTTCTGCACAGGTTCAGGTTGCTGTTCTCACAAAGAGAATCAACGAACTCACAGAGCACCTCAAGGTTCACAAGAAGGACCATCACTCACGCAGAGGCCTTCTCAAGATGGTAGGTCACAGAAGAAACCTTCTTGCTTACATCTACAAGAAGGATATTAACGAATACCGTGCACTTATCGCAAAGCTCGGCATCCGTAACACTCTTGAGCGTAACATGGCTGAAAACGAGGACTAATAATCCGTTGGCAAGTGATACCTGTTTGGCATCGCTTGCCTGTTTGTTTTTGATTCCAAAGGAGGAGCAAACAATAGTAGTAAATTGAGGGTGTAATTGCACAGATTTATGCCTTGAGTTTATTACTATTGCCCTCCTTTTGATATATAATAAAAATATTAATTTAGAGAGGTAAAAGTATGTTTTTCAAGAATTTTAAAGTATGGGAAACAGAGCTTGCCGGCAGAAAACTTACCCTTGAAACAGGTAAGATGGCAGGCCTTGCAAACGCATCAATCCTTGCTCGCTATGGCGAAACAGAGGTTTTGTGTAATGTAACAGCTTCGGCAAAGCCGAGAGAGGGCGTTGATTTCTTCCCACTCAGCGTAGACTACGAAGAGAAAATGTATTCGGTTGGCCGTATTCCGGGCTCTTTCCAGAGAAGAGAGGGCAGAGCTTCCGAAAAAGCTATCCTCACATCTCGTTGCATCGACCGTCCTATCCGTCCTTTGTTCCCAAAGGATTTGAGAAACGATTGTTCGGTTGTTGCAACAGTTATGTCTGTTGACCCTGATTGCTCACCTGAAATCACAGCTATGATCGGTGTATCTGCTGCAATCGCAATTTCGGATATTCCGTGGGACGGTCCTATTTCAGGCGTAAATGTCGGTCTTGTTGACGGTCAAATCGTCATCAACCCCGGTCTTGAGGACAGAGCAAAGAGCGACCTTGTTCTTACAGTTGCTTCAACAGCAGATCTTATCGCTATGATCGAAGCAGGCGGTAACGAAATCAGCGATGACCAAATGTTTGACGCTATTATGGCAGGTCACGAAGAAAATAAGAAGATTGTTAAGTTCATTCAGGGCATTGTTGATGAAATCGGCAAGCCGAAGTTTGCTTATGAATCATCAGATCCTGATCCTGAAATCCTTGCTCAAATCGAGGACTTCTGCATTGAGGATGTTAAGAAAGCACTTGACACAGACGACAAGAATGTTCGTGATGAGGCTCTTCTTCCTATTTATGACGCAGTTCATGAGAAGTTTGACGAGCTCTTTGAGGGCAACGAGGGCAAGATTGACGAGATTATGTATCTTGTTCAAAAGCATGTTGTTCGTGCTTGGCTCAAGGATGAGCACAAGAGAGTTGACGGCAGAGGCATTGACGAAATTCGTCCTCTTAATGCCGAAATCGACCTCCTTTCAAGAGTTCACGGTTCAGGTATGTTCACAAGAGGTCAAACACAGGTACTTTCAGTTGCAACACTCGGCCCTATGAATGACGCTCAAATCCTTGACGGTCTTGATGAGCAAACCGAAAAGAGATATATCCACCACTACAATTTCCCATCATATTCAGTTGGCGAAACAAAGCCGTCAAGAGGTCCGGGCAGAAGAGAAATCGGTCACGGTGCTCTTGCAGAAAAGGCACTTGTTCCTGTTCTTCCGTCTGTTGATGAGTTCCCATATGCAATCCGTGTTGTATCAGAAGTTCTTTCTTCAAACGGTTCAACATCACAGGGTTCAATCTGCGGTTCAACTCTTGCTCTTATGGCAGCAGGTGTTCCGATTAAAGCTCCGGTTGCAGGTATTTCTTGCGGTCTTATCACAGGTGATGAGGGCGTTTACGGCGACTTTATGACAATGGTTGACATTCAGGGTCTTGAGGACTTCTATGGCGATATGGACTTCAAGGTTGCAGGTACAAAGAAAGGCATCACTGCAATTCAGATGGACCTTAAAGTACACGGTCTTACTCCTGAAATCATCAAGGAAGCTTTTGCAAAGACACATAAGGCAAGAAATTACATCCTTGACGAAATTATGCTCCCTGTTATCAGCGAGCCTCGTAAGGAACTTTCAAAGTACGCTCCAAAGATGTACACACTTCAAATCGACCCTGACAAGATTGGCGATGTAATCGGCAAGGGCGGTAAGGTTATTCAGGAAATTCAGGCTGAATACGAAGTTAAGATTAACATTGAAGAAGACGGCAGAGTATTCATTTCAGGCGTTGACGCTGACAAGTGCGAAGGTGCAGTAGGCGTTGTTAAACTTATTGCAACCGATCCTGAAGTCGGCGCTTTCTACAACGGCGTTGTAACAAGAATTATGAACTTCGGTGCTTTCGTTGAGATTGCTCCGGGCAAGGAAGGTCTTGTTCACATTTCCCGTCTTGATGTTAAGAGAACAGAAAAGGTTGAGGATGTTGTCAATGTCGGCGATTCAATCATTGTTAAGTGCATTGAAATTGACGATCAGGGCAGAATCAATCTTTCAAGAAGAGACGCTTTGATTGAACTTGAGGGTATGAAACCTGAAAATGATATTGAAGAAGCTCCTCGCAAGCCAAGAAGAGATAATCGTCGTGGCGACAGAAGATAATTAAATATCAAAATTACAACACAGCTTTCCTTGCTTGCAGGGAGAGCTGTTTTTTGATTGAAAACGAATTTCGCTTTGTTTAAAAATTGTTTGCTTGATTATGCGGTGCTTATATAGTATAATATTTATATTATTTTTAAAGGAGAATTTTTATGAGTGATAAAATTCCAAATATGGATTATGACGCTGACGAAGTAATCGGCAACTTCAAATCAAAATTCAAGTGGCCGTCAAGCAGTGATGTTGAGGTCGTTGTTAAGCCTCCGAAGGCAGGACTTGAATTTTTGATTTCGTTTCTTATCACGGCAGTTGCGGGTGGCGTGCTTTATTATTTGACTATTCCTGCAATGAATTTCAAATCAACTGATTTTTATACATTTTGGTTTGCACTTATTGCGATTTTCTGCGTTTCGTTCTATTTTCTTTGCGGTGCAAATAAGAAAGTAGAACGCCGAGAATATTGCAAAAAGCGTGCGATTTATCCGATTGTTTTGGTTGCTATGATGCTTATCGTGATGGGTGTCGGCTGGCTTGCCGGTTGCACACTTTTCCGTGCAAAGAGCTACAGCGAACTTGTCGATGTTAAGGAAAGTAGCTTTACAGAGGATTTTGAGGATATCAACTATACAGATGTGCCTCGCCTTGATGCACTCACATCAAAAGTTCTTGCGGACCAGCAGCTCGGCTCACTTTCAGAATATAAGAGCCAATATGTTGTTTCAAATGTTTCAACTCAAATCAACTACAAAAATCATCCGGTCAGAGTTGCGTATCTTGAATATGCAAATGTGTTCAAGTGGTTCAACAACACAAAGAACGGCTTGCCTGCATATATGCTCACCGACCTTGTCAGCCAAAATGTAACTGTTGTTAACTGCGTTGAAAAATTCGGAAGCGGTATCAAATATTCTCCGACAGAATTGTTCAACGAAAAACTCATTCGTCATTTGAGATTTCAGTATCCGACCGCTTTGCTTGACACCCCTAATTTTGAGATTGATGATGATGCACACCCTTATTGGATTACACCTGTGCTTGACAAGACTATCGGTCTTTTTGGCGGCACCGATGTAAAGGGAGCAATCGTTACCGACGCACTCACAGGCGAAAGCGAATATTACAGTATGGGGCAAATTCGCACAAACGATTCCCTCAACTGGATTGACGTTGTTTATAACGAAAATCTTGTTATTCAGCAGTATAATTATCACGGCAAACTTTCACACGGCTTCTGGAACTCTATTATTTTCCAAAATGATGTAAACATCACTTCAAACGGAAGCGGTGTAATTGCTATGGACGATGACGTTTGGGTTTACACAGGCGTCACCTCTGCCGAGTCTGATGCGTCAAACTTTGGCTTCATCCTTTGCAATCAGCGTACAAAGGAACTCAGATATTACAAAAACGGCGGTGCACAGGAGAATTCCGCACAAGCTTCCGCTGTTGATATGGTACAGCAATATCGCTATCAGGCTACATTCCCGATTCTTCTCGACATTGAGGGTCAGCCGACTTACTTTATGTCACTTTTCGGTGACGGCTACACAGTTAAGGGCTATGCACTTGTAAACCTTGATGACAAAACAATCGTGGGCACAGGACTTCTCGACAACGAAAAATCACATTCAAAAGCACTCAATGCTGCTGTTGAAAACTACATTTCGGCACTAAAGGACAAGAATAAAGTTGCCCAAGATGCAGACGCAGACGACTACAAGGTTGATGAAAACGAATCAACAACAATAGTTGACGGTGACGCTTCATCAAGCACAGCACCTGAAAAACCGCAGGAGCAAAAACTCACGGTAACAGGTGAGGTTAAGGACATCAAAACTTCTGTAAATGACGGTAATACGGTTTACTATTTGCAGCTTAAGGGTAAGTATTATTACATCACCGTGACCGATTGTATGGATGTTCTTCTCATTAACAAGGGAGATAAGGTTAAAGTTACCTACACCAAGGATGGCGATAAGTTCGTTCTTGCAACTAATGTTGAAGTTGTAAAATAGTTTAATAGCTCGGAGACTGCTAAGAAAGTCTCTGAATTTCGTTTTCTTGCGAGTGGGAGCTGTACGATGGTACCGCCCCCGAGCAAAAAACGGAAAACGCCAAAAATGCTGTAAGCATCAAACTTACAGCATTTTTAAAACCCCACCGTCAACACTTTGTGTTGCCACCTCCCCTTTTCCTAAAAGAGGAGGCATAATTCGGTTGGATTATATTTGGCGTGGTTCAGAGGCTTTATCGGCAGTCTTTTGTTTTTTGCAACCGTAAGTTTACATTATGGAAGCCTTTTTTGATTGCTAAAAAGGTTGATTTTTGCTATTATTAGGTTAGCAAAGGAGGTAACTGATATGAAGTTTGATGAGAACTTGAGAGCGTTTAGAAAGCAAAAGGAGTTTTCACAGGAATACCTTGCGGAGAAAATGAATGTATCCCGTCAGACTATTTCCAAATGGGAGAACGGCACGGCTATGCCCGATTTGAAAAAGTTGACTGATTTGGCAAGTCTTTTTGATGTCAGTATGGACGAACTGCTCGGAACATCTGCACCCGAATACAAAACCTCGGTGTCCGACAATGCCGAACTTGAAAATTTGAAGCAGGCGTTTGATGAATACAAGGCTAAAAATAAAAAGACGACAATCATATTCGGTGCTGTGTCAACAGCGCTTGTTGTTGCGTTGATTTTTACAACGGTCAATTTGTCAAATTCAATCGCAAATCTGCAAAGCAGGGTGAACAGCTTGCCGTCGGGGCAGGTGATTTATCAAAATGACGGTGATGACGACAGCAGTATTCTGTGTGATGTTGATTGCCTCGTTTCAAAGGTGGACAAGGACAATCCCGACAAAGTTGAAATGACCTTTACTTATGCACCTAAAACTTATGTCAAAGGTACGAGTGTAAAGTTTGTTGTGACCGATGCGTTGAAATCTACCGACCCGCAAACAACATTTGAAGCGGAGTTGAGCGGTAATTCGTTTTGTGCTGTGATTCCGATTAAAATGTCGGGTTCAAACACGGTGAATATTTCGGTTGATGACGGCACAAATGTCACCTCCGAACAGATGGATATTGATTGGGTAGGCGAGTATTACTCCTTTATAAATCAAATCCAATATTATGACATCGATTCGACAGGTACAAACGAAAGAATAATTTTTAATGAGAACCCTATTAATTGGGAAGAAAATACCGAATGTCCGAAAATTACAAAGGCTTATCTCGAAGCCGAGGACGAAAACGGAAAAATCGTTTATTCCAAAAAATGCAAAATTAAGTTATCCGATTCTGTTTATTCGGTTGATGCCGAAAGTTTTGACAGTGCTGTGAAAATTTCCGCTGTCTATATAAAACTTATTGATGAATACGGCACAGAATGCAAAATGAAATGTGCTTATCTTTATAACGAATCTGACGGCTTTGATTCAACTGCCGAATCGCTTGAAGTGACTCCCGAAGCAGTAATAAGATTTCCCAATGGAATGAAATTGACTAGCTAATCAAAATTATGCCTCCCATTTTTTAAAAGGGGAGGTGGATTTTGCGAAGCAAAAGACGGTGGGGTTTTACTTCGGGTTTAACCTTTAGTTTGTTTTAACCCCTCAGTCGTGCATAAAGCACGACAGCTCCCCTTTATTGCAAAAAAGGGGAGCCTTAATATTTTGGTGAATCTGATTGGTGTTGTCTGTCTTCCATTAAATGTAAGGGGAGATGGAGTTTGCGAACAAGCGCACCATCAGCTGACATGCTAATTAAAAATAAAAAAGGCTATTTTGGCGTGAATACCAAAGTAGCCTTTTTGTTATGTTTGTCAGAATGCGATTTTTTCTTCAATGAATGCTTCGAGTTCTGAAATAGGAAGTCTAACCTGCTCCATTGTATCTCTGTCACGAACTGTTACGCAACCGTCCTCAACAGAGTCAAAGTCGTATGTGATGCAGAACGGAGTACCGATTTCGTCCTGTCTGCGGTATCTCTTGCCGATTGAGCCTGCGTCATCATAGTCAACCATAAACTTCTTTGAAAGGTTTTGGAACACTTCCTCAGCCTGCTCGTTGAGCTTCTTTGAAAGAGGAAGAACTGCGCACTTGTATGGTGCAAGAGCCGGATGGAAGTGCATAACGATTCTCTTGTCGTTCTTTTCCTCATCAAGCATTTCTTCGTCATATGCTTCGCAAAGAACTGCAAGGAAAAGTCTTTCAACACCGAGTGACGGCTCGATAACATATGGAATGTATCTCTCGTTTGTTGTGCCGTCAAAGTATTCAAGATTCTTGCCTGAAGTTTTGATGTGCTGTGTGAGGTCGTAGTCTGTTCTGTCTGCTACGCCCCAAAGCTCGCCCCAACCGAATGGGAAGTTGTATTCAAAGTCGGTTGTTGCCTTTGAGTAGAAGCAAAGTTCTTCTGGGTCGTGGTCACGAAGTCTGAGGTTTTCAGGCTTGATGTTGAGTGAGTAGAGCCAATCTCTGCAGAAGCCTCTCCAGTATTCAAACCATTCAAGGTCTGTACCCGGCTTGCAGAAGAATTCAAGTTCCATTTGCTCAAATTCACGAACACGGAAGATGAATTTGCCCGGAGTAATTTCGTTTCTGAATGACTTGCCGATTTGAGCAACACCGAAAGGAACTTTTCTTCTTGTTGTTCTTTGGATGTTTGCAAAGTTAACAAAGATACCCTGTGCAGTTTCAGGACGGAGATAGATTTCGTCCTTGCTGTCCTCTGTTACACCCTGGAAAGTCTTGAACATAAGGTTGAACTGACGAATGTCGGTGAAGTTGTGAGCACCGCAGTTTGGACAAGGAATGTTCTTTTCCTTGATGTAATTGCTGAGTTCTTCGTTTGACCAGCCTGCAACATTTGTGCCGTCAAAGTCCTCAATGATTTGGTCTGCTCTGTGACGGGTTTTACATTCACAGCAGTCCATAAGTGGGTCAGAGAAACCGCCCAAGTGTCCTGAAGCAACCCATGTCTGTGGGTTCATCAAAATTGCGGAATCAAGACCTACATTGTATTTGTTCTCTTGGATAAACTTCTTTCTCCAAGCGTCCTTGATGTTTGTTTTGAGTTCAACACCCAACGGACCGTAGTCCCAAGTGTTTGCAAGTCCGCCGTAGATTTCACTGCCCGGATATACAAAGCCTCTGCCTTTGCAAAGAGCAACGATTTGGTCAAGTGTTTTTTCAGAATTTAACATTGAAATGTCCTCCAATTTTTGATGTCTTATATTATACTATTTATATTGTTTTTAGTCAACTTATTTTGTAATGCTCGTCTTTGAGCACCGCCTCGGCACATTTGATTCCGTCAACTGCGGCAGAAACAATGCCTCCTGCATATCCTGCACCCTCTCCGCAAGGATAAACGCCCTGAATGTTGCATTCCAAGAATTCGTCACGCAAAATACGGACACTGCTTGAACTTCTTGTTTCGGGTGCCGTGAGCACTGCGTCATATAGGTTGAAGCCGTGGAGCTTGTTGTCCATTTGCACTATTGCGTCTTTCATTGTTGCCGAAACTTTCTGCGGCAAACATTCTTCAATGCTTGTGAGCGTAACTCCCGTAGGGCAAGTAGGCTGAACATCGCCAAGCTGTTTGCTTTCTTTGCCTGCAAGAAAGTCGCCGACAAGTTGTGCCGGTGCTCTGTAATCTCCGCCTGCAAGTTCAAACGCTTTGTGCTCGATTTCTCTTTGATAATATATTCCTGCAAGCGGATGGTCAGACGGGAAATCCTTTGGCTCGATTCCGACCAAAAGTGCGGAGTTTGCGTTTTCTCCGTCACGGGCAAGCGAACTCATACCGTTCACGATAACGCCCTCTTTTTCGCTTGCTGCGGCAACAACCGTTCCGCCCGGACACATACAAAATGTGTATGCGCCTCGCTCGTGAAGTCCGTGGCAGGCAAGCTTGTAATCGGCAGCACCCAATTTAGGGTGCCCTGCGAATTTGCCATATTGCGCCTTGTTGATGAGGCTCTGCGGATGCTCAATTCTTGCACCGACCGAAAACGGCTTTTGAATAATCTCGACTCCAAGGTTGTACAGCATTTCAACGGTATCTCTTGCGCTGTGACCGATTGCCATAA
The DNA here is from genome assembly GCF_934525195.1 of uncultured Eubacterium sp. GTDB lineage: Bacteria > Bacillota > Clostridia > Oscillospirales > Acutalibacteraceae > Eubacterium_R. The sequence continues at coordinate 138,117 of NZ_CAKSZA010000006.1, forward strand.
TTACGCTGTCGGTTTCAATGTCAAAGCGTTCTCCGTGGCAGATATATGACACACCCTGAACCGCTCCGTTTGCCGTGTGGAGTTTGTCAAGTCTGCATTCGAGTTTAACCTCTCCGCCCAGTTGTTCAATCCTCTTGCGGATGTTTTTTACAACTATTGCAAGCCTGTCCGTGCCAATGTGTGGCTTTGAAGAATATAAAATTTCCTCGGGAGCACCTGCTTCGTAAAGTTCGTCAAGCACCTTGCGGATGAACGGACTTTTGATTCCCGTTGTGAGCTTGCCGTCCGAAAATGTGCCTGCTCCGCCCTCGCCGAATTGAACATTGCTTTCTTCGTCAAGTTTGCGCTTTGTCCAAAATTCATTTACATCACGTTGTCTTGCGTCAATGTCCTTGCCTCGTTCGAGGATAATCGGCTGTGCGCCTGCCTGTGCAAGTATAAGTCCTGCCAACATTCCTGCCGGACCGAATCCGACAACAATCGGACGAAACTGTGAGTCTCTGTTGTTTGCAGGTAATTCGTATTTGTAAGGCTTAACTATCATAGCCTTGTTTGATTTGCACTTTGCAACAATCTGCTCCTCGTCAAGCGATATTGTCACATCAACGCTGTATGTGAAATGAACATCATCCTTGCGTCGAGCGTCAACACTCTTTTTGAATATCGTCAGATTTGTGATGTATTTTTCGTTTATTTTTAAGGTCTTTGCCGCCTTCGATTTGAGGAGAGCCTCGTCGTCATCAAGCGACAGCTTTATTTCGTTAATTCTTATCATAGTTATTCAATGTCAATCTTTTTGTAATGCTGTTTGCGGCGTTGAGTCCGCTGTATATTGCGTAAGTAAGGTTGAAACCTCCACATTCAAATTGGTTGTCGGTCAACTCGCCTACTATATAAAGGAACGGCACAAGCGTTGATTCGTTTTCATCTGTCAATTCGTTGTTAGGAACTCCGCCTTTTGTGATTTGGGCAAATTCGTATCCCTTTGTTCCTGTGATGATTATTCGCTGATTCTTGATGCACATTGCCGCTCTTTGGATGTCACCGCCCGATTGCTTTTTGATTATTGTTGCAAGCTTCAGCGGAAGTATTCCGTCAAACGAATGAAATTTTTCGCAGTGAGCCACAAGTTGTTCTTCACTCATTTCAGGAACGAAGTCGATGATTGCAACAGTCTTGTCCTGTCCCGATTGAAGTCTTTCGTCGTTGATGAGGGTTGAAAGATTCATCACAACGATGCCCGAAAGACCGTAGTCCGTAAACAACAATTCGCCGTATTCTTCACCCAAAATCTCACCGTCGGTTTCGATTTTAACAAGGCATTTTGTTCTCGTGCCTTTTAGCGAACGGCAATTCTTGTTTGATGATTTGAGCTGAACAAGGGCAGGGGAAAGCTCGGTGATTGAATGACCGAGAGCCTTTGCGTAATCGTATCCGCTGCCGTCCGAGCCGAGTGATTTCTGCGCCTTGCCACCCGTAGCGAGCACAAGGGTAACACAGTCGAATACACCTTTGTTTGTGTAAACATAAAATCCGTCACCAAAATGTTCAACTCTGTTTATTTCACATTCGGTCACTATATTTATGCCGAGTTCGTCGCATTGGTTCTTGAGCACTTCAACAACGGTTGAGGCTTGAAGAGAATACGGATACATTCTGCCACATTCGTCCTCACGCAAAACAATACCCACGGAATTCAAGAATTCAAACACTTCGTTGCAGTGCTCGGCATTTTTGTTTGCAATGTTGCATCTGCCGTTGCCTGTTGCATGAATTTTCTTTAGTATATCGTCAAGATGCTCCAGCACGGTTACATCAAGGTTAGGATTATTCTGTTTTATTCTGACAGCAGTCGCAATGCCCGAAGCACCGCCACCGATAATAACCGCCTTCATATTAATCTCCCTGTATGCGAAAAAAATGTTGTAATAAAATTGTATATATATTATAATACATTATAAATAAATTTCAACATAAATTTTAGCTTAAATATATACATTCTTGTATATATGCTTCATATCGAACGCAACATTTAAAAAAGACTTGACATTGATTGACATTTGTGGTATAGTCTTTGTACCTCGTAAAAAGGGTTTTTATTTTTGTGCCCTGTTTTCGACAGGTTCGTAAGCGTTGCGAACCCAGACAGCACGAGGGAGATTGTTATCGAAATTAATTAGGAGGTGCCAAAATGAGAGTTAAGATTACATTAGCTTGCACTGAATGCAAACAACGCAATTACAACACAATGAAAAACAAGAAAAACACACCTGACAGACTTGAAATGAACAAGTATTGTCGTTTCTGTAAGAAGCACACACTTCACAGAGAAACAAAGTAACGGAGGAATAACGATGGCTGAAGATAAAAAGGCTAAGAAGACAGACGCTAAGAAGTCAAAAAACGATAAGCAGAAGTCTAAGAAAAATCCGTTCAAGTCAATCGCAAGTTTCTTTAAGAGTGTAAACAGTGAAGGTAAAAAGGTTTCATGGCCTAAAGCACAGGAAGTGTTAAAGAACACTCTTGTTGTTATCGTAGTAATCGCTATCGTAAGTGCGGTAATTTATGTTATCGACCTTGGTCTTACAAGCGGTATGAAGGGCATCAAGCAGTTGGCACAAACAACTACAAGCCAGTCAGAATCAACAAACGAGAAAACAACAGCAGAGGCTCTTACCGAAGCTACAACAGAAGCCACCACTGCCGAATAATCAAGGAGGCACACGATGGAAGAAGCAAAATGGTATGTTGCTCACACATTTTCAGGTTATGAAAACAAGGTAGCAACCGACCTTAAAAATAAGGTCGAAAACCTTAATCTTACTGATATGATTCAGGATATTGTCATTCCTACCGAAACCGTTGTTGAAGTTAAGGACGACGGCACAAAGAAGGAAATCGAGAGAAAAATATTCCCTTCATACATTATGGTAAAGATGATAATGACAGACGACACTTGGTACATTGTCCGCAACACAAGAGGTTGTGCAGGTTTTGTTGGACCTGAGGGCAAGCCTGTTGCTCTTACCGAGGAAGAAGTTAGAAATCTCGGCGTAGAAAAGGTAAGCGTAGAGGTTCAGTACGAAGTGGGCGATATGGTAACAGTTATTGACGGTCCTCTTGAGGGCTTCACCGGTACTGTTGAATCAATAGACACAGCCAACAACAGCGTACAAGCAATTGTATCTATGTTCGGCCGTGAAACTTCAGTTGATTTTGAACTTGACCAATTGGAAAAGGTCAAAGATTGATTTTAGTAATCAGCAGCTTTGCTGCATTTACCGTAGGGTGTTATTTATAGCATCTTATGAGTGGGAGGAGATATGCTTCTCCGCCAATAACCACATTTTTTAGGAGGAAAATAATTATGGCTCAAAAGGTAGTAGGTTTAATTAAACTTCAAATTCCTGCCGGTAAAGCAACTCCGGCACCACCTGTAGGACCGGCTCTTGGTCAGCACGGTGTAAACATTGTTGCTTTTACAAAAGACTTTAACGAAAGAACAAAGAATGACGCAGGTCTTATCATTCCTGTAGTAATTACTGTATATGAAGACCGTACATTCACATTTATCACAAAGACACCGCCTGCAGCAGTTCTTATTAAGAAAGCATGCGGAATTGACAAGGCATCAGGCGTACCTAACAAGACAAAGGTTGCAACAATCTCAAAGGCTGATGTTCAGAAGATTGCTGAGCAAAAGATGGCTGACCTTAATGCAGCATCAGTTGAAGCAGCTATGTCAATGATCGCAGGTACAGCTCGCAGCATGGGTGTAGTAGTAGAAGACTAATTCCCAATGTGGGAGGAAAAATCCGATTAACCACTGGAGGTATTTTAATGAAACACGGAAAGAAATATACAGATGGCGCAAAATTGATTGACCGCGCTAATTTATACACATCAAAAGAAGCTTTGGATCTCGTTGAAAAGACAGCTAAGGCTAAGTTTGATGAAACAGTAGAAGTACATGTTCGTTTGGGCGTTGACTCTCGTCATGCAGACCAGCAGGTTCGTGGCGCAGTTGTTTTGCCAAACGGTACAGGTAAGGATGTTAAGGTTGCAGTATTCGCTAAGGGCGATCTTGCAAAGGCTGCTCAAGAAGCAGGTGCAGATTTCGTTGGCGATATGGACTTGATGCAGAAGATTCAAGGCGGCTGGATGGAGTTCGATGTATGTATCGCATCTCCTGATATGATGGGCGTTGTTGGTCGTTTGGGTAAGGTTCTCGGCCCTCGTGGCTTGATGCCGTCACCAAAAGCAGGTACAGTTACTATGGATGTAGCAAAGGCTGTACAGGAAGCTAAGGCAGGTAAGATTGAATACCGTCTTGACAAGTCAAACATCATTCACTGCCCAATCGGCAAGGTATCATTCGGTACTGAAAAGCTCCTCGAAAACTTCAATGCTCTCCTTGACGCAATTATCAAGGCAAAGCCTGAAGCAGCAAAGGGTCAGTACATTAAGTCTTGCGCAGTGGCTTCAACAATGGGTCCAGGCGTAAGAATCAACCCTTCAAAGGTTGGCTCTGTAGCATCTGCAGAATAAACGAATTATTAAAATTGTGTAGTTAGTCAATAGATTTTCTACACAATTTTCTATTTAGAAGGAAAAATATTATGAAAAAGAAATTTGTATCAATATTGTTAAGCTTGACTATATTAATTACATCATTTATGAGTTGTATTACTGCACATGCAGAATATATAGGAAGTGTTAATACTAGTAAAACTGCTTATGATATATCGGTTGGCGAAACTCAAACAATAAGCTTTATAAATAATAATTCTGAATGGGTAAATAGTGATGATGCTGATTGGATAGATCAAGGAGAAGGTTGGTTTAAGTTTACAATAGTAAAAACTGGATATTATGAGGTCGAAATTCTCAATCCGCTTATTAACAGTTCTGGATATTCCGATTCATATGCGTATGTTAAAAACGCTTATGGCGATGATTTGTTCTCTACAACAAATAATGATGTTACTCATAAGGAAAGAGGGGCTGGAAAGTTAACACCTGGAATTTACTATATTGAAGTGAATTGTTTACTTGAAGATGATCAAAAATATGATGCACAAATAAAACTTTGTGAGCATATTCATGATTATCAAATTAATAGATTTTCAGATGAGCTTACTTATTATTCATGTAGAATTTGTAATTATTCTTTTTATAAAGATACTGTAAATTCACCAAGTAAAACATCTATAAAAACTTTATCTTCTGCAAAAAAAGCACTTGTTGTTAAGTGGACAAAACCTTCAAATGCATCCGGATACCAAATTCAAATTTCGACTGATAAAAAATTTAAAAATAATAAAAAAGTGGTAACTATTAAAAATTCAAGTACATTATCTAAAAAGATAACCGGATTAAAATCAAAGAAAAAATATTTTGTAAGGATAAGAACATATATAACTGTGAACGGCAGTAAAAAATACTCTTCATGGTCGAGTGTAAAAAGTGTTAAAACAAAATAAATATTTTAAAAGCTATTGACAAGAGCGCTCTCTTGTGATACAATATACAAGCTGTTCAACCAAAGACAGTAGGTGTCCCTGTGACATAAGCATTGTCGCCTACCGAGGAATGAGCATTATGTAGCACTTTCGTGCAAATTTATGTAATGTCGTGCATCCTCGATTTGGGGATGCACTTTTATATTTGTTGGATAGCTCCAAAGTCCGCTTGTGCGGCAAAATAATTATGGAGGTAAACTAAAATATGCCAAGTACAGTAGTTCTTGAAAAGAAAAAGCAACAAGTTGCCGATCTTGCAGAACGCATCAAGGGTTCATGCGCAGGTGTAGTTGTTGACTACAAGGGTATCAACGTTGAAGACGATACAAAGCTCAGAAAAGAGCTTCGTGAAGCAGGCGTTACTTACACAGTAGTTAAGAATTCTATCCTTAAGCGTGCAGCTGAAGAAGTTGGACTTGAGATTGCGGATTCTGTTGTAGAAGGTACAACAGCAGTTGCAACATCTGTTGACGATTACGTAGTAGCAGCTCGTATCCTCAACAAGTACGCAGAACAAAATGAAAGCTTCAATATCAAGACAGGTTATCTCGATGGCGCAGTTATCGCTAACGAAGAAGTTGTAGCACTCGCTAAGCTTCCTTCAAGAGAAACTCTCCTTGCAACTATCGCAAGTGTTGTAGTAGAACCTATCGCTTGTATCGCTCGTGCAGTTAATGCACTTGAAGAAAAGGGCGGTGCATCAGCAGTTGAAGCAGCTCCTGAGGAAGCTCCGGCTAAGGAAACTCCTGCAGAAGCACCGGCTGAAACACCGGCAGAATAATTACTAAATTTAATTCTAATTATAACGGAGGAAAAAATCATGGCATCAGAAAAGATTACAGCAATTGTAGATTCAATCGCAGAACTTACAGTTCTTGAACTTAAAGAACTCAAAGAAACAATCGAGGAAACATTCGGCGTAACTGCAGCAGCAGTAGCAGTAGCAGCAGCTCCGGC
>NZ_CAKSZA010000007.1 GCF_934525195.1 uncultured Eubacterium sp.
TATTTGATAATTGAATATTATCCTCTACTCAAATATATTTTTTATTTTTAATAGCACAAAATGCTAATTAAATCTATACAAAATGCAAAAATGCACATTTTCCGTGCAAAATTGCATACTTTTTATAAATATCCATCATTTTCAATCGACTTTTGAGATAATCTCCGTCATAATTGATTTATCAATATACGGAGGATTTTTTATGTTTAATTTAGTTGATGAAAAGGATAAATATTTGATAGTCTGTAAGTCCTTAAAAGGTTTAAGTGACCTAACTCTCAAGGCTTACAAAATTGATTTGAAACAGTTTTGCGATTTTATGAAGCATCGTGACTGTTTTGACAAAAATGAACTCAATTCATATATCAATATGCTACACAATAAGTACAAGCCAAAAAGTGCCAAACGAAAGATTGCCTGTGTTAAAGCATTTTATCGGTATATGGAAATTGAGGATATTATTGAATTCAATCCGTTCCATAAAATCATTTTGAAATACAAAGAAGCCTTAAAGTTGCCAAGAACGATACCATTGAACTGTATTCAGAATATGCTTGCCTACGCATACAAACAACATTCCATTACTGTTACTAAGTATCAAAAAGAGGTGGCTCTTCGAAATATCGTTGTTCTGGAACTGCTGTTCTCTACCGGTATGAGAGTTTCGGAAATTTCGAATCTGAAAACTTCAGCTATCAATCTCGGAGATAACACAATTCGTATCTTCGGCAAAGGCTCAAAAGAACGCATTATGTGCATAAGTAACGATTTATGTAAAACGATAAGCAATTACCTGATAAGCCGTTCGCAAAAGTCTTATTACCTATTGGTAAATAGGTTAGGCAATCGCTTATCTGAGCAGTCCATACGATATATGGTTAATGATTATGCAAATGCTGTTGGAGCACCATTGCACATTACACCACATATGTTCAGACATACTTTCGCAACTGAGCTCCACAATGAAGATGTGGATATAAGATACATTCAGCAGTTTCTCGGACATAGTTCTATTGCTACAACACAAATATATACCCATATCAGCACAAGCAAAACCCGTGAGATATTAGAGTCAAAGCATCCGAGAAATAAGATGAATTTGTCCTTAAATAAAAAAGAATAATACACTTTTAATATAGGCTTTATTGGCAAATTGTCAATGCAAAATGCAAAACTGCACATTTTTTCTACAAAAACGTATCATTTTTATATCTTGACACTAAAAATATCAAAAATTTTGTGTTTCATATATATAGTGTCGAAAATTGCAAAAGGCAACACAAAAAATTTGAATTTTTGAAAGAATTTTTACAATAATTATATGTTGATAAAAAACAAAGGAGGTCTTAAATTGTCATCATATATTCATTTTACAGAAGAAGAAAGAGAACGAGCAAGAACTACAGATATTGTAGAACTGCTCAAAAGTCAGGGTGAAACTTTGAAAAGGTCAGGCAGTGAATATGAATGGCTTGACGGAACACAGAAGGTCACTATTAGAGGAAACCTTTGGTTTCATCAGTATGAAAGAGTCGGCGGTGATGCAGTAGGCTTTGTCAGAAAGTTCTATAACAAAGAATATGCTGAAGCTGTGCAGTTTCTTTTAGATGGAAAATGCGGTGCTGTCATCAGAACCAAACCAAAAGAAATTGAACGAAAACCATTTGAAATGCCCAAAGCATATTGGAATATGAACAGAGTCAAAGATTATCTGTGCAATGTCAGAGGTATTGATGAGGATATCATTCAGGCATTTGTGGATAAGAAAATGATTTTTGAATCATTAGATTATCACAATGCGGTGTTCGTTGGTTTTGATAAAAACGGTGTTCCTCGTCATGCTAATAAGCGAGGGATACTCAAAAGCAACACATTCAAGGGAAATGCTGAAGGCAGTTTAGATGAGTTTGCATTCCATTGGATTGGAACGAATAACAAACTATTCTTGTTTGAGGCGCCCATTGATATGCTCTCATATATATGTATGAATAAAGAAAATTGGAAAGAAAATAGTTACGCAGCATCCTGCTCCATCTCGGACAGGGTGCTTTTTCAATGCCTGAATGATTATCCGAATATCAATGAAGTGTTCATAGGTTATGATAACGATTTTTATGGTCAGAGAGCTGCTAAAAGAACACAAAATAAATTGGATAATATGAATGGTTATAAATCAGAAATAATTGTTCCGTCATATAAAGACTGGAATGAAGATTATTTAAATGCAGACGAAGAAGGGAGTGAAATCAATTGGGTAATATAATGGCTTTGGTTGTAGTTGCAGTTGTAATGGTGTCTATTCTTAGTGGAATAACATTGTTGACACATGTCTACAGCTTAAATGAAATTAAAAATAAAACGGTTGGTAACGGACAGCATGGTACTGCTCGTTGGGCAACTAAAAAGGAAATCCATGACACCTATGCAGAAGTACCATTCAATCCGAAAGAATGGCGTAAAGGAAACTGTCTGCCAACAGAACAAGGTTTGATCGTTGGCTGTAAAGGAACTAAGTTCGACACAACAGCACTTGTGGATACAGGAGATGTTCATGCACTTATGATTGGTGCTGCCGGTGTTGGTAAAACAGCATATTGGATGTATCCGTGTATTGAATATGCTCTTGCAACAAGTATGTCTTTCTTGTCAACCGATACCAAGGGTGACATCATGCGAAACTATGGCACGATTGCCCAAAAGTATTATGGTTACAACATATCAGTCATTGATCTGCGTAATCCTACCAAGAGTAATGGTAACAATCTTTTACACCTTGTAAATAAGTATATGGATATGTATCAGAAAAATCCGAAGATGTTAGTTTACAAGGCAAAGGCAGAAAAGTATGCAAAGATAATTGCTAAAACCATAATCCTGTCAGGAATGGATGCCGCCTCCTTCGGACAAAACGCATATTTCTATGATGCCGCTGAAGGTCTGTTGTCAGCAACAATATTGCTTGTTGCTGAATTCTGTGAGCCTGAAGAAAGACACATTGTATCAGTGTTCAAAATCATTCAGGAACTGTTGGCTCCTGCAAAGGGTAAAGGCAATAAAGGAAAGAATCAATTTCAGACCTTAATGGAACTTCTTCCTGATGAACACAAAGCAAAGTGGTTTGCAGGGGCAGCTCTGAAAACAGCAGAACAGAGTATGGCTTCTGTTATGTCTACTGCATTATCAAGACTTAATGCTTTTCTCGACTCAGAACTTGAGCAGATTTTGTGTTTTGATACAGAGATAGATGCAGAGCGATTCTGTAATGAAAAGTCTGCAATTTTTCTTGTAATGCCTGAAGAAAACCCGAACACGTTCTTTATGATTTCCTTAATTATTCAGCAGTTATACAGAGAGATACTCTCGGTTGCTGATGAAAACGGTGGTAAACTTAAAAATCGCTGTGTATTTTTCTGCGATGAGTTTGGCACGCTGCCCAAGATAGAATCAGCAGAAATGATGTTCAGTGCATCCCGTTCAAGACGATTACAGATTGTGCCGATTATACAATCCTTTGCTCAGCTTGAAAAGAACTATGGTAAGGAAGGCAGTGAGATTATTATTGATAATACACAACTCACAATATTCGGTGGTTTTGCTCCAAATAGCAGCTCGGCAGATGTATTGTCAAAAGCACTTGGCAGCAGAACAGTCATGACAGGCTCGGTAAGCAGAAGCAAGAACGATCCGTCACAGTCACTGCAAATGATAGAAAGACCATTGATGACACCCGATGAGTTAAAGTCTCTGCCCAAGGGAAACTTTATTGTTATGAAAACAGGCTGTTATCCGATGAAAGTGAAGCTGAAATTGTTTTTCAAATGGGGTATTGAATTTGAAGAACCATATGAAATGGAAGAACAGGGAAATCGTGAGGTTAAGTATGCCAATAAGAATGAATTGATAGATGAGATAATACGCAGATATCATCCTGAATGGATGGATCCTGCTGAGGAAAATGAAGATAACAACAACTCATCATCAGGCGGTCAAAATCATGTAAAGGCAGAACAGTCTGTTGAAAATGAAAAAACAGAAGCAAATTACGATGAAAGTCAACAGAAAGCCGAAGAACAGGATAAGTCTACTTCTATTAAAATTGAACCACCATCAAGAAAAGAGGATGAACAAGATAGGCAGACTTAATCATATTTACAAAGCAGATTTGTCACACCGTGCTGTATCTGTATATATCTATCTTTTTGACAGAGCCAATAAGGATGGAGAATGCTGGCCCTCTATTCCTACCATAGCAAAAGAATTAAAACTCTCTGAATCAACAGTTCGGAGAGCTTTGAAAGATTTAAGAAAAGAAGGCTTTATCATTACTGAACAGAGATACAGAAAACATGGCGGCAAGAGCAGTCTGCTTTACAAATTGAAAATGCAATGAACAAAAAGAAAATCCTTCCGCCAAAAGAGTATTATGATCAATTGGTGGAAGGTGGCTCCTGTCATCATGATAGGTGTAGTGAAGTACCCATCTTAAATATATACAACAGAAAGAGTATTTACTTGATTTAATATACGACAAAGATAACCTCTATAAAATTTACTGATTTATAATATGAATATGTTGGAAAATATCAAGTAATTTTAGTAAGATACAGGTTGGCGCAACTGTCTATGGATATGCTTCTAATCCCTACAGTCATGTTGGTATCTATATTGGTAATGGTCAGGTAGTTCATAACCTGTCAGGAACTGTAACCGTTAACAAACAAATCGTAAAGCATTAAATTATAGCTAAAAATAATATTGTCGTTCGAATTATTCATTTTAAGAATTTTTTTCTGTAATTCAAACGCTTTTTTCAACTTATTTAGCTTAAAACCTTTGAATATGTTAGTGAGATATTGTGAATACTTGGTTTATCAACTTTATCGGGCTTGCCGACTTTGATAATAATATCGAATACACTATCTTCAAAATATAATCCTGTTTTAGTAATAATCTTACATTTTTTATCGTAAATATCCGTTGATTTCACTTTGTTTTGAGAAGAAAAAGATTTTCTCATGTATATATCGACCTCCTTTTTGCAATAGTAATTAATTTATTGATAATTCAAATTTTAGAATAGATTTTCGGTTAATGAAGAATCACCCATTTTATATGCGGCACCTTCAATTTCGCTGTTAGCGAATTTTAAGTAGTAGCAATCATCTTCTCCCATATAAATTGTACCGAAAACACCTTCAGTATTATCGTCGTATATTGCTATAAGTTCAGCAAAGGATGTCTTCATTTTTACATCGGGAACAGTGGCATTCTTTTCTGCATCTAATAAATCTGCTATATCATCTTCGTCAAAATCAACATCCATTTTGAAACCACTGTAATTTACATAAAACTTTTTAATCTTTTTTTCAGTATCTTTACTTGGCTCAGTTGATGTTTCTGTAACTGTATCAGTTTTTTTCTCTGATACAATTTGATTATTGTTTTTTGATGATATCTTATTTTCAGATGATGTATTATTACTGCAGGAAGCTAAAGCAAATGAAATAATAATACACATAATGATTAATAATACTTTTTTCAAAATTCTTCTCTTTTCTTATGTTTTAATACCACTTATCAATCCAGCCGTCTTTATCAGTAGAAATCTTTGTTGGATTTGCAGTTGAAGTTGTTTCTTTTTCGGTTGGCTTAACTGCAGCAGTAGTTGTAGTAGTTTTATCTCTTTTCGTTGTTGTTTCAAATTCAATTTTATTATCGTCAGAATTTTCAGAGGAATTGTTCTGTGCCTGTTTTGTTGATGAAATTGTTTTTTCAGTAGTAGTTAGAATGGTAGTATGTTCTTTAGTAACATATTCACCATTCTTTTTTGCGACCGCTTTGCCGTTATCATCCGTTACAATTTCAGCGAAAACAGTGGCGTTTTTATCTTCTGTCACAGGCTCATAATAATGCGTTGTGCCTTGTTCATCCGTAACAGCAGTTGTAGAGGGCAACTGAATGTTGCCCTCCTTATTGACTGAACATGAAACAAAAATACTGACTATAACAACAATTATTGAAATAATAAGTAATTGCTTTTTCATATTACCATCCATCACTGCCGTCAACAATATTGTCATCAGGCTTAATATCGTTGATGCTTGTTGTGATAACATCAACTGTTTTGAATTCTTCAATATAAGCAGCTGGCTTTAAGTATTTTTCCTTCATTGCTATGCCTCCTTGGCAAGTAAATTTTTAACAGCATTTTTTGTGCTTAAATCAATCTCATCATCAGCTAAAACAAGGTCAGCAACACTCTTGAATGAAGCCTTTTGAACATTTGAATAAAAATACATTCCGTCAATACAAATATATGCTCTTGCCGTTATTTCTCTGCTCTGATAAGAATCAGGAATGTTTGCAATAACAAGATTGAATGATGTATTGTCACCGTTTGTTACACGATTATTTGCAACGAGCCGCTTAACATTCTTGTTATCCACAGTGTCTATAGAAAGATTTTCTGCACCTTTCTGACTGTAAATAAATCCGTATTCAATATTGCTTGCAAGCTCTTCAACTTCAGGTATTGCAGTCCAGTCAAAACCAAATCTCAAGCCGGCAACGGATGTGCAGATTGATTTACCTTTAGCGTGTGTGTTAATACCCTCCACTAAATCTTTGTTATTTTCATCAACAGCACGGCTGTCACTCGGAATAAAATTCAATCCATCAGGATAATAAATCCATTCTTTTTTTGCCCATTGTTCAGCAAAAGAGCCTGTAGGTGCAACAACAGTATATTTTCCGTTTATGTTGCTTTCTAGATTGGTGCCTACCTTTAAACTATCTGATAAATATAATGTAAAATTATCATTTTCAGGAAAATAGAAATAGCCGCTTATACTTTCAAGATTTGGTGCAAAAAGGAAGTCAAGCTTATCGCAAGCTTTAAAGTTTGAGCGTTTGTAATTGAATTTTGTTGCTGAAGGTGCGTAAATAAATTCAATGACAGGTTTCTTACCGTTTTTAATTTGCTGCAATCCCACATCGTCAAAATCAAATGCAGGAACTTGTTTTAACTTTGGCGCATATATGTTCTTTAGTGAAAATGCATTGATAAATTCAGCATCAATTATACTTTCTATGCTTTCTGCATTTTCAATGTTCACAGTTTCTATATACTCACCCGTGAAATCACCGCCGCCAAGTGTTTTGCACATCGGCAGGTTTATTGTTTTTGAAAATGCATCTTTAAATGCGTAGCCCCAAAGCTTTGTGCAATTTGGTAAATCTATAATTTCAAATGGTGCTTCTGCAAAACCGTTAGATCCAACTTCTGTAATTTTAGAAAAATCCATATCCTGCGGTAATGAAACACATCCGCCAAAAGCATATTCTCCTATTTTGTAAACATTCGGGATATATACACTTTCAAGCAAAGTACATCCTCTGAAAGCACCATTAAGATCTGTCAGTTTAGGTAAAGATGCTGTTTTTACAGGCGTAGACTCAAATGCTCTGTTTATATATATTAAATTTGGAAAATCAGCCTCGGTTATACCTGTCCCGGAAAGACATTGTATTTCGGCAGTTTTAAGGTTATCCTTAAAAGAAAAAGTATTTATCATACTGCAATTATAAAACGCTTCTTCGCCAAGATAAGTTATATTCGGCATATATTCTTCATTAAGAGAAAAACAGTTTTTAAACACTGCCGTATTCCAACAGCTTTCAACTCCTTCTGCCACAATTCGCTGCAGTGAACTGTTTTCAAAGGCATTGCTCTTTAATTCATCTATTGTTTTTGGTAATTCTATATTAACAATATCACTGTTTTTAAAACAGTTTTCTCCGATAGCAGTAGGTGTTATTCCTTTAATAGTATCAGGCAGTTTGATAGCAACATATTTACCGTTATATGATGTTATTGTTCCGTCATCAGTAATTTCAAAATCATTTTCATCGGCATTTCTGAATATCTGATAACTTGCAGAAGTATATTGGCTGTGAAGTGAACTGCCAACGATTGGAAAGGCAGCGGCAATTATAGTTGCGTGAGTATCAATTGTAATCGGACCTGAATATTTTGTTCCGTTTGATGCACTTGGTAAAGTATTATTAGTAGTATAAATGATTTTTGTGTTAAGTCTGTCTGCAGATGTCAATTCCACTTTGATAGTGTCATCATATTGTCCGCCCTCATAATTAAATGTGACAGGGCTTTTTCTATCGCCATCAATAAGATTAAAATAATTAAGTAGCCCTGCACCTGCCCACAATTTGTCTGCAGATTTGTTTGTATTGAATGCAGAAGCCTTGATTTTTTCATATACTTCATCAGGAGTCAGTGTATTATTTTGCATAAGAACAATTGCAGCAGCCGCTGAAACAAAAGGAGCAGAGGCTGATGTACCTGTAAAACTGTTTGTATATCCACCACCAAGTTTAGATGTGTATACATTCGTCCCGGGAGCAGCTATGTCAACAGTAGTTCCGTAATTTGAAAAAAAACATTTTACTCCATTTGGGTCAAAGGCAGAAACAGCAAAAACATTTTCATCATTTGCAGGTGTGCTGTCTGCAGTATCAAGATTTTCATTTCCTGCACTTGCAATTAAAGCAATTCCACTTTTTTTCAGTTCTTCAAGCAATTGCGTTTCGGTTGGGAGAGGTTTTCCATATCCGCCAAAACTCATATTGATTACATCAGGCTTCTCATTCATATTAAGTATATATTCATAAGTGCATATAAGAGATGAAGTATACACATGCCCGTCCGCACTGCCTGCTTTAAAGCCCTGAATTTTCACATTATCGGTAGTAGCCTGTGCAATGATTCCTGCACAGCTTGTTCCGTGACCTTGGTCATCCATTTCATCATTTTGATTACCTGATGTGCTGAAATTAGTGTTTGTTCGTAAAACTCTTGACTTAAGAAGAGAATGTGTATAATCAATACCAGAATCAATAATTCCGACAGTTACATCGGATAACTTTTTATTTTTAAAATATTTAACAGTTGTATCTGATTCTGTAAATGTGTACGCCCATTTTTCATCATTAGAAAAATTTGCATATGAAGTGGCATTGAGATTATATATTCTGTCATTAGATACAGTTAAGCCTTGCTTTTTATACTGAAATGCTGCCTTTTGAGTATCTTCCTCATTATCAAACTGAATAAAAGCATAACCTAAACCATAAACCTCATCAACAGAATCATATGTGTTGATTTTTGATTTAGTTTCAACAATCAGTCTGTTGTCAACTGTTATACTTTCCGAATCAGAATTATCTAATTTTTCTTCGTATTCAGTATTATATTCATCTGTCATTTTAATAATATTTTCACTAACAGTCAGTGCGTTATTTTGCTTTATTTCTGCTGCTATTACACTTTGACAAGGATATATCACAGATGTAAACATTGTTAATATCAGTATTATACTAATAAGCTTTTTCATAATATCATTACCACTTTCTAACTGATACAGATATGCCCAATGGCATATCTGTATCATAAATTTTAATCAATAGATTCTGAAACCTTATATGGTGTATTTTGCTCGTTTACAGAATACTTTGTTACAGAAGATGTATTTTTATCAATAGCAGATTGAATGTAATTAAATCCATATCCGTTATCAACAACATCTTTTTGCTTGTGTAAAGTTTCATCCCAATAGGATTTTGCATCTGCATCTAAGGTGCTTCTTAAACCAAGACTGAGGGTATCTAATCCTGTTGAAATTTCACCGAAGTATTTTGCTGTTGAGCGATTTTCTTTAATCAGGTTATTTGTGCTGTTTACTAATTGAGGTACAAAGGAATCGCTTATAACCTGATCGGGAGAATTGAAACCTGTTTTAGTTATGTTATTTACAGGATCATTACCGCAATAGTTGAAGAGATTTGAATTATATACGCTGCTCATATCTTCTGTTAAGGTCATAGGGTCGCTGGCATTGATAAATCTGCCCCAAGCTGGCGAATAATATCGTTTCTTTCCGTAATATAAACCTGTTTCAATATCATAAATATATCCTTTGAAACCTTGTTCAACACTTACAAATATTCCACTTAAATACATTGCTATAACAAGAGCACAGACGAATGCCGAAATTAAATCAATCCACCATGTTCCTGTTTGCTGGCCTTTATATTCATTTAATATATCTTGGACAAATGTGCCCATATAATTTGGCGTCATATTTCCATAAGCATCATAGGACATAGAAATAATTACTTTTTCACTTGGATCATATATTTCAGTAATATTGCCTTGACCATCTTTTACAAAAGTGTAATTTGCAGACTGATCCCAATCTAACTTTTTTATTGCATCGTTGATTTCTACTGAAGTATTTTTATCAGAAGGTTCACCCTCATTTGCAACAACGCAAACACCAACTATATCATTGTTGCTGTAGATTACCTTGACAGTTTTATCATAATAAAGAACTTTTTCGCCAGTGTTTGAAGGGGATTGTGAATCATTTTCAGTTAGTTCTCCATAGAACTGAGCTCTGTAACCGGTGATAATATCACCATCCCAAATATATTCTATTCTTGATGTAGGCACAGTATCATGTTTGCTTTCATAATAGGTTTTGGAAGTTCTTTTTCCGTCACCATCATATGTATATTTATAAATGTCGTTGCCATTACTGAAAGAGGTTAACAAGTCACCATTCCAAGTCATTGTACCTGAAATAGAGGAATAATCCATACCATTTCCTGCATAATCCAACGGATTTCCTGCTTTATCATAAGTAATTGTTTTACCATTATAACTTGTAAGATAATCTGTCATGCCGTTTGATTTATATGTAAGATTTGTGGTTGTTCCATTTGATTTTGGATTAAAAGACAATTTATCAGTGCTGTAATCATATGAATAATCGCTACTTGTTAAATTTTCATAAGAAACTTTTTTAGAAATGTTTCCGCCTTCATTATAATAATATCTTATTGCAGTATGGGATTCGGGGTTAATTTCTAAAGAAATCTGACCACCCTCATCATATTGATAATGACGAACTAAATCTCCTTCGTTATATGCATACGAGGTCTTGTTTGACGGAGCAAGAGTGATATTATTTGTTGATTTCTTAAATACAGATGTTACTCTACCGACATTGTCATATTTATAGCTCCATTTTGCTGATATACGGGTATTCTCATATTTTTCAGGCAAAATTTTATTAGAACGTTTTGAAAGTTCGGTTTCGTAATGGGAAACTAAATTTGTCTGTCTATTGTTAATACCCTCAACATATTTTGTACTGGAGGTTAATCTATAATGTGTGTTTTTGTCGGTATTACCCTTGTTTTCTACTGATGTACTCATCGTTCTGTCAAAAGTATCTAAAACAGTTTCAGCTTTTACTGTATGCCCTTGAACAGCAGAAACTATATATGAATCTTTGATTGTAGTTTTTGTTTTATCTCTTGATTCAGATGAAGATTGTGAGTATGAAAACGATGTGCCAAAGAGATTTATTCTACTGCCTGTATTAGAATAAATTGTTGAGCCGTTTTTCTTTACAGTAGAGCCTTTTTTTGTGTAAGTTGTAACTGTATTTGAAACCTCATCGGTCATCTCTGCAACAGATCCGTCACTGTTATACTTATATGAGTAAACATAGGTTTCTTTTTCATCACCTGATTTACCATTATCATAGATAGTCTTTGTTATATTGTCTCCGGAATATTCATAGACAATGCTTGCACCATTACCAAAAATCACTTTGCCAACATTATCAAGATTATATTCATATGATATGGAGTAATCAATATTGGAATTATCTTCAGCAGATTCCTTTACAATTACATTTTCAATCTTGCCATTTGGGTTATATGTGTACTCATAAAGACAACCATTATGATAAATTGAAGAAATTCGGTCATTATCATCATAAGAATATTCAACAGTCTGATTAATGGTATCGCCTTCAGCAGTAGTGATTGCTTGTTGAACAGAGGTTAATACACCTATTCCGCTATATGTATATTGAGTGTTTTTGGACGAATCCGTATTTTTACCTTTTGATGTAAGTAATCCGCTGCCACAATCATAATTATAATATGTTACTTTTCCTGCTTCTTCAACCTGTGATTTATAATGCGAAGAATCATACTCATAATGCTTGCCGAGTGTTTTGTCACCGGTTCTTACTTTTATAATATCGGTAATTTGACCATATTCATTTCTGACAATATCATATTTAGGAAGACCCGGTTTAGGAACAACAGGAGGGGCATTATCTATAGTTGCTACATACATTTTTAAATCGTCAAAATAGCACTCTCCTGGCATATTTAAACTATTGATTTCAATTTTAACTTTAGAAATAGTCTCTGGAATATCAATGACACACTTTGAAGTTTGCCAGTTATTTACAATATTATAATCAAAATATGTTTCACCTACAGGTTTACCGCTCGCTGCACCGTAAACTCTTACAGAATAATATCTATTATTTTCATTTGAATTATCTCCGTCATTCTTAAAAGGTAGTGCTTGCTTACAATAAGCTGAGCAGGCAAGGACATATGATTCTCCCGGAGTTACATTTACTGTTTGAGTAGCTCCTCTCCCTAATATACTATCAGATGTAAATGCCATAACCTTATTGGCTGTGCTGCCATTTTCTTTTATTGGTGCATTGTCAGTTATGGTCGATGTTTCAGTAAGTGCCCAATTATCTGCTTTTTCAAAATCACCATTTGAAATTATATTTTTTGAAGAAGCATCTTCGTATATTAAGTGCTGCAATTTTTTATTTGTATAATTTAAATAGTATTCTTGCCCATTATAATCTTTATAGTGTATAAGATTTGAATCCTGATCATAGTGCATAATTTTTTCGGATTTATTTAATATATCCGAAAAAACACGATTATATGTATTGTCCATAGGTGAATTGATTTCCACTTCATTAGAAACAACACCATTTGTTTTCAAAGTGTACTTAGAAAGAACATTTGATTTAGCAATACCATTTTGGTAATTTAATGTTAAATCTATTCCAGCACTGTTAGAAGAACTATTTTCATATGCAGTAACATTGAGAATTCTGCCGTTTTCATTATAAGAATATGATGCATAGTATCCGTCAGGATAAGTAACTTTATTCAACCTGTGATTTTCATCATAAGAATACAAAACAGCAATGTTCTTGCCATTTACTTTGGCAGGCTGTTCTGAGTCGTTTGAAATATAATAAACGGTGATTGAAGTTAATAAACCATTCTCATAATTGTATCTGTATTTTCTATTAGAGCCATCGGTAATATATGAAATATTTTCTCCGTCATAGGTGATTTCAACTTTATTTACATATTGCTTTTTATTTTCATCCTTACCTTCAGTAAAAACATATTCGATTTTTGTAACATAACCATTTGAGTCGATTGTTGAAAAATGATATTTAGTATTATCTTTTTCACTTTCTATCGTGATTTTGCCATAATCAGTTCTCTCGCTGGAATCTGAAGATAAAATATATTTATCACCTGAACTATTTGAGCCGACAAAATCATTACCGCTGCTGTGTATGAAGAATATATATTCACCTTCGCAGTTTTTCCAATAGTATTCTCCGTTTTCAAATTGAAGAATGCTATAATAATTTGTACGAGTGTTAATACCGTCAGATGGATTATTGTCAATTGCCGCAGGATTAATTATTGTTTGAATATTAACCTGTGCAAGTTCATCATATACGCTTAAATCATTTCTGACAATCAGTGGAGAGCAGGTGTAATCATTAACATATAATGTTCCGGCTCTGTCCAAATCTACAGTCTCCGACTCTATTGTTTTATCAACATCACCAATTTCACGATAGTATATACCTAACACTATTGACTTAACCTCAATTGATGTATCTCCATATTTAGGCTCAAGGGCTATTCCTGTATTTTTGTATAGTCCCAATGAACTATAGTGTGCATATGATGTTATATCTAATTGACACTCTTCATTATTGCTTGTAGCTATATGTTTGTCTATAATCACATTATTTTCTGTTAACAGTGGTGCATTTTCAATTTGAGTCAGTTCGTTTTTTAGTTTTCTAACTTCAATGAAGTTTTTATTATTTTTTGTATCGACATTTCCTGTAAATACCGTTAATGTTGCATTGTTTATAAATACTTGTTTATCGGTTATAATACTTGGTTTAACATATATACAACTTCTAATACCATTTTCAGTTTTATTTGAACTGGCAATACGCATCGGATTTTTATCTATGCCGTTAGAAAATAAAGTTAAAGTTTCGCTTTCATAAAAACCTGTTTCGGTAGGATTAGAAACTGAATATGCAGCAATTTCACTTACTGCATTTTCTGCATCCGAAATAGTATCAATGTTATTATCTATTTCTGATATTTCCTGCCATTGACCATTAACATTGTTGTGAATAGGAACGGCAGCTGATACTTGATAATATCCGCCGTCCTCTGTCATATATGTTTTTGAATTTTCCGTACGCTTACTTTCAATTTCATATTTGATTGAAACTTCGTCAGCAGAAAATTCATAATCATTTTCAAACTCTTCCATTGCATAGGTAGTAGCAGGTATTACTGTTATTGCCATTACCACTGCAAGAAAAACTGAAAGGGATTTTTTAAATTTCTTTTTCATTGGAAATCCTCCTTTTTATATCTTTTTTATTTGAATTTTATTGTGATTTAACCTTCATTTCTCATTTTCATTATTGTACATTGTCATTTTATACCTTAAATTATATATGAATATAAATTCAACATTTTAACAGAACTGCATTATTTTTTCTACGAAATTGCACATCTTAAACGAAATTTATATTTGACAGAAGAAAAGCACACAGGCAAAACCTGTGTGCTTTATGTGTTATACATTGATTATTATGATTTTGGAAAGATAATGGATATATTGAAGGTTTTATCTTTTTCATTATAATACCATTCGATATCTCCATCGTATTTTTTTAATGCCTTGCTTATACTTTTAAAGCCATATCCGTGTAATCCTTGGTCGTTTTTTGTGGATACCAATTTACCATTTTTTAGGGTCGGTGGAATATCACAAGAGTTAGATAAATCGACCGTCATCATACTGCCGAAACTGTTAATTGCCAAAGATATTTCCTTAGTTGATGATTTTTTAGTAGCATCAACCGCATTATCAAGAAGATTATTAAAAATAGATGTTAAATCATTGTCAGCTATAAAGCTCAAATCTGATGAATGTATATCTGTTTTTAATTGAATATTTTGCTTTGAAGAAACATATTTATATTTATCTATTATCAAATCAAGCAGTTTATTAGAGGTTTTACCTATTTTATTGCTGTCTGATAAATCAGTTAATAAGTTTGATATATATTTTTTCGCTTTTTCTGAATCTTCAGATAAATTATAAATATTTCCAAGATGCTTTTGCATATCGTGAACAAAAATCTGCAATTCTTCATTTTGATGTTCAAGCAGTTCAAAATATGTATTTTCTATATCCTGTTTTTGTTGTATAGCCCTTAATTCTAATAATTCACTTTTTCTTTTTGCAGATTGCTGTTGCAAAATACATGTTACTATTATTACAAAAATTAGGATTATAGATGATACCGCCATTACAATATGACTTTGAGTTGTTAAATCATTTTGATAAGATATAATGACAAAGACAACTATAACAATTAACAGCACTATGGGGTAAATATAAAATTCAAAATCAAATTTTTCATTAGATTTAAAACTGTTTATTATATGACTTACAATCTTGAGTGTAAAGAAAAGAAGAGATTTACTAAAAACAATAAGTAGTGAATAAAAGGAAATGTCATTAATAAAAGCACGTGAATTGGCTCCCGTTGCTGCAGATATTAAATCTATAACTACGATTTCAGAAACTGTTATTAAGCAGGCGAACATTATTGAATAAAAAATTGAGGTTGGAATCTTTTGCTTATATAAAAAAAGTGAAAAAAAGAAATGAAATATCAATAATACAATATTATTAATGATAACATTATAATTAAAAGCAAGATTCATACCACACATCATCAAATATCCGATAATTATAATGGAAATTCTTTTCAGTTTACCTTTAGATTCCTGAGATATACTTTCATAAAAATAGAACGCTATTAAAGCTTCTATTATCTGCAAGCAGATATTCAGTAATTCTGATATCATTATTTTCTCCTTTTTAAATAATCCCAGAAAATTTTTCTAAAATCTTTTTGGTTGCGATAGGAAATAGGAATTATTTTTCCGTTTTTTAGAGTTACTTCATTTCTTTTGTATTTGTCCACGTATTCCATATTGAGAATAAAGCTTTTATGTGGTCTGCTGAAACAGACATTTGTAAGTTTATGTTCCCAATAATCAAGATTTTCTGATGACTCATAATTATTATTTTCAGTAAATATTATTGTCTTATGATCGCCAATTTCAATATACATAATTTCGTTTGCTCTAATCTTTACAGCAGTACCTGAAAATTTGAGAAAAAAGCTTATTTCGTCTTCATTAATCAATTCAACGGCCTTATCAATACCACCATATAATCGCATATTATCAATAGGTTTTTTGATAAATCTCAATGCAAATAAATCCATTGCATCATCTATGTATTTTTCATATGCGGTAATAAAAAATACGATAACATTTTTATTCTTTTCTTTCAAAGATTTAGCAATGTCGAGACCTGACACATTATCAATTTCAATATCAAGGAAAGCTATATTATATGCATTTGGAGAATGAATTGCCAGCATGCCGTTTGCAAATGTATCAATATGGTATGTGATACTATGGTCATAGCAATAATCACTAAGACATTTTTGTATTTGCTCTATGTATTTTTGTTCATCATCACAAATTAAAGCATTGATAACCATAATTCACCTCATAATAAAAAAGTTCAGGTTTCCCTGAACATAATATAACATATTATTTTTTATTTTTCAATTCTACATTACTTTCGTAAAATGCAAGAACCATTTGATGTATTATGATTTGTTGTTCTTCATCCATATGTTTGATTAAATCTACAGTATTTTCGAGAACAGTTCTATGATTTGCTCCGCAAATTAACTCACACGGACATATATCTAACGCATCACACAATTTTCGCAGTGTCTTATAAGAAAGTTTGTTATTGCCGCACTCAATATTAGACATTTGATTTCGTGAAATACCAATTAATTCAGCCAATTTTTCTTGTGTAAGATTAGCTGATTCACGGAAATGTTTAATTCTTTCTGCTATTAAATCATCTTCTAAAAGTAACATTCTATCACCCTTGTTAATCATAGCATTAGTTGATATTTTCGTACACAAAGTATGATTATGAAATGCAAAATTAAACTTGTCACGAGCAATATATTTTTTTACATTTCACAATTTCACTTGGAATATTGTGCAATTTTGTAAAATAAATTCTGAAACTTTTTTATATTATTGAAGTATTAATAGATAAACAGTAAAATGTGGCTTATAAGGAGGTGAATTTGTATGAATAATACAATAAAAAAGGTAGTTGAATTTCTTAACTTTTCTCTTAAAGTGGATGCTAATTCAACAAGTACAGGAGCTGCCTATCAGCCAAAGGCTCCTGTAAAACTTGATGAATTCAAAATAAAAAATGATAAATAATATTTCAGAATTCATTGCACAAAAATGGGTAGATAAAAATATAATTTCTGAAGAAGATTATGAACTATACCACTATGGGTGGTTTGTGGTTTTATCTGATTTATGGTTGTTTATATTTAATCTAATAATTGGCGTAATATTTGATATTACATTATCAAGTATAGTTTTCTTTGTAGTATTTTTTTTAATACGACGATTTGCAGGTGGTTTTCACGCAAAGACAGAGTTACATTGTCAAATAATATCATTATCATTTCTGTTTTTTAGCATTGCTGCTATTAAGTATGTATTTATTAATATAGATAATGTTTACCTATTCATTATTCATTTGATATGTGTTATTGTTTTGCCACTTGTTTCACCGGCAGATACACCCCAAAAACCACTTTCATTAAATGAAAAAAATCAATTCAAGAGAATAATCGGTTGCATAGGTGTCGCTTTATTTATAGTAAACTGTGTTTTGCTGTATTTTAATATTAAATTTCTTTCAACCGCAATTATATGTGCTTTTGTTTTGGAAACCATTTTAGTGATTTTCGGGAGATTGTTGAATTGCAAATTAGCTGAGAATTAATTGAACTTTGGTACTTTATTAAAAGAAAAAAGAAAACAAAGAAATATATCACTAAGAAAAATGTCTGAATTGGTGAACTTGGGATATTCATATCTATCTGACATTGAAAATGATAAAAAACCTGCACCGAATGATAAATCTGTATTGCTTATGGCAGATATACTGCATTTATCAGAAAATGAACGAATAGCATTTTTTGATAGTGCAGCTTTTTCAAAAGATAAAGATAAAAATAATTTTCATATTCCTGTTGATATAAGTGCATATATTAGTAGCAATGAAGATATAAAATCTCAAATCAGACATAATAAAAATAAAACATAGAAAACCGAAAGTATGTCCCTTATGGGATATATTTTCGGTAGATATGTTCTCAATTAGCGAACAAAAAGATAGGTTATAAAAGATAGAAGTCGGAGTGATCCGGCTTCTATCTTTTTGTTCTTTTTGAAAGGACGATATAACTATCTCTTTTTGGCAGCCTTATGTAGCAAAATATCCATAATCTCTGGATTTTAAAAATCAGAAAATTCAAAATTCGGAGGTTTAATATGAATAGTGATAAAAATAGATGCGTTGTGCAAAACGCTGAAAATAAAAAAGCTGTAACTTTGAAAGATACAAAAGAACAAGAAAAATCATCAATTTTTGATATTACAGTTGAACAATTGGTGGCATCATATGATTTTTTCAATATAAAATATGAAACAACCCTTGCTGAAGATATCATCAAATTGTGTAATGAAAATGGAATTACCACAGACGGAATGTTTCAGCAAAGGACTTGTGTATTAAGAATACAATATTCAAGATTAAGAGGTAATAAATATCATATTCCCAAAAAAGAAATATTGCTTTCGATATGCATAGGTTTAAGATTAAGTATTGAAGAAGTGACTGCGCTAATGGGAAAAGGCGGTTATTCGTTTACATATAACAACGAATTTGAACAAAAGAATAACCTTCCTTCATTCGACAGACTGATTCACGATTGTATTTGTATGAAGATTTATGACATTGACGAAATCAATGCATTTTTAATCCAAAACGAATACAAAGAAAGGCTTGGCAGCAAGACTCTTATATGAGATTTGGTAAAAATGCTGAACAGCAGAAAAAATGTAACTTTCAAAGATACACGCTATATTTTGAAATTAATTATACTGAAGCCAATGAAATGCTTGAGAGCATTTCAGGAACCTTGACAATTGAATATACCATATAGCAAATACTTTCCCATTATTGTTTCTGACGAACAGGGGCAAGCAGCTTTAGCACGAACAAGAGTCATTATGACTCTTTGTTTGTTGGCTACGAACTATCAGTGGTGCTGATAGGTATGCGATGACAGATAATGGGGATAATGATACTTCTGTCCAGTCAAAAGTCGAGCGTGATAAAACCGTCGCAACCAAAGAGGGCAGCTCGGAGAGATCCTCGGAGTGGTGAGATTCCAATGATAAGGTTAACCGACCTTAGTTTGCTATATGCCCAAAAGCAATAAAGATTATTCTTTATTGCCTTTGTCAGGGGTGTCGTGGACAAGTATGACATTACGCAAAATAACTTTAAAATATGACGGCATAGGTTTAATTTTTAGTGATAATATGTATATTCAATCAAACTAACTGCCTGTGCCGTTATACATACAGGAGTCAGTATAATGAACATAGTCAAGCGTGGAGAAATATACTACGCTGATTTAAGCCCTGTTATCGGCAGTGAGCAGGGCGGTGTCAGACCGGTAGTTATTATTCAAAACGATAAAGGAAATAAATATAGTCCAACAACAATTGTTGCTCCGATTACGAGCAGAAAAAAAGCAAGGATACCAACACATGTGCTGATTGATAATCCTTGTTTAAAATGTAAATCTCTGATTTTGCTTGAACAGATACGAATAGTTGATAAATCAAGATTAGGAGAGTATATAGGTGCATTAACTGTCGAAGAATCAGAAAAGCTTGATACAGCAATTGCAAAGAGTTTAGATGTTGAAATACAGAAAGAAGGTGTCAATTTATGAAATATAATAATTATGATGAGATGCCGATGTTTTTATCTATTAAAGATGTATCGGATACAATAGGTTTGTCAATATCAAGAATATATGATATAGCAAGCACAGATAAAACCTTCCCATGTGTCGTTCTGGGCAGGCGAAAAGTAGTGCCGAGAGATGAATTTAAATCGTGGATTAAAGCGAGTTCTAAAGGTTTTTAATGGTCGCAGCCAAACACCCATATTTATCTGGATATTAGGGAAAAAGTGTGGTATTGTTGGTGTTGCAAAGGAGATGATACAATATGGCAAAAAGAGCCAAAGGAACGGGAACATTGAGAAAAAGAGCAGATGGAAGGTGGGAAGGTCGCCTTTACATCGGCAAAGATGAAAACGGAAAGAATAATTACAAAACCGTTACACACATGAAAAAGTCAGAGTGTCAGAAAAAACTCGACATACTTATTGCGGAAAATGAAAAAAGAAAACGCAATGATGGATGTAAATACGGTGATTGCGTTAATCCTACCGTTGAGGAATGGAATAAGATCTACATTGAAAATTTTTGCACAGGATACTTAAAATCAAAAACGATATCGGGGTACAAATCAATGATTAAGAATTATATAAATCCTTACTTGGGTAAATATCACCTCAGAGATTTATCAAAGTTAATCTGTCAGCAATATATAATGGATGTATATGAGAATGGCAGAATAAATCAGAAAAGAGCAAGTGACATTGCTCAAGGTCTAAGTTCAAGAACTGTAAAAGATATAAAGATAATTTTGCATGCATCTCTTGAAAAAGCAGTAGATGAAGGGATAATAGATAAAAATCCAACAGATAAATTGAATATGCCGAAAGACAGAGTTAGAGGAATGACAACTCTGACTAAAGAACAAAGCAACCGCTTACTTGAAGAAGCCTTCAACAGCGGTTGCTTTGAATTTTATTACCTTGAATTAACAACAGGATTAAGACTTGGCGAAATCCTTGCATTAGAGTGGGAAGATTTAGATGTGAAAAACAAGACACTCTCAATAACTAAGCAAGTACAGAGAATTGATGGAACACTGCAAGCAGAAACTCCGAAAACAAAAAATTCGATAAGAACAATTGCAATTAGCTCTGATTGTGCAACAGCACTTGCAAGATTAAAAATGCGACAGCCGAAAGGAACAAAACTCATGTTCCCATCACCCGAAACAGGAACATATCGGGATCAGAATGCAGTAACAAGAAAGTTTAAACGAATGCTGAGGCGAGCAGGTTTACCACAGGAAGTAAGATTCCACGATTTAAGACACACATGTGCCACAATCGCACTTGAAGAGGGTGTGGAAATCAAAGCATTGTCAAGTATGCTTGGACACTCAGATGTGGCATTCACTATGAACACATATGTCCATGCAACAAAAAAGATAAAGACATCTGCTGCGGATAAAATGGAAGCAGCCTTTCAAATAGGATACTCAGCAGTTATGGATGTTGAATGCAAATTAAAAGAAGCATAATATAATGTAAAAATTATTATATAATATATAGAAAAGCCGTTACAACTGATGTAACGGCTGAATTACTTTCTGAAAATAAGTGGTCGCTGTTGTGGTCATAATAAAAAAATATACAGAAATATGCAAAAACAGCAAAAAATATACATTTGCTAAAATATATAATATAAAACATATATTATATAGAAAAACGGAGTAGCTATGTGGTCGTTTTTGAAGAATAAGTGGTCGTAAAAAATGATGTTTCTAAAGCAATTAAGGAAAATAAAAAATCCTTGAAACCAAGTAATATCAATGGTTTCAAGGATTTTATATGTGGTACGCCGGAAGGGACTCGAACCCCCGACCTACTGGTTCGTAGCCAGTCACTCTATCCAGCTGAGCTACCGGCGCGTAACACCTTATTAAATTGTAAATATGCGCTTTATACAAAAACGACTGTTTGGTTCGTAGCCAGTCACTCTATCCAGCTGAGCTACCAGCGCATATGCAAGTGTTTTTCACTTGCGCAAATTACTATAACACATTGCACAATAAAATGCAAGCATTTTTTTGCAAATATGCTAAATAATTTTTATATTATTTTTGCGGATTGTCTGCAATGAACTTTTCAAGCAAGTCTGCCGACATTTTTACAAGTTCACCGCACGGACGCTTTTTATAATAGGTATCCGTTCTTTTTTCGGGTTGAGGATTGTCGAATCCGTCTTGAGTTAATCCCAACAAATCACGGCAAACGACCGAGCCGTTTTTATCCTTAAACTCACCTGCCACCTTTTGAACATCGGCATAGAGCTGTGCCTTTGCATCGGCATCGGTTGGGTCTGAATAACCGTAAAGTGCGGACAAAACAAACGCAGTTCCGCTGACTGTTCCGCAAACCTCTCTCATTCTGCCCATTCCGCCGCCAAATCCGCCTGTAAGACGGGCAATCAGTTTGCCGTCCATTCCGACTTCATCGGCAAAAGCAAGAGCCACCGACTGTGAGCAATTATAGCCCTGCTCAAAATATCCCTTTGCAATATCGCCCTTTGACATTATTCGTAATCCTCTGAAACATCTGTAATATCGGTAAACACAGCCTCTAATTCCGTGTTATCCTTAACAGCGAAAGTGTACACCTCATTTGATGAAACTCTCTTACCGTTTTTGTACCAACCGTCAAATTCAAAATCATCATCGGCTCTGGCAATAACGGTGCACTTCTCGCCCTCTGCATAAGAGCCGTCGCCTTCGACCTCGCCACCCTGCGAACAGCTAACTGTTACGGTGTACTCAACAGGAGCAACTGTTGTCGGCTTGGTTGTCGATTGAGTGGTGGATTCGGTTGTCGGTTCTGTTGTTGAAGGAGCAACAGTTGTTGACGGTGCTTCCGATGTTGAAGCAACGGGAATCGATGTGTCCGCAACATCGTTGTTCTTCTTTGAATTGCTGACAAGAACAGCCACAAGAGCCGTAACGGCAATTGCAAGAACAACCGCAAGCACAACAATTGTTATGATAGTTTTTTCTTTTTTCTTATTCTGCTCTGATTTTGCAGGTGCGCCTTGAGTGCCTCTCTGCTGAGGAACAGACTGTCTTTGATTGGACTGAACAACAGGGGCAACCCTTGTTTTGCCCATATCGTCATCGTTGATTATATCATTATCGTTATCGTCCTCATCATAAAGAGGAGAACCGCAATTTTGGCAAATATATAAATTATCGTCGTTTTCGCTTCCGCAATTCTTACATCTCATAATGAATACCTCCGCATTTTTGATAATTATAACAC
This sequence comes from uncultured Eubacterium sp., assembly GCF_934525195.1. Lineage (GTDB taxonomy): Bacteria > Bacillota > Clostridia > Oscillospirales > Acutalibacteraceae > Eubacterium_R. The sequence goes on from NZ_CAKSZA010000007.1 coordinate 23,465, forward strand.
ATATAATGGTTTAGTACAATACGATTATCATTTTATCATAAATTTTTAACAAAAAAAGTATTAGTTTTTAATTAATTTTGAATTATTTTGCATTTACCTATTGACTTTTATCTCGATTTGTAATAAATTTATGGTGTAAATGTTTTCTGTAAAGACGGAAGCAGATTAAGGAAAGGGGATTCCCATAAATGAAGAAACTAATCAAAAGTATTACATGTTTGGCTTTGGTTGCTGCTCTTGTAGCTTCTCTCGCAGGATGTGCAAAGCTTAACTATGTAACAAACGGAACAATCACAGCAATTCAAGAAGTTAAGTCAGGCGACTGGAAGAATGCCGGCAAAGACGAAGCAGACGCAGCAGCTGAAGAAGATGTATCTGTTCTTGACAAGTCATTTGAAGCAGGCACATACGGTGGTGTTGAATTCAAGAGCCTTGAAGATGTTGCAAACTACTATGTTGAAGCTTACAACTACACAAAGACACTTACTGCTCAGTACAAGGATGCTGACGGCAACACAAAGACATTCTACAAATTGCTCGGTACTGAAGACTTGCAGGTTGGCGATGTTATGATCGACGGCAAGGCAAACAGCACAATCAACAGCCTTGTTCCAAGCATCGTTGGTCCTATGTTTGACGCTAACTCATGGAGCCTTGTTCCAAGTGGAAGCAGAGAGCCGGAATTCGACAACAACCTCGATGACGACACAAGAAAGAACGACAACGACTACAGAACATCTGCATTCAAGGCTGAGTACATTCTTGACGCAAATGTTGTTGACAACAACGACGGCACAATCACATTGACAATTCAGCCTAAGCAGGAAGAACTTGCTTTCCGTGGTGAAGGTTCACAGGGTTCATTCTTTGAAGTTCTCGGCGACATCACAGGCGCAGTTAAGAGCATCACAGTTCTCTCATTCACAGAGGGTGACGCTACTGATAACGTAAAGGTTATGTACAAGGGTGGTACAGGTTCTGTAACTATCGATACAAAGACAAAGGAAATCGTTTCTGCTCACTACACAATGATTGCTAACGTAGACGTAACACACGCTTGCATCGCAATCATCAAGGATAAGAGTGCATCTGTTAAGATCACTTACACAAACGAATATCCTGCATCTGATGATTACCTCAAGGAGAGAAGAGGTATCACAAGATTATAATCAACCGATTATAAGTGAATACAAACCAAAGGCTATGGAAAAATCCGTAGCCTTTTTTGTTGCCTGCAAATCAAACTAGACATAAATAAAGACGAGGAACGATACTTCATTCCTCGCCTTTGTATTTTTGCAGTTATATATTGTATGTCATTACGATTTCCATAAACTTAGTTTCCATAAACGGTTTGCTGTATGCAACAACAAAATCCTTGGACAGCATATAGTTGATATATCTTTTGCTGAATGTGTCGTACACAAGCGTTATATCCTCTTTTTGAGCGAACTCGACTGCTTCATCGATAAGTTCTTTTACAACTTCAAAATCGCCGTTAGGGTCGCTGTAAACCGTCATAACTCTTGACGGCTTGGCATAAGTCAAAAGAATATCGCAAATTCCCTCAAGGTTTTCTCTTTGCAAAAAAATCTTGGATGAAAAGCTGTACTTTTTCATTCTTTGACCCGACAAGCCCTTGAATTTATATTCAAAATTCTGCGGATCAACAAGAGTTACCATAGCATTTGCCTTCTTGTCAACAAAGACAACTTCTTCACTTGCAAAGCGAGGAATATGATATTTCATATAATCCTCGATAAACTTCGGTCGCTTGTTTATGTCGCTGCAAAGGAACATAAACAGCGGTTGCTTAACAAAGAATTTGCCAAATCGAGCCGAAACCGCATCAAGCGTTTTTTTATCAATACTGTTAATTAACATACACTCACTCTTTCATTAATCCATGGTGCTGAGTTTTGCTTCTTTTTCGAGTTTTTTAGTTGTGGCACGGAACATAACAACAGCCAAAACAATGCAAAACGCATCTGCAACAGGCTGTGCCCAGATAATTCCCTCAAGCCCCGCCACCTTGTTCATAATAAACATCATCGGCAAGAAAATCAAGCCCTGTCTGCCTGCTGCAAGAACAAGCGACTGAACACCTTTGCCCATTCCCTGAAATGCAAAATTGATGATGAACATTATACCAAGGAAAGTGCCCGGAGCCATAAGCGCGGTAATCATCTTTACGCCGTATTCGATAACAGCCTCGTCATCAATGAACACACCGATAACCTGTCGTCTGCACACAAGATAGAACACCGTTACACTTGCGCCGATAAGAACATTGCACATCATACCGAAACGAATACTCTTTTTCATTCTCTGATAATTCTTTGCACCGTAGCAATAACCGACAAGCGGCTGAATACCCTGCGCAAGACCGATTTGAAGCATAACAACAAGCATATTGGCTTTCATTGCAACGCCCATTGCGGCAACGGCATTGTCGCCGTACTTTGCAAGGAAAATATTTACTACGATATTAGAAAGCGACATAAGCAAATTATTGAGCGAAGCAGGAAGTCCGACGCTGACAACGCCCTTAACGATGCCATCCTTTGCCGAAAATCTTTTTGGCGACATCGACAAAATCGACTTGCCTCTCATAAAGTAAACAATAAAATAAAGCACGGAAGCCATATTGCCGATAACGGTTGCAATGGCTGCGCCCTTTACGCCCATATCAAAGCCGAAAGGCAATGTTATACCGAAAAGTTTGTTGCCCGGAGCGAGAATGAAAATCGGGTCAAGAACAATGTTTACAACCTGACCGATTACCATACCGATCATCGACTCCTTTGCGGCGCCCTCACCCCTTACAAGGTTGCACGCAACAATACTTGTTACGCTGAAAACACCGCCGAGAGCAATCCAAAACATATAATCGCAAGCAAAGTCGATTGTGAAATCACTTGCACCGACAAGGTACAAAATCGGACGCTTGAAAGCAATAAAAATCGCCGACAGCACAACCGCAACGATTATACCCGTATAAATACAAAATGACGAAATCGACTTAATTTTTTCTTTTTTGCCCTCACCGAGTGAACGGCTGATATACGCACATCCGCCAACACCGAAAAGGTTGCCCACCGCAAGGAAAAACAAGAACACAGGCATTGCAACCGAAACGGCGGCTACCTGATTTTTATCGCCTGTTTGACCCACAAAAAAGGTGTCTGCAAGATTGTATATAACATTTATAAGCATACCGAGCATACTCGGAATTGCCAGAGTTCCGACTGCCTTTGGCACGGAATAATCGCTAAAAACAAGTGTGTTATTTTTTCTTTCTTTTGCCATAATTAATTAAAAAGTAAATCGGTTAAATTTACCAAATCCTCCATTTTAAGATTTTCTGCCCTTACGGTTGAAGCAAGACCGAGCTGTGCAAGTGCATTTGTAACATCTGCCTTTGACTTGCCGAGTGAATTTGAAAGCGAATTGACAAGAGTTTTTCTTCTCTGTGCAAAAGCACTTTTTACAAGTGAGAAAAACTGCTTTTCGTTTTTAACCTCAAATTCAGGCTCATCTCTGACTATAATCTTGATTACGCTTGAATCAACCTTTGGACTTGGCATAAAGCACTCTCTGCCGACATTGAACAGGATTTCGCTTTCGCCGTAATAATTAACCGCAACGCTGACCGCACCGGCTTCTCTTGAACCGATAGGTGCACAAAGTCGCTCTGCCGCTTCCTGCTGAACCATAACTTCAATCTCCGACACAGGAAGTCTGCTTTGCAAAAGCATCATAATAACAGGAGAAGTGATATAGTACGGCAGATTTGCACAAACTTTGACTGTGTCGCAATCCGCAAATTTTTCCGCAATAAGTTGTTTTAGGTCGATTTTCATAACATCGCCCTTGACAAGTTCAAAATTGTCATAATCGGCAAGGGTCTGCTCCAAAACAGGATAAAGTCGCTCATCAAGCTCAACAGACACAACCTTGCCTGCCCTTTTGCAAAGTTCTTTTGTGAGGACGCCGACACCCGGACCAACCTCAAGAACGCCTGTTTTTTCATCAGCTCCGAGCATTTCTGCCATAGTAGGACAAACGCTGTCATCAATTATAAAATTCTGACCCAACGCCTTTGAAAAGTTAAAGCCATGGGCTGAAAGTATCTTTTTCACCGTGTTGTAATCGCACAAATTATAATCCATAGTCTGCCCTCCCAATAATTTCGCCGTATATTTTACCATATTATATGTACTATATCAAGTGTGGCGGTCTACAAAAATAAAATGTTGACATTGATATTTTTTGTGCTATAATACCTTTAGTCGACTAAATATTAGCCGACTAAATAATTTTCGGAGTTGTTATTTTGAACAAGAAAAAATGCTGTTGCCCACCACCTCCGCCAAAGGGACATATTGCCCCAAGAATCGGTATGGTGGCGAGAATGGAAAGGGCAAATTTTAACAAAGCGGTTGCCGATGAAGGACTGTTTGCCGGTCAGCACAAAATAATTATGTTTTTGAAATTTCAAGGCAGTGCAACAATCGGTCAAATTGCAGAAGAAACAGGCACGGCACCATCAACCGTATCGGTCAGCATAAAGCGAATGGAAAAAGCCGGATTCGTTAAAAAGAGGGAAAGCAAAACAGACAAAAGGCGAATTGAAATTTATCTGACCGAAAAGGGCAATGCCGTTCCTGAAAACATCAGACAAAAGATGGATGCGGAAGAAGAAATGCTCACAAACGGTCTTACGGATGAAGAAATTGCTACTTTGTCGGATTTGCTTGACAAAATAATAAATAACTTTATAAAGGAGGAGTCCGAATGATAAAAAAACTATCCAAATATCTCAAAGGATTAGGTTGGCTTTGCGTGGCAAGCGCATTTGGTATGATTGTTGAAGCTATGTGCGAACTTGCGCTGCCTTCAATCGCAAACAGCGTGTACGAAATGGTTAAGGCATCTACAGGTGACCCTGCCGACCTAAAACTTAAAATCGGCAAAATCGGTTTGATTATGATCGTTATGGCTCTTGTCGGTTTTTGCGGCGGCTTAATGACAATGAAAACATCATCGGTTGCAAGCCAAAAATTCTCATACAGACTAAGAAAAGCGATGTACGACAAAATCTCATCATTTTCCTTTAAAAACATCGACACATTTTCAACATCATCACTCACAACAAGACTGACAAATGATGTGACAATGCTTCAAAACACACTTATGATGGGACTTCGTATTTTAGTAAGAGCACCTGCATTGCTCATTGTATCGGCTGTTTTTGCATTTTCAATCAACGCAAAACTTTCAATGATTTTGCTTGTTCTCTTCCCTGTTATGATTGTAATCATTGCGGTTATTCTCAAATTCGGTTTTCCTATGTTCCAAAAAATGCAAAAGAAAATCGACAACATCAACCGTGTTGTACAGGAAAATCTCATCGGTATAAGAGTTGTAAAAGCTTATGTTCGCGAAGACAGAGAAAAAGAAAAGTTCCACGAAGCATCCGACGACCTTGCTAAGCAAGGTTCTAAGGCATCGGGTCTTATCATCACGGTTATGCCAATTATGATGTTGCTTATGAACTTTGTAATTATTTACATCTATTACAAAGGCTCGGTTGACGCAAGTAACAAGCTTATGGATGTGGGCCAAATATCTGTTTTGGCAAACTACATTGTGCAGGTGCTTATGAACATAATGATGGTATCTATGCTTATGCTTCAGCTCACAAGAGCAAAGGCTTGCGGTGACAGAGTTGTCGAAGTTCTCGACACCGAAGTTGACATTGTTAATCCTGAAAACCCATTCAAACCTACCGAGCCAAAGGGCGAAGTTGAATTCAAAAATGTTTCGTTCGGCTACAATGACGGTATGGACATTCTCACCGATGTCAGCTTCAAGGCAAATGCAGGCAGCGTTGTGGGAATTATCGGCTCAACGGGCTGCGGAAAATCAAGCCTTGTAAACCTCATTCCTCGACTTTATGATGTTACGGGCGGTGAAATCCTTGTTGACGGCGTCAGTGTTAAGGACTACGACCTTGAGGCTCTCCGTGAATTGACAGGTGTTGTGCTCCAAAAGAATGTACTTTTCACAGGCACAATCAAGGAGAACATCAAGTGGGGCAAGCAAGACGCAACGGATAAAGAAATCATCTCCGCTTGCAAAGCCGCACAGGCACACGACTTTATTATGAGCCAGCCTGACGGATACGACACAGAACTTTCGCAAGGCGGTTTGAACCTTTCGGGCGGTCAAAAGCAACGACTTTGTATCGCAAGAGCAATCATCAAGCAACCGAAAATCCTTATTCTTGATGACTCGACTTCTGCCGTTGACACAGCGACCGAAGCAAAAATCAGAGAATGTTTCTACAAAGAACTCAAAGACACAACAGTTTTGATTATTGCACAGAGAATTTCCTCCGTTGCGGAAGCAGACGAAATCATCGTGCTTGATGACGGCAAAATAGACAGCGTAGGTAACCACGAAGAACTTATGCAAACAAGCGAAATCTATCAGGAAATTTACAAAACACAGCAGAAAGGAGTAATGGAATAATGCCGGGACCACAAAGACACGGCGTGCCTGGACAAAAACCCAAGGACGCAAAAAAGACCTTAAAGCGTATTTTGTCATATATCGGCAAAAGCAAGGCGCTGTTATTCGTAGTATTTCTTTCTCTCATTATGGCAACCGTTTGCCAAATGGCAGCATCTTATTGGCTAAAGCCGATTTTGGACGATGTTGCATCATCAATCCAAGCAGGCGATTTTGCCACAGAGGGTATCAAACAGTTGATTAAAAACCTTGTAATTGTTTCGGCATTTTACATTGGTGCTTCACTGTTTATATTCTTGCAGTCAAAAATTATGGTAAAACTTGCATACAGAACATCAAACATCATCAGAAAAGACTTGTTTGACCACTTGCAAACATTACCGCTGAAATTCTTTGACGGACAGACACACGGCGAGATCATGAGCCGTTTTACAAACGATGTTGACAACATTCAAATGATGCTTGAGCAATCGATTGTTCAGCTTGTTTCATCAGTTTTCAGTTTCATCGGAATCATCGTTATGATGATTGCGCTTGAATGGAGATTGTTCATCGTTGCGCTTGTGTTCCTCATCATAATGATTGTGAACACAATGAGAATTGCAAAGCGCACAAGAAAATACTTCAAGGCTCAACAAAAGGCGCTTGGCGAAATGAACGGCAACATTGAAGAAACAGTTGAAGGAATGAAGGTTGTCAAGGTGTTCAACCACGAAGAACAGGCAAAAAACGACTTTGAACAGCTCAACGAAAGTTTCCGTGAAGTTGCCACAAAGGCAAACTATTACAGCGGAATTATGGGACCTGTTTCAACAGGAATCAACAACGCATCATATGCAAGCGTTACTCTTGCGGGCGGACTTCTTGTTTTGACAAAAGGTATGAGCATCGGAACATTCTTCACCTTCCTCAGCTATTCAAAGCAGTTCACCCAACCTATCAACCAAATTATGAACCAGATGAACAATGTGTTTTCTGCCCTTGCAGGTGCAGAAAGAGTGTTTGCCGTTATGGACACCGAAAGCGAGGTTGACAACGGCACCGTTACTCTCGAAGAAAAAGAAACCGAAAACGGCAAGATTTGGAACTGGGTTGACGGCGACAAGAAAATTCCTGTAAAGGGCGAAGTTGTTTTCAAGGATGTAACCTTTGGCTATGTTGAGGACAAAATTGTTCTCCACGACATCAATCTTTATGCAAAGCAGGCACAAAAGATTGCGTTTGTCGGCTCAACGGGTGCGGGCAAAACAACAATCACAAACCTCATCAACAGGTTTTACGACATTCAAGAGGGCACAATAACCTATGACGGAATCGACATCAAGAGAATTAAGAAGTCGGATTTGCGCCGTTCTCTTGCAATGGTGCTTCAAGACACTCACCTATTTACAGGCACGATTATGGACAACATCCGCTACGGCAGACTTGATGCAACGGACGAAGAATGTATAGAAGCTTCAAAACTTGCAAGTGCACATTCATTCATCAAACATCTTCCTGACGGCTACAACACAGTCATCACATCAGACGGTGCAAACCTCAGCCAAGGACAGCGACAACTCCTTGCAATAGCAAGAGCCGCAGTTGCCGACCCGCCTGTTATGATTCTTGATGAAGCAACCTCATCAATCGACACAAGAACAGAGGCTCACATCGAACACGGAATGGACAGACTGATGATTGGCAGAACGGTATTTGTTATTGCTCACCGACTTTCAACAGTCAGAAATTCAAACGCAATTATGGTGCTTGAAAACGGTGAAATCATCGAGCGTGGCGACCACAACGATCTCCTTGCGCTTAAAGGAAGATATTACGAACTTTGCACCGGTAAGGCTCAGCTATCGTAAAAAAGTAAAAAAACATTTACAATTTACAAAATATTAAAAAAACTCTTTACAAATAATAGACTTCGTGCTATAATCAAGTTAAATTATAGTGACTAAATGTATATTATTGAATATTAATTGAGGTGTTATTATGAAAAAGTTTATTTCTATCGCTTTATCGGCAGTTATGTTGATTTCAGCAGGTGCTATCAGCGCTATGCCCGTTATGGCTGCAACTGTATCAAGCCCGGGTTCATCAGAAGTTACAACAAAGCCTGCATCTGAAACCGAGCCTGTAATCGTTACAGTTAACTCTGACAAGTCATCAAAGGTTGAATACTCAAAGGAAAGCGCAAAGTTCACATTTAAGTATTCAGGCAAGGGCGAAGTTATCAGATGGGAATTCCCTAATATGACTGAAGGCGTTGACTACAATGTTCTTTCAACATCTGAAGATAATGACAAAATCGTTATTGAACTTACAGAATCAGGCAAGCAAAAGCAAGTAGTTGCAAACGCAGTTGTTAAAGATTCAACAGCATCAAAAGACGATGCAGAAATCGATGACGACAGCAAGGACGACAGCAACACTTCTCCTGCAACAGGTGCTGCAATGGCTGGTATCGCTATGGCAGGTACAGGCGTAGCTATGCTTGCAATTTCAAAGAAGAAAAAAGACTAATTTCTAAATTAAGTAAGAACCTGTAACAAATGTTACGGGTTCTTTTTTACGGGTGAGTAGAATGGATAATGACAATAAAAAATCAAACAGTCGCACAAGAAAAGTCATTGTTATCTTGGCTGTTATTTTGATTGTGGTCGGCGTGGGCATAACAATGTTTCAAATCATCTCAACCCAAACGGCAAAAGAAAAAGATGAAGAGCTCACTTCAACAACAACCACTCAGCAAGCAACAGCTCCCGAACCTACGGTGGCAAACAAAATCGACTTTGATTCGCTTGAAAAGAAAAATGATGAAATCTACGCTTGGATAAAAGTGCCGGGAACAAAGGTGAACTACCCTATTGTTCAAAGCCGAACAGATGACACTTTTTATTTGAAACACAGTGCAACAGACAAAAAGTATTCGTCGAGCGGTGCTGTATACACCCAAAGTGTGAACAAGCGAGATTTTACAGACAGAGTCACCTTGATTTACGGTCACAACGGCTACGGCGACACTTATTTCACAACGCTTCACAGATTTGAAAAGCAAGATTTTTTTGAAAAACACACAAAATTTGTGATTTACACTCCTACGGAAAAGTTGACATACAGGATTGTATCTGCATTCAAATATGACGACAGACATATAATGAACAGTTTTGATTTTCACGACAACAATATTTTCAAAGAATTCATTGATATGATACAAAATCCAACATCTGCCAACAAAAATGTTGCAAAAGTACTTGACAAAGAAATTACAATAAACGATAATATAGTGGTGTTATCCACCTGCTTTACAGGACAGAAAAGCAACAGATATTTAGTATGCGGAGTATTAATAAAGAATGAAAAAACAAATTGATCCAAACTTGAATTCTACCGAGAGCGAGGACATACTTTTCAACGGCGCTTATAACGAACCTATAAACGCAGAAGTTGAAAAAAAAGATGTCGGCAGTGATATTCAAAGCCAAACAGCAGAATTGAATAAAATTGTGGAAAAGACGACAGAGGAAAAGGAGCACAGGCATCATCACCATCATCATTCCTCAAGTGGTGAGCATCATCACTCACATTCATCGCATTCTTCACACTCGTCAAGCCACCATCATCACAGACATCACTCCTCATCAAAAAAGAAAAAAAGAAAGAAAAAAATTAATAAGAAGCTAAAAGCTGTGCTTATAGTTCTCTTGGTGATTGCATTTTTGTTGACCGCTTTTGGAGGAGCTTTCTCTTTCATTAAGCATCAAGGCAAAAAGGATTTGACCGCTGCCACAATCACCGACAACACACATGATGAAATCATCACTTACAAAGGTCACAGATATTCCTACAACGAAAATGTTGTTTCCTTTGCATTTATGGGCATCGACCAAAGAGATATGCTCAGCAAAAACGACACCGACTTTGTCGGCTGTGCGGATGCGGACGTTGTTGTTGCCGTTGACACTGCAGACGGCACCGTCAAGGTAATAAACATTCCTCGTGACACCATGGTTGATGTCGATGTTTATAACGACACAGGTGTGTTCCTCAGCACAGACAATGTTCAGCTTTGCCTTGCTTATGCTTATGGCGACGGCAAAACAAAGAGCTGTGAAAATGTAACAAAGGCAATCAGCAGAATTCTTTACAACGTGCCTATCAACAAATACTTTGCACTTGACCTTGAAGGTGTTGCACCAATCAATGATGCAATCGGCGGAGTCACACTTGAAGCGCAGTACAGCGTGCCTGACAAAGGCATTGTAAAGGGTCAAATAGTCACTCTCAAAGGCGATATGGCGGAAGCCTACATCAGAACAAGAGATATGGACTATCTTGAAGCTTCACTCAACCGTTCGGCAAGAATTGAGCAATATGTAAAAGCATTTGCGCAACAGCTTATTCCTGCTGTAAAAAGCGACTTTGGTATCATTTCGGATTTGTACAACACAGCTTCAAAATACAGCAGAACAAACATTACGCTTAACAACGTAACTTATCTTGCATCAACAGTGCTTGAAAAAGGCGTTGAATCATTTGAAACCTATACTATTACAGGCAAAATGACCGAAACCAAGCACACAAAATATCCGGATGCAGTTGTTGCAGAATTTACTCCGGATGAGGAAAGCGTTATGCAAATCGTCTTAGACACCTATTACACTCAAATAGATTAACATTCAATATAAAAAGTGCTACCATAATCGGTAGCACTTTTTTAATACATATAGTTTGTTGTATTAACAAATTTTCCGTCTTTATAATAAGTTCTGGGCACTCTGCGTGCAACTCGACACGGAAGTTCATAATTGAATGAGTAGGCGGAATTTGAAACTTCTTCCATAGAAAGCTCCGCTTCACCGTCTTTGCCTACCAAAATTACGGTGCTGTCAAGTTCTGCACCGTCAACATCGGTAACATCAACCATAAACTGATCCATACAAACTCTGCCGACAATCGGTGCGTACTGACCGTTAACGATTACCCTGCCCTTGTTTGAAAGGCAACGAGGATAGCCATCGGCATAGCCAACGGGGATTGTTGCAATCACTCTCGGCTCAGCAGTTTTGAATGTTCCGCCATAGGACACTTCTCTGCCCGCCTCAAGAGTTTTGATGTGCGAAATATGAGTGAGCCACGTCATAACAGGTTTGATGTCGAGAAGCGATTTGTCCACTTCCTCGCTCGGATAAAGACCGTAGAGAATAATTCCCATTCGGCACATATCAAAGTATTCATCAAAATTCATAATTCCGGCGCTGTTGTTCAGATGCTTAATCGGAATTTGAATTCCCCTGCGCTCAAGCATATCAACAAACATCTTGTACTTTTCTCGCTGCGCAAGTGCTTTTGTCAAATCCGACTCATCAGCCGTTGCAAAGTGAGAGAAAAGTCCCTCCGCTTCGATATTCGGCAAAGTGCAAATCTCTTTGCAAATATCGGCGCTTTCTTCAGTAACCTGAAAACCGATACGGCTCATACCCGTATCAATGCAAAAATGAAACGGAACAACTTTGCCCTGCTTTGCCGCTTCGTCAGACAAAGCCTTTGCCGTGTCATATGAAAAAACAGGAATACGAATGTCATATTTTACAACCAAATCATAAAATGCGGGAGCGACATAGCCCAAAATTAAAATCGGGGTTTTTATGTCGGCTTTTTTTAATTCAACGGCTTCCTCAATGCAAGCGACACCGAAGAAATCACATTTTCCTTGCAAGAATTTCGCAAATTCAACCGCACCGTGACCGTAAGCATCCGCCTTGATGACGCACAAAAGCTTGCAATCGGGCGACAACTTTGCCCTTGTATTATTGACGTTATATTCTACGGCATCCAAATCAATTTTTGCCTGTGTTCTAAAATACATTAACCAATCACCTCTGAAAGCGGCACTGCTTTTATATCATTTTCGGCAAAAGCCTTGTTGAGTGCACGAACGAAATCAAGCGCTTTTTCGCCATCACCGTGAACGCAAACGCTATGAGCCTCAATCGGCACTTCTTCGCCTGTGTAAGCAGTGACCTTGCCGTCTTTCACCATACGGATAACGCGGGCAATAGCCTCGTTTTCATCGGTAATCATAGAACCTTCAAGTGTTCTTTTACGCAATGAACCGTCCGCCTCGTACGCTCTGTCGGCAAAAACTTCGCTGGCATATTTAATACCTACTTGCTTTGCCGCCTCAATCATTTTTGAGCCTGAAAGAGCAAGCAAAATAAGCGACGAATCAAAATCCTTGATTGCGTTTGCGATGGCAAGCGACATTTCCATATCCTTTGCCGCCATATTGTACATTGCTCCGTGAGGCTTGACATGTTGCATCTTAACGCCTTTTGCCTTTGCAAAGGCTGAAAGTGAGCCAAGCTGACAAAGAGTGATGTTGTACACTTCTTCGGGCGACAAAGTCATATTTGTTCTGCCGAAATTCTCCTTGTCCAAATAGCCCGGGTGAGCGCCGAACGCAACCGAGTTTTCCTTGCACAAAGCAACAGTCGTGTTCATAATATTGCTGTCGCCTGCGTGAAATCCGCAAGCAATATTTGCCGAAGTGATCAAGGGAATAATCTGCGAATCAAAAGCAGCTCCCTCGCCTAAATCCGAGTTTAAATCTACAAAATACATCTATAAACTCCTTAAAAAATTCTAATAGAACAGATATAAAAGCAACGCAAATTAATACTTCAACGCAACATTTTTTACATCTGTGATAAACATATGCCCCGGTGCGTGGGTAATTGCAATCGGTGGTTTTGTTTGCATAACGGCATTTTGAGGGGTTACACCGCACGGCCAAAACACCGGCACTTCGCCCTCATTAATTGTCACGCTGTCGCCGTAATCGGGATGATTAACATCCGAAATTCCGATTGCTTCGGGATTACCGATTTGAATAGGTGCACCGTGAACCTTTGGCATTGCAGCCGTCACCTCAACCGCCTTAACAACCAAATCATTCGGTATCGGACGCATTGAAACGACCATATTTCCGTGAAAAGCACCTGCCGAAGCAAGCTCAATATTTGTATTGAACATCGGCACATTAACATTTTCCTCTATATGGCGAACGGGAATGTCCGCCTCGAGCATTTCGCTTTCAAAGCTGAAACTGCAACCGATGAGGAAGTACACAAAATCGTCCTGCCAATATTCGGAAATGTCCGTAACTTCTTTTTCAAGTACGCCGTTTTTCCAAATTCTGTACTTTGGAAAATCTGTGCACACATCTCCCTCGCTTGCCATAGCCTTAAACTCTCTTGAGCCTACATCGCCGACCTCTAAAATCGGGCACGGTTTTGGGTTACGCATACAAAAAAGGAGGAAATCAAACGCATAATCCTTTGGCAAAATGCAAAGATTTGCCTGGGCATAGCCTGCACACATACCCGATGTTTGAAAATCAATTTTGCCCTCACGGATAAGCTTCTTCACTTCCTGTGGGTGCATAGCTGAATAATCCATATTTACTCCTAAAATCAAAACATATATAAATTATCAAAAAATTGTTTTTGCTTTTTTGCTTCTCGTTCCGCTTCTTCAACGGTTACGCTTTTAAATCTTACGGTATTCCCTGCCGAAAGTTGTGAAGCTCGAGGCAAGTCAACGCTGATTACAGTTGCAATTTTTGCATAACCGCCCGTTGTTTGATGGTCTGCCATAAGAATAATAGGCTCGCCCGAATTTGGCACTTGAACAGAACCGAAAACAATACCGTCGGATATAATATCCATTCCGTTTTTCGACTTGAGCGGTTCGCCAGACAGCCTTATTCCCATTCTGTCCGACTGAGCGGTAACCTCATACTTCTGCGACAAAAAAAGCCTTATATCCTCATCTGTGAACATCTCGTTTTGCGGACCTAAAACAACACGAAGTTCGGCATTGTTGCTATATTCGGTTTCGGGAATTTCCCACTTATCAATATCACCGAGCGGGAACGCACCAGTTCCAATTGCAAGAACATCTCCGCTTTGGAGCTTTTTGCCAAAATGTCCGCCAAAAGCAAACTTCAAGTTTGTTGAAGCGCTGCCAAAAACATATTCGCCGACTATTCCGCCTGCAACGGCAAGATAAGCGCGTATACCGCTTTTTGCCGCACCCATAGAAAGAATGTCGCCGTTATTTATCTTGTAAGCCTTGTTTCTTTTTATCGGTTTGTCATTTATTTTTGCGCCAAAATCCGCACCCGAAACGCAAATCACGGTATCCTGCGTGAATTTTGCGGTAACGCCAAGCACAGTCATTTCAAGAACAGGCGCACAATCGCAGTTGCCGCACAATCGATTGGCAACTCTCATAGAATATCTGTCCATCGCTCCGTTTTGGGTGAAGCCGTTTTTCATAACCCCCACCCTGCCGAAATCCTGCACGGTGCTCAAAAGTCCCGGAGTAATAATTTCTATCATAATTCAGCCTCCGTAACCTTAACCTGATATTCGCCGTTTTTTACCTGCTGTTCAATTCGCTTGAATTCGTCCAAATCAACCGGCACAAAACGGATGTAATCACCTGCGGAATACAAAATCGGATTTTCTCTCTCCTTGTCATAAACCTTGAGAGGAGTTTTGCCGATAAGTTGCCATCCGCCCGGAGAAGCCACGGGGTAAATGCCTGTTTGTTCACCGCCTATACCGACAGCACCCTCAAAAATTTCCGACCTCGGCGAATCAAGACGAGGCGTTGCAAGGCTTTCGTCCATACCGCCAAGATAAGCAAAACCCGGCAAAAAGCCAAGCATATATATGAGATAATCTCTGCCGCTGTGTCGCTCAATAACTTCCTGCCTTGTGAGGTGAGAATGTTCGCAAACATTGCCCATATCAAAAGCAAAGCAATCGTCATAGCACACAGGAATTTCAAAAAGTTTCGCTTTTCGGCTTGAAGCGACCTTGATATTTTTCAGTATCTTTGCAAGGGTGTTTTTCAGCTTTTTTGCGCTGATTTCGGTACAATCATAAAGCACCGACACCGAACAAAATGTTGGGATATATTCGGTAACACCCTTTATCCCTGCTTGCTCGATTTCGGCGCAAAGAGAGGTCACATACGCATTGACCTCTCTGCTTATTTCATTTTTAAACTGTACGGTAACCGCACTGTCACCGTTTTGCAAAAATGAATATATCATCCGAAAAATCCTTTTTTAAGTGTAGTTTCAAACCAAGCGGTTGTTTTGTCCTCAACGGTATGAGGATATTCGATAAGTCCTCTCATCAAGGAAATCATTGGCAAAATAATGTTTTTGCCGATACCGTCAATATACGGTCTTGCTTCGCCGTACATATCAAGCATACCCGCCTTTGCGGCAGCATCCATAACAGCCGACTCCTCTTCCTCGGTGTGGAAAAGGCTAACATCGTCCAAAAGGAAAGCTGTGCAAGCCATAAGAGCATTCATACCCCAATCGCTGACAGTTGCCGTGATGATGTTATCAGCAGCTGTGTCTGCCAAAATGCCAAAGCCTGTGCCTGCCTTGCAACCACCCTCCTCGGCATACGGAATATATTTTCTGATGTGTTCCTCAATTGTGCCCATACCAAGTTCGTTGCCAAGGTCACCGATAGAGAGATTATACACTCCTCTATTTTGACATTCTCTGAAAAGAACATCATATTTAGCCTCAACATCAGTTGTGTTTACTCCGACTGCGTTGTGATAATAGCCGTTTTTGTTTCTGCCCGGTGCTTCATTTGAAATAATAGCACAAGGAAGCCCGTGAGAAAGAATTTCTGCTGTTTGTTCAGCCTCTTTTGCCTTGTCCTTTGTAAAGGTGACAATGCAAATTGTATTATCGGGAATATTGTCTATATCATAGGTAACATCAACGCCGAGAACTTCGCTCATAGCCTTGATTGATTTTTCGCATTGATCGGGAACAATCATAACCGGCTTTGCGCCAAAGGCACGCATAACAAATCGAGCAAAAACGGTTGAAGAAATAATGCCGTCTGTTTCAGCCTCGTTCCACGGAAGAAGGACAAAGCCTGTGAGGATAAACACCTTTTCGCCCTTTTTGATGTTCTGCACAAGTCCCTCTGCACCGTTGAGTGAAAGAGGCTTGCCTGTATATTTGATTGCACCGTCATAAAGAATACGGCACACACCGTATCCTCTCGGGTCAAGATTCATCAGCCAGTCAAGATTGTAGCCGACATTAAGTTTTGTAAGTTCTGTTCTGTTCATTATGCTTTGCACTGCTCCTCAAAATCCTTAACCAAAGCGTCCTGAATTGTCTTGAGCATTTCAGGAGCTTTACCGCCTACCGGCTTGCCGTCAACTGTCTTTACAGGAATACAGAATGAACCTGTTGAATGAACAATAATTTCATCGGCATTCATAAGTTCGTCAAGGGTGTAATCTCTTTCTTCAACGCCATAGCCGAGTTTTTTTGCAAAAGCAAGAAGACGAATTCTTGCAGTACCCGGAAGCACTTTGTCATCAAGCTGATGAGTGATAACCTTGCCGTCCTTAAAAATAGAAACATTTGAGTGTGCACACTCTGTTACCAAATCTCCTCTGTGGAAGATAGCCTCTTGACAACCTGCTCTGTCTGCCGCTGTTGCCGCAAGACAAGACGGAATAAGGTTCAAAGTTTTGCAGTTGCAATAATAAAATCTCTTATCCTCATAGGTGATAACATCAATAGGCTTGTATGTATCTGCAACATGAGCCGGGGTGAGAGTAATCCACAAATTACCCTGCATATCTTCAGGATAAATATGACCTCTGAGTCCGTTGCCTCTTGTAACCTGCATATAAACGAACTGATCACCGTCATCAACCTTTAATACAAGTTCTCTCAGAAGCTTGTCGAGTTCGTCACGCTCAATCGGAATGTTCATACCGAGGAGCTTTGCAGAATTGTAAAATCTTGTGAGATGGGCGTCCATATCAAAAACAACATGGTTATGAGCATAAGTAGCGTCATAAACACCGTCACCAAACCAACAAACTCTGTCGAGCATCGGAATTTGCATATTCTCGATTTCATCATATTTACCGTTATAGTAACCTAAATTTTTCATAAAAATTCCCCCAAATAAATTTCAATAAAAAAGAGCACAAGAAACCCCCGAATAATCGAAAAGACTTCCTTGCCCTCTTTTTTAATTTTAATACTATTAAATATAAAAGTAAATAGTTAATTTATAAAGTGTGTGTAGAAATTTAAGGTCGATTTTTGTGCAGATTACAATAAATGTAATATTTCAACAATCTGCCTTTTGTAATTCAAAAACTCATCCGTTAGATTGAACTCGGTTGTTCGCGGCTTTGGTGCGTCAATTTTAATTTCGTTTGCGCACACACCGTCGGCAAGAATATAAATTCTGTCCGACAGCAAAATAGCCTCGTCAATGTCGTGAGTTATGAACACGGTGGACAAATCAATGTTCTGCATAACATCAAGATACCACTTGTGGATAACGGATTTTGTTATCGTGTCAAGCGCACTGAACGGCTCGTCAAGAAGTGCAACACCGTGCGATGACAAATATGTGCGGAGCAAAGCCGCCCTCTGACGCATACCGCCCGAAAGTTGTGACGGATACCGGTACTGCGTGCCCTCAAGACCAAAGGTTTTGAAATAAGGTTCTGCCTGTGCTCTTGCGTCCTTTTTGCTCACACCCTTGATAACAAGAGGAAGCGAAACATTGTCTATCACCTTTCTGTAAGGCAAAAGCAAGTCTTTTTGGAGCATATAACTGACATTGCCGGGTTTGCCCGTAATATCCTCGCCGTTCAACCAAACCTTGCCGCTGTCGGGCATATGAATACCCGACAGGACATTAAACAGCGTTGTTTTTCCGCCGCCGCTGACACCCAAAAGGCTGACAATCTCGCCCTTGTTGAGTGTAAGCGAAGCACCTTTTAAGACCTTATTATCGCCGAAGCTTTTATAAATATTTTCAGCTTTTAAAATTTCCATAAATTATGCCAAATAATCGTTTGTGAAACCTGTGTTTTCAGGGATTTTTTCTTCTACAATCTTCTCTTCGCCGAGCCAGTTATAAAATGCGTTCCATCTTGCAGGGTCGATATAACCCCACTTCGGAGCGTCTGCAATATACTGGTCTGCCATATACTTTTGACTTGCCTTTACAAGTTCTTCACTACCCTTGAGTGAGCCTGTGTCGTCACCGTCAATAAGGATTTGAGCTGCTTCGTCAGGATTTTCGATAGCATATTCATATCCCTTTTTGGTTGCGGAAAGGAATGCCTTAACTGTTTCAGGGTCGTTTTTGATAAGGTCGTTGTTTGCAATAAGAATAGGAGTGTAATAATCAAATGTAGGATTCAAATCCTTAAAAAAGAACTTGTCAACTTCCACATTGTTTACCTGAGCGTTTATTCCGCCCCATCCGTCAAACACCCAAATTGCGTGATCCGGATTTTGCTTTACATCCTGTGCTTCGTCTGTTACTGTGTTTGGAATTCTCTTAACCTTGCTCCAATCACCGCCGTCTGCCTTAACAACATTTTCCAACATTGCAAGCTCAATAGGTGAATCCCAAGTGAGGTATGTCTTGCCTTCAAGACCCTTTGGACTTTCGATGCCTGCACCCTTTTTAGACATAACGCAAGAAGTGTTGTGCTGAATAAGTGCAGCTACGGCTGTAACCTGCATTGGAGTTGCAGATGTGAAAGCAGAAGCGATTGTGTCCTGTGCGTCAATAGCAAACTGTGCCTGACCTGCCGAACAAGCCTCTGTTGCACCGTTCTCAGGCGGCTGAACGATTGATACATTAAGACCTGCGTCTTTGTAGTAGCCGTTTTTCAAAGCAACATAAAAACCTGTGTGGTTTGTGTTAGGTGTCCAATCAAGGCAGAGTGTAACATCCTTTAATTCTTTTGTCGTGTCGTCTGACGCATCATCCGAATTTGTCTTTGAGCAAGCTGCAAATGCACAAACAAGAGAAAGTGCAAGCAACAATGCGATTATTTTCTTAAACTTTTTCATTTTTTGTCTCCCAAATTTTCTGTTTTATGTACCCACGGCATAGAAATTTTTTCAAGCAAAATAACAATGCCCATAAGCACCAAACTGATTGCCGAAATAAACACGATAACGGCAAACATTTTGTCAAAGGCATAAGCCTTTTTTACTCTTGTCATATAAACGCCGAGTCCCTCAAATCCGCCGAGCCATTCCGAAACAACGGCGCCGACAACCGCATAGGCGGCAGAAATGCGAAGCCCCGAAAAGAACGAAGCGGTAGCATTCGGCAATTTGACTATCCTAAAGATTTGAAGTCTTGTTGCTCCCATAGAACGCATAAGGTTTATCGCATCGGCATCCACGCTTTCAAATCCGTTGAGAAGTCCGATTGCGATAGGGAAAAATGTTGTGAGAACAACAAGTGTGATTTTCGGAGCCATACCAAAGCCCATCCAGAGCACCAAAAGAGGTGCAATCGCAATGGTCGGAATTGTTTGAGTAACAACCAAAACAGGATAAAGAGCCTTGTTGATTATGGTAAATCTGTCCATAAGGCTTGCAATGACAAAGGCTATTGCAATGCCGATGAGCAAGCCATAAAAAGTTTCCTGCAAAGTGACAGCCGCCTGTTTCATCATAATTGAAAAATTGTCGACAAACGCTTTGACAACATCAATCGGTGACGGCAACATATACGCAGGCACAAGTTCCATATCACAAGCCAAAAACCACAACAGCAATATGACAATTATCGCACCGAGCGGTGCAAGTTTATTGGTGATGTTTTGTAACTTTTTTGTCAATGGTCAATACCTCGCCCTCAGGATTGTAAACCACCTTGACATATGCGCTCACGCTTGGGCAACCTGCCTTGATTGCAACCTTTTGGCAGTTTGCAGCAATTTCCATAAGCTCATCATAGCTTTCGCCCTCAATGGTAGTTTCGAACGGACCTACATAATAATTGAGTCCTGTTGACTTGATGTATGCAATAACCTCGTCAACAATGCGGATAAGTTCGTCCTCATCCTTTACGCTTGGCAAAACCTGAATAGCAACACTTGCTTTCATAATAAAATACTTCCTTTCATAATATTCTTGATAAGTCAAGAAAAAAGCACCGAAAAAATCGGTGCTGAAATCCTAAATTTATATCGTCTTCCTACGCTCGCATTACCGAACAGGTTAGAAGGGTATAATCTCAGCCAAGATTGAAAAACAATCAGCACCCCTGACTTATTAAGTTAACGATATTTTACCACTTTTTTCACATTATGTCAAATAGATTAAGCGAAACAAATATGAAAATCGCATTTAAATCATAATATTTGATCAATAATATCAATTATGCCCATTGCTTGAAATTCATTTGCTTTTAGGCAATTTAAATAATGAAATAGCTACTTATAGGATTCACCCCCCTTTTTAATATTAATTTTCTACTTTTATGTTAATTTATTTTATGATATAGTAGTATTATAGGGGGATATAATATGAAAGAAGCAAAGAAAATAGTTAAATACTTATTTATAATAATAATTTCTGCGTTATTACTCGGCTTTGTTATTCATACCGTTTATGTTCAATGCCACAAGACGGAAGTTGTTGAATATTTGGTTGATAAATATGATTTTGACAAAAAAGACATAATTCTCCTAGATTATGAGGGTGAAAGATTTCACGATGATAGCGATTTGGGTATTCTTTTTGATTGGTACACTACATCTCCGACTTGGAAAATCAGATGCAATAAAAGAACTTTTGGCGTTACAAAAACAAAATATGGATTTAGTGATGATTATCAATTAGAAGATATTTTTGAGTGGTCAGTCGACTATTTAAAAGCAGTCGACCCTAATGTTGTCGGTATCAAAATTAATTGTGGAAAATTGCATAACATTGTAACCGAAGATACCATAAAAGATTTTTTAATAAATGATAATGATTCTTTTGTTATTTATTATAAAGTTGACAGTCTTGAACAATATTATACTTATTCTAAAAGCGGCTTCAAATATACTAATGATAATTATGATAAAATCAATTATCAAGTTTTGAAAGAGTTTGAGTTCATTAATAAAGATATTGAAAATAAAGGCACTTTTTTAACGACATCTAATTTAAAGTTTTCAAGGAACCGTTGGGACAATTTTGCAAATTATTATTATGATACAAAAACTGCAAATGACAAATTACATCAAAAAGGAGTGATTATATGACTAAAAAGAATAAAATAATAATTATCTTTGCTGTTTTGTTTGCCGTTGTAATGTTGATATTAGGGATTTTTTTGATTGAACAACACATGCGCAAAACTGATGTTGATTATGCAAAAGAACAATCCTTGGAATATCTTTGCGAGAAATACAACGCAAATCCGCAAGAGTTTAAATTAATTAAATACAACCAAGCCCATTCTGTACAGGAAGAATATGAAATCTTTTTAACAAAAACGGTTTGGATTGATTTTTCGTTTGAATATGAATATAACAACAGACATTTTATTGTGAGCAAAAATAAAAAAGGTTATTATGACGATTATCAATTTGACGATATACAAAATTGGTGCACAGAATGGTTGCAAAAAAATGTTGACCAAAGAATTATCGGAATGTACCTTGACACGGAGAATATAATAAACTACTACGATAAGAATAATCTTGATTACAAATATATAATTTCAAAAGATGATTCAAAGCAATTTTTAAAATGCTTTGAAAACGATGTTGCACGTTTTTATTTTTATGATAAAGAATATACATATGACGATATGCATATAGATAAACTAAGCATGAAATTCAACAGCACATTAAAAGCCGATTATATTCCTAGCTTTTATTATGTAACCAACACACCTAAAAAACATTTTGCATGCTTTGAATTTATTCAATGGGGAAGCTATGCAGAACCAGACTATAATATAAAAGGAAAATGATAATGAAAAAGCAACTTTTCAAGTTATTATTATGATGCAAAAACTATAAAAACGGAACTTATTGAAAGGGGGCAGTGCAATAGGATGAATAAAAATATATAAAAAATATATTTCAATATTATTAGCGATAAATATTGCTCTTTTTGGAACACCAAAAATAATCATGGCAGATTCAAAAGAATATTATGCTCAATACAGCGGTTCAACAACGTCAATCTGGGGCTATAAACCGAATTGCACTTTTACTATAAATAAATATGGTTGATTTTGGTAGCAATTTAAAAGAATTACGACTTAAGCATAAAATGACACAAAAAGAACTTGCAGATAAAATCGGCGTTACAAAATCTGTTGTTTCGTATTATGAATTGCAAGAGCGTTCACCATCGCCTGAAATTCTTATTAAGCTGTCAAGAATATTTCATGTGACAAAAGATTATCTACTTGGTATTGAACATACACACACGATAGATATTTCAAATCTTTCTTCTGAGCAACTTACGGTAATAGAACAACTTATTAAACTTTTTGAAAGTGATGATAAATAAAGGAGTCTACCTCATTTTCTGTGAGGCAGACTCCTTTATTCTTTAATTGTATTATTAATGTAATTGTGGAATTAATGCGGTTGCGATGCCGAAATATACGAGAAGTGAAACGGCGTCAACAACGGTTGTGATGAACGGTGACGACATAACAGCAGGGTCAAAGCCGACTTTTTTTGCAATCATAGGAAGTGTGCAACCGATGAATTTTGCAAAAACAATTTCAACAACCAAGGTGAGGCAAATTGCAAGGTCAACTATAAGTGTAATATCGCTGTTGTGCATAATCGTACGGTCAACAAGCCAAATCTTTATAAAATTAGCTGCCGCAAGGCTCAAGCCACAAACCAAGCCGACACGAATCTCTTTCCATACAACCTTGAAGAAATCCTTGAATGTTACTTCGCCGAGGCTCATGGCACGAATAACCGTAACACTTGCCTGACCGCCTGAGTTACCGCCGGTGTCCATAAGCATAGGGATAAACGCCGTAAGAACAGTCATAGTTGCAAGCTTGTCTTCAAAGCCTGTAATAATTGAGCCTGTAAAGGTTGCCGAAATCATAAGAAGCAGCAGCCACGGGAAGCGGGATTTCCATGTTTCAAAAACCGAGGTTTTAAGATATGTTTTCTCCGTAGGGAGCATAGCATTCATCTTTTGAATATCCTCGGTGTTCTCCTCTTGGATGACATCGATAGCGTCGTCGACCGTGATAATACCAACCAAACGACCCTCCATATCAACAACGGGAAGTGCAAGGAAGTTATACTTATCAAACAGTTGAGTTGCGAGTTCCTGGTCATCAAGCGTGTTTAGGGAAATAATGTTTGTTTCCATAAAATCGCTGATAACATCATCGTAATCGTGGAGGAGAAGTTCCTTGACGGTAGTTACACCGATAAGCTTCCTCGAACTGTCGCAAACATAGCAGGTATAAATTGTTTCCTTGTCGATACCTGTTCGTCTGATTCGTTTGAAAGCCGCCTCAACCGACATATCTTTTTTGAGGTCAACAAACTCCGGTGTCATAATAGAACCGGCTGAATCCTCGGGATATTTAAGCAAAGTGTTAATTGATTCTCTCATCTTGCTGTCGGCATTGCGGAGAATTCTCTTTACAACAGTTGCAGGCATTTCCTCAATGACATCAACGGCATCATCAAGGTAAAGTTCATCAAGCACTTCTTTAAGCTCGCTATCCGAAAATGCGTGAATAAGTGATTCCTGATTGTCGCTGTCAAGTTCAACAAAGGTTTCCGCCGCTTCTTCTTTGGCAAGCAATCGGAACATAAGCAGTCGCTGATTGGCTGACACTTCATCAAGAACGCTCGCTATATCGGCAGGGTTCATTTCCGACAGTAGATTTTTAAGTTTTGCAAACTCTCTTTTTTCACATAATGTTTGGATTTCTTCGATGATTTCGTTTTCGTTCATTTCCTGAATATCCACTTTCATTACTGTCACCGCCTTTGTTGTTTTATTCGTTATAGATATATGCGACTATTCCCCGTCCTCGTTTTCAGGCTCGTCCGAATAGTCAAAAAATTCAGTTTCGTCATCGTCCTGCGCTTTAACAGCCACTCTTTTAAGAATCAAAACCGCTATTGCAAGAATGATAATTCCGCCGAAAATTCCAAGGAGCATCACCTTGAACTGAGGTGATTTGTGGAACACCTCGTTTTTGATAATATCCTCATATGAATTGTTTTTCAGTTCTTTTTTAAGTTCCTTTGATGTCAAGCCGAGGCGCTTAACTTCAAATTTATACGATTTGAGCGTTCCGTCAGATGAAACAACACTTGCTTCGATAATCGGGTTTTGCTCGGTCGTCATCTTAAATTCCTTTGGAACATTGCAAAACGCGCCCAAATCCTCAGGCACGGCTATCAATTTCAGCTCTGTCATATCCTTTGGAATATAAAGCTGATAAGAAGTTTCCTCGTTATTGAGTGCCGGATAAACACAGCCGAGTTCACAATCAAGTTCCTTGAGATTTGCGTTTGAATTGAGCTTTACGCTGACATCATTATACTTGTACTCAAAGAAATAATTTGCCGAGAGAGTAACATTTTTGACCTCAACATTGATGCCGTTCATACCCTCTTGGTTATAGGTTACAAAAATCTCCGAACCTTTGCTGACCTTGTATTTTTTGAGAGTCGGTGTTTCGCCGTCGGAATTTACAATCAGTTTGTAATAAAACTGTGTCGGTGAAAATTCGCCCTCAATTTCCGCATCGTTGAATTCTATTGATTGCAAGGTCGGTGCTTTAACCGTTTTGCTCTCTGCCTTGTCACCTGCAAAAGCGGTGAACGGCATAACAACAGCAAGCATCATAACCACGCACAGCAGTGCTTTAATCGTTTTTTTCATATTTTCTCCTTTATCAGTCCGCAAGAATGAAGCGTTCTACACCTGCCGATGCAAGATGCTCATACACACGGGTTGTATCAAGCTCGGTTGAAATATAATAAATTTGATTATTGCCTAACTTATCAAAGCTTTTTATTTGTTTGTCTATTGCGGAATTTGTTATATTTCCGCTTTCGGCATCCATGCCTGTGATTTTCACTTCAACCTCTTTAAGCAATTTGACATCACCGCCGAGGTCCTTTTTCAATTTCTTTGACAAGGCTTTGTAGCCGTCATTATATTTGTTTGAAACATCACTTGGGAGATTGTAGCCATACAGCACGAAAACCTGAACGCCGTAGCCCTTTAGTTCCCTGACAATGTCGAGAATATAGTTATACACCTGCTCGTTGTTCGGGTCAAGATAATAATTGCCCTGACTGTCGGTGTACAGCTTTTTGCCCTTTTTAACAGCCAAATCTTTGTTGTGCAACGGCAAAACATTGTCCTTGTAGCAACAAATTCTTGCCACAGGCATAATATCATTTTCTACAAGTCTTTTGATTGAGCCGACGCTGTCGCTGCCGACATTGCTCATTGCACCGTAAGTGTCAATAGTTGCAAGCGAAGAACGGTAGCCGATTGTGCCGTCATCACGCTTTGCATCAAAAGTTATGCTGTTTGCGGAAGTGCTCTGCGCCTCGTTGATAACAGAAGTGAGCATTGCCGAATTGTCAAGGCTGACGGATTCGGTCATAAGTGACGCCACATTGATGGTCAACTGCGACAAAGCATTGCTGTCGGCATTGTCCTGACTGAGCAATTTTTCAGCCGGCTCCGCCTGACGAATCATATGCACATCCATCACGGTGTAACCGCCGAAAAGTAGGACGACCGCCAACAATGACGACACAACAACTTTAATTGCTCGAAGTCTGTTTTCTTTTCTTTTTTGAGCCTTGTGCTGAGCGGCACGGCGTTTGTCATTGTAAACATTACCCGCTTCACCGTCAACAGTATATTTGTCGGCAAAGTCAATCGGTCTGCCCTGTGGCTCTTCCGTCCAATGCTCATTGCGATGCTTGTTAGTATAAAATTTTCTTTTTTCCTGATTTTTACTCATAGCAAATCACTGTGCGTCTTGTGCGTTTTTCCTCAAAAGAGCAATAGTTTCAGCCGGGTTTTCACTCTTGAAAACAGCAGAACCCGCAACAAAAACATTTGCGCCTGCCTTTGCGGCAATTTTGATGGTTTCGGCATTGATTCCGCCGTCAACCTCAATATCAATATCCGGATTAATCTCGCGGATTGCCTCAACCTTTGGCATTGTTGACTCCATAAAGCTTTGACCGCCAAAGCCCGGCTCAACTGTCATAACAAGCACCATAGAAAGCTTGTCAAGATACTTTACAACCTCGTCAATCGGTGTTGCCGGTTTGATAGCCAAACCTGCCTTTTTGCCGAGTGACAAAATCTTGTCGATAGTTTCCTCTGTGTCGCTGTCGCACTCGGAGTGGAAGCAGATAATGTCGGCACCTGCCTTTGCAAAATCCTCTGCATAATCAAGTGGATTGCTGATCATCAAATGCACATCAAACGGCACATCACACACCTTTTTGCACGCAGCGGTAACAGGTGCGCCGATTGAAATATTCGGCACAAAATGACCGTCCATAACATCAACATGAATCATATCCGAAGTGGAAATTCTTTCAAGTTCTGACTGAAGATTTGCATAATCGCTCGCCAAAATTGACGGTGAGATTTTAACTTTATTGTTCATAAGTAATACTGCTCCATTTTTATAGTCGATATATTATAACATTATATACGCTATAATTCAAGAAAAAAGTGCCGAAACGAATCGACACTTTTCAATAACTTATTAAGTTCAATACGAATAAATACTGCCGTCTGTGACGCAGAATCCGAGTGTGTGCGGCTCGCCGTTTTGAGTATAATCTATAAACAACTTGTTGTTGGTTTCGTTTATAGCAACTATCTGCATATCGTCATCAGCCAATGTATCGTTGAAAACAGCCATCTGCTCGTCATCATATTCCTGAACATTGTCGCTCATAAAGAGTACAGAACCGAAAAGTTTGATGAACTTTGCAAGCACCTTTTGCTGTTCAAAAGTGAACTGAATGTTGCTTCTGCGAAGCAAGAACACATCAGGGTCACAGAGAAACGCACGGTTGTTCAGACATCTTCTGTACACGCTGTTGTGGATGGCATTCGGGGTTGAAACATCTTCCCTGTGAGTGAGATTGCGGAAAAATTTATGCTTCCAACCGAGAGCCATATCCGCACCGATTCGCATATATTCAACCTTGCCGAAGCACGGCATTTGCTGAACTCCGCAACCCAAAATCTGCTTGTCGCCTACACATTCACGGAGGAAATCAATGCTCTCATAAGCAAGCTGTCCCCTTGTTTTGTTGTGAAGCGGAACAACAGCGGTTGCGTACAAAAAGTCGAGTTTTACAAGGTCAAATCCCCAATCATTGAGCACGATGTCAAACACATTTTTGATATACGCCCTTGCATCGGCATTGTCAATGTCAATCGCATAAAATCCGCCCCAGTTTGCGCCGACCATAATCGGCTTGCCGTTTTTGCCTTTTACAAGCCAATCGGAATGTTCAGAAGCCAACTTTGAGCCTTTTTGTGCACCGAACGGAGCAAGCCACAAACCTGCCTGCCAACCTTTTGCGTGGATTTTTTCAACAATCGGTTTCATACCGTTCGGGAACTTGGTTTTGTTGATTGAAAGCCAATCACCGACCGAAGTTTGATAGCCGTCATCAATCTGAAAAGTGTTCACCTTGTCGGTTTTTCCGGAGATTGCATCAAGGTCACGAAGGATAATTTTTTCGTTGATGTTTTGATAATAATTATACCACGAAGTGTAGCCTTTTATCTTTTTATCGGTCAAAGGCTTGACATTCATCTTTGCAAAATATCTGTCGAAAACCTCGTCATATCCACCGTTGTCAAAATACAAATCAAGAAGTTCATACGGCTCACTTATCGTGATACCCTCAACATCTTTTGAAAAGCGGAGAGTGTTTTTGTTCATATCCGCATAGATAATTGTATATCCCGTGCGGTCGTTGAGAGAACCGAAGAAATCAATGTTTTTCTCATTTCTGACATATGCGAATGAGATTGAATGGAAAACACCGCATTCTTTTGACTGCTGAACAAAGGTGTAATCTCCGACCAAATTCATACCAAACGGACTTTTGCCGAACAGACCTTTGCCGACAACTCCCTCGTCTGCCATCATTTCATTTTTTGCAAATTCCTTTGTATCCGTCCACGACTGAAAACCGTTTGCAAAGAACCTGCTGTCC
This sequence comes from uncultured Eubacterium sp., assembly GCF_934525195.1. GTDB lineage: Bacteria > Bacillota > Clostridia > Oscillospirales > Acutalibacteraceae > Eubacterium_R. The sequence goes on from NZ_CAKSZA010000007.1 coordinate 52,118, forward strand.
TGCGGATATTCGTATTCCCTTTCAAGATAAAAAGAGATGTCGCTGATTTCTTTTTTAGGGATAACGGTTAAGGTCAATCCGTTTTCTGCCTGATGCAAATCAAACGAAACATCATCGTTTGAAATTTCGGTAGTCTTTAGTTCTTTGCCTGTTTTATAGGTGAATTTTAATTTATAATTCATAACTTTGCCTCATCAAAACTTTTCAAGCGAATTTGCAAGGAATGCTTTTGTCTTTTCGCTCTGCGGATTTTCATAAATTTGTTCCGGAGTGCCGATTTCCTCAACAACACCGTCTGCCATAAACATAATCTTGTCAGAAACATTTTTGGCAAATTCCATCTCGTGAGTAACAACAATCATGGTGCTGCCCTCGTCCTTTAAGTTTTTGATTACATTAAGCACTTCGCCCGTAAGCTCGGGGTCAAGCGCCGAAGTCGGTTCGTCAAAGCACAAAATATCTGGATTAAGCATAAGTGCTCTTGCAATGGCAACTCTCTGCTTTTGACCTCCGGAAAGCTGACACGGATAAAAATCAATTTTTTCGGAAAGACCTACTCTTGCAATAATTTCCCTTGCTTGCTGTTCAAGTTCGTCCTTTGTGCCGAGTCCCAAAAGTGACGGTGCAAGAGTCAGATTTTTAAGCACGCTGTACTGCGGAAAAAGATTGAAATCCTGAAAGACAAGACCAAAATGCCTACGCTTTGCCTTGAGTTCCTTGTCCTTGATTTTTTTATTTTTTACACCGTCATAAATCACATTTCCGTCAATCGAAATTGTGCCTTCATCTGCAAATTCCAAAAAGTTTACGCAACGCAAAAGTGTTGTTTTTCCCGAACCCGAAGAACCGATAATCGAGAGAACCTCGCCCTTTTGAAGTTCAAAATCAATGCCCTTAAGCACCTTTGTTTTTCCAAAGTTTTTCTTAATTCCTTTTACTTCCAACAAAGCCATAATGTTCCCTCCTTACGCTTCAAAATAGCTCATTTTCTTTTCTGCCCAGTGGAAAATAACGGTAAGAATTCCACAGAAAACAAGATAGAAAGCGGCTGTGTAGAACAGAGGCCAAATAAGACCCGTTTTGATAAAGTTCTGTCCCATAAAAATGATTTCGTAAACCGCAATGATACGGGCAAGAGAAGTATCTTTTACAAGAGTGATGATTTCATTGCTCATCGGCGGAACAATTCTCTTGACCACCTGCAAAAGTGTTACTCTAAAAAAGATTTGGCTTTTGCTCATACCGAGCACCAAGCCCGCCTCGGTTTGTCCCTTTGGGATAGATTCGATACCGCCACGATAAATCTCGCTGAAATAGCAAGAATAGTTGATAACAAACGCAACGATAACCGCATTGAAACGCTCCATAAGATCCCAGCCGAAAATCAAGCCCGGACCGAAATAAACAATAAGGAGTTGAAGCATAAGCGGTGTGCCACGAATAATCCAAATAATAATTTTTGTCAAATACTTGAGTGGCTTGAACTTTGACATTGAGAAAAAGCTGAGCACAAGTCCCAACGGAAGTGAAAATACAAGGGTGAGTGCGAAAATCTTGAGTGTTTCCGCAAAGCCCTTGAGCAATTCAAGTGTTACTGTCCAAAACATAATAAAATTAATCTCCTAATATTATATATATTATATTGCCGTCCTTATAGCAAGGGCGGTCTTAATAGATATTATGCCTATTACCCACCAAAAGGCAGCCGCCTAAAACTAAGCAACTGCCCCTAAAGTGATTAATTTGTGTAATTATTCTGCAAGCTGAATACCGTACTTTTCAGAAAGCTTTTGCAATGTGCCGTCTGCCTTGAATTCTGCAATAATCTTGTTAACCTTTTCTGTCATATCACTATCCTTGCGGAAGCTGATACCATATTGCTCGTCAAGAAGAACAAGTGCAACCTTGAGGTCTGAATAGTCTGTGCCCTCGCCTGTCATAGCCTTTGCCATTGTTGAGTCGATGATGCAAGCGTCCGATGAACCTGAAGCAACTTCCAAAAGAGCGTCTGCCTGTGTTGCAACAACTGTTACATTAAGACCGTTGTCCTCTGCTGCCGATGCACCTGCCGAACCGTTCTCTGCTGCGAAAGAAAGATTTTTGAGGTCGTCAACAGATTTAATCTTGCCTGCAAGTTCCGATTTTGCAACAACAACCTGCTGATTCATTGCATATGCGTCTGTAACCGATGAGTTGTTCTTAACTTCATCTGTGATTGTCATACCGTTCCAAATGCAGTCGATTGAGCCTGTCTGGAGTTCAAGAAACTTGTTGTCCCAATCAATAATCTGAAATTCAGCTTTTACGCCGAGCTTTTCTGCAACCATATTTGCAAAATCTGCATCAAAGCCAATCCAATTGCCGTTTTCGTCCTTATAATCCATAGGCGCAAATTCTGTAATACCTACAACGAGTTTGCCTGATTCAACAATCTTTTCCGAATCTGTTTTGCTTGAATCGTTTGATTTGTTGCCCGAACACGCTGTGAAAGCAAAGCATACTGTGAGCACTGCCAAAACAACCGCAAGAACCTTTTTAATAGTTTTCATAATATCTACCTCGTTCAATTTATTTGATGGGTTCATTATACTTTATTTCTTTAGCGTTGTAAAGTGGTAATACGATAAAATCTTGAGAAATTTTCATTTTTGTGCAAGTTGCATAAAGAGTCCCCACATTATAATGTAAATAATATACAGCGGAATGTATAAAAAGTGAATAAATATTCATTTTTAGCATAACTATTGCAAAAAAATACATTGTGTGTTATTGTGTAATCACTGAAAACGATAACAACAAAGGAGACAAAGATTATGAAAAAGTTTTTAGCGGTTCTTCTTGCAGCATTGATGATTTGCGTAAGCTTCGTTGCATGCTCAAGTGAGAAAAAATCAGATGACACAAACACAGACGCAGACAAACAAGAAACATTGACAATGGTAACAAACGCAGAGTTCCCTCCATACGAATACAAAGAGGGCGACAATGTTGTTGGTATCGATGCAGATGTTGCACAGGCTATTGCTGACAAGCTCGGCATGAAGCTTGAAATCGTTGACACAAAGTTTGACGCTATCATCCCCGGTGTACAAAGCGGTAAGTACGATATGGGTATGGCAGGCATGACTGTTACTCCTGAGCGTGAGCAGAGCGTTGCTTTCTCTGATTCTTATGCAACAGGCATTCAGTCAATCATTGTTAAGCAGGGCAGCGACATCAAGTCAGTTGACGACCTCAGCGAAAAGACAAAGATTGGTGTTCAGCTTGGCACAACAGGCGACATCTATGCAAAGGAAGACTTCGGTGACGAGGCAGTTCAGGAATTCGACAAGGGTGCAGACGCTGTTCAGGCTCTTATTGCAGGCAAGATTGATTGTGTAATCATCGACAACGAGCCGGCAAAATCATTTGTTGCAGCAAACGATGGATTGGAAATCCTCAGCACATCATATGCTGAAGAAGAATATGCAATCTGCTTCAAGAAAGACAACACAGAGCTTCAAACAAAGGTTAACGGTGCTCTCAAGGAACTCATTGCAGACGGCACACTTCAAAAAATCGTTAACAAGTACATCAAAGCTGAATAAGAATAATTCGGCATCATAAACACAATATAAAGGCGAACCTACCGTTCGCCTTTATTTACGGAGATACAAAATGTTAGATATTATTTTAATGAAGGCTCCCGCTTTTGTGGAAAACTTCAAAGAACAGTTTGACCTCAACTTTATACAAAAAGACCGATGGAAGTATATGGTTACAGGTCTTGGAAACACACTTAAAATTACAGCTGTTGCCGCAATCATCGGCATTGTAATCGGTGTGCTTATCGCCGCAGTTCGTACCTCATACGACAAAAACGAGGAATCCCTCAAAATTCGTGGCGGATTCACTTGGTATATTATGAGATTTCTCAATTTCATCTGCAAAATTTACCTCACCGTCATCAGAGGTACACCTGTTGTAGTTCAGCTCCTTATAACATATTTCATTATATTTGCATCATCATCAAACGGCGTCGGCGTTGCCATATTTGCATTTGGCATCAACTCCGGTGCGTATGTTGCGGAAATCTTCCGTGGCGGTATTATGTCGATTGATGAAGGTCAATTCGAAGCAGGCCGTTCAATCGGTTTCAACTACTTCCAAACTATGAGATACATCATTTTGCCACAGATGTTCAAGGCTGTTTTGCCTACCCTCCTCAACGAATTCATTGCACTCCTCAAGGAAACATCTGTTGCAGGTTATGTTGCCGTAACCGACCTCACAAAGGCAGGTTCAAGTATTTCGGCAGCAACATATTCATATTATATGCCGCTTTTGTCGGTTGCACTCGTTTACCTTGTAATCGTTATGCTTCTCACAAAACTTGCAGGAATGCTTGAAAGGAGGCTCCGTAAGAATGAACGATAAAGCACTTATTGCCGTAAACAATGTAAAAAAATACTATCTCGGCGGAGAGGTTAAGGCTCTTGACGGAGTTAACCTCGAAATCAACAAAGGCGAAGTTGTTGTTATTATCGGTCCGTCAGGTTCGGGTAAATCAACAATGCTCCGTTCGCTCAATCTTCTTGAAGTTCCGACAGACGGACACATCGTTTTTGACGGTGAGGATTTGACAAATCCAAAGCTCAACATCAACAAGCACAGACAAAAAATGGGTATGGTGTTCCAGCACTTCAACCTTTTCCCAAATATGACAATCCTCCGCAATTTGACCATTGCGCCGATGAAATTGCTCAAAAAATCACAGGCAGACGCCGAGGCAAAAGCACTTGAACTCCTTGACGCAGTCGGACTTCGTGACAGAGCAGACGCATATCCGAGCCAGCTTTCGGGCGGTCAAAAGCAGAGAGTTGCAATTGTAAGAGCACTTTGTATGGAACCTGAAGTTATGCTTTTTGATGAGCCGACCTCGGCGCTCGACCCTGAAATGGTTGGCGAGGTTTTGCAAGTTATGAAAGAGCTTGCAAACAAGGGCATGACAATGGTTATCGTAACCCACGAAATGGGCTTTGCAAAAGAAGTTGCCACAAGAGTCATCTTTATGGACGAGGGCAAAATCCTTGAACAAGGCACACCTGACGACATCTTCAATCATCCAAAAGACCAAAGATTGGTTGAGTTCTTATCAAAAGTATTATAATATAATAAAAGCCGTAGGTTCGATACCTACAGCTTTTTAATCCCCTCCGTCAACACTTTGTGTTGCCACCTCCCCTTTCTAAAAGTGGAGGCAAATGTTTTAATACAAAGTCAAAAAGCAGTTCGTTTGAACTGCTTTTTCTTATTATTTAATTTGTTTAATGTTTTTATTTAGCCTTTGCTTTCGATAAGTTTACACTTTACATCAAAAGTTTTGATTTGATTATTCTCAATTCTTGCGATTGTGAGAGTGATTGTGTCGCCCGGTGACGACTTGCTGAGTACATTTGTGAGCACATCGGTTGAAGTCATAGTTTTTCCGTTTACCGCAACAATCATATCGTACTGTCTTACATTCTTGTTTGCAAGGTCTGATTCGGAATCGATTTCGCCGATAATCATTGTGCCCTGTGCATCCTTGAAGCCCTTTTGTTCCAAAGCGGCAAGAATTGCGCTTGCATTTGAAGCATTTGAAATGCCTGTGTAGCTTATGCCGAGCTTTGCTCTGCCCTCAACATAGCCGTTTTTGATAAGGCTGTTTGCAGTCTTTACAGCTGTGTTACTTGGAACTGCAAAGCCCATACCCTCATAATCGGTTGAAGCAATCTTTGATGAGTTAATACCGATAACCTGACCGCTCATATTGAAAAGAGCACCGCCGGAGTTACCCGGATTGATAGCCGCATCTGTTTGGATACATTCGTTATCATAACCGATTGATGAAGAAACAGGACGGTCAAGAGCAGATACAATACCTGTTGTAACGCTGTTCATAAACTTGCTGCCGCCCGGGCAACCGATAACAACTGCCTGCTCGCCGACAACGATATTTGAGCTGTCCGCAAACTCTGCAACCTGAAGTCCGCTTGCCTTGATTGAAAGCACGCCGATATCTGTTTGAGCGTCATATCCGACAAGAGTTGCATCATAGGTTTTGCCGTCATTTGTTGTTACCTTAAATTTTGAGGCATCGGAAATTACATGGGCAGCGGTCATAATATATGTTGTGCCGTTGCTTTCGCTCATAATAACGCCTGAGCCCTCGCCCGAAAGAGTCGGGTCACTTGAATCGCTGCTCTGTCCCGAACCGAAGCTGTAAAAATCATAATATGAATTTTGCTCGCTGTACACGGAAATCAAAACACAGGAATTTATAGTCTTTTTTGCAACGCCGGCAACAGTCAATGTGCCATCGCTGTTTTTGGTTGCAACATCGCCTTTGTTATCGCTGATTGAAGCTCCGCCCTTTGTGCTGTCGGATGATTCGCTTTGAGTTGTACTTTCTTTAAAATTTTCATATGATTTGTTGCCGACAACAGAAGCGACAATGCCAAAGATTGACACCGCAACAACAACTATTGCAACAATGATGACAACCTTGAGCGATTTGTTTTTCGGCTTCTTCGGTGGCTTTGGTGCGTTAGGCTGATTGAACATATTTTGATTGTTCGGATTATAATATGTGCCTGTGTTGGAACGATTGGTATTTTGATAATACTGCTGTCCGCCGTTTCTCGGCTGAGCATATCTGTTCTGCTGTGCACCGTAGTTTGCATTGTTTGGATTTTGCGGTTGTTGATTTTGTCTTGGCGGAACAAAATGATATTCACCATTTGGCGTTTCGTTGCCGCCGTTTACACCGTTACTTTGATCTTTGTTATATTCGTCCATAACGATTCTCCTTTTATTTTGATTTTGGCAAAGTAAACACAAATTCTGCCTCGGACTTGCTGTCCGACCTTGCAAAAATTCTGCCGCCGTGCATCTCTACCATTGTTTTTACTATATAAAGTCCGAGTCCTGCACCCTTTGCATCAAGTGAGCGTGATTTGTCCACCTTATAAAATCTTTCAAACACACGAGAAAGTTCTGAGGCGTCAATGCCCTCACCGCTGTTTTTGATGCTTACCTGAACACTATCGCCGACATCGGCAACATTAATCTCAATATATCCGCCGTCATTTGTAAACTTAACAGCGTTGTCAAAGAGATTGTAGATAACCTGATAAATCATATCCGTATCAGCCGTGATATGATGTGGTTCTAAGTTTTCAAGTCCTCGAATTTCTATATTCTTCTTTTCTATTTTTTGTTCAAAGGTCAAAAGAATATGTATGATTTGGTCAGACAAATTATACGGTTTCGGCTTCATTTCAAAGTCGCCCGATTCAATTTTGCTCATATTGAGCATTGCCACAACAAGCCGTGATAATCGTCTTACCTCATCCGAAACTATCTTTAGATAATAATCTTCTTTTTCCTTTGGAATTGTTCCGTCAAGTATTCCGTCAATGAAGCCTGCAATCGAGGTCATCGGGGTTTTCAACTCGTGCGAAACATTTGCAACAAACGACCGCCTTGAACTTTCGAGTTTGTCAAGAGCATCTGCCATTTCGTTGAAAGCATAGCCCAAATCCGCAAGTTCATCGTTTGTGTTGATGTTAACTCTGTATGAAAAGTCGCCTACCGCAAATCGCTTTGCCGCCGCACTCATTTGCTGAAGCGGAGTGACCATGCGCTTTGTGAGTTGCCACAAAACGATGCACGCAAAGCCGAGACAAACCAAAGCAATAATCAAAAACGACCTAAGCACAAGCGAAACAACGCCCTGCGTGCCTGTCGGAGTGACCGCAAACACCGTGCCGATGATTTGATTGTTGTCGCTCAAATTATTGGCATCAAAAGATGTTTTTATTGCAGAACCCACAACATAATAAGTTTCTCCGTTGATAATAGCTTTTCCTACCGAAGCGCCCTCATACACACGCTGAAGCTGTTTGTCGCCGATTATAAAATTCTTATGATTTTCGCACACCGTTTCGCCCGAAACAAAGCCTTTAAGTCCTGTTTGGTCCTTGCACATAATTATGCTTCCGCCTGCATCACAAACAAAAACATCCGCATCGATACAACCCGAAACCATCGCAAGATTTTCGCAAACGCTCTCTTTGTATGCAGAATAGTCGCTGTTCATATTGTTGACTATCATATTTTGAGAAATAGTGTTTGCAAGTTTTTTTGTGTTTTCGGTCAAAAGATCTGTTTTTTGGCTAAGGGAATATGCGTTTACTATGGTGGTGAGCACAATACCCATCACCACAAGCATAAACAAAAACACGGTGACAAAAAGCAAAAAGTATTTGGTAAACAGGTTTTGTCTTTTACCCTTTCGTAACGCCATAATTCAATTTAGTCCTTTGTTTCAAATTTATATCCAACGCCCCAAACGGTCTTTAAGCACCATTTGTCGGATACACCCTCAAGTTTTTCACGGAGTCTTTTTACATGAACGTCAACTGTACGTGAGTCGCCGTAATAGTCAAAGCCCCACACTTCATCAAGAAGTTGGTCACGAGTGTAAACTCTGTTTGGATTTGAAGCAAAATGATAGATGAGTTCAAGTTCTTTAGGAGGTGTGTCAACCGGCACTCCCTTTACTTTCATCTCATAATTTTGAATGTTGATTTCAAGATTGTCATAAACAACAATCTTTTTCTCGTTCTCTGTCGACTCGCTCTCGCCTGTTGTTCTGCGGAGAACTGCCTTTACTCTTGCCATAACCTCTTTTGCGTCAAACGGTTTTACAACATAGTCGTCTGCGCCAAGTTCCAATCCAAGCACCTTGTCAAAAGTTTCGCCCTTAGCGGTGAGCATAATAATAGGAGCAGATGATGTCTTTCTGATTTCACGGCAAACCTGCCAGCCGTCCTTTTTAGGAAGCATGATATCAAGAAGCACCAAATCAGGGGTTTTGCTTTGGAACATCTCAACAGCCTCCTGACCGTCATTTGCCGTAAACACAACATATCCGTCATTTTCAAGATAAAGTTTGAGAAGTTCGCAGATGTTTAAATCATCGTCAACTACAAGAATTTTGTTAGCCATAATCGTTTTTCCTTTCTTTCTTCTCTTTGCACACATAATATCAAATGATTTTGTTCACAATTTGTATTTTGAGTAAACAAAGAGTTAATATTTTTAACAATTAATTAATTCATATTTATGAAATTTTTACCATTCGATATTTCGCTTTTCACAGCTTTCAACATAATCGATAAACTGACGGGCACATCTCGGAGAACGACCTCCCCTGCGCCTTGCCCATTGTTCCGCGGTGAAAAGTATCTTTTCCATATCAGAGGTAAGTCCTCTGTCGGTTGCAATTTTTTGAACGATATCTTCAAAATCTTTTTTATCGGGATTGATGAATGTGATTGAAAGACCGAATCTGTCGGAAAGTGAGAGTTCCTCCTGCAAAGTATCGGAACGGTTGACATCATTCTCTCGGTCGGAGAAATTCTCCTTGATGAGATGCCGTCTGTTTGACGTTGCATATATCAAGGTATTGTTTTGTCTGCCGGAGAGTGAACCCTCAAGCGCCGCCTTGAGTTCGCCGAACGAATCATCGTGATTGTCAAAACTCAAATCGTCAATAAAGATGATGAATTTCATAGGGCTGTCGGAAATCTTTTCCCTAATCATAGTTAAATCGTTTATGTCGCCCTTTGAAATTTCAATCATTCGCAAGCCTCTGTCCTTATATTCATTGAGGATTGCGTGAACGGTTGAACTTTTGCCCGTGCCTCTGTCGCCATAAAGTAAAACATTATTTGCCGGCAAATCGGAAATGAAAGCAAGTGTGTTGTCAACAACCTTGCCGCGCTGAACTTCATAATTTTTGAGGTCGGTCAATCGGATTGAATCAATCGCAGTTATCGGAACAAATTGCTCATTTCTCCAAGTAAACGCAACAAACTTTGCAAACATACCGTAGCCGTTCGTTCTGTGAAACGACTTCAAATCCTCTATATGTTCTGCCCAATTGTCGGTGAGCGGAAGCATTGCTCTGCCGTTCGGGTTCCACTTTGGCATAGTTTTGAGGACATCAGCAATATCACTGTCCTCCTCTGCCTTGTAAATATCTTCTGCCGAAATTGAGGCAATAACCTCCAGTTTTTGCAAATCAGCTTTTACACCGTCAAGAATAGATGGGTCAAGTTCATCACACAAGCCTCCCGCAGCCGCCTTGGTGAACACATTGTCATCTGTCAAAATAAGTTTTGACACATAGTGCCTGAGCGAATGATGTGACGACAAGAGATTGAAAAATCTGCTCTGCTTTGTCAAAACGGTTTCATCCTCAAGAGAATTAAGCAAATCGTACAATGCATTTATAATCTCATCTTGCTTGAAATCGTAAATACAAAGGGATTCGATATAGTATCTAACCTTTACCGCTTTATTCATTTTTACACCTTCTAATCTCACATATAGTTTATAATTAATTACATTCTATATCATTTGTTCACAATTTACAATAGCTATTGCAAAAATAATTTAAAAATATGATGTCTGACAACCTGTTGACTTGTCCGTTGTTTTGTGGTATTATCATACATAAAGGAGATGATGCTATGTCAAATACAAGCAAATTATCTGATGTCACAGCAAGCAGAATTAAATCTATGATAGAGGACGAGGGACGTTTTTCGGTCGGCGACAAATTGCCAAACGAAAACGATTTTGCCTCTGAACTCGGCGTCAGCCGTTCCACCCTGCGTGAAGCTGTCAGAATTTTAACCCTTGGCGGCATACTCGAAATCAAGCGTGGCAAGGGCACATTCGTCACTTCAAACACAACGATTGAAAGCAACGACCTCGGTGAAATCAGCAGCGGACTTGATGATCTGTTTGAAATGAGGCTTATGTTTGAGCCGGATTGCGCTTATTATGCGGCTCAGCGTGCAACGGACGAGGAAATCGCCATTATTTGTAAGTACGGCGAAGCTGTTGAGCAGAAGATAAAATCAGGCGAGGACAGAACATACGAGGAGCAAAAATTCCACGAAAGTATTGCGAACGCAACACACAACGCCTTTGTAAAACAGTTTATGCCGATTATCTTCAACGCAATCAAAAACGGCGTAATTGTTATGCAAAAGGATGAGAATGTAAACCGTGACAACCTCAATGACGACAGGCTGATTATGGACTTCTTAAAGGCACGCAACGCAGAGGGTGCAAGGACCGCAATGAGGCTTCACATTTTGCACGCAATAGAAGGTCTTTGAAAAAAATAAAAATTTCCTATTGACATAGGACATCATACGATATATAATGTGAATTAAGAAATAAATCAATCGGTTGTCGAACAACTTGTCCGACCGCTGAACAAATCAAAAATAACATTTCTTTGGAGGAAATAAAAATGGCAGAAGCTAGAATGTTTTATGAATCAGATTGTAATTTGAGCGTACTTGACGGCAAAACTGTTGCTATCATCGGCTTTGGTTCTCAGGGTCACGCTCACGCACTTAACCTTCACGAAAGCGGCGTAAACGTAATCGTTGGTCTTTACGAAGGTTCAAAGTCATGGAAGCATGTTGAGGATCTTGGCCTTAAGGTTATGACAACAGCAGAGGCAGTAAAGGCTGCTGATGTAATTATGGTTCTCACCCCTGATGAGAAGCAAGCATCAATCTACAAGAACGATATCGCTCCATACCTCACAGAGGGCAAGGCACTTGCATTTGCACACGGTTTCAACATCCACTTCAAGCAAATCGTTCCACCTGCAAATGTTGATGTATTTATGATTGCTCCAAAAGCACCTGGTCACACAGTAAGATCAGAATACAAAGAGGGCAAAGGTACTCCTTGCCTCGTAGCAGTATATCAAGACGCATCAGGTCATTGCCTCGACACAGCACTTGCTTACGGTGCAGGCATCGGCGGTGCAAGAGCTGCACTCCTTGAAACAACATTTAAGTGCGAAACAGAAACTGACCTCTTTGGTGAGCAGGCTGTACTTTGCGGTGGTGTTACAGCACTTATGAAAGCAGGCTTTGAAACACTCGTTGAAGCAGGCTACGACCCAAGAAACGCTTACTTTGAATGTATCCACGAAATGAAGCTTATCGTTGACCTTATTTATTCAGGTGGTTTCTCAAAGATGAGATACTCAATTTCAAATACTGCCGAGTTCGGTGACTACGAAACAGGTAAGCGTCTTGTAACAGACGAAACTAAGAAGGAAATGAAGCAAATTCTTCGTGAAATCCAAGACGGTACATTCGCTTCTAAGTTCATCACAGAAGCAAACAACGGTTGGGCTCACTTCAAGGCTACAAGAGAGCTTGAAGCTTCTCACCAACTTGAAGAAGTAGGTAAGGGCATCAGAGCTATGTACAGCTGGAACGGTGACGACAAATACGCAGAGAAATAATTAATAAACCCCTTCCTAAAATAAATCAAATCGGTACTGAATTATCAGTACCGATTTTTATTTAGACTAATTAAAGCAAAATGTAGGCTGTTGAGAAAGGTTCTGAATTTCGTTTTCTTGCGAAGGAAGATGTATATAAATACCTCGACTGAGCAAAAAACGAAAAACGCCAAAAGTGCCGTAGGTTCGATACCTACGGCATTTTTAAAACCCCACCGTCAACACTTCGTGTTGCCACCTCCCCTTATAAATAAGAGGAGGCAAATCGGTTAAATATTTTGGCGTGTTTCAGGGGCTTTATCAACAGTCTATAAAAGGCTTCCAAAACGGAAGCCTTTTATATATTATCTTATTCTGAACGAAGTGCGTCAATAGGACTGAGCTGTGCGGCTTTCTTTGCAGGATAAATGCCAAAGAACAAGCCAACGCCCGATGAGAACAGAAGTGCCAAGAGAATAAGCCAAAGGCTTATCTTCGGCGTTATATCTATAATCGAGCAGGCAGCAAACGCACCCGCAACGCCCAAGACGACGCCTATAAATCCACCGATAAGGCACAGAATAACCGATTCTGTCAAGAACTGCATTGTAATCACTCGGGTTTTAGCGCCAAGCGATTTTCTGATACCGATTTCTCTCGTTCGCTCCGTTACCGACACAAGCATAATGTTCATTACGCCGATACCGCCAACAATAAGAGAAATTGCACCTACACCGGCAATGAAAATTGTGAGAACTTTCATAATGATGTCAACAATCTCGATATATGTTGCCATATTTTGAGCCGTATACATACCGTTTGAATAATTGCCGTGAACGGCTTTCAAATAGTTTACTGTTGCATTGCCGACAGCATCGTAGTCCGTGCCCTCCTTTGCAATTACAAAAACATTGGAGAGGTTGGCGCTTGCACCTGTAATCTGTGTAAGCGTTGTACAAGGCATAAACAATGCAATAATCGGTTTGTCGGAATTGGTCTGGAACATTGAACCGATGCTTGTTCCGCCACCGAGCGAGTTAACCATAGAGTCGATATTTGCAACGCCGCAAATCTTGATTTTCATTGATTTACCTGATGAAGAAACGGTCAAACTCTGACCTGTTACATCCTCATATCCAAAACCTGTCTTTGCGGATTCAACACCCATAACGGCAATCGGAGCGTTTGCGGAATATTCCTCATCGGTAAAAAATCGACCGTATTCGCAAGGCTTTGGCATTGCAAACTGAACATCGCTGTTTACACCAACCATCATAACGGTTGCTTCGGTTGCTGTTGCGTCAATAGTTGCATTACCAAAACCCATAAGCATTGGCGAGCAACGCTCAACGCCCGAAACCTTTGTTTTTATGTTGTCTACATCGTCAAGTGTAATATAGTCATTATCGGTTGCCTGAGTTGTATCAACCGACACAAGCACAGCATTTGAACCCATATCCTCGATAAGTCCGACGATATAGTCACGCACGCCTGTACCTGCACCGACAATCATAATTACAGAGGTGATACCGATAATAATTCCAAGCATAGTAAGAACGGAACGCATCCAGTTTGCTTTTATACACTTTACAGCGATTTTTAAGCTTTCTGTTATATTCACCTATATTACCTCTTATTTAGTTTTATTAGTTTTAACTTTTACCTTGAATGAATCTTCCTCATAATCTGTTTGAGGAGTTGCAACGATTTGGTCACCAATTGAGAGTCCTGACTTTATCTCATATGAAGTATCAGAAGTTGCACCTGTTTCAATCTTTGTCTTTGTTACGGTTTCTTCCTCAGGGTCATAAAGATAAACATATGTACCCTCTTTTTCAAGAACAATAGATTCAATAGGAACGCAAGGAACATTTGAATATGTGCCTGTTACGATTTCAACATCGGCGTCAAAACCAACAATGATGTTTTCATCCGGATGGTCAACAACAACCTTGCATTCAACACCCGCACCTGAATTTGTAAGTGATGAAAGGCCGCTGATGCCTGCCATTGAACCTACGCTGTCAAGCATTGAGCCTTGCGAACCGCCTGTTGCAGTCGGAGCGATTGAAGCAACCACACCGTCATACTTGCCGTATGCTGTTTTTACGGTTGCTGTCATTCCCTCTTTAACCTTGTGAACATCATATTCGCCGAGAGAAATTGTGACAACTCTCTTTTTCATATTTTCAAGAGTAAGACCGGTTGAAAGTGCTGTCGTTTGCGCACCTTCTTCAATATCACAAGTTGTGATTACGCCTGAGAACTCTGCTTTCCAACCCTTTGCAAGGTCATCTCTTACAGATTTTGTTACATCATAAGCATTCTTTGCAGCTGATGCAGCCTGCTTTTGAGCATTGACTGTTGATGCAGCGGCAGTAACTGTGTAGACCTCTTTTTGTGCATAAAGAGCTGCAAGTTGAACCTGAGCAGATGCCAAGCCGAAGTTGTCAGTTTCTGCGATTCCTCTGCCGATTGCTTTCCAATTAACAGATTTAACCGCTGTTTCAATCATTTGAACAGCCGCACCGCTGTCAATAAATTCAATCATACCCTGCTTGATAGCGGCAGTTACAGCCTTGCCGACAGCATCGGCAATTTTTTCAGCACTCCAATTGCCTGAAGAAATTTGATACATAATTGCATTTGCTACTATTGTGATTGATCTAGTTAACGAATCAACATCTTTTGCAATGTTGCTGAGGTCTTTTACAAGACTTTGAAGAAGCTCGACAATCTGCTTTGAAGCGTCACCGAGTTGCTTCAATGAATCAAATACAGGCTGAAGTTGCTCAAGAGCAAGTTCAATCATAGCCGAAGTTTCGTTAAAGCCTGAAGTCTTTGTTTCTCCGCACTTACATTTAGTGCCTACTCCGCTTGGAAAATCGTGAACTTCTTTCTTTTCAAAACCACATTTTGTGCACTTATAATAGTGATAGTTTTCTTTATCCTTACCGCTTGCATAAGTCTTTACACCGCCAAATGTATGCTCTTCAAACACCTTTGCACCGCATTTTCTGCACACCTTGTAGTGACCCGAATAATTTGCATCGGCATATCTGCCGTCTGAAAAATCGTGAGCACATGAAGTTGTTGCGGCTGTTGTGGTTGTGTTTGAACCGCCCCAATGATAAGTTGTTGTGGTAGTTGTGGTTGTGGTAGTTGTGGTTGCAGGCTTTTTGGTTGTTGCTTTAGTAGTCTTTTTAGCCTCTTCTTTTTCAAGCTTCTTGAGCTTCTTTTCAGCCTTTGCAATGCTCTTGTTCACGGCAGACAACGATTTTGCAGCCTCTGCCTGATGCTGAACAGCCTCGTGATAAGCTGCGTTTGTGCTTGCATAAGCCGAATTAAGGCTTGCAACCTGAGTGTCAAGATTGCTTGTATCAAAAGTGGCGAGTTGGTCACCCTTTTTAACCTTGTCGCCAACCTTAACATACACCTTTTTTACAGTTGCAACGGAACCGGCTTTGTATTCCTTTTTCACGCCTGAGCTTACAGTACCCGTTGACGAAACTGTTTGTGTGATTGTGTCGGTTGCGATGGTGTTAAGAGTTACCTCTGTTTTTTTGCCGTTTTTGCCAATGATTACCGATGTTACGATAATTGCAACGGCAAGAATAACGGCAATAACCGACCATACAATCTTTTTTGTATTATTCTTTTTGACAGTTGCCATAATCAAACCCCCAAAATATATATTATTTCTCTTTATAATATACCTTAATATATCAAATTTTGCGTACAAGTGACGCACTTATGGCATATCGATATCACGGAATTAGTATAATTCCGTTTTGTATAATTGTCAATAACATTTTGTATTTTATGACAAAATTGACAATTTGTTCATATTTACTGCAAAGCTTTGAGAGCCTTTGCGCCGATATCTTTTCTGTAATGAGCGCCTTCAAACTTGATTTTTTCAACAGCCTCATAAGATTTGTTGAGTGCATCCTGCAAGTCGTTGCCGAGAGCGGTAACGCCGAGAACTCTGCCTCCTGCGGTTACAAGTTTGCCGTCTTGAAGCTTTGTGCCTGCGTGGTAAACGGTTACGCCGTCAAGCTGACCGTCGGTAAGTCCCTCAATTTCAATTCCCTTTGGATAAGATTTCGGATAACCGCCCGAAGCCATAATTACACAAGTGCAAGCTCTTTCGTCCCACTCGATGTCCAAATCTGCAAGAGTGCCGTTGTTGATAGCCTCAAAAATGTCGATAATATCAGTTTTAAGTCTTGGCAAAACAACCTGAGTTTCAGGGTCGCCGAAACGACAGTTATATTCAATAACCTTTGCTCCCTTTGGAGTGAGCATCAAGCCGAAGTAAAGGCAACCCTTAAAGGTTCTGCCCTCGCTGTTCATAGCTTCAATGGTCGGAATAAAGATTTTTTCCATACATTCCTCGGCAATTTCCTCTGTATAATAAGGATTTGGAGAAACAGTGCCCATACCACCTGTGTTAAGACCCTTATCGCCGTCAAGTGCACGCTTGTGATCCATAGAAGTTACCATAGGCTTTACGCACTTGCCGTCTGTAAATGCAAGAACCGAAACTTCAGGACCTGTGAGGAATTCCTCAACAACAACATTGTTGCCCGAATCACCGAAAATCTTATCTTCCATAATTTCCTTTACGCCTGCAACTGCTTCATCAAGTGTTTCAGGAATGATTACGCCCTTGCCGAGTGCAAGACCGTCAGCCTTGATAACGGTAGGAAATTCGTTCTTTTCCTTTATATAGTCGATTACATCCGCAGGGTCGTTGAACACTTTGTATTCAGCAGTAGGAATATTGTACTTTTCCATAAGGTCCTTTGAGAAAACCTTTGAACCTTCGATGATTGCGGCATTTGCCTTTGGACCAAAGGTTGCAAAGCCTGCCTCGTTGAGTGCGTCAACCATACCGAGCACAAGCGGGTCATCGGGAGCAACAACCACAAAATCTGCATTTATTTTCTTTGCAAGTTCAACAACGCCGTCAATATCTGTTGCGCCGACATCAAAACATTCCGCATCATACGAAATACCGCCGTTGCCCGGACAGCAAGCAATATAATCAACTCTGCTTGACTCCTTAATTTTTCTGATAAGAGCGTGTTCTCTACCGCCCGAACCTACTACCAAAACTCTCATAACATCCTCCGAATTTGTAATCACAAATTATATTTACAAGTCATCATATTTGACCTGTGCAGTGCCTCAAAAGGCTTAATCTTATTTATTCTTGTTGATAATTCTTGTTTCCTCTGCGCCTGTTTCAAGGTCGATATAACGAGTGAAAAGAGAAACCTTGTTGTCCTCGTTGAGGTTATCCCAAACCATCTTGGTGAAATCGTCAATATTTTCATCACCGATTTCAACAGGGGTCGGCTCACCCTCAAATGATGGGATTGGGTCACCGTCACACTTATATGTGTGGATAAAGTGACCAAGACCTGCTGTTGCCGGATATTCAAAGAAACATCTTACGCATTGTGGCTCGCCGTTATTTGACTTGAGGATTGACAAATTATAGTCGCCGTTTGACTTAACCACACCTGAAATTCTCGGAGTATAGTTTGGTGCGTCCGGCTCAAACTCACGGGTGCGAAGTGCGTGAATGTAGCACTTGCCATTTGCAAAGCAATCATAAATCGTGTCTGTTTGGTCGCCGTTTGTAACGATTGTTTTGTCCTCAAACTTAAGAACAGGATTGTAGATGATAAGGCTTGGGTCTTCCATCTTGCTTTCGTCAAACGCTTTTGTACGAATACCGCCTCTGTCGTTTTCTTCAAAAATTCTGTTGCGTGAATTCACCGAACGACCCATAATGAAATAAGCAATTACAGCCTTTTTGCCGTCCTTTGATTTGCCGAGAACAATTCCGCGTCCCGGATATGTATTTGTGTTAAGTTCCTTTGCAAGTGATTCTATATTCATATCTAACCTCAAATAATCTCTGTTTTATTTCCGTTGATTTTTATTCTGCCTTCGCAGAAAAGTGATACTGCCTTTGGCAAAATCTCCCATTCAGCCTGACGCATAACACGATACTGAAGAATGTCCTCATTGTCGCCCTGTTCAACAGGAACAGCCTTTTGCAAAATGATTGCACCGCCGTCAGTGATTTCGTTCACAAAATGAGCAGTTGCACCTGTCACCTTTACACCGCTGTTGAGAACCGCCGTGTGAACCTTTTTGCCGTAAAAACCGTCACCGCAGAAAAGCGGAATAAGGCTCGGATGAATGTTAATAATTCTGTTTTTATATTCGTTGACCAAATCTTCGCCGAGGATTGACAAAAATCCCGCAAGAACGATAAGGTCAATATTTTTGCCGTCAAGTGCTTCAAGCACCGCCTTGTCATAATCAGCCTTTGTATCATATGCTTTTCGATTAACAACCGTGCTTTCAATACCCGCTTTTTTTGCACGCTCAAGTGCATAGGCATTTTCATTTGAAGCAAGAACAAAAGTGATTTTTCCGTTTTTGATTTCGCCTCTGTCCTGTGCGTCAATAAGAGCCTGAAGATTTGTTCCGCCTCCCGAAACAAAAACTGCTATGTTTAGCATATTTCTACTCCCTTTTCACCGTCCTTGATTTCGCCGATGATTTTTGCCTGCTCGCCGTTTTCGTTAAGAATTCTTACAGCCTCGTCAGCCTTGTCCGAATCAACTGCAAGCATAAGACCTGTACCCATATTGAATGTGTTGTACATATCGTGCTCAGGAATGTTGCCTGTTTTTTGGATAAGGTCAAAGATAGGAAGCTTGAAGCACTTATCCTTTTCAATAACGGCAAGAGTGTTATCGTTGAGCATTCTCGGAACATTCTCATAAAATCCGCCGCCTGTGATGTGAGAAATAGCGTTTACTCTCACATTGTCCATAAGAGTAAGGAGAGGCTTTACATAAATTCTTGTAGGAGTGAGGAGTGTTTCACCGAGAGTTGTGCCGAGTTCGTCATACTTAACGGCAATAGTTTCGCTGTTGATGTTGAACACCTTGCGAACAAGTGAAAAACCGTTTGAGTGAATACCCGATGAAGCAACACCGATGATAGCGTCGCCTGCCTTGAGGTGTTCGCCTGAAACAAGTTTGTCTTTTTCGCCGATACCAACGGTGAAACCTGCAAGGTCGTATTCCTCATCAGGCATCATACCCGGATGTTCTGCTGTTTCGCCGCCGACAAGCGCACAGCCCGACTGCACACAGCCGTCTGCAACGCCCTTAACGATTTGCTCAATCTTTTCAGGATAGTTCTTGCCACAAGCAATGTAATCGAGGAAGAAAAGCGGCTTTGCACCCGAACAAGCAACGTCGTTTACGCACATTGCAACACAGTCGATACCGATTGTGTCGTGCTTATCCATAAGGAATGCAAGCTTAATTTTTGTTCCTACACCGTCTGTACCTGAAACAAGAACAGGATTTTTGTATTCATTAGCCGCAAGTTCAAACATACCGCCGAAACCGCCGATACCGCCGATTACACCCGGAATGTTTGTTCTTTTAACATGTGATTTGATGAGTTCTACCGATTTGTAACCTGCTGTTACGTCTACGCCTGCTGCTGCATAGCTATCGCTAAAGCTTTTTTCCATAATGTATTCTCCTTATACCCTACTGTAATAATTTATATTTCTTTGATTTTTTCTTGAAGTGCCTTGTCTTTTTCAACAACCTGCTTTGCCATATCCTTACGCATAGCAATAAGTTTTTGCATAAGGTCATCATCGCCGACAGCCAAAATTTCTGCTGCAAGCAATGCCGCATTCTTTGCCGCATTTACGCCGACTGTTGCAACAGGAATTCCCGGAGGCATCATAACAGTTGCAAGCATTGCGTCCATACCGTCAAGAACCTTTGCCGAGCACGGAATTCCGATTACAGGAAGGGTTGTTGAAGCAGCCAATACTCCGCCCAAATGTGCAGCCATACCTGCCGCAGCAATGATTACACCAAAGCCGTTTGCAATGGCATTCTTTGAGAAGTCGTGTGCAGCCTCGGGAGTGCGGTGAGCAGACATAACTCTTACCTCTGACTCGATACCCAAATCTTTAAGTTGTTTGATTGCCGGAGTAACGATTGGCAAATCGCTGTCCGAACCCATAATAATTGCAACCTTTTTCATATACATTCTGTCCTTTCCGTATGCCGAAAACACAAACGACATAATTTTCCATTTTAATACTAACATTATACCTTGTAAACAATTCTTTTTCAATAGTTATATATTATAATATAAAAGAATTATAAAGAGCATAAGTGTGTATTATGCACTAATGCTCTTTATAACTTATCAAAAACTCGTTGCCAAACTGCCAATAGTCATTGCCGAGTTCTTCTTTTCTTTCTTTGTAGAAAATCGCATAGTCTTTTGCATTTACTCTTCCGTCGCCGTTGAGGTCATATCCCACAAGTGCAACCGTGCCAAAATCATAGTTTCCGTTTTTTGAAACCTCAATTTTTTTGACTATGTTTCTGCCATAATAATTTTCAAATGTAATAAAACAATCTTTAAAAGTTTTCACAGCCCAAGTGCCATCCGGATTGACATTATATCTTCTGCCGTCAGCATTGATATAAACATAAGAATATGACACATTATGAGGATGACTGCCAAGAACATCCTCTGCCATAACACATTTTCCGGTGACGATATACGGATTTGTTGCGACAAAATTATCCTTAAAGCTCTCACCACACAAAACGCAGGTATGAAGTGTATATCCGTCATCATCAGGTGTCGGTTCAATATATTTTTCATCATAGCTATGGTCTATGTGAACGGTATAAGCGGCAGTAATTTTTCCAAGCGACAGTTTTGCCTCATTGTCGCCGCAGGCAAAAGGTTCTTCCTCTTGATTATCAAGTGTTTTCAAACGCTCACCCGCAACATATTCGGCATAATAAAGTGTATCCGTCGTGCCGTCTGCAAAGCTCACATCAATCATAAAGTCGGAAATCATATCCTTGGTGATTTTAAAAATTCTGCCGTCGCCGTATTTTTCTCCATCGGATGCCAAAAAACTGATTTTACCGTTATAAATATTTAAGCCGTTAACCTCGGTAGGATAAACACGAACGGAATAATCACCCGTCATCTTAACAGACATAACATACAAATCGTATGTTTTGCCCGCCTCAAGTTTTTGTTTAATTCCAAATCCGTTTATGCTAACATCTATATCATCATTTTCCGCAATAAGTTCCCCGTTACAATAAAGTTTTGCGTAAGTATCGCATTCGCCGAGAGAATAAACAGCATATACCTGAGTTTTATCAGGCGTGAAAGTATAGTGAAAACTGCTGTTGATGTTATCCTTGGTAAAAGTGTTTTTATATTCAACACCGCATTTTATCGGAATACTGTCAAGAAGCACATAATCAAACCCATTGCCTATTGCGTAATTTTGAGCAAGGGTATCCTCATAAACACCCAATGTAAAGCCTTCTGCTTTGTCATTCTTCCCATTATATCCAAGCGATCTCATATTGCATTTTATATTCATAGGGAGGTCAACTCGCTTTAAACTTGTGCAATTCATAAAAGCGCCCTGCAACAAATTCACGCTTTGTGTCATTGATGAAAAATAAACTTCACTGAGGGCAATACAATTATAAAAAGCATTCGTACCCACATAAGTAACAGAGGACGGAATAGTTAAACTTTTAATTCTTTTGCACTGATAAAAAGCCTCTGTTTCTATCCTTTTGAGAGTTGACGGCAATCGGACACTTTCCATAAACATACAGTAATAAAACGCACGATAATCGATTTGCTCAACACCATAAGGAATATCCAAATTTTTAATTGCTGTGTACGAAAAAGTATATGAACCTATTCTTTTAAGAGTTCTCGGCAACGAAAACGAGCTTGCCGCCACTCCGTAAAAAAGATAATTTCCAAGAGAAGTTATACCCTCGCTGACAACAACATTTTTTATACTGTCGTCATCCCAATTACTCCACGGAATGCTCACAGAATCGTTTGACAAATTAGGAACGTCGCCGGTTCCGTTTATATAAAGCGTTTTGGTTGCTCCGTCATATTTGTAATAAGTATCGCTTGTTTCGAGCCTTGTTCCAAGATCGTTTTTTTCATCGGAAGCAAAAACAACAGACTCAAACGAAAAAACAGCAGTAATAATCAAAGCCATTGCAAACATCAAACAAAAAAACTTTTTCATATTACCACCTCACTTAAAATTCTTAAATTAATCGTTTTCTTCAATATGTTCAAGACCCATTGCGATAATCGTACGCACGTGGTCGTCGGCAAGAGAATAAAAAATCGACTTGCCATCTCGTCTGTTTTTGACAAGCTTGTTTTGCTTCAAAATCCTCAACTGATGAGATATTGCGGATTGTGTCATATTGAGTTGTTCAGCCAAATCGCAAACACAAACTTCTTCTTCAAACAAAACAAAAAGTATTCTTATTCTTGTTGAATCGCCAAAGACCTTAAAAAGTTCCGACAAATCATACAATTCTGTTTCGTCAGGCATTTTTGCGCTGACTTTTTCAAGCAATTTTTGATGAACACAAACCGAGTCACAGCACTCAGCCGTGCATTCTTTTTTATCAAGCATTTTATCACTTCCGCAAATTAATCTATTATATATTATACATAAAATACGTTTTGCAGTCAACAACGCACAACAATAAAACTGCGGATTGGGGTGTTCCAATCCGCAGTTTTGATTATACATTTTGTTTGCATTGACAAAATCAATGTCTTGTGTCATCCTCAAAACATTCACAAAATCGAGCGGCAAAAGCAGGTTCTTCTCCGCCTGCATAAAGATGGCTGATATCGCCAAACTGTTGCGTTCTGAAAACCGCCACGCCCTGCTCTCTTTCCTCGGTTATCAAAGTTGTAACCGACGTTGGAAGTGCAACAAAATTGTGCCACAAAACCATAGGTGAGCAACCAAAAATATGCGATAAAATTACACATTCCACACCAAAATGGCAGAACAAAACGATTGTGTCGTGATTTGAATTTTGCACATCAAACACGTTGCCGTTGTGCACATATCCGTGCTCTGCAAGAAGCTTGTCAATGCCCTTGCAAACCTTTTTGTATTTTCGTTCAACATTTCCGCTTTGCATAAGCGGTGTTTTTATCCAATCCTGCGGATTGTAAAATGCGGGATTGTCTGTCCATTCTCTCGGCAGTCTGTCCCAAGCGCCTTTGGTTTCTCCGTTTATTTTTACCTTACCCTCAAACTCCCTTGCCCAATCAAGGGTTTTAGCTTTGCGGTTAAATTTTTTGAGTGTCGACTTGGCAGTGTCCTTTGCTCTGCCGAGCGGTGAACAATAAAAATCTTTCACATCGAGTTTTATAAGTCTTTCGGACAAAAGTTCCGCTTCTTTCCATCCCTTTGAAGTCAGCGAATCTATTGAATAATCAGGGTCGCCGTGACGCACTATAATAAATCTCATAATACCACCTCTGTACAAGGTGATTATATAACATTTTTCATATTATGTAAACATCAAATTGCCTGTGTTTTGTGCATTGAAAGCTTAATTCTGTCGGCAATCATAGCAATGAATTCGCTGTTTGTAGGCTTGCCTCTGTTCGACTGAATTGTATAGCCGAAATATGACGAAAGCACTTCTACATCGCCTCTGTCCCAAGCAACCTCAATGGCGTGTCGGATTGCTCGTTCAACTCTTGAAGAAGTTGTTGAATACATCTTTGCTATTGTCGGATAAAGAAGCTTTGTAACCGATTCGAGCATTTCTTCATCATTGATGCTCAAATCAATCGCAGTGCGCAAATATTGATAGCCCTTGATATGCGCAGGGACGCCGATTTGACGCATAATATCCGAAATTACAACCTCAATATCTCGTTCTACAATTCCGTTTTTCTTCGACTTACTACGCTTCCAATTCGATAGGCTTTGCACCCTCTTTGCAACCGATGACGGATTTACGGGCTTGATGAAATAATAGTCAGCACCGGCATTAATAATCTGCTGTTCAAACTCGGTGCTGTCAACCACAGAGAACACCATCACAAGAGGTGGATTACTAATATTTTCGCGGATATAATCCAAAACGTCCATTCCGTCAAGTCCGCTCAAAAACACATCCATCATCACGGCATCAAAAGTTTGGCTTTGCAAAAGTTCAATAACCTTTCTTCCGTCTTTCTTTGTCAGTGTTGCCTCGAATCCCAATTTTTTCAATTCCATTTGACATTCTTTGCCGAAAGTTTCCGAATCGTCGGCTATGAGGATTTTCGTTGTTTCATTCATTACCATTTACTCCCATTTGAAATATTTTTACAACATTATGTGAATATTATTCACATTTTGTTGCTTCCACATATTACCATAAGAATTAGTAAAATGCAATACTTTTTTGGTTTTTATTGTGAATATTTTTCACAGTCAACATATTCCAATTTAATTCTGTCAAAGTCGACAATATTTGCACAAACAAAAAAACAAACAGCCCAATTCACCGACAAAACCATTCCGTCGCCGACAAATCGAGCCGTCTGAAAGCTCAGTATTTATTTTATTTTATTTTTTAATACCCTCTACGATTTCTCTTTCGGTATTAATATCCTTTGTTTTGTGTTTATAATACTTATAATTTCTGACAACTATCAACACACCTGCAATCAAAACAAGCACTCCGACCGCCATAATAATCTTCAATATATCGTTAAGGGTGTCGGCAAGAGCAAGGTTATACACGGTAACATCCGTAAAATGCAATTCATTTGCATATTTCATTATTATTGCGAAGAAAGGCAAAACCGTCAAAACCTCGCCGGCTGTAATGAAACTGACGCCGATGTATTCGTACTTTTTATGCCTACGCCTTGAAATAAAATCAATCGCAACAACACACAAAACAAACACAATCGCAGAAATAAGCATTGCAATCATCGGACGATTTGTATAAGTGAGCGCAATGATAATAATATTGTTTGTACTCTCGTCACCGAGGGCATTGTTAAACGCATCCACGGCATTGCAAACAAAACGGTTAAGCTGTTCATCGGTAACTGAAATGTCGTTATTTTCACAATATTCCGAAACCGAGTTTTTCAAATAATTATACAAAAACTTTGAATTTGAATAATCGGTTTTATAGCCTTTTACAATATTATTTGACGCAATGTGCAAAACGCTTTCGATATGTTTGCTTGTAATCGCCGAGCTGTATGCTTTTTTGGGAATTCCCGTTTGCTCAGCGACCTTGCCGAATTCATCATAGACGGTTTTCAGAGTTTGGCTGTTGTATTTTTCATATCTGTGTTGAACAAAGGTATTTGTTCGCAAAAGCGAAGCGGCAATACCGACAGAAATGAAAAGTGTGACCGAAGCTGCCATAACAAGAGCAAGAAAATAGCAAACAAACTTTCTGAAACCTGCCGAAGATTTATGAGATTTATTCATTTTCAGCACCTCGCTCTCCAATCAAATCAGCAACATACACGGTATAATAAAAGCTGCCGTTTTCTGCAAAATTCACATAAGGCAAGCACATCACAAGCGAATTTTTCTTCTTAAAATTCTTGATTTCATCGCGCGAAATCATATAATCCACACTGCTGATTTTATATGTATAGGTGCTGTTTTCATAAAATTCAACATCAATCTTATTGCCTATCTTTGACTTGTGAAGATTTCTAAACACTGCGTCGGAATTCTTGCCAACAATCATTACGCAGCCGTCATTCCACGGCTCGGTTGAACCTTTTATAAGCGAAGCAACCTCTGTGCTCTCATCCTCAGAATCATAAGTAATCGCACAGCCGAGAGCCGCATCTTCTGAGCTTAGCCAACCCACAAAGCGATTATGTTTCAACTCGGAAAAGCTGTTATATTTTGTCGGGAACATATCATAGTCCTCAACGTTATACTGCGTAACCGCATGCACCTTATCGGTTGCAACAGGCAACGAAGCAATAAATTTCGGCACAACAATAGTGGCTGTTATTATCAAACCCGCAAGAACAAACAACGGATAAACAACCGCTCTTTTGATATATGACGATTTTAATTTGTTCATTTCATACTCCTAAAAAATATATTTATTTAATTATATATTAAAACCCGACAAAACACAAGAAAAAAGTACCCTCTCCTAAGAAAGGGCACTTTTGTTAATTATTATCGATTATTCTGCGTCAGGAGCATAGTAATCAACAAGCTTTGCAAGCTTATTGTACTTTTCGATAGAATTATCGGCAGCGATAGCAAAGAGTTGTTCTGCCTTGCCAGGGAACGATCTCTTAAGAGCAGAATATCTTGTTTCACCCTCGATGAATTCTACATAGTCAGCTGATGGAGCCTTCGAATCAAGGCTAAATGGATTCTTGCCTTCAGCGATGAGAGCAGGATTGTAACGGAAGAGGTTCCAATAACCTGCTGCAACAGCCTTCTTTTGTTCCATCTGGTTGAATGGCATCTTGATACCGTGGTTGATACAAGGTGCGTAGCAGATAACGATTGATGGACCGTTGTAAGCAGCTGCTTCTTGGAATGCCTTCAAGCACTGGTTAGCATTTGCACCCATAGCAACCTGTGCAACATATACATAACCATAAGACATAGCGATTTGAGCCAAGTCTTTCTTCTTAACAACCTTACCTGATGCTGCGAATTTAGCAACAGCACCTGTCGGAGTTGCCTTTGAAGCCTGTCCGCCTGTGTTTGAGTAAACCTCTGTATCGAATACAACGATATTTACATTTTCGTTTGAAGCGATAACATGGTCAAGACCGCCGAAGCCGATATCGTATGCCCAGCCGTCACCGCCAAAGATGAACTGATACTTCTTAGCTGCATAGTCTGCATCCTTGAGGAAATCTGCTGCTGCGTCTGCTGCTTCGCCTGTAAGGCTTGCTGACTTAAGAGCCGAGATAAGAGCTGCTGCGTCTGCTTCGTTCTTTTCAGCGTCTTCATATGTTGAAAGCCAAGAATCAGCCTCCTTAACGCCTGCCTTTGAAAGAACTTCCGCATCTGCTGCAAGTCTTTCTCTGATTTGCTTTTGAGCAAGGTACATACCGTAACCGAACTCTGCGTTATCCTCAAAGAGTGAGTTTGACCAAGCAGGACCGTGACCGTTCTTGTCAACTGTGTATGGTGTTGATGGAGCAGAACCACCCCAGATTGATGAACAACCTGTTGCGTTTGCAATGTACATCTTGTCACCGTAAAGCTGTGTAACAAGCTTTGCGTAAGGTGTTTCACCACAGCCTGCGCAAGCACCTGAGAACTCAAGATATGGCTTTCTGAACTGAACACCGATTGTATTTGGAGTAAGTACTTCAGGCTTTGCAGGAGTATCTACAAGAGCGTCGAAAGACTTTTGTACATGGAGCTGTGAAGCGATTGGCTTCATTGTGAGTGACTTTGTTGGGCAAACATTTGCACAAGAGCCACATCCTGTACAGTCGAGAGCAGAAATGATGAGTGCATACTGATAATCTGTTCTCTTATGTTTAATCATTGTTGTGCCTTCAGGAGCTGCCTTTGCCTCATCTTCATTCATAACGATTGGTCTGATAACAGCGTGAGGACAAACCATTGAACAAAGGTTACATTGAGCACACTTTGTCGGATCCCATTCAGGAACAGAGATAGCGATACCTCTCTTTTCGAATGCAGCAGAACCCTGAGGATATACACCGTCTGCGCTGTCAACAAATGCTGATACAGGGAGGTCGTCACCGTGGAGTCTGCCGACAGGGTCAAGAATGTTCTTAACAAACTTCTTCATTTCAGGTCTGTCTGTTGCAACATGCATTTCTGCCTTTTCGTCAACAGCATCCTTCCAAGAAGCAGGAACGTCAATCTTAACAACTTCCTTGGAACCTCTGTCGATACCGTTGCAGTTAGCGTTTACAACAGCTTCGCCCTTCTTTGAGAACTTTGCAACAACCTTTTCTTTCATATAGCCGATTGCTTCATCAACAGGAAGAATTCCGCTGATTGTAAAGAATGCCGACTGAAGAATTGTTGAAGCTCTGCCCGGAAGTCCGACTTCCTCTGCAATCTTGATACCGTTGATTGTGTAGAGGTTGATGTCATTCTCTGCAATATATCTCTTCATAGAAGCAGGGAGTTCCTTGTCGAGTTCTTCAGGAGTCCAGATACAGTTGAGGAGGAATGTACCGCCCGGTACGAGGTCCTGAACCATATCATACTTTGTTACGTATGAAGGATTGTGGCAAGCAACGAAGTTTGCCTTATTAATCAAATAAGTTGATGTAATTGGTGATGAACCAAAACGAAGGTGAGATACAGTGATACCGCCTGACTTCTTTGAGTCATAGAAGAAATAACCCTGTGCGTACATATCTGTGTGGTCACCGATAATCTTGATAGAGTCCTTATTAGCACCTACTGTACCGTCTGAACCAAGACCCCAGAACTTACAAGAAGTTGTGCCTGCAGGAGTTGTGTCAGGTGTTTCTGTGATAGGCAATGAAAGATTTGTAACGTCATCGTCGATTGAAAGTACGAACTGCTTCTTTGGTTCAGGAGCGTTCATATTTGCAAATACAGCGATAATGTGAGCAGGAAGAGTATCCTTTGAGCCCAAGCCGTAACGACCGCCGTATACAGGAACTGAATCAAACTTTGAATCCTTGAGTGCTGCCACAACATCAAGATAAAGTGGTTCGCCGAGTGAACCCGGCTCTTTAGTTCTGTCGATAACAGAAATGTGCTTTACAGTTTCAGGCAATGCGCCGATGAGGTGCTTTGCAGAGAACGGTCTGTAAAGGTGAACACATACCATACCAACCTTTTCGCCTCTTGCGTTGAGGAAGTCAACTGTTTCTTTGATAGTGTCACAAACTGAACCCATAGCGATGATTACACGCTCTGCGTCAGGTGCACCGTAGTAGTTAAAGAGTTGATAGTTTGTGCCGATTTTCTCATTAACCTTTGCCATATATGCTTCTGTTGCAGAAACAGCATCAGCATAGTACTTGTTACAAGCTTCTCTGTGCTGGAAGAAGATATCTGAGTTTTCTGCAGAACCACGAAGAACAGGGCGTTCCGGATTCAATGCTCTTGCTCTGAAATCTGCAACATCCTGTGGGTCAAGCATATCTCTTAGATCTTCATAATCCCAAGTTTCAATCTTCTGAACTTCGTGAGAAGTACGGAAACCGTCAAAGAAATGAAGATATGGAACACGGCTCTTGAGAGTTGCAAGGTGAGCAACCGCACCAAGGTCCATAACCTCTTGAACATTTGCCGAGCAAAGCATAGCATAGCCTGTTTGACGGCATGCCATAACGTCTGAGTGGTCACCGAAAATGTTGAGTGCGTGAGTTGATACGCAACGAGCAGAAACGTGAATTACGCTTGGAATAAGCTCGCCGGCAATCTTGTACATATTTGGGATCATCAAAAGAAGACCCTGTGATGCTGTGTAAGTAGTTGTCAATGCACCTGCTGAAAGTGAGCCGTGAACAGCACCTGCCGCACCTGCTTCAGATTCAAGCTCGGCAACCTTTACGGTTTGACCGAATAAATTTTTTACACCCTTTGCTGCCATAGCATCTGTTTCTTCTGCCATTGGTGAAGAAGGTGTAATAGGATAGATAGCCGCAACTTCAGTAAACGCATAGCTTACATGAGCAGCTGCGCTGTTACCATCCATGGTTTTTTTAGCTCTTGCCATTGGAAATTCCCTCCATATAAAAAATTCAAAATAGCAATTGGGCATAATTTGCCCAAGTTATCAATGTAATTATAGCACTCTGTGTAGTCAAATTCAACATAATAAAATAAAAATTTTATTATATTGATTATTTTTTTGTAAAAAATTAACAAATGCAAAAAAGTTCTCCTGAAATCAAGGAGAACTTCGACAAATTATATTCACTTAATTCGAGCCTTGAATTCGTCATCAATGGCTTTGAGCGTGTGCTTTGTGGTCAGTCCAAGCTCAACAGTCACCACGCTGTCGTCATCAAGAAAAATAATGATGTGCGAATAGCGGTCAACAAAATTCTTTTTTAAGCTCGCCTTAGTATCTCTGGCGGTTTGCACCTTGACAATATGAGAATATTCAAACACATTGTTTTCATCAACGCCTGTAAATTCCACCTTGTCGGATGTAAAACGTACACCTGTTTTCAGCACTTCTTTAGCCATAAGCACAACGATTACGGCTGCAACGATTTCCACAAGAACATAGACTCCGACTTTCCAATCGAAACCCTCGGCAACCTTTTCACCGCAAAAATACGCATTGACCGCAACTGCAACAGCCATAGCAAGCGTCACCGCCGCCGTAATCGGCGACAAGCACATAACAAATCTGTCTTTCATCAATAAACCCTTTTCCTGAATTTTTCCAAAATCGGACAATCGGACGATTCAAATTCTCTGCCGTTGAGATATTCCAAAATCCCCGAATCGGTAGTGAAATTAAACCTCAACTTATACGAATAAAGTTCCTGCTTAAATCTGCCGTGATGAGAACCGTACTTGCCGTCATTGAGGAGCGGATGACCGATTGAAGCAAGGTGCGCCCTGATTTGGTGTGTTCTGCCAGTGAGGAGTTCAACCTCAACAAGCGACAAATCATTGTAACTGTCAAGCACCGTGTATTTCGTTCTGCACAGCTTACTGTCAGGCACTTCTTTCGTTGTGATTTTCACCATATTTTTCTTGGTGTCTTTGGTAAGATATCCAACCAAAACATCGCTTTTTTTATCGAAAACACCCTCTGTAACGGTCAAATAAAGCTTGTCAATTTCTCTGTCCTTAATCTTTTGATTGAGGATTTTGAGCGATTGATAGTTCTTTGCGCCGATAACAATACCGCCCGTGTTTCGGTCAATTCTGTTGGCAAGTGACGGAGTGAAACTATTTTCTTCTTCAGGCTTATACTCGCCCTTGTCGTACAAATAGCGTTTCATAGACGCAACAAGGGTGTTGACATATTCCTTGCCGTCGGGATGACAAAGTTCGCCCTGCTTTTTATCCATAAGAATGATATTTTCATCTTCGTAGATAATCGACAACTCCTTTGGAGCAGAAAGAAAATCATAATGTTTTTTCTTTTCCGCAAGCATATCGTCGGGCAAATAAAGGTCAATCACATCACCGTCACACAACACCTGTTCGGGCGTGCAACGCTTACGATTAACCTTGATATTCTTTTTTCTGATTTGCTTGAACATCATAGATTTGGGAAGTGAAGCAAAATGTTTTTGCAAAAACTTGTCCACTCTCTGTCCCGCATCATTTGAATTTATAGTTACACTTTTCATAGGTGTATTATATTCTATTTACAAACTATAGTCAAATACGAATTTAGATTTGATTTACTCCAACTCTATTTTGAAGCAAAGGGGCATTGAATAATCCGCATTGCCTTTTGCTTTGAATTCCATATACCGTTTATTTCTTTCAAACGAAAGTTCCTCGCCCGTTGAAACAAGAGTTACACGGCGGACTATAACATCATGGTCAACCTTTTTGAACGCTTTTATTCTTACAGGCTTTGACACATTGGGTTTCATCCAAAAGGCATACACCGAGCCGTTTTTGTATGTAAAGCGAAAATCTCTGCTCTTGTACGGCTTTATTTTATTGTCTTGGAAGAATCCTTCCTTGGCATTAACCTTGCCCTCACCAAACATTTCCCAAGCGACTGTGTCATAAATTCCGTCGCCGTTTTTTTGCAACCATTTGCCGATTGAACGGAGTATTTTTGTTTCTTCCTTTGTAATCGTTCCGTCGGGCTTAGGGCCGACATTAAGAAGCATATTGCCGTTTTTGCTGACAATATCAATGAGGTCGGTAACAATATGATACGGCGTTTTGAAGTTATTTGTTTTTGTATATCCCCACGAATTTTTGCCTATTGCCGTGCAGGTTTGCCAATGCTCGGGAGAAATATCGGTGAGTGCTCCACGCTCAACATCTCGAGTTGCAATTCCCGGTGCAAATGCGTTGCACTTGTAATTAATAGAAACATCTTTGCCCCACTCCAAAGCACGATTGTAATAATAAGCGGCAAATTTTTTAAGGTACGGCTTGAACGCTTTGTTATGAATCCACCAATCAAAATATACAACCGACGGTTGATATTTATCCACAAACTCACAGTTTCGCACCAACCAATCCTGCAAAAACTCCTCGGTAGGTGCGATGCCTCTTACATCATTTGTGGTTTGACCCATTTTTACCGCACCAAGTTCATCACAATAATAAGCCGGACCGTAAAAATCGGCGTAATTTTCATCGTTTACATCACTGTCAATTGTTCTGCCCATATTCATAAAAAAGAAATGCTCTGCCCTGTGATTTGAAGCACAAAAAGTCAAACCCTGCTGTTCACAAGCTGCTTTTATTTCACCGACAACATCACGCTTAACGCCCATATCAACAGCGTTCCACCTGTTGAAATCGGTGCCGTACATTGCAAATCCGTCGTGATGTTCCGCAACAGGCATAACATATTTCGCACCGCTTTCTTTAAAGAGGCTCACCCATTCGTCGGCAGAAAAGTTTTCGCCCTTAAACATCGGAATAAAATCCTTATAGCCAAAATCTTTTTGATTGCCGTATGTTTTTATGTGATAGCGATAAGCAGGCTTTGTTTTGTCGTACATTTCCCTGCTGTACCATTCGTTTGAATATCCGGGAACGCTGTAAACTCCCCAATGAATGAAGATGCCAAGCTTTGCATTCTTGTACCATTCGGGCGGTGTGTGAGTGTAAAGAGAAGCGTTGTTATCCTTGAATTTTCCGTTTGAAATAACAGAATCAATTTGAAGCAAATACTCGTTTTTTGTCATCATTCTCTCCTAAAAAAACAAGCCGCGGAATTAACCACGGCTTATTGATTTTTATTTAAAACAATTATGCCATAAGTTTGCGAATAACAGCTTCGCAATCCTTTGCGTCCATAATCTTTGGAACAGGATAAAGCGGATTACCTTCCTTAAGCGCACGCTTAACGAGAATAGGCATATCCTCCTCCTTAATCATATCGAACTTTTCAGGGATATTCATAGCAGCATTCATTCTGCGGATTTCAGCAATAAATGCCTTGCCCTTTTCGTCCACTGACATTGACGGAGTTGTGATTCCGATAATATCCGCAAGCTTTGCGAGCTGTGGATATGCGGTTTCTCCATAATAGTCGAGAACATAAGGCAAAATAACAGCGTTTGCCAAACCGTGAGGTGTGCCGTACAAACCGCCAATGTTATGTGCAATAGCGTGAACATAGCCAACATAAGCGTGAGTGAAAGCACGACCTGCATAATAAGAGCCCTTGAGCATATTTCCTCTTGCCTCAAGATCCTTACCGTCATTATAAGCCTTTTCAAGATTCTCATGAATGAGTTTGGTAGCAATCTCTGCCTCTCTGATAGTGTCCTTTGTGTTGCTGTGGCCGATATATGCCTCAACAGCATGAGTCAACGCATCCATACCTGTTGTCGAAGTGATGTGTGGTGGCAGACCTACGGTAAGTTCCGGGTCAAGCACAGCATACTTTGGACGAAGACAAGTATCATTGATTGCGTTTTTCTCATGAGTTTCGGGATCGGTTACAACAGCAGCAACTGTTGTTTCTGAGCCTGAACCTGCAGTAGTCGGTACTGCAAAAAACGGTGGAAGCTTTTTGTGTACTTTAAGCTGGCCACGCATATCTCTAACTGATTGATTTGGCTTTACAACTCTTGCACCGGCAGCCTTTGCACAGTCCATAGCTGAACCGCCGCCGAATGCAATAATGCCTTGACAACCGTTTTGGATATAAACATCCTTGCATTCCTCAATGCTAGGGATTGTTGGGTTTGGCTGAACACCGTCATAAATAGCATATTCAACGCCAACTTCATCAAGCTTTGCAAAAAGCGGATCAAGCATTTGGCGCTTCATAAATCCCTTACCTGTAACGACAAGAACC
The DNA here is from genome assembly GCF_934525195.1 of uncultured Eubacterium sp. Lineage (GTDB taxonomy): Bacteria > Bacillota > Clostridia > Oscillospirales > Acutalibacteraceae > Eubacterium_R. The sequence goes on from NZ_CAKSZA010000007.1 coordinate 86,372, forward strand.
TTTTTAAGTCCTTTGTTCTTGATAAGCTCAGGCAATTTAAGAACAGAGCCTGCACCTTCAAGAAGTTCCGGTTCGGACCAATCCATAAAGCACATAGCAACCTTAAATACGTTTTGGTAAATTCTGTACCAAATTTTCTTTAAAGTCCAGATCATTTCTTTTCCTCCTTATAAAAAAATCAATTATATTCTACAAAAAAACTTTCAAAATTGCAATAGTAAATGTTAATTTTATCCAAATAAATTAATCGATTTCAATGCCTCTGCGTTTTCTTTGCTCCGCAAGTTGTTTTTCCATATTTTCACGGTACTCACCTGTGAGGTTGTAGAATAACATCGGAATTATGCAAATGAAAAGCGAAACCGCCGGAATGATTGAAATTATGCTGAAAATGCCGTTGCGCACGCCGTGGGTCATTTCAAGCGGATTTGCGGTAATTGATGCCGAAATGCTTGAAACATCAAGGTCCGCAATGATGTACATCAAAATGATAAACGAAGTTGCAATAGCGTTGCCGAACTTTGTAACAAAACTCTGAATAGCCGAGCCCATACCTGTAAGGCGGACACCTGTTTTAAGTTCCATATAATCAAGGCAGTCGCCAACCATTGCAAAAGCGCAAACATTGATTGTTCCGCAAGGAATTGCACTGATAACAAGAAGCGGAACACACGCCCAGAAATGCTCGTATCCGATAAACCACATAGCAAGTGACGAAGTTGCGCCGAGAAGCGCAGACACGATAACAATTTGCTTGTAGCTGAATTTTTTAATAAGCGGAGTTACAGCAATCATAGCGCCGAACATACCTATTGCGGAAGCGGCAGCCATAACAGTTGACACCTTTGAAATATTAGCCTGAAGCGCACTTTCAAGTTCCGCACCCGAAAGACCCGACAAGTCCTTGCCGATATAGAAAGAATATCTTGCAACATGAACAGCGCCTGCTTGGAACATATATCTTGCAGCAGACAAAACGCCCATAAGTGCCGTGAGCATAAGCGGTTTGCAGGTGAAAATGAGTTTGAGCGCATTAGGCTGATTTTTGTCTTTCTTCTCAGGAACAGGAATATTTACACGCTCTTTTGTTTTAAAGTAAACTCTTACAAACAAAACATTACCGATAATCGAGCAAATAAGAGCCATAACAACATACTTTGTTTTTTCAAGTTCTGTGCCCGAAAGGTTGAACTTTGGCAAAATAAAGCCCAAAATCATAAACAAACCCATTGGCACGGCAGAGCCGACGCCGTTGAAAGTTCTTGCCTTTGAGATAATCGAGCCACGCTCATCGGCATTTGCTGTAAGTGCATTCGGCAAGCTCCAAAACGGAACATCACTGCTTGTGTAAATCATACCCCATGCAACATAAGTTACCGAGGCATAAATCATCTTTTGACTGTCCGCCAAATTCGGCGCATAGAAAAGAAGCATTGTAAGAATCGCAACAGGAATAGGCGTGTACAAAAGATACGGACGCATTTTGCCGTTTTTGAAACTGTGGCGGTCAACGATATATCCCATAATCGGGTCGTTGATGGCATCCCAAATTCTTGCGATAAACATCAAAAGCAACACAAAAATCGGAGTAACTTTCAATACATTAAGGTAAAAGTCAGAGATATACGAGCTCATAATCGCATACACCATACCTTGACCGAGTGCGCCCACACAGTAGGCAAGCCATTCCTTTTTAGGAACATACATTTTTGCTTCCATAATAATTCCCCTTTTATCCGCAAAAAAATATTAACCCGTCCTGTAAATATAAAATAACATATCGCTATGGCGTAAGTCAAATATTTATGTTATAATTGTTACAATAATTTTTAGTTGGTGAATTTTATGAAAACAAAACTTCTTGTTTCCGCCTGCCTGCTTGGCGAAAATTGCAAATACAGCGGCGGCAACAATAGAAATGACGAAGTAATTGCATTGGCAGACAGTTTTGAGTTGATTCCCGTTTGCCCCGAATGTTTCGGAGGATTGACAATTCCGAGATTGCCGAGTGAAATCAGAAACGGCAGAGTTTATGCAAAAGACGGCGAAGATGTGACCGATGCTTTTATGTCGGGCGCAGAGCAAACTCTGTACATTGCAAAAGAAACAAACACGCCGTGTGCCGTGCTGAAAGAGAATTCTCCGTCGTGCGGTTTCGGCAAAATCTATGACGGCACATTTTCCGGCAACAAAATTGACGGAAACGGAATAACCGCACAATTACTTTTTGACAACGAAATACAGATTTTCGGCGAAAACCAAATCAAAAAACTGAGGTATCTATATGAATAAAAAAGTCAGAAAATCCATAGCAGTCGTTCTCGGCGTTTGCACAATTTGCGGTACACTCACATTCACCGCTTGCTCAAAGCAAGACGCAACGGAAAAAGAATCTGTTGTTGCAACGGAAAAAGCAAAAATCAAAGATGCAGACGCAATCAACTATATTGAAAGTTATTCAAGCAAACAGCTCGGATTGACCGACGAAGAGAAAAAAGCCTGCTCATTTATGGTGGCATCCGACGGTGAAGAAATCGACGGAAAGAAGTACATCAAAATTATTGCCGCAATAAAGAACAAACAAAAAGGTGACGACGGAAAGACAACCTACACCTTTGACACCAAGGGCGAATACTTCATTTCGTTCAACGGTGACGAAGTGCTCAAAAAAAGCGGTGACACATACAGCAAATTGGAACTGATAACAACGACCGAAACGGAGGACACAGAATGACCGAAACAGAAAGAATGAACGCAGGATTGATATACGACTGCACGCAAGATGAAATTATGGGCACTCAAACGCAGTATGTTCGGCATATGCAAGAATACAATACGCTTGGTTTGGGTCACGAAAAGCGAATGGAAGAATTGCTAAAACTCATGTTTGCGGAAGTCGGCGAAGAAACATACATTCAACCTCCGTTTTATGCAAACTGGGGCGGTCACCATGTTCACCTTGGCAAATGTATTTATGCAAACTTCGGCACGACTTTTGTTGATGACGGCAACATCTACATTGACGATTATGTTATGATTGCACCGAATGTCACCATTGCAACGGCAGGACATCCAATTTATCCTCCGCTCCGTGAACAACTCCTCCAATACAATGCTGATGTGCACATTGGCAGAAATGTTTGGATTGGCGCAGGTTCGGTTATCTGTCCCGGAGTTACAATCGGCGAAAACACGGTTATCGGCGCAGGCTCGATTGTTGTGAACGACATCCCGTCAAACGTTGTTGCCGTGGGAAATCCGTGCAGAGTTATGCGAAAAATTGACGAGCGTGACAAGGAAGTTTACTTCAAGGGCAAGAAAATTGACTTTGACCCTGACGCAAAATACAGCGAAATCGAAAAATAAAAAACGAAAGAGTTTAACCCTTCCGCCTCATTACATTCGCACCTCCCCTAACAATTAGGGGAGGCAGACTGTCGATAAAGTTCCTGAAACACGCCTAAATATAATCGACCGAATTATGCCTCCTCTTTTACTAAAAGGGGAGGTGGCAACACGAAGTGTTGACGGTGGGGTTTTAAAAATGCTGTAAGTATTGAACTTACAGCATTTTTGGCGTTTTTCGTTTTTTGCTCAGTCGAGGTACCATCGTACATCTTCCTTTGCAAGAAAACGAAATTCAGAAACTTTCTCAACAGCCTACAGCGTGTCGAAAACACTTTTTAGACACGCTCACCTCCCCTAACAATTAGGGGAGGCTTTTTATTATTTATATCAATCCGTATTTTTTGCTTATTCGTTCGATTTTGGTGATGAACGGCATGCCGAAAAGAAAAAGGAACACCGCAGTTGCCCCGCCAAAAACAAGGCTAAATACCGCCCCGCTTGCATAAATCGAGAGTGTGCCTTTGAGCGTGACGTTATTTCCGTAAGCCGAAAGCACGGTAGACATATCAACGATTGCACCGTAAACAACGGTTGCGAGCACAAATCCGACAATCGACAACGTATATCGATTGACCTTTAACCATTGAAAAATCAAGCCTGCAAGCAAACCGACAGTTCCAAGAGCCACCATTTGAAACGGAGTCCACATTCCCTGCCCAAAAATGAAATTTGAAACAAAGGCGGAAAACGCACCGACAATATAGCCCTTATGCGTTCCAAGACAAACGGCAGAAACAATGACAACCGCCGCAATCGGTTTGACCTGCGGAATAAGATAAAATGCCGCACGGCTGACAACCGCAAGGGCAATCAAGGTTGCCGTGAGAGTTATATCTCTTGCGGTAACCTTTTTTTGCTCATACGAAACAAAAAACGGAAGCATTGACGCAATCAAAATCACAACCGACACGATGTAATAATTCACGCTGTCGGCAAACAAAAACTGCCACAGCACAATGAACGCAAGGCTGAGTGCAACGGTGATATACAAAAACGCTTTTTTCATATCATTCCCCCGTCGTTCAAATCCTGCTCACCGACATAACCGACTGCAATACCGTTTGTGATTTTTGCGGTGCAAGTTGTGTAGAAATTCAGCGAGGTGAAAAACTCTCGCCTTGGCATAGTTGTAACAATTTCACCGTTTGACAAAAACGAAATATAGTCGCCGTATTCGCCTGCAAAATCTATATCGTGAGTTGCAAGCACAACAGTTTTTCCCTCGTCACAAAGGCGGTAGAGTACATCTGCAAGTTTGACTTTTAGTTCATAATCAAGTGCCTTGGTCGGTTCATCAAGCAGAATAATGTCGGTGTTTTTTTGCAAGACCTTGGCAAGTGCAAGCCTTTGTGCCTGACCGCCCGAAATATCATAAGGATGTTGCTCCTTTATATCATCAATCTGCAAAAAATCGGTAATTCTGCCGAATTCGACCTCATCACCACAACGCTCCTTGGTGAACAAATCAAACGGATTTTGGCAAAGCATAGACACGCTTCGTTCTGTTTTCACCTTTCCGTGATGCGGTTTTAAAACATTCGCCATAACCTTGAGCACGGTTGATTTTCCGCTTGAATTCGCACCCAAAAGCACATTGATTTTTCCACGATACAGTTTTAAATCAAGACCTTTGAGCACATCATTGTTCTTGGTGTAGGCAAACGAAATATTTTTCAATTTCATATCAACCGACGGCTCATCATTTTCGGACGAAAGCGGCGGCAATTTCTTTTCCTTGAGAATTTCTCTGCACTTAAAAACCGTGTCCGCACCGTCAAACAATCTCATAAACAGCGGAAGTTCACCCAAAAGCGGAGAATTGTTTTTCTTCATAAACTCAACTGTTTTTTGAGGCGTATCTTTCAAAACCGCATTGCCGTTTTCTATCACAAGAACGCTGTCGGCATAAGGGAAAAGTTCCTCGGTGAGATGCTCGGAAATCACAACGGTTGTGCCGAAATCACGGTTGAGTTTTCTGACCACTGCAACAAATCGTTGAGCGGACACAGGGTCAAGCTGGCAGGCAGGCTCATCAAGGACCAAAATATCCGGCTTCATTATCATCACGGAAGCAAGATTCAAAAGCTGTTTTTCGCCGCCCGAAAGAGTTGAAATATCATTGTCGAGTTTGTTGGAAAGATTGAAATAGCTTGCTGTTTCAGCGACCAAAAGTTCTATCGTGCTCCGATTCAACCCCACATTCGTTAATCCAAACGACAACTCGCTTCTCACCTTGTCGGTGACAATGTTTTCCTCAACATTTTGTGCAACGTAACCAACATTGCCGTTTATTTTTAGACTGCCGGTCAAAGTGCCGTTCGGAGCAATTTCTTTTTTCATCAGCTTTAAAAGAGTTGATTTGCCTGCACCCGAGCAACCCAAAACAAGGCAAAGTTCTCCACCCGAAACACTGAAGCACACATCTTTAAGCACGGAGGATGAACTTGTCGGATAAGAAAAACTCAATTTTTCGCATATGATATTTTCCATAAAATTTCCTCCGTCAAATCAATAATCACAGGCAACAGCGACAACAGCATAAACAGCACAAACGCTATCATATCAAAGGATTTTGAATAAATCCTCGGATCGAAAACAAATGTGATTTTTCCGCCTGCTTTTGCACAAATCACATATATCAAAGCAAACGCAGACAGAGTAATAACCACTCCGTCAATCGCCTTGAATTTGTATCGTGAATATCTAACCGCCTTCGGATTGTAACCTCGCGCGGTCATAGAATCAGCTGTAACAATGCTGCTTTCAAGGCTGTAAGTCACAAGTGCAGACAAATTGTTAAGTGCCGATTTCATTTTATTTATCGGCTTTTTTCCGCCGTTGAGTGCCATTGAAGCCGTTTCTATATCCTTTAATTTTTTCGTAAATCGCGGAATAAATCCAAGCACCATAGAAAAAAGCAATGCGGTTTTCGGTGCGAATCTAAAGGCGTAAATCACTTTTTCGCTGTCAACCACACGCCCGAATATGCCAAACCACAGCACCATTGAAGTCACTACAAAACCCTGATTCAAGCCATAAAACAGCGCTTCAAGCGTAAATTCGGTGTCGCCGATTTTGAACAGTACCGTCATTCCGTAATGTGCAAAAAGCATATTGAACAACCCGATAACCAATATCATCACCACGGAAAATTTGAGTGATGACAACGCTTCCCTACCCCTGCTTTTCACCTCATAAAGCAACGCTCCGAGGAGCGACGCCAAAATAAAAAAAGGGTTATATACCGACACAACCAGCGCAAACATTCCGATAAAATACAAAAAATGAAATATCGGATGCAATTTGCTGAATCTGTCCATATATAATCCTCTCTAATATTCTATGCCTCGTCTTGCGGAAACTCCACGGTCGTATGGGTGCTTTTCTTTTTGAAAAAACGTCACATAATCGGCAAGTTCACAAAGTTCATCAACCTTGTTGTGACCCGTTATGATGTATTCCCTGTCGGTCAAAAGCAATTTTTTCATATCATCAACGCTCAAAAATTTTGGAATTAAATCCGAAAATTCGTCAAGCACAACCACATCTGCGGTTGATTTTTTGACGTACTCAACTGCCTTGTCAACCCATTCTTGATATTCGTCACTCGGATTAAATCCCAAATTATGCGGTGACGGATAAACCTCAAACGGCAAGGCCGACAATTCGCTGCTTTGGTCATTCTTAAAAAATTGAACAAGCAAAACGCTCATTCCTGCACCGTAGGCACGCATAGACGCACCGACAGCCGAACAGGTTTTGCCCTTGCCGTAGCCGTAATAATAATGAATCATTTTATTCTAACTTCTTCTTTTGTCTTGTATCTGTATCCGTAATTGTCGAGAATGTGCATATTGTTGAGTGCAACCGTTGCACCCTTGCCAACGCACAAATCAGGCATCGGATAAACCTCAACATCAAGTCCGAGTGCTTTTTTGAACAACTCGTCCATACCGTAAAGTTGTGCCGAACCGCCCGTCAAAATCACCTTTGACACGGTTATATCGGCAATAAGCTGTGGCGATGTGCGTTCAAACATAATTTGAGCAGCTGCCGTGATTTCCGCAAGCAACGGCTTCAAGCATTCATAAATTTCTGTGCTTGTAATCTCAACGGTTCTCGGAAGTCCTGTAACCGAACTTCTGCCGTTGACATTCATAGTCACCTCAGTTTCACGAGGGACAGCGCTGCCGATTTGCTTTTTAACCTCCTCTGCGGTGCGAACACCGATTAAAACAGAGTGTTTATCCTTAAGGTGCTTCACAATTTCATCATCAAACGCATTGCCTGCGAGTTTGACGGTTTCGCACTGACTCATTGAGCCTTGGCTGACAACCGCCATATCCGTTGTGCCTCCGCCGATATTAATTACAAACGCACCGTTTGGCTGTTGAGGGTCTACTCCTGCGCCGAAAGCGGCACAAAGCGGTTCTTCAACAAGGCACACCGACCTTGCACCTGCGGAGATGATAACAGAAATAATCGTTCTTTTTTCAACATCCGTTGCAAGTGCCGGAACAGACGCAACAACTCTCGGTCTGAATATACTCTTTTTGATAACTCTGCCGATAAAGTATTTTATCATCTGAGCAGTCATATTATACGAACCGATTACACCATTTTTAAGCGGTTGCAACACGGTTATACCGTTCGGCTCTCTGCCCTCAAGATAATAAGCCCGTCTGCCTGCATATAAAATTTTCTCTGTTTCGGTATCATAAGCAACATAGCTCGGTTCGTTGATAACCACGCCCTTGCCCGGCACGGTTATAACGATATTGCTTGTGCCCATATCTATACCAAGGTCATAACCAAACATCTGTTTTCCTCGTTTATTTCATAGCAAGATTTATTTTATATCAATTAACTATTGTACAATAGCGACTCTAAAAAGTCAACAAATCATCGTTATCATCACTCTCAATAAAATATTTAAGAGCGCTGAAACGGCGTGATTTTTTATCATTATCAACCATCTGTTTTATGCCCTGCTCGTTTCCGACAAGAACAAGCAATCTTTTTGCTCTTGTGAGTGCGGTGTAAAACAGATTTCTGTATGCAAGTTTTTGCGGAACAGCAAGTACCGGCATAACAACTGCATTGAATTCACTGCCTTGTGATTTGTGCACTGTCATTGCATATGCAAGTTCAAGTTCCTTGACATTTTCAACGCTGTACATAGCCTCTTTGTCATCATATCTGACATTGATAATGTCGTTCGCCTTGTCAATTCGGGTGAGAATTCCAATATCTCCGTTGAAAACTCCCGTGCCCGTTTCACCGATTTTAAACCACGGAACATCGTAGTTGTTTTTAATCTGCATAACACGGTCGCCCTCACGCAAGGTGTAACCCTTATAGCGGATTTCCTGCTTTTCCTTTGACGGCGGATTGATTTTCGCCTGCAAAATCGCATTGATATTTTGCGTTCCGACTTCACCCATTCTGCTCGGACAAAGCACCTGAATATCACCCATCGGGTCAAAGCCGTAACCCGCAGGAAGTCGTGCGGTAACAAGGTCAAGGATTTTTTTCTGTGCGATATATTTAGAATTTTCTTTCAACAGGAAAAAGTCGCTTTCAGCCGAATTGTCAAACTCAGGCATTTCGCCTTTAACAACTCGGTGAGCATTTGTAACAATCCTGCTTTTCATAGCCTGACGGAACACCTTGTCAAGAGTTACCACAGGCAACGCACCGCTGTCAATCATATCACGGAGCACATTTCCTGCGCCGACAGGCGGAAGCTGGTCTTGGTCACCAACCATAATCAATCGGCAATGAAGTGGCAAAGCGTCAAGCAAAGCCGAAAAAAGTGTAACATCCACCATTGACAGCTCATCAACGATTACAGCATCATAATCAAGCGGATTTTTCAAATCGTGAACAAAACTCTGTGTGTTTTCGCCCTCTTTATACTCAACCTCAAGCAAGCGATGAATGGTTTTTGCCTCGCTTCCCGTAAGTTCCTCCATTCGCTGCGCCGCCCTCCCTGTCGGAGCGGCAAGCGCAACCTTGAGATTTCTGTTTTTCATAAGTTGAATTATGCCCTTGACCGTGGTGGTTTTACCCGTACCCGGACCGCCCGTAAGTATAAGCAAACCCTTAGAAACCGCATATTCAATAGCCGTTCTCTGCTTATCGTCAAATTTGATTTTACTGCTTTCCTCAAAGGCGTAAATCTCGCTTTGGTGAATTTCGTTCTGCCTTGGAGGGAATTCAACCATAATTTTAATACGGTCGGCAATGCCTCTTTCGGCGTGATAAATTTCAGGCAAAAAGAGAAAATCTCTGTCATAAACTTTTCGCTGAATTATCGCCTTAGATTCAATTGCATTATCAATCGAAATTTCAACTGCGTCATCGTCACAAATCAACAGTTCTTTTGCAGGTTCAATAATTTTATCTCGTGGAATACAAGTGTGGCCGTTGCCCAAATTATGATGCAAAATATAGCAAATTCCTGCCTGAGCACGATAGGTAAACGGCGGTCGTTCCTGCAAATTATCTGCAATTTGCTCCGCTTTGTCAAAGGTTATGCCCGTTTCCGCACCGATAAGAGCATAGGGATTTGTCGTGATAAAATCCATAGCCTCGGCTTTGAGCAAATTATAAGTTTTGATTGCCTCATTTTGCGAAAGTCCCAAATTGGTAAGCCCCATCAAAGTTTCCCTTGCAGAAAACTGCGACTTAAAGTTTTTGCACATTTCACGGGCTTTTGCGCTTGAAATACCTTTGATTGTCGCAAGTCGGGCAGGGTCGTTTTCAAGAACATCAAAGGTTTGAGTGCCGAAATTTTCTACAATTTTTGTTGCTGTTGCAGGGCCGATACCTCTCACAATACCTGACGAAAGATATTTCAAAATCCCGCCTACATCCGCAGGCAAAGTTTGAACGGCGGTTTCCGCCTTGAACTGTCTGCCAAAAGACGGATGAAAACTCCACACGCCTCTGCATTCAATTTCAGCCCCGACAGCAAGTTCACCTACAGTACCTACAACGGTTACACCCTCATCGCCTGTGTTCACTTCGGCAACACAGAAGCCGGTGGTATCATTGTAAAACGAAATATCCTCGACCGTTCCTATTAAAATGTCCTGAACTTCATTTTCCATATCAGCACCTCAAAAATCTACACATATTATACCACAGTTAAGCCTTTCAAACAATAGAAAAAGAGCAGGACATAAGTCCTGCTCATAATTGTTAGTAAATCAGGGATTACTCGTTGATCTTTGTAACAACGCCTGAACCTACTGTTCTACCGCCTTCACGGATAGCGAAACGAAGACCTTCTTCGATAGCGATAGGAGTGATGAGTTCAACGTTCATATCAACGTTATCGCCAGGCATACACATCTCAACACCTTCAGGAAGTGTGATAACACCTGTTACGTCAGTTGTTCTGAAGTAGAACTGTGGACGATAGTTGTTGAAGAATGGAGTATGACGGCCACCTTCGTCCTTTGAAAGAACGTAAACTTGACCTGTGAACTTTGTGTGTGGGTGAATAGAACCAGGAGCTGCAAGTACTTGACCTCTCTTGATGTCTGTTCTCTGAACACCACGAAGGAGACAACCGATGTTGTCACCAGCCTCAGCATAATCGAGGATCTTACGGAACATCTCGATACCTGTGCAAACTGTTGACTTGATTTCGTCCTCAAGACCAACCATTTCTACTGTATCGTTTGTCTTAAGCTGACCTCTTTCAACTCTACCTGTTGCAACTGTACCACGACCTGTGATTGTGAATACGTCCTCTACAGGCATAAGGAAAGGAAGGTCTGCCTTACGGTCAGGAGTTGGAATATAGTCATCAACTGCATCCATGAGTTCCTGAATACAAGCACAAGCCGGATCATCATTTGATGTAGCCTCAAGAGCCTTAAGAGCTGAACCCTTAATGATTGGGCACTCATCGTCAAAGTCATACTCAGCAAGTGTTTCTCTGATTTCCATCTCTACGAGTTCAAGAAGTTCAGGGTCATCAACTTGGTCAGTCTTGTTCATGAATACAACGATTGCTGGAACGCCTACCTGACGAGCAAGAAGCAAGTGCTCCTTAGTCTGAGCCATAGGACCGTCTGTTGAAGCGATTACAAGGATAGCGCCGTCCATCTGAGCAGCACCTGTGATCATGTTCTTAATATAGTCAGCGTGTCCCGGGCAGTCAACGTGAGCGTAGTGACGCTTTTCTGTTTCATACTCAACGTGAGCTGTGTTGATTGTGATACCACGTTCTCTCTCTTCCGGAGCCTTATCGATATCAGCATAGTCCTCGAACTTAGCGAAGCCCTTGTTTGCAAGATACTTTGTGATAGCAGCTGTAAGAGTTGTCTTACCGTGGTCAACGTGACCGATTGTACCAATGTTTACGTGTGGCTTGGTACGATTAAAATGTTCTTTTGCCATTGGAATTTCCTCCCTAAAAAATTTTTAAAAAATTTGTTACTAATATTCTACCAAAAAGGGTGGTAAATATCAAGTGTTTTTTTATATTAGTCTTTCTTTGAACGTTCGCTGATGATTGACTCAGAAATTGACTTTGGAACTTGGTCGTAACCGTCAGGTTCCATAGTGTACTGACCACGACCCTGTGTCTTTGAACGGAGGTCGTTTACATAACCGAACATCTCTGAAAGTGGTACTCTTGCATTGATTTGCTTTGCACCTGTTCTGTCTTCCATACCCTGAATCTGGCCACGACGAGAGTTAAGGTCGCCGATAACATCGCCCATGTATTCCTCAGGAACGATAACAGTTACCTTCATCATAGGTTCAAGAATTACAGGATGAGCCTTCTTTGCAGCATCTTTGAATGCCATAGAACCGGCAATCTTAAATGCCATTTCAGAAGAGTCGACTTCATGGTAAGAACCATCATAAAGTTCTACACGAACATCAACAACAGGATAGCCTGCCAAGATACCGCTCTTCATAGCAGCCTGGATACCTGCGTCAACTGCAGGGATGTATTCCTTAGGAATAGCACCGCCGACAATCTGATTGTCGAATTCATAGCCCTTACCTACGCCGTTTTCGTCAAGGTTAGGGAACATACGAATCTTACAGTGACCGTACTGACCGCTACCACCGGATTGCTTCTTATACTTTGTATCAGACATAGAGTCCTGAGTAATTGTTTCTTTGTATGCAACCTGAGGTGCACCGACATTTGCCTCTACCTTAAATTCACGGAGCAAACGGTCAACGATGATTTCAAGGTGAAGTTCACCCATACCTGCGATGATGGTTTGTCCTGTTTCTTCATCGGTGTAAGCCTTGAATGTTGGGTCTTCTTCTGCAAGTTTTGCAAGAGCAATACCCATCTTTTCCTGACCTGCCTTAGTCTTTGGCTCGATAGCTACACGAATTACAGGGTCAGGGAAGTTCATTGACTCAAGAATAATTGGGTGGTTTTCATCACAAAGTGTGTCACCTGTTGTTGTATTCTTAAGACCAACTGCAGCAGCGATATCACCTGCATAACATACAGGAATATCCTCTCTGTGGTTTGCGTGCATCTGAAGAATTCTACCCATTCTTTCCTTGCTGCCCTTTACAGAGTTGTAGCAAGGTGTGCCTGCTTCGATTGTACCTGAGTAAACTCTGAAGTAGCAAATCTTACCTACAAATGGGTCTGTTGCAATCTTAAATGCAAGAGCTGCAAACGGTTCGTCATCTGATGAGTGACGGAACTCTTCTTCTTCTGTTTCAGGGTTGATACCCTTGATTGACTCGATGTCAGTAGGAGCCGGCATAAAGTCAACGATAGCATCGAGAAGTGGCTGAACGCCCATATCTCTGTAAGCTGTACCGCAGCAAACAGGAACCATCTCGCCTGCGATTGTGCACTTACGGATGTACTTCTTCATTGTGTCAACGCTGATTGCGTCTTCACCCTCTTCAAAATACTTCTCCATAAGTTCTTCGTCCTGCTCTGCGATGAACTCAACAAGTTTAGTTCTGTACTCAGCAGCCTTTTCCTGAAGTTCAGGACGAATTTCTCTTTCCTCGAATACAGTACCCATATTCTTTGCAGGGTCAATGTATACGATTTCTTTGTTATTAATAAGGTCAACAATACCTTCAAATGTGTCCTCGCTGCCGATAGGAAGCTGGATTGGAAGTGCGTTACATTTGAAACGCTCCAATACCATATTGAGAACATTGTAGAAATCCGCACCCATGATATCCATCTTGTTTACGAAAATCATACGAGGTACATTGTAGTCATCAGCCTGACGCCATACGGTTTCAGACTGTGGCTCAACACCGCCCTTTGCGCAAAGAACGGTAACAGAACCGTCGAGTACACGGAGTGAACGCTGTACTTCTACTGTAAAGTCAACGTGACCCGGTGTATCGATGATATTAATTCTGTGGCCTTTCCAGAAGCAAGTTGTAGCAGCAGAGGTGATTGTGATACCTCTTTCCTGCTCCTGCTCCATCCAGTCCATTGTAGCGCCACCCTCATGGGTTTCACCAATCTTATGATTGATACCGGTGTAGTAAAGAATACGCTCTGTTGTTGTAGTCTTACCGGCGTCGATATGCGCCATGATACCAATATTTCTTGTTTCTTCAAGAGCAACTTTTCTTGGCATAATATCCTCCTGTCCGGCTGATTAGTATCTGAAATGAGCAAAAGCCTTGTTTGCTTCTGCCATCTTGTGTGTATCTTCACACTTCTTAACAGCACCGCCTGTTTTGTTTGCAGCGTCCATAAGCTCTGCTGCAAGGCGCTCCTTCATTGTTCTTTCACTTCTCTGACGAGCATAAAGTGTAATCCATCTAAGACCTAAAGTCTGTCTTCTTTCAGGACGAACCTCCAAAGGAACTTGATATGTTGCACCGCCGACACGGCGAGCCTTAACTTCGAGAACCGGCATAACATTTTCCATTGCAGCTTCAAAAGTTTCCAATGGGTCGTTGCCTGTCTTTTCTTGGATGATGTCGAACGCACCGTAAACGATTTTCTGTGCGACACCCTTCTTTCCATCAAGCATGATGTTATTGATAAGTCTTGTTACAACCTTTGAGTTGTACATTGGATCTGGAAGTACATCACGCTTAGCGATCTGGCCTCTTCTTGGCATCTTCGCTTCCCTCCTTCATTAAATTATAATATGAGTTCATAGGTACTCGGTTTTTCCGTGGAGCCAACAATAAGCACTTTATATGAATAAATAAACTATTGTCGGGTTTCCTCGTTAATGTTTAGCTAAAATTACTTCTTAGCCTTTGGCTTCTTTGCACCGTACTTTGAACGGCTCTGCATTCTGCCTGTAACACCCTGTGTATCGAGTGTGCCGCGGATGATGTGGTAACGAACACCAGGTAAATCCTTAACACGGCCGCCACGAACCATAACAACAGAGTGCTCTTGAAGGTTATGACCTACACCTGGGATGTAAGCTGAAACTTCCATACCGTTTGTAAGACGAACTCTGGCAATCTTACGGAGAGCTGAGTTAGGCTTCTTAGGTGTTGCTGTCTTAACCGCTGTACAAACGCCGCGCTTTTGTGGAGACGCATTGTTTGTCATAACATTCTTCTTTGTATTAAGACCCTTAATAAGAGCAGGAGTCTTTGACTTCTTCTCAAGTGACTTACGACCGGTCTTAACTAATTGGTTAAAGGTAGGCAATAGTTTATTCTCCTTTCTGATTATTTGTGCACATACTGCAACGAATTGCAATATACACATTGCATACCTTACTTATTCATAAGATATCGGGTGTATATACTGCACTGTCTACCGAGGCATAAGAGTTTATGCCTCGGTAGACGATTTTAACAAATTAAAGCGATAAAACTTGGTAACATTGCACAAGTTTACCTGCACACAGATAAGTATTATAACTTAGTTGTTGCTATTTGTCAATAGTTGTTGTAATTGTTCTAAATCTTTTATTTCCATTCCGCTGTCGGATGAAAAATAGCTTGGAACAACATCAACATCTCTGAACACACTCATACCTGTACCTGCCGGAACAAGCTTACCGATAAGAACATTCTCTTTAAGACCGATAAGTGGGTCTGACTTGCCACGGATTGCGGCGTCGGTAAGAACTCTTGTTGTTTCCTGGAATGATGCTGCCGACAAGAACGAATCTGTTGCAAGAGAAGCCTTTGTGATACCCAAAAGAAGCGGGATATATGTTGCTTTCTTGAGATTTGTTTCACCTGCTGCAATTCTTGCATCAATCTTGTCGTTTGCTTCTGCTACTGCCGAAACATCAACATTTGTACCGGAAATGAGGTCGGTATCACCTGCGTCATCAACAATGCACTTCTTGAGCATCTGACGAACGATAACCTCGATGTGCTTATCGTTGATATCAACACCCTGTGTACGGTATGCGTACTGAACTTCCTTGATAAGGTAGTTATAAACTGCTTCCTCGCCGAGAATAGCAAGTACATCGTGTGGATTCTTTGAACCGAGAGTAAGCTCTGTACCCTTTTCGATATATGCACCCTCAACGATATTCTCGCAAAGTCTGTAACCATAAGGGATGAGATACTTTCTTTCCTCGCCTGACTCTTGGTCATAAACAATAACGTGACGAGTCTTTTTGATTTCCTCAAATCTAACCTTACCGCTGATTTCAGAAAGGATAGCAAGCTGCTTTGGCTTTCTTGCCTCAAACAATTCCTCGACTCTCGGAAGACCCTGTGTAATATCTTCACCACCTGCAACACCACCGGTGTGGAAGGTTCTCATTGTAAGCTGTGTACCAGGCTCGCCGATTGACTGAGCTGCAATAATACCAACTGCTTCACCAACCTGAACAGGCTCGTTGAATGCAAGGTTTGAACCGTAGCACTTACGGCAAACACCGTGACGTGACTTACAAGTGATGAGTGAGCGAATCTTAACCTTAGTGATGCCTGCGGCTGTAATTCTCTCTGCATCCTCTTCGTTCATAATTCTGTCGGTATCCATAAGAACCTCACCTGTTTCAGGATGAACGATAGGTTCTGCTGCAAATCTGCCGACAAGTCTTTCTTCAAGTGATTCAAGAACACGGTTGCCGTCCATAATAGCGTAAACCTCGATACCATCGTGACATCCGCAGTCGTCATCACGTATGATAACATCCTGAGATACATCAACAAGACGTCTTGTAAGGTAACCTGAGTCGGCTGTACGAAGCGCTGTATCGGTAAGACCTTTACGAGCACCACGAGAAGAAATGAAGTATTCCAAAATGTTAAGACCTTCACGATAGTTAGCACGAATAGGAATTTCGATTGTAGCACCCGATGTATTGGCGATAAGACCTCTCATGCCGGCAAGCTGACGAAGCTGTGATGTACTACCACGAGCACCTGAGTCTACCATCATATGAATTGGGTTGTGTGTACCGTCAAAGTTGTTTGTAAGTTCATCAGATACCTTGTTTGTACAAGCTTCCCAAGTCTTGACTACCTGTGAATAACGTTCTTCATTTGTAATCAAACCATAGTTATAATTTGTTGTGATTTCATCAACCTTTGCCTCGGCTTCGGCAAGGAATTCCTTTTTCTTTTCAGGGATAAGTGCGTCAATAACGGCAACTGTTGTACCTGAAACTGTTGAATACTTGTAGCCCTGGTTCTTGATATCATCAAGCACCTTTGAAGCAATAGCAACGCCGTGAGTGCGGATACAAGCATCGGCAATCTTACCGAGTCCGCCTTTCTTAACAACGAAGCTTACTTCAGGAACAAACTCATTGCCGGGGATTGTTCTGTCAACAAAACCAAGGTCCTGAGGTACAGGCTTGTTAAAGATTACACGGCCGATAGTTGTGGTAACGATACCCGACTTCATTTCGCCGTTTACTTCGCCTGTAAATCTAATCTTACATTCCGAGTGAAGACCGAGTGAGCCCTCTTGATAAGCCATCATAGCTTCATCAACATCACGGAAAATTCTATACTTTGTTACTTCCTCGCCGTCGATAACTTCCTTATAAGGACATCCCGGCTCGCCCTCTTTAATCATTGTGAGATAGTAAGAACCGATAACCATATCCTGTGAAGGAACAGCAACAGGCTTACCGTCTGATGGCTTGAGGAGGTTGTTTGATGCAAGCATAAGCATTCTTGCTTCTGCCTGAGCCTCTGCCGAAAGAGGAACGTGAACAGCCATTTGGTCACCGTCGAAGTCGGCGTTAAACGCTGTACAAGCAAGTGGGTGAAGTTTGATTGCTCTACCCTCAACAAGCACAGGCTCAAATGCCTGAATACCAAGTCTGTGGAGTGTAGGAGCACGGTTAAGCATAACAGGGTGATCCTTGATTACAACTTCAAGAGCATCCCAAACTTCCGAACGGTTTGCTTTTTCTACCATCTTACGAGCCTGCTTGATGTTTGAAGCAACATTTGTTTGAACCAAACGCTTCATAACAAAAGGCTTGAAAAGTTCAATAGCCATTTCCTTTGGAAGACCGCACTGGTACATCTTAAGTTCAGGGCCAACAACGATAACCGAACGACCTGAATAGTCAACACGCTTACCGAGGAGGTTCTGACGGAAACGACCTTGCTTACCCTTAAGCATATCCGAAAGTGACTTGAGAGGTCTGTTGTTAGGACCTGTTACCGGTCTGCCTCTTCTACCATTATCAATAAGGGCATCTACAGACTCTTGGAGCATTCTCTTTTCGTTTCTGATAATAATATCAGGTGCGTGAAGTTCCATAAGTCTTTTAAGACGATTGTTTCTGTTGATTACTCTTCTGTACAAATCGTTAAGGTCAGATGTTGCGAATCTGCCGCCGTCAAGCTGAACCATAGGACGAATATCCGGAGGAATAACAGGAATAACGTCAAGAATCATCCATTCAAGCTTGTTGCCGCTGTTAACAAAAGCATCAACAACATCAAGTCTTTTGAGAAGCTTTGCTCTCTTCTGACCTGTTGCGCCCTCAAGCTCTGCAGTAAGTTCATCACGAAGTTCCTTGGCATCGATTTCTGCAAGAAGCTCTTTGATAGCTTCTGCACCCATACCTGCCTTAAAGTCATCCTCGTATCTCTCACGCATATCCTGATACTCTTTTTCTGTAAGAGTTTGTTTCTTAGTAAGTGGAGTATCACCCGGATCAATAACGATATAAAGTGCAAAATAAAGCACCTTTTCAAGATTCCTTTGGTTGATGTCGAGAACCTGGCCGATACGGCTTGGAATACCCTTGAAGTACCAAATGTGTGATACAGGGGCAGCAAGCTCGATATGACCCATACGCTCTCTACGAACCTTTGCACGAGTAATTTCTACTCCGCAACGTTCGCAAACCTTACCCTTATAGCGAACTCTCTTGTACTTTCCGCAATGACATTCCCAGTCCTTCATAGGGCCAAAAATTCTTTCGCAGAACAAGCCACCGGTTTCCGGCTTCAGAGTTCTGTAATTTATAGTTTCAGGCTTTGTTACTTCACCGAAAGACCATTCACGAATGGCCTCCGGAGAAGCGAGCCCAATTTTAATTGAACTGAATTCATTTGTTGAATTAGCTGTATTATCCATATGGAAGCACTCCTTTTCTGTAATATATCTGAAAGTTAATCAAAATCTTTGAGTTTTAATTATTATAATAATTATTCTTCATCATCATAATAACTGTCGCTGTCTTCCATATCGGCAAACTCTGCGAACAAGTCAACTTCGTCATCATTTTGATTTGCTTCCTCGATTTCCTCACCGTTTTCATCAAGCATTCCATAGCCTTCTTGACCTTCAAAGTCGTTAACCTCTGTAAATGCCTGCTCATCCGAAACGGTTGGAATTCCGTCATCGTCAAGGTCTTGTTTAAGGATAACCTCGTTACCGTCCTTGTCATAAAGTCTTGTATCGAGAGCAAGTGCTTGAAGTTCCTTATAAAGAACCTTAAATGCCTCAGGTGTGCCTGCCGGCGGAATATTCTCACCCTTAACAATAGCCTCATAAGTCTTAACACGACCAACAACATCGTCCGACTTAACAGTGATGATTTCCTGCAAGGTGTAAGCTGCACCGTAAGCTTCAAGTGCCCAAACTTCCATCTCACCGAATCTCTGACCACCAAACTGTGCCTTACCACCCAACGGCTGTTGAGTTACAAGGCTGTAAGGACCTGTTGAACGAGCGTGAATCTTATCATCTACAAGGTGGTGGAGCTTGAGGTAGTACATATAACCTACGGTTACACGGTTGTCAAACTTCTCACCTGTTCTGCCGTCTGTAAGCTGAACCTTACCGTCATAAATCTTGTTGCCGTTTTCATCAACATAATAGCCGATGTCTGCAAGCTTGAGACATTCTCTGATGTCATCTTCGTGAGCACCGTCAAATACAGGAGTCATCATCTTCCAGCCAAGTGCCATAGCGGCATAGCCGAGATGAACCTCAAGAACCTGACCGATGTTCATACGAGAAGGTACGCCCAACGGGTTAAGCACGATATCAAGCGGACGACCGTCAGGAAGGAATGGCATATCCTCTTGTGGAAGTACACGGGAAACAACACCCTTGTTACCGTGACGACCGGCCATCTTGTCACCGGCTTGAATCTTTCTCTTTTGTGCGATATAAACACGAACAACCTTGTTTACACCCGGATTGAGTTCATCGTGGTTTGCTCTTGTAAATACCTTTACATCAACTACGATGCCGTATTCGCCGTGAGGCACTTTCATAGAAGTATCACGAACTTCTCTTGCCTTTTCGCCGAAGATAGCACGCAAAAGTCTTTCTTCACTTGTAAGCTCGGTTTCACCCTTTGGTGTTACCTTGCCGACAAGAATATCGCCCGAGTGAACCTCTGCACCGACACGGATGATACCGTCCTCGTCCAAATCCTTAAGAGCATCTTCACCGACATTAGGAATATCTCTTGTAATATCCTCAGGACCGAGTTTTGTATCACGGGATTCTACCTCGTGCTCAACAATATGAATAGATGTGTAAACATCATCACGAACAATTTTTTCATTGATAAGAACGGCATCCTCGTAGTTATAACCTTCCCAAGTCATAAAGCCGATGAGAGCATTCTTACCGATTGAGATTTCACCATTGCATGTTGCAGGACCGTCTGCGATAACCTGACCGTCCTCAATCTCCTGATGAAGAGATACTATAGGTCTTTGGTTGATGCAAGTGCCTTGGTTTGAGCCGGCAAACTTTGTAAGTTCATACTTATCGATACTGCCGTCCTTGGTTTTAATCTCGATTGTGCGTGCGTCAAGCGAAACAACTGTACCGCCACGCTTTGCGATAACAACAACGCCTGAGTCGTACGCAGCCTTGTATTCCATACCTGTGCCGACAACCGGAGCTTCTGTTTTAAGAAGCGGAACTGCCTGACGCTGCATGTTAGCACCCATAAGAGCACGGTTTGCGTCGTCGTTTTCAAGGAACGGAATCATAGCAGTCGCAACAGAAACTACCATTTTTGGAGAAACGTCCATATAGTCAACCTTTTCAGGAGGAACTGTAATGAACTCGTCTCTGCAACGGCATGTAACTCTTGTATTTGTAAATCTGCCGTTTTCATCAAGCGGTTCGTTTGCCTGTGCAACAACATAGTTATCTTCAACATCTGCTGTCATATATTCAACTTCGGCTGTAACAACGCCTGTCTCTTTGTCCACCTTACGGTACGGAGCTTCGATAAATCCGTATTCATTAAGACGGCTGTAGCAAGCAAGATATGAAATCAAACCGATGTTTGGACCTTCAGGAGTTTCGATAGGACACATACGACCGTAGTGAGTGTAGTGTACGTCACGAACCTCGAAGCCTGCACGGTCTCTTGACAAACCGCCCGGACCGAGTGCCGAAAGTCTTCTCTTGTGAGTGAGTTCCGCAAGAGGGTTGTTCTGGTCCATAAACTGTGACAACGGTGAAGAACCGAAGAACTCACGGATTGCCGCATTTACAGGACGGGTATTGATAATAGCCTGTGGAGTGATAGCGTCGCTGTCGTCCTGAGACTGAACATTCATACGCTCTCTGATAACCCTTTCCATACGGGTGAAACCGATACGGAACTGATTTTGGAGCAACTCGCCTACCGCACGAATACGACGGTTGCCGAGGTGGTCAATATCATCAACAGATCCTACACCGTTTGCAAGGTTGAGCAAATATGAAACTGTTGCAAAAATATCATCAATGATAATGTGATTAGGAATAAGGTCATCGTGGCGAAGCTTGATTTCAGCCTCAAGAGCCTCTTGGTCATCGCCAACCTTTTCAATAATTTCCGAAAGTACACGGTATGATACCTTTTCGTTGATGGCAAGTGCCTTCTTGTCGACAGTCACATACTTGTCGATATCAACCATACCGTTTGAAATAACCTTGATTACTTTGCCAGACTCAAGCTTAACGAAAACAGACATAACACCCGCATTTTCGATTTCGAGAGCCTTTTCTTTGGTAATCTTTTCGTCAGCGTCTGCAAGGAACTCGCCCATAGGAGAGATAACAGGCTCAGCCAAAATCTGGTCTGTAATTCTGTCAACCAAACCAAGTTTCTTGTTGTACTTGTATCTGCCGACTCTTGAAAGGTCGTATCTTCTTGAATCAAAGAACAAGCCGTCAAGATGTGCTCTTGCAGTATCAACTGTCGGCGGTTCGCCCGGACGAAGTTTCTTGTAAACTTCAAGGAGAGCTTCTTCCTCGTTCTTTGTAGCGTCCTTTTCAATAGTTGCTTCCAATCTTTCATCTTCGCCGAAATACTCACGGAGCTGCTCGTCCGAGCCGAGACCGAGAGAACGAAGGAAAGTTGTGATATAAATCTTTCTGTTCTTGTCTATACGAACATAGAACAAATCGTTGGCATCTGTTTCGTACTCAAGCCAAGCACCACGGTTAGGAATAACTGTATTTGTGAACAATTCCTTACCTGTCTTGTCGTGGTCCATATTGTAGTACACACCCGGTGAACGAACCAACTGAGATACGATACATCTTTCGGCACCGTTGATTACAAAAGTGCCCGAATCCGTCATAAGAGGAAGGTCGCCGCAATAGATAACGCTGTCCTTAACCTCGCCTGTTTCAGTATTTCTCAAGCGTGCCTGCACTTTAAGAGCTTTTGAGTAGGTGGTATCTCTTGCCTTACATTCTGCAATGCTGTACTTAGGTTCATCATCCATACTGTAGTCGATAAAATCGAGAACAAGCTTTTCTGAATTATCGGTGATTGAACCGATATCCCTAAATACCTCCTTGAGACCTTCGTCAAGGAACCATTGGTAAGATTTCTTTTGCACTTCAATCAAATTAGGCATTTGCATAACTTCATTGATTTTCGCAAAGCTCTTTCGTGTAGTTGTACCGAGCTGTACATCCTTCACATTTACCATAAAGGTATTCACTCCATTCGTTTCTTATTTGCAATACATAAACCGGCGATGCTTGACAAAAATCTGCCGTTTGTCTTTAATATATAGCTTATATAATAGCCGGACATAAAGACGCATACTGCCAGTATATAATCGTGATGACATTCTACACTAATAAATAATTAAAGTCAAGAAAAAATTAAAAATATTACAAAAAATTTGCAAATTCAGTAATCAAGCGGGTTTCAATATACAGTACACATTTTCTTCCAACTGTGCCACGTGTTTTGTAGTATTGTCCAAAATATTTTATCAAAAATAGTCAGTATTGCCCAAAGAAAAAATATTGCGTTGACAACAATTTCTATATTGAAATAATGTAATTAATCTGCTATAATGTAACTATTCTTTTAAGGAATTATATTTATAATGAAAAAGATTTTATCTATATTAATATCATTATTGCTTGTGATTTCCCTGTTTTCAGGTTGCAAAAACAAGCAAGAAGCAATAGATTTTATTTATCCGTTTGGTGCAAATGTCAACAGCTACGACCCTCAGGTTGCTTCGACCGCCGATGAATTCTTGATTATTGAAAATACTTTTGAGGGATTAATCAGAATCAACGACGACGGAATGGTTATTCCCGGTATGGCTGAAAAATGGGAAATCAGCGATGACGGTTTAACCTATGTGTTCCACATTCGCAAAGGTATGAAGTGGAACATCAGCACCGACAAATATGAAAAAGGCGAAAACAAGGGCAAATTCATTGACTCTCGCCTACAAATGCTCGGATATGAATTCAATCCCGACATTACGGCTCACGACTTTGTGTTTGCGTTGAGGAGAGCGGTTTATTACTACACCGATTGCCCGCAGTTTGCATCGGTTTCGTGCATAAAAAACGCAAACAAAATCCACACAGGTGCGGTGCTCCCTACCGAACTCGGTGCGGTTGCAAACGATGACTACACCCTGACTATTACGCTTGAACACAGGGACGACACCTTTATGCAAACCCTTGCATCGGCTGTTGCAATGCCGTGCAACGAGCAATTCTTTGTTGCCACAAAAGGCAGATACGGTTTGGAGGGCAAATACACGCTGTTCAACGGTCAGTTTTATGTCAGCCAAATTCTTGACGCCTCATATCTTTTGAAAAAAAACAAAGAATACACGGGTCCGTCACCTGCAACGGCAACAGAACTTACACTCAAAATCCCCGACAAAAACGACGAGGACAACAACGACCTTGTTTCAAAACTTGAAAGCGGATACTATGACGCTGCTTTCATCACGGGCAAGGACAACGACAAAGTCAAGAAAAACAGCGGCGTCACCTACACCGCTTATCAAGACACCACTTGGGGCTTTGTGTTCAACACAAATGACGAGGTATTCCAATCAAAAACTATGCGCAAGGCGTTTTGTGAGGGATTCAGCAAACCAAAAAATTTTGACAAGGATTATCTGACAACCGCAACAAACCTCACGCCGTCCTCATGCGTTATCAACGGCAACAACGCCGTCAAAGCTATGGGCAACACAGTTGCACCTCAAAATCAAAAAAAGAGCGTTGCCGACTGGAAAAAAGCACTTGATATACTTGAAACAACGGATATATCCGTTACCGTGCTGACTCCCGACTATATGGAAAATTACGTCAAAATGCTTTTGCAAGGAATTCAGGCAGGTCTCGGTGCTTATTTAACAAATTCAAAGGGCAACGCCGTCACCTTAACCCTCAAAGTTAAGACTATGACCGAAGAAGAGATAAGAAGCGAAATTGCCAAGAACACCTATGATGTTGCATTTTTGCCATTCACCGCAACGGGCAACAGCGCATTGTCGTTCATCAGCCAAATTTCAAGCGACGGCATAACGGACATCAATTCAAAAAAAGTTGACTCACTCATCAAAAAAGCGCAAAGTCAAAGCACTCTTGCCTCTGCATCAAAATATTTGAAGCAAGCGGAGCAAACAATTCTTGACACATATGCTCTTTATCCTATGATATATGAGAGCAGTTACTATGCCGCAGCAAACGGAGTTAAAAACATTCAGTTCCACCCCGGAACAGGAAGGGTGAGCTTTGTAAATGCAACAAGAGAATAATCGAAGCAAAACAGTTGCCGTTATATTTTGGATATTAACGGCAATTTGTATGGCAACGATATTTTACTTTTCGTCAAGACCGGCAAATCAGTCGGCAGGTCAAAGTTCCGTTGTGACTCTGTTTTTGCAACGGCTGTTTCACACCGAAGCAATAACCGAACATATGGTTAGAAAATTTGCTCATTTTACAGAATTTGCAGGGCTTGGATTTTTAACAAACACCGCCTTGTATTTTACAAACGGCAAGCAAAATTTTCCGCTTGGAGCAGGCATAGGCTCGGCATATGCGGGAACTGACGAAATTCATCAGATATTCGTTGACGGCAGGAGCTGTCAATTCAGCGACTGGGCACTCGACACCGCAGGCGTCATCACGGGTGCTTTAATATTGTCAATTTTGATTTTGATTATCGGCAAGATAATTGAGCATAAAAAACAAAAAAATGAAGATAAAAAGTTTTAAGGAGATATTCAAAAATGAATGTACTTACATTTGACACAGAAGAACAAATAGGAATCGCCGCAGGATACTATATGTGCGGTCAAGTTTTGCAAAAGCCTGACAGTGTATTGGGACTTGCAACAGGCTCAACACCACTCAAACCATATGCGCATATGATTAAGCTTTATCAAGACGGTGCGGTTGATTTTTCAAAGGTAACAACCTTTAATCTTGATGAATATTGCAACCTTGATGTAAAAGACAAGAACAGCTACCACAGCTTTATGTACGAAAATCTTTTTGACCACATCAACATTCCTGATGAAAACATCAACTTCCTCAACGGCAACGCCGAGGATATGGATGCAGAATGTAAGGCTTACGAAGAAAGAATCAAGAAGTGCGGCGGAATCGACATTCAGCTTCTCGGCATCGGTTCAAACGGTCACATTGCATTCAACGAGCCTGCCGATTCTTTCCAAAGATGGAGCCATGTTGTTGCTCTTAAAGAAAGCACAATCAAGGACAATTCAAGATTTTTCAATTCAATAGAGGAAGTTCCTACCCACGCCGCAACAATGGGTATCGGTTCAATTATGCAGGCGAAGCGTATCCTTATCATCGCAATCGGCGAGAACAAGGCAAAGGCAATCAAGCAACTTATTGACGGAAATGTTACTCCTCAGTGCCCTGCATCGGTGCTTCAGTTCCACAAAGATGTAACACTTATGCTCGACAAGGGTGCAGCATCCTTGATTTGAGATAAAGCACTTTGAGCACAATTGTTATTCAAATTAAAGCAAAGCAAATCATCGTTATATAGCACAATTCTATTCAAGGTGATAAAAATGAAAAACAAAACAAAAGCAATCATCTCTCTTGCACTTGCTTCAACAATAACCATCACTGTTGCAGGCTGTTCTTCTAAAGACAAAAAGCCTGACGGTGAATATGTCAATCCGTCATCACAGGAGCAGACGGTAACAAATTCAAACGGAGAAGTTGTTACTGCAAACAGAAGCGAAGCAACAGGTGATGTTGCAGTCGCAACCACAGCCAAGAAAAGCAAGAAAGCAAAGAAGGTAAAAGAAAAGCCGACAAAGCCTTACTATGTTACAAACATCAACGGCAAAAAAATCGAAACGACAGCCGCATATGAAAAAGTTACAAACAAAAAGGGTGAAACCGTAACCGACAAAAAAGGCCACGATGTCACCGAAAAGGTAACCGAAACCACAAAAAAAGGCGAAACAACCACCAAGCATTACGAGGGTACAACAACTTATACAACAGCTTCCTCGTCAGGAGCAACTGTTTTACCCGAAGATTCATTTGATGATTATGCTTTAACAGAATCTATGGCACTCAGAAATCTTCAAGCCAATTACCCTGAAAAGTGGATTAACTATTTTTACGACTACAACCCTAACAACAACGGCGACATTGCTTACTTTTCGGTTTTCACAAATCCGGACAAGCACACAATCACATCTGTTATCACCGTTGATTTGAAAACGGGCAGAGCAAACGAAAAGAATTTGAAAACAGGCGTAATTTCAAATATTAAAGTTTTATAAAATAACTGTTAAACAGGAGAAAATATAATGGCAAACAAAGGAAAATTTTACATTACAACAGCCATAGCATACACATCTCGCAAGCCCCACATCGGCAACAGCTACGAAATCGTGCTGACCGATGCAATCGCAAGATACAAGCGACTTCAAGGCTATGATGTGTTTATGCTCACCGGCACAGACGAGCACGGTCAAAAAATCGAAGAATACGCAGAAACCGCAGGCGTAACACCAAAGGAATACGTTGACAAGGTGTCAAGCGAAATCCGTGACATTTGCGACCTTTTGAACACAAGCTATGACCGTTTCATCCGCACAACAGATGAACAGCACGAAAGAATCGTGCAAAAGATATTCAAAAAGCTCTACGAACAGGGCGACATTTACAAAGGCCACTACGAGGGCTTATACTGCACACCGTGCGAAAGCTTCTGGACAGAAAGTCAGCTTGTTGACGGCAAATGCCCTGACTGCGGCAGAGAAGTAAAACCTGCCAAAGAAGAAGCATACTTCCTCAAACTTTCAAAATATCAAAAGCGTCTTGAAGATTTCATTGAGCAAAACGAAAACTTCATTTATCCCGAAGCAAGAAAGAAAGAAATGCTCAACAACTTCATCAAACCGGGCTTGCAGGATCTTTGCGTTTCAAGAACAAGCTTCAAATGGGGCATCCCTGTTGACTTTGACCCTGACCATGTTGTTTATGTTTGGATTGACGCACTTTCAAACTATATCACGGCTATCGGCTACGACCCTGACGGTTCGTCAGACGAATACAAAAAGTATTGGCCTGCCGATGTTCACATCATCGGCAAGGATATTGTTCGATTCCACACAATTTATTGGCCTATTATGCTTATGGCTCTCGGTGAGCCACTTCCGAAGCAGGTTTTCGGTCATCCTTGGCTTCTCTTTGGTGAGGATAAAATGAGCAAATCAAGAGGCAATGTTATCTATGCGGACGACCTTGTTGAACTTCTCGGCGTTGATGCTGTAAGATACTACCTTGTGTCCGAAATGCCTTACGCTTCTGACGGTTCTATCACTTACGAAACAATTATCGAGCGCTATAATTCTGACCTTGCCAACACCTTTGGCAATCTTGTTAACAGAACTATTGCAATGCAGAACAAGTATTTTGACGGCGTTATTCAACCGGGCGATGTTGCAGAACCTGTTGATGACGAGCTGAAAACATTTGCACTCGACACCGTTAAAAAGATTGAAAAATGCTTTGAAACCTACCGTGTTGCAGATGCGGTTGAGGCTGTTCTCAACCTTGCAAAGCGCTCTAACAAATATATTGACGAAACAACTCCGTGGGCACTTGCAAAAGACGAAGCATCGCTTCCTCGCCTCGGCACAGTGCTTTACAATCTCCTTGAAGCAATAAGATATATCGCTGTTCTTCTCAGTCCGTTTATGCCTGAAACCGGCGAAAAAATCTTCGCTCAAATGAACTGCGACATCAAGGATTACGATTCGCTTGCAAACTTCGGTGCACTCAAAGTAGGCGAAAAAGTCGGCAAGGCTGAAGCTCTTTTTGCAAGAATCGACGCCGAAAAAATGCTTGCTGAAATCGCAGAAAAGCAAGAAGCCGCAGCAAAAGCGGAAGAAGCCGCAAAGCCAAAAGAAATCGAGGGACTTGCACAAATCGAATTTGACGATTTTGCAAAAGTTGAGCTTCGTGTGGCAACTATCACCGAATGTGAACCAATCAAAAAGGCAAAGAAACTTCTCAAACTTATCGTCAATGACGGCACACACGAGCCTCGCCAAATCGTATCTGGCATCGCTCCATGGTACAAGCCTGAGGAACTTATCGGCAAGAATGTAATCATTGTTGCAAACCTCAAGCCTGCAAAACTCTGCGGAGAAATAAGCAACGGTATGCTCCTTGCCGGTGATGTAAGCGACAACGATGTTAAGGTTGTCTTTGTTGACCTCCCTGCCGGAACACAGCTCAGATAATGAATAAAGCAGGACTGACAGCGGTTTCCCTCGGCGCTGTATTCAATCTATTATTGTTTCTCGCAAAATTCTATGTGGGAATCAGCACAAACAGTCTTTCCATTTACTGTGATGCAATCAACAATCTCGGCGACACTTTTGCGTGCCTGATAGCCGTTCTCGGCTTCTTCCTTGCACGCAAGGTCAGCGAGTTAAAATCACATAAGGTGCAGAGCCTTTGCACTTTCGTTATCTCATTGATAATAGCAACCACAGGCGCTTACTTTATGTACAACGGTCTCAACCGACTTTTGTATCCGTTGAGAATTGCGTACAGCATTGAATATTCGTACATCATCATTGCAACTGTTTTTGCGAAGGTGCTTATGGCGCTTATGTACATTTACTTCAACAAAAAAGCAGGCTCACCTGTCCTCAAAGCAATGGTGCTCGACAGTTTTCTTGACTGTGCAACAACCATTTTTGCACTTATGGGACTGTTTTTAATCACAAAGATAAATTTTGCGGCAGACGGAGTGTTCGCCATAATTATCGGCGCGGCAGTTACCGTTTCTGCTGTCAAAAATATTATCGAACAAAGCAGATATTTAATTAACAATTAAATATAAATATTAAAAGTCAAATTTTAAAGGGGTTTAATCATGGCTAAAACAAAAACAAAAAAGCCGAAGAAAACGGCTAAACAAAAATGGGCAATTTTCGGAAAAATAGTTATGTGGATTGTGATTGTTATTGCAGTTATCGCAGCTATCATTGCAACAATGAACGCTATTTCCGTTAAGTCCACAAACAACTTCATTTCAACAATCAAAGCTGTTGAATATGACAATCAGCTCAAACCTGCGGTAGACGAAAAAGACGGCTACTACACATTTACAACCGATGATGATTTCAAGGTTGTTCAGCTTTCGGACGTTCATATCGGCGCAGGCTTTATGAGCACAAAGAAAGACATTATGGCTGCCAACGCTGTTGAAGCAATGGTGAGAGCCGAAAAGCCTGACCTTGTTGTCGTTACGGGTGACATCGGCTATCCTGTGCCTTTCCAATCAGGCACACTCAACAACAAGAACGCTGCAAAAATCTTTGCAAACCTTATGGAAAAGATGGGCGTTTATTGGTGCCTTACATACGGTAACCACGACACAGAAGCTTACAGTTTCTTCAACAGAGCCGACATTTCAAAGATTTACGGCAACACAGAAAAATATCCTCACTGCCTCTTCCAATCAGGTCCTGAAGATGTTGACGGCTACGGTAACTACCCTATCAAGGTCAAGAACAGCGCAGGCAAAATTTCTCAGGTATTCTTTATGATAGACTCTCACTCATACACAGACGGCGACTACTTCGGCGCATTGTGGAAGTATGACTGCATCCATAAGAACCAAATCGATTGGTACGAAAAGAACGTTAAGGCATTCACCGAAGAAAACGGCGGAGAAGTTCCAAAATCAATGATGTTCTTCCACATTCCTATTCAGGAAATGCAAACTGCATATTATGAATATCGTGACAACGGCTTCAAAGACACCGACAGAGTAAAATATGTTTACGGCAAGACCGGTGAATCAGGCAAGGTTGTTTACGCAAGTGACAAGAACGAAGGTATGTTCGACAAGATTAAAGAACTTGGCTCAACAAAGGGCGTATTCTTTGGTCACGACCATACAAACAACATTTCATTTATGTATGACGGCATCCAGCTTGGCTATTCATACACCGTTGACTATCTTGCATATATGGGCATTTATCAATACGGTCTACAGCGTGGTTGTGCTGTTATGGAAGTTCATCCTGACGGAACATATGACCGCACACTTGAAAACTACTATCAAGAAAAATACAAGCCAATCAACGAAAAGGAAAAGGTTACAATGAAAGATTACCATTCTGACCTTGTTTCTCGCGAATAATAAACAAACAACAAGCTCTCCTTAAAACAAGGAGAGCTCAGACTGTCGATAAAGTCTCTGAAGCACACCAAAATATAATCAACCGAATTATGCCTCCCATTTAGGAAAGGGGAGGTGGCAACACGAAGTGTTGACGGAGGGGTTTTAAAAATGCTGTAAGTATCGAACTTACAGCATTTTTGCGTTTTTCGTTTTTTGCTCAGTCGAGGTATTTATATACATCTTCCTTCGCAAGAAAACGAAATTCAGAACCTTTCTCAACAGCCTACAGCGTGTCGAAAATACTTTTTCGACACGCCGAGCTCTCCTTGTTTCAAGGAGAGCTCGTTTTGATATTGAATATAGTATATTAATATGATATTATAAAATTGAAAAGCATATAAAATATGAGTATAAAATGTATGCTCAAATGGTTATAATTCGGAGGTGCTTTTATGAAAAAGATATTGAGCATTTTATTATCCGTCATCATTGCGTTGTCGTGTATGGGTGTTGGCATTGTGGCAAACGCATCAACTCCGTGGATTGACAACAAGGAAACAGGTGAATTTTGTTGGAACGAAAAATCGGGAGATTGGGAATTTTTGCAGATTTCTGCAAATTCCGCTTGCCTCACAAAATATTACGGCAGTGCCGAAAACCTTGATGTTCCAAGCAAAATAAACGGACTTACGGTTAGCGAAATCGGTGATAATGCTTTCAATTCAAACAAGGCAATCAAAAAGGTAACTTTGCCGAACGGTGTTGTAAAAATCGGTTTGGGGGCATTTGAGAATTGCGAAAATCTTGCTTCTGTGTCACTCGGCACAAAGATGAGAAGCATAGGTCTCAATGCGTTTTACAACACAAAAATATTTAGCAGCAAGATGAAATCGAAGAATGTTGTGTATATCGGCAAGTACCTTGTTGCCTGTGATTCGGACAAGTACGGCAAAAAACTTGCTGTAAAAGACGGAACAATCGGAATTGCCGACGGCGCCGTTATGCCACAAGTTGTGTCATCAAACGGCAAAATCAAAACCGTTACCTTACCGAACAGCGTGAGATTTGTTGGCAAAGAAGCTTTTTCAAACAGCAAGAATATTGCAAAAATCACACTCGGCAAAAGAATTGAGCGAATCGGCAAAGACGCATTCAAAGGCACAAAGTTCTACAAAAACAATGCAAAAACCGTTTCAAACGCAAAATACATCGGCAAATATCTTTGCGAGGGTGTTTACGGCAAAAAGAGCGTAAAGGTTAAAAACGGAACAACTGTTATTGCCGACGGTGCGTTTGATTTTGGCGACAGAAAGTCAAAACTTGAAAAAATCGCTTTGCCGTCAAGCCTCAAGAATATCGGCGACACAGCGTTTAAGAATTCAAAATTAAAGACTGTGACCGTTCCTAAAAATGTGAAATATATCGGCAATCAAGCATTTTTAGGCAACAAGAAACTTGAAAAAATCAAGGTCAACAACGACAGCAAGTATTTCTCTGCAACATCGGGAGTGCTCTTTAACAAGAAAAAGTCGGAGATTATCGTTTATCCGTCTGCATCATCACGCACGGCTTATTCCTTGCCAAACAGCGTGAGATATATCGCTCCGTACGCTTTTGCAGGTGCGAAAAATATTAAGAGCGTAAAGCTGAACAAAGGTCTTGTGTTCATCGGTGAACTTGCATTCCTCGATTGCAAAAATCTCGACAGCGCAACCGTTCCCGATTCCGTAAGACGAATTTGCTCAATGGCATTCGGCGCAGTTTCCGCAAATGAAGGCTCGTTTGTGTCAAAGCAGTTTACATTGTACGGCAATGCTTTAAGCGTGGCAAAACGCTATTGCGAGGCGCAGGAACTCGACCACCAAGGCTACCACGCACCGACATTTCAAGAACTCTGATTTCATCGGTTAAAAACATATAGACGGGAGAGTAAAAAATATGACGCTTAAAAAGAGTTCAACAATAATTTGCTTAACAATACAATTACTGTTGAATATCGTTTGCATGATATTGGTATACATGTATGTTACAAAAATAAAAATTCCTGTTCAACTGTATGTCGGATTCGAATTTCTGAATGATTTGTATCTTTCGTTTGCGGGTTATTTGTTCTTTTTATTACTGATAGTTTTTAATATCATAACAATCATTTGTATAGTTTCTGAAATTATAAATTTAAAAAATAAAAATACAGATAACTCTTCTGTCAAAAGAATAATTATTATTCCTCTTGTATTTATTTTTTGTTTTCAACTTGTTGGTGCCATTCCGGCAGCCACACAAAAGGTAAAAAATGTTTCCGATGTCAATTTATCGTTTGATGATGAATATTCGGGTGTTATTTCTGATTTGGATTCATATTATATTTGTGTTGACAATCCTATTGCAAAAGCCGGATATTTAGAAAAACATTATATAGATAATAATCAAGATATAAGGTTTTTGTGCTCATATCAACAGGGCAAATATAGCTTTTTTAATGATGATTTTGAAATAATTGACGAAAGCGAGTATTCATTTAAAAATAAGGTTGAAAAAGGAAAATATACTCTTTATTATGACCTTGACGGTAATTCTGTAAGTTACGCTCTTACTGTTATTAAAAATGATTTTAGATACATAGCAATTTTCAGTGATGAGAATTTATTGAAAGATTCTTATTCAATCGAAGATTTTGTTAATGACAGTCTGAGTATATATGACGAATGGAACAGCATATAAGATTAAAAAAGGTATAATATGATAATAAAATTAGAATTCGATATGTTTTATACAATTATCAAGACTCCGGATATTGCCGAAAAGGAACTCAGAAAAGGATTGTATAATGAATTTGAACGATGGTACAAATAACAGTTTAATAAACTATGATGATTGCTCAGGACCAAGTCAGATTTTTTCAATGACCATAGAATGGCTAAACCAATATTTGATTAATGATGAAGAAATAAAAATAATAACTCTAAAACCAAATGATAAAGAAACCCAAAACTTTTCAAAAAAGAATTCTCTTTTCATTTAATATAAAGACTTTCAACATTATCTAAATAATTAGGGCAAAAGCCCTGTTTTGGTAAAAAACAGTTTTGTTAGGAGTAGATAGCAGTGTTTTGTCAAAGTGATGTTTTTTGGAATAATATTAGTGGACAAAATGTTAGCGGAGATAAAATTCAGGAGGCGATAATATATAATGACTATAAAAGAAGAGTATATGGATGCTGTTTCTAATAAACAAAATTACAAGTTAGCAGATATTTTGATTAGAAATTTAGTTGATAATTTTGATTTTAAATCCATTAGTGATTTAGGGACTTTTTTATGTGATGTTGATGATTTGGGGGTGTCCGTTAAACTAAATTCTGACGACTGTCAAAAACTCGGAAAAAATCTTTTGATAAGTTCTTATTACAATCATCCCGATATTACTAATGCATTAGCCCTGCAAATTGCTTGCTTAGAACGAGATAACGATTATCAAACAATTGCTAATATGACTGAAACAGCGGTTAATTTAAATAGTGATGTAGTTCTGAACAATATTGCATACGCAAATTTTAAGCTAAATAAGTTGAAAAAAGCGTTTGAATTACAGAAAAAAATTCTTAAAATGAATAATTCGAACGACAATATTATTTTTAGCTATAATTTAATGCTTTACGATTTGTTTGTTAACGGTTACAGTTCGCATCATCAAATACAAGGCTTTTTAAATGCCCTGATAAATGATGATTTGTTTGATTACGAAAGTGCAATTGTCCTTGCAATATTTTTTGATGATCATGAATTTGTAGAAAAGCATTTAGATTACTTTAATAAAACTTTTTTATATGAAGATAATATCAAAAAAATCATTAACAATTACCTTTCACTTCAAATAAAGCCGAAAATAAATGAGATAGCGAATATTTTAGAGCCTAAAACTTACTATGAAAACAGCTTCTATTTAACAAAATAAAGAACACAAGAAAATAATTTTTCCTTATTGACTCAAAGCAGACATCGTAACAGTTGTCTGCTTTATTTTTAGCCATATATTTCATTATTTCCCCATTCAAAGCCTTTGAAATCTTTCACCCAGCTTTCAAGGCTTTGTATTTTTATTTCGCCGATATTGTGAGCGACCATACCGTTGCCGATGTAGATGCCGGCAGAAATCTTGAAAGTATAGTTGACGGGAACAACAAATACAGTTATACTTATGATGAAACAGGTATCAGAACATCAAAGACTATAAACGGCAAAACAACTTATTACAATACAAAAGACGGTGTAATTCTTTCGCAGACTGACGGAACGAACACAATGCATTTCCAGTATGATACTAATGGTTTCCCTCTTGGATTTATCTATAACGGTATTCAGTATTTCTACTTGACAAACCAAATGGGTGATGTTATTGCAATTACTGATACCGCTGGCACAGTCATAGGCAACTATGAATATAATGAATGGGGAAATGTAACACTTGCAGATACTATACTTGCTAAAACTAATCCTATCCGCTATCGTGGTTACTATTACGATAATGAAATAAGTTACTATTATCTTCAGTCAAGATATTATGCACCGGAAATAAAACAATTTATAAATTCTGACAATGCGAAAATGCTGCTCTTTTCAAAAAGTTTATTCGCAGGAATGAATTTATTTGCATATTGTAATAATAATCCTTTGAACAATGTGGATTCACAAGGTTCAGCGGCAAAAAAATATCATAAAGTTAACCTTTATACAATCCGTGATTTTTATAATGAAACTTGTGTTATATTAAATAATTTAAAAAGTTACTTTAATGTAAATTATTCATATACAAGTGTTGTTAATAATAGTTCAAGTTTGCAAAAGTCATGGGATGCTTCTGATAATTGTAGTGTTGCTGTAATAAATTGTCACGGTAGTAATGGTGCTATTAACGGATTATCCAGAAGTAATGTATTAAAATTGAAAAAGAAAAGCATAAAAGTTTTGATAATTTTAGCTTGTCACGCAAGTGAGTTATATGAAAACAAAAAAACATAATGTACAATAATATAGCAAGTGCGTTTGCTCAGGTAGTTCCTGGAGGAATAGTAGTGGCAAGTGATGGGGTTGTTTCCTCAAATCCCAGTGTAAAATCCACTTCAAAATCCCAGCATAAGTTTACTTCAAAGTATGGTTGGTATTTATACAAAAAGAGCGGAAATAAAACAACTTGTTATTCAACAAAACGCTCAGTTAATAAAACAATAACTATCCAGTCTATACTGAATTATTTAGTAAATGAAAATCTAGTAAGGTGGTAATTAACTAATGAAAATCAAAAAGATCATTGCCTTTATGATAGTGATTTTTCTGCTAATATCAATAGGAGGCGCAATGATATATAACAAAGTGAATAATCATTATGCAACAAAAATCAACAAAACAGATATTGCGCAAATTACCGGACTGAATTTAGATAATTTCGATGTTGTAGATAGCTATACCAAAAAGAACAATGTTAATTCGTCATGCAAATTTAAATTTTATAATGAATTGCTTATAGTAAAATTAAATGCTATTAATACAGACGATAATAACATAAATTACATTCCTGATGATTTTGAAATTTGTGATACGAATATTGAGTTGATTGAAAGTGTAAAAAACTATTTTTATGAATATAACATATCTTGGATAAAGAATTTTGAAAATTCAGATGTAATATGGTATAAAAGAATTCAACAATTTGAAGATAAAAGCATAAAATCTTCTGTAACTTTGTATTTTTTAAAAGCCGAGAATTCAAATGAATACTATATTGTTCTTGACCAAATAAATGTTTAAAAAACAGTTCATAATAATATGATGGTAGTTTTTTAGAATATAAATTCCACTAACAGATAACGGCAAGCGGTTTATCCTCTTGCCGTTATTCTTTTTAGTTATAACTTTTTGCCATTCTCAAAGCCCCAAGCAAAGCCTTTGTAAATTTTAATCCAACTTTCAAGGCTTTGTATATTTATTTCGCCGATATTGTGAGCGACCATACCGTTGCCGATGTAGATGCCGGCAAAAATCTTGAAAGTATAGTTGACTCAAATAATAAATACAGTTATACTTATGATGAAAACGGGAGAAAGTGGAAATCACTTAATATATTTGGTAAAAAACAGTTTTGTTAGGAGTAGATAGCAGTGTTTTGTCAAAGTGATGTTTTTTGGAATAATATTAGTGAACAAAATGTTAGCGGAGATGATATTGCGGAGTATATATATATTCCTCGGATTATCTTAACATTCAAAACCCAACAGAATATTGTGAGATAGAAAATGAATATAATCCTGATTTGATTCGTTATTTTTTTGAAGCAGAGAAATATCAAACCGAAGAAGAATACAAAGAAATATTCTTTCAGGGGTTTCTTGACGGAGATATTGACAAAAAAGAGTATTATGGCGCAGAATCGGCTTTTAAAAATCTCATTAATATATTGTCTGAAAAAAGTAATGTTTATGTTTATTATGAGTTTTTAGCGCCTATTGACAAAAACTCTCCTTTTCACAACAGCAGTGATGTGGATTTTGATTTTGAATTTGTTAAGAGCAATCAGGGCAAATTTGTTCAAATTGTTGATAAATTTAAGCTTGAACAAATTAGTGTTTTATTCGCAAGAGAAATCGTCATCGGATATTTAATTTTTGACAATATTAAATCTGTTTTGGTTTGCAGTGGCATGCACGGATATATCCTTTCGGCTGAAGAACTGAACCGCAAATTATTGAATGATATTTCATCACAAGTCAGAATAGAAAAAGTATACTAAATCACACATGTTTTATCAGGTGATTCATATGAAAACTTTATTTAAAAATTTTCTGCCTTTTGTTTCTTATTGGGCATTTGCGGGCATATTTTTGCTTTTGCCTGCAT
The DNA here is from genome assembly GCF_934525195.1 of uncultured Eubacterium sp. Classification (GTDB taxonomy): domain Bacteria; phylum Bacillota; class Clostridia; order Oscillospirales; family Acutalibacteraceae; genus Eubacterium_R. Next base: position 124,006 of record NZ_CAKSZA010000007.1, read on the forward strand.
TAGTTTTTTCATTTGTCAGCAATACAACAACCGAAACTGACAAATTCATTTTGAGTTTTTCTTGTATTATTTCCTGTTTGGTTTTCATTGTTTGCAATATTTTAATCGGTTTAAAATGCAAATTGAAAGAATTTTTAACAGGATTTATTTTGCTTGAAATTCAACTTGGTGTTTTTGCTGTTTTGATTTTTACGAGCGACTTCTATCAAACTTTTGCTCCATTTAATATCATTTTCGGCAATGCAAAATATTTATTTTTAAATGAAATTTTTGCGCTCGTTTTTTCCTTATTATTACCTTTGAGCGTGTTTATCGGCTATTGCTTGCAAAAGAAAAATATATTTGTCGGCAAGAGTAAAACAAATTCAAACGCAAAAACACTCTCTAAAACCATACTCAAAAACACTTTTTCTATACTAACATATTGGATTTTGGTATTTTTCTTCGTATTTTCAATTCCTGTATTTTCGGTATTTGTGCCCGAAAATATCAACACTCATCTTAACATAATTTTGTTGTGTGTTTTCATTATTTTGTTTGTACTTTTCACTTTTGTAATTGGTTTCAAGCAAAAATTGAGTGAATTTATCAGTGGTTTTGTTTTGCTCGAACTTCAACTGCTCGTTTTTGGAATTTTAATTTTTGCAAAAGAGTATAACAATCTTATATATTTCAATATTCCTTATTGCTGTTTTGAAATGATGCATATTAACGGAGTTTTAAGTCTTATTTTATCCTTACTTTTACCTACTGTCAGCACATTTTCAGGCTACTTTGTGCAGAAAAAAGCAAATGATGATAGTAAGTAAAAATTATAAAAGTTGTTTATATGTAGTTTTTAAGCTATAAGTCGGCGAAATCACATTCGCAACCTACCAACTTTCGGATTTATTAGGCTAAACAAAACCGCCGATTTGTGAATATTCACAAATCGGCGGTTTTTTATTTTTATTTAAATATATCAATCCATTTATCGTGGTCTTTTCTTTGTATGTATTCCTGAACATTATCTTCGCAAAACACATCAATTATTTTATCAAAACTTTCGGCAAGATTCAAGGTTTTTAGTGTTTCAAGTTTTGTCCAAAACACCTTTCCTTCGTTGGATGATTTTAAGGTTCCGCAGTATTCGTTGGCTTTAAAAAGTAAAACCACATAGCGTTTGTTTCTTTTTACTTCCCACCACTTAATGCCACATAATTTAGGATTTTTAATGATGAGCCCCGTTTCTTCTTTAACTTCCCTGATGACAGAATCAACAAAAGATTCTTGCTTTTCAATATGACCGCCGGGGAAAGTGATACCACCCCAAGATTGGTTAATTTTATCTTGAACCACAACATTGCCGTTGTTGTCATAAATCATACACATATTGGTTAATTCGATTTTTTCGTATTTGCTCATAATAATACCTTGAAATATTAAATCATTGTTTTTTAAATTATATCATAAGCGTCAAAAGATGTCTATATGTTGTGATTTTATTTTAAGTAATAAATGCTTTTGTGTTTGAATTAATTGTTACAAAATAAAAATGTGTGCAACGGGTGTGCAAAAGGTGTGCAACGCAACAGTATTTTACATTTATCCAACGATACCTTAAAAGTCCTGAAATCCTTATAAATAGGGTGTTTTGGGGCTTTTTGGCATAAAATAAAGCAGGTTAAAAAACCTGCTGAATTGGTCGAGGTGACAGGACTCGAACCTGCGGCATCCTGCTCCCAAAGCAGGCACTCTAGCCAAACTGAGTTACACCTCGATATGATTATTAAGTTTTTGAGGTCTTGCTCGTTTGTGCTTTGGTCGCCCTCTTGCAAAATCGTCGCACTGCACACTGCCGTGTCCATTGCTCTGTTTTGCTGCGCTTCCTCAAGCTCCCTTAATCTGCCACCGGCAGCGGTCGCTTTCGTCACCCAAAGCAGGCACTCTAGCCAAACTGAGTTACACCTCGATATGATTATTAAGTTTTTGAGGTCTTGCTCGTTTGTG
>NZ_CAKSZA010000008.1 GCF_934525195.1 uncultured Eubacterium sp.
ATTATCAACGGGAGGAAAATTGAACAACACAAAGAGGATTTTGTGTTGAATTCAAAAACTCACAAATTTCGATTTGTATTTCTGTTTGTTTTAAAATCAGCATATCAAAACATCAAGGAATTTACATCAACAAGTTTTTTCTTTTTAGGTGTCGGGAGTTCGTCATACATTGCATTGAAAAGTCCTGTTAAAAGCTCTCTGTTGTCGACATTGTCCACAAAAAGCATTTCTTTTGCACCGTTATACGGCAATTCATAAACTGTTTCGGGCATATACATAATTGCTGATTTAACAGGTTTTACAAGCAATCGGTCATCATAAATACCACCGACAATGTTTGTGACAAGGGTCAAAATCGGAAATTCCGTTTTAACGGGTATCAAACTTATGGCATAGCGTAAAACCGCACCGAGCGCACCGCCAAGTGCTACAAACAAAAAATTCATTTTAGTCTCCTTAATTATTAACAAATATCATTATACCATAAGAAAAAGTTTTATACAACCGTGGCATAATAAGGTTTATCAACAGTCTAAAAGACCTTCGAAAAAAGGATTCAGCATGTCGAAAAAGTATTTTTGACACGCTGTAGGCTGTTGAGAAAGGTTCTGAATTTCGTTTTCTTGCGAACTTTGCTGTACGATGGTACCGCTTGTGAGCAAAAAACGAAAAACGCCAAAAATGCTGTAAGTATCAAACTTACAGCATTTTTAAAACCCCACCGTCAACACTTTGTGTTGCCACCTCCCCTTTTGCTAAAAGAGGAGGCATTAAGCGGTTAGTTTATTTTATTGGCGTGATTCAGGGGCTTTATCGACAGTCTGAAGCCTTTGAGAAAAGGATTTCTCCTCTTTCAAAGGTCAAGTTATTATTTTGATTGCCACATCATTACAAATTCTTTTTCTCCGGTAGCTTCGTCTGATGCTTCACGCCTGATTTCAAAGCCTTCTCTTTGATAAAATGATATTGCACGGATATTTTTCTGATACACATTTAAAGACAATTTAGGTTTCTTATTTTTTATATAATTCAACAGCAAACCGCCTATACCCTGCGACTGATTTTCGGCAGAAACAAAAATACCCTCAATGAATTCGCCGTTCAGTCCTATAAAGCCTTGTATTTTCTGATTATCTTCATAAACATAGACTTCAGCCTGCAACAGCATTTCTTTCACTATTTCAAAATTATTTCTCCAATATTGAGCAAGAACAAAAGAATGCGCCTTTATATTTGTGTCCAACCATATGTCGGCAACCCTGTTTAAATCTGCTTTTTGTAATTTTCTAATCATAACAGAACTCTCCTGTGAATTCTTATTGCTTCCTGCTTATTTTAAAATCAGCTTATCAATACATCAAGAAACTTACATCAACAAGTTGATAACATTATAATCACATATATAAGTTAAGTCAAATAAAAAGCGGACACATATCCGCATACATCAATTTAAAGAGAACTGTGTTCGCCTAAACATTTTACCTTTTCTTATATAAAACAAGTTCGGGATTTGTTCCGTTTTCTTCGTAAGTCGAAATCAAAATAAAATCCATATTGGCAAGAACTCCAAAGCACCTGTCGCCTCCGAATTTACATTCAAGCTGATTGCCGAGATAAGTTGCATTGTCATCCAAAAACTTCACCGATTCGCCGTTTGGAAGCCTGTATTCCAAATTAACATAACTCCCCACAAGTGCATTTAGTTTTGTCAACTTCGGCATACCGTCAATATTAAGAGCATTAATTTCATCAATCAAGGCAGATTTGAATTCATCAAAAGCACCGTCATCACCGAGTTCTTCGTATCGTTTCCAATAATCAAGAGTCGGAAGCATTTGGTGCAAATAAGCACGCACATTATCTGCCGAAAACTCATCATTAGCCATATTTTTCACGCAAACCTCAATCAAGTCATCCATATCGCTGTACATATACTCACCGTCTGCATAACACCACTTGCAATAATTCTCATTCAAAAATCCGTCTTTTTCTCTGCTGATAATTTCGTCTTCCAACGGCATACCGCAACATTGGCAAATCATTTTTCTCGGCGAGCCGAGAAGTGTATTGATTGACACATCAAACAGCTTTGAAAGAAGTTTTAATGTTTCGGTATTAGGAACGGTATCACCGTTTTCCCAGCGAGAAACAGCCTGCCTTGTGACAAACACCTTTTGAGCAAGTTCGTCTTGAGAAAGTCCTGCTTTTGTTCTTAAATCAAAAATAATATTCTTTGTTTCCATAACATTCACCGCCTTTAAGTTCATTATAATATATCAACGGTTCTTACACAAGCAACACGCTGTTGCTATATAAAATTAATAGGCGAACACAGTTCGCCCCTACGGCGTTTTATATCATTCGAACAATTTAAAATGAATCGAATCTCGTAGGGGCGACCTGCGGTCGCCTGACTTTATTACATTTTGATTATAAATATTTAACGGCACGCTTTATCTTGTAACAACAGTTTTTTCTTCTGCATATAACAGCGATGTCAAGCCACCGGCAACTTTGATTTATATTCCTGCTTATTTTAAAAAACAGGCAATCCTATTTGAACTGCCTGTTGAAAAAATATTATTCGTTGATTGGCTTCATTGTCGGGAACAAAAGAACATCACGGATTGAATAGCTGTCGGTGAGGAGCATAACAAGTCTGTCGATGCCGATACCGAGACCGCCTGTCGGAGGCATACCGTATTCAAGAGCCATAACGAAGTCGTTATCAATCATATTTGCCTCGTCATCGCCTGCTTCACGAAGCTTCATTTGAGCCTCAAAACGCTTCATCTGGTCGATTGGGTCGTTAAGCTCGCTGTAAGCGTTACCGTATTCACCGCCGAGAATGAAGAGCTCAAATCTCTCGGTGAGTTCAGGACAATCAGGCTTTCTCTTTGTAAGCGGGCTGACCTCAACAGGATAATCCATAATGAATGTTGGCTGTGTGAGATTTTCCTCAACAAATTCCTCAAAGAATGAATTGAGAATGTCGCCCCAGGTTGCCTTGCCCGGTGCAATTTCAATATCCTTTTCCTTTGCGATGGCAACAGCCTTTTCGTTGTCGCCCATAAATGAAGCAAAGTCTATACCGCTGAATTCCTTAACAGCATCAACCATTGTAAGGCGTCTGAACGGACTTTCAAGGTCGATTTCTGTGCCGTTGAACACAATATGGAGGCTGTCGCAAACCTCGTTAGCTGCGTTGCGGATAAGAGCCTCTGCAATGTCCATCATACCGTGATAATCGGTGAATGCCTGATAAAGTTCAATGCAAGTGAATTCAGGGTTGTGACGAACATCCATACCCTCGTTACGGAAGTTTCTGCCGATTTCATATACTCTTTCCATACCGCCAACAATAAGACGCTTAAGATAAAGCTCTGTTGCGATACGGAGATACATATCCATATCAAGAGTGTTGTGGTGAGTGATGAACGGTCTTGCAGCTGCACCGCCCGGAATAGTGTTGAGGATAGGTGTTTCTACCTCAATAAAGCCGAGATTATCAAGATATGAACGGATTGAAGAAATAATCTTTGAACGCTTGATGAAAGTATCCTTTACATCAGGATTCATAATCATATCAAGATATCTTCTGCGGTATCTTGTGTCTGTGTCGGTAAGACCGTGGAACTTTTCAGGAAGCGGAAGAAGTGACTTTGAAAGAAGTCTGAGTTCCTTTGCGTGAACAGAAATTTCGCCTGTTCTTGTTTTGAAAACAAAACCCTTGATTTCAACAATATCGCCGATGTCCCAAGTTTTGAATTCCTTGAACACTTCCTCGCCGACATCGTTCATTCTTACATAAGCCTGAATTCTGCCGTTTCTGTCTTGAATATCAATGAAGTTTGCCTTGCCCATATCACGCCAAGTCATAATTCTGCCGGCGATAACAACATCTTTTTCCTCAAGCTCGTCAAAGTTCTCAACGATTTCGTTTGAGTGATGTGTTTGGGTTGCGATTGTGATTTCAAACGGGTCGTTGCCTGCGTTTTGAAGAGCAGTGAGCTTGTCAATTCTGATTTGCTTTTGCTCGTTTTCGCTGAGGACAACCTCTGCCATTGTCATCTGTGCGGCATTTGCATTGTTGCCGATTTTTTCAATAATCTCCAAAGCCTCTGCCTCACTGTCGGCACTGCCCTCAAGTGCAACAGCACCTGTCTGCAAGAACAAAGTGAACTTAACCTTGTCGCCGTCAGCCTCTACCAAATACTTTGGATTTGTCTTTTCCTCGTCACCGGCAATAGCGTTTTGAACTTTCATACGAGAGTTCTTCTTTACTGCCTTGACGCCACGCTTGCAAGCATCTTCCTTGTCAAATTCAGGAGAAGTGCCGACAACCTTTTCGTCTACTATAAATTCAAATGTGAAAGCGCTGTCACCGTGCTTGGTGATTTCAAACTTTCCTGCCATAGTTTTTACCTCTTATTTCAATTAGTCGATTGATTTGATTTCAAATTCCAAGTTGCCGATAGGAGCTTCAACAACAACTGTTTCGCCTACGCCTGCACCGAGAAGTGCCTTGCCTACCGGGCTTTCGTCAGAAATTTTGCCTGCTGTCGGGTTGCTCTGTGAGAAACCAACGATTTCGTAAACAAACTCTTGATTGTCTGTTTTGCGAAGAACTGTTACCTTTGAGCCCATCGAAACCTTGTCGCCTGCTGCCGAATCAACGATAACCGCATTTTCAAGCTGATATTCAAGTTCTTGAATTCTTGCTTCAATCTTTGCCTGCTCTGATTTTGCTTCATCATATTCACTGTTTTCACTAAGGTCACCGTATGAGCGGGCAACTTTAAGTTTTTCTGCAATGTCAACTCTGCCTTCTGTTTTAAGTTGTTCAAGCTCTGCCTCAAGTTCTGCCTTACCTGCCGCAGTCATTGTAAATGTTTTTGCTGCCATATTGAAAACTCCTTAAATAAATTTATAAAAATATACTTTTTAACTAAATAATTATATATTATATTATGCACAATGTCAACAACAAAAAATTTGACGGCGAATTTATTTAAAGTAATAAAAAATTAATTTTTCAAAAATTTATCCTATTTTGTTCACTTTATATACTATATAGTGCATGCATTATGACCGATTAAATGTACCTATGGTTGCAGCGGCTGATTTCGTTCACTAATATGGAAATTATCAAACAAAAAAGGAGGAATTTCTATTACAAGTTACGAATTCAGAAACGACGCAATGTTTCTCAGAAATCAATTCAAAAGCGTTGGGATGTTTAAGCTTCCGCTTATAAAAAAACAAGAAATTGGTCTTGAAGATGTAAGCCTAATCGGTTATGATAAAATTAATCAAAGTAATGATTACAAAAGTACAGTACATTTCTTTCTTGACGATTACAGATTTGAAAGCATATATAACAATCCCGAAAATAAAATTGAAACGCTCAAAAAATACAACGCTGTTCTTTCACCCGATTTCAGTATGTTTGTTGAAATGCCGATTACTTTGCAGCTTTTCAGCACATTCAAAAACAGATGGGTCGGTGCTTATCTGCAAGAACAAGGTATAACTGTTATCCCAACCGTTCGGTGGGGTGATCTAACAAGTTTTAATTTCTGCTTTGACGGAATTGAAAAAGGTTGTGCAGTTGCAGTTTCAACAATCGGGGTAAAAAAAGAAAAATCACATTTTATGCTCAGTTATAATGAAATGCTGAACCGCATAAAGCCAAGCAAAATTATTTGTTACGGTAAGCCTTTTGATGAAATGAAAGGCGATATAATCGAAGTTGATTATGCCAAAACAAATAATTTGTCAAAAGGCTACATAAAAAAGTTTTTCGGTTACATTTCCAATAAAGGCGGCGGTTCCGCTGACGGTCAAAGTTCGGGCAATCCGGAGCCGAAAGAAACTTGGGTTCCAAAAGATGAAGAAGCCAAAAGATTTTTAGGCAAGCCAGGAGAAATAATTGAAACGATTGATAAAAACGGTGAACGAAGATTAACTAAAATAGGCAAAGACGGCAAAGCTATCAAAGAAAGACACTATTCTGATCACAGAAAGGGACATAAACATACTAATCCTCATGATCATAATATTGATTGGGTAGATGGACATCCAAAGCCATCTCCACCGATAAATTATCCGAAAGATAACATTCCTGAATTCAAGTCAAAGGAGATATTAAAAATGTATACCAAAAACGACCATATTCTTGAATATCCCAAATACAAAAGCATAAATGATTTTAAGGAAAGTTTAATTTACGGCAGAGAAATTGTGATAAAATGGAACGAAATTGAATATTCGATAGAATACGAAAACGATTCTATGAATGATTTTTCTATATGTGAAGCATACAAGCCGGAAACCGAAATTCACTTTAAATCAATCAACGAACTGCTAAATTCAAAATTAAATTCAAGCACCTGCTTAAAAGATGTGATAACCGAGGCAGAAATCACTTGGAGAAACATTTAAAAAGGATTAATACAGATAAAACGATATGAACAAATTATACAAGATGACTGCAAAAGAATTTGAAGAAAAAAAATTCTTTACAAACACAGCGACACAAAATATATTGTTATGGACGGAAACGGCATAACAACATACGAAGAATATTTTGACAGGCTTTGGCAAGCATTCGGCTTCAGCGATTTGCCCAAAGGATGGAAAAAAGATAATCACAGTGAATATGATTTTATGACTGATGATGATTTTTTACCCAATGATAAATATGTTTTTATTATAAAAAACTATGAACAATTTTTGAAAAGTAATCCAACAGAAAAGAGTAAAATCGAGAAAAGATATAACAATTATCTGTTGCCGTTTTGGGATGAAGAGGTTGAACGGGTTGTTGTCGAAGGCAAAAGAAAAGATTTTGACATCTATCTTGTATCAAATGAATAGTTGTTCCTAAAAAAACGCAATCTGTTAAAAAGAGGTTATCTCAAATTAATGAGACAACCTCTTTTCTTATTAATTGTTTTGGTTATTGCCCGAATCATCGGTCGGAGCGTAATACGGGTCTTGGTAATTTGCGTTGAACGGCTCATCGGGAATAACGAGAGCACACACAACATAGGCAACAACACCTGCACCGCCGACAAAGGTAATAAGTGCCCACAAAAGCCTTACTACTGTTGGGTCAATGTTGAGATAATTTGCAATACCCGCACAAACACCACACAACTTTCTGTCTGTGGTTGATTTATATAATTTTTTACTCATAATTTTATTCTCCTTTTTTACAGTTCATTTTATATCAGTTCCGCCAAAAATATTGGTTGCGTTGACAAAAATTGTTTTTGCGTCAGGCGGAAGATTTTTGTTACTTTCATCCGAAATTCCGCCCAAAAAGCTGTTTGATTTTACAACAACTCTGACATCTTGCGGAACATAAATATCCATTCCGCCAAAGATAGAATTTGCGTTAATTACGCAGTTATGCACTATGTCCGCATTGCGAATATCCAGCTTTATTCCGCCAAAAATCGCACTGAACTTGCCACCTGCAAAGCCGTTTTCAAAACGATAATCTTCGCCCGAAAATACCGCACTGTACTGCTGATTTCCCTGTGGAATATAAACAGGCTCGCCGTATGTATTAGGGTCTTGCACGTCCTGTCCGTCAACCTGCGGATAATCCGTTTTTTTATCAAAAATATTGCCGACAATCACGCTCGCACCGATAATTACAATAATGAGCGGAAGCAAATAATTTTTAAATCTCCAAAGGTCGAAATATTCATTTGCAAACAAAGCCAATCCGACCGCAAGGCAAATCAAACTGCCTTTTTTATTCTTTTCCGTGATAAGACCGATAACCGACGGAATGATGATGAACAAAGTCCACCAGCCGTCAAAATAAAGATTCGAAAGCACAATGACATTCGCTTCTTTAAGTCCCCACAAAATGCCGAGTGCGATGATAAACACGCCCCAAATTATGCCTTTTGTTTTTTTCATAACTATCCCTTCCTTGTAATTTATTAGCATAGCTTCTTTATTACACAATAGCATATTTGTCCATAAAATACAACAATATCCGCTAATAGTTAATATAAAGTTTTTATATTACGGAATTGTGACCTCTTTATTACAATTTATTCACATTATAAACGGCGGTTCATAAAACAAAGCAAAGCAAATATTAAGATTTGGCAAAGAAAAAAATGAGAGTGTATCAAAAAGTATTTACGGCACAATACAGGCTGTTGAGAAAGGTTCTGAATTTCGTTTTCTTGCGAGTGGGAGCTGTACATGGGTACCGCCCCCGAGCAAAAAACGGAAAACGCCAAAATGCCGTAGGTTCAATACCTACGGCATTTTTAAAACCCCACCGTCAACACTTCGTGTTGCCACCTCCCCTTATAAATAAGAGGAGGCAAATCGGTTAAATATATCTGACGTGTTTCAGGAACTTTATCGACAGACTAAACGGCTTCCGAAAAAGACGGAAGCCGTGATAAATCCTATTGATTTTAATTAGTCATTAGGGATAAATGCGTTGTGAACAGCAGTAACTGCTCTGTCTGCATCGTCTGCATCGATGATAACGGAAATCTTGATTTCCGATGTTGAAATCATACGGATGTTGATGTCTCTTTCATAAAGAGCCTCGAACATCTTTGTTGCAGTGCCCGGATGAGATTCCATACCTGCACCAACGATTGAAACCTTGGCAACATTTGTGTCACAAACAATCTTTGCTTCCTGAAGATGTGAAGATTCTTCAAGGAGTTTAACAGCAACAGGACCGTTGTCCTTGCTTACTGTGAAAACGATATCCTTTGTATTATCTCTGCCGAATGACTGAAGAATGATGTCTACGTTGATGTTCTTTTGTGAAAGTTTTGAAAACACATTGAATGCAACACCCGGATTATCCTTAACACCCAAAACTGATACAAGAGCTACATCCTTATCCTTTGTTACGCCTCTGATTAACATTTTTTCCATTTTTGCTACCTCCTTAACGATTGTACCCGGAACCGGGTTAAGTGATGAAAGAACTTCAAGTTCTACTGAATATTTCTTTGCCATTTCTACTGAACGGTTGTTGAGCACCTGCGCACCCAAAGTTGCAAGTTCAAGCATTTCATCATAAGTAATTTCCTTGAGCTTACGAGCATTTTCAACCTTTCTTGGGTCTGCTGTGTAAACGCCCTCAACATCTGTAAAAATCTGGCATTTGTCTGCGTGAAGAGCAGCAGCGATTGCAACAGCCGATGTATCTGAACCGCCTCTGCCGAGAGTTGTGATGTCGTCATATCTGTTAAGCCCCTGAAAGCCTGCCACAACAACAATGTTGTGTCTTGCAAGTTCTGCCTGCAATCTGTTTGTTCTGATATTCTTAATTCTTGCAGAGCTGTATGCGGAATTTGTGTTAAAGCCTGCCTGCCAACCCAAAAGGCTGATTACAGGGAATCCCAATGATTCAATAGCCATTGCAAGAAGTGAAATTGAGATTTGCTCACCTGCAGCAAGAAGCTGATCCATTTCTCTGCTCTTTGCCTTTGGATTAATTTCCTTTGCCTTTTCAATAAGGTCATCTGTTGTGTCGCCCTGTGCGGATACGACAACAACAACTTCGTTGCCTGCCTTATAGGTATCCGTAACAATCCTTGCAACATTCATTACACGCTCGGCATTTGCTACTGATGAGCCACCGAACTTCTGGACAATAAGTGACATAATATTCCTCCTAAAATCAATTTATTGAAATGCGGATAACCGCAATAATTACTTATTAATAATTTGTTACCTTAATCTTGTTGATTACATTTACGCCCTCAAGCTTTTTATCAAGAGCATTTTCGGTCATTGAATCTGTGATAAATGCAACTTCATCTGACGGCTGACCTGTTCTTGTGAGGAACTTGACATTGTGGAACAATGCAACAGCTTCGCTTTCGGTTGCCTTTGCTCTGACATAGAACGGCATTTCGAGAGCAGATTTTTCGTCAACTACATAATCCTCTGCGCCTGCGCCCCAACCGAAGTTCTTTCTTCTGTTAACATGAACGGCACAATCTACCATATCTGCAACAACAGCAGAAGCTGTCGGGAGCTTGCCTGCGCCTGCGCCGTAGAAGCAAACGTCTCCTACTGCGTCGCCACGAACAAGAATAGCGTTGAACACACCGTTTACGCTTGCAAGCTGTGAGCCGTGGAAAACAACTGCAGGGCTTACAAATGCAGTAATCTTGTCGTCATCAATCTTCTTGATTTGACCAAGGAGTTTGATTACACCGTGAGCCGATGAAATATATTCAACATCTTCAAGAGTGATTTTTGTGATACCCTCTGCTCTAACCTGATTTGGATATACATGCTTGCCGAATGCAAGAGAAGCAAGGATACAAACCTTACGACAAGCGTCAAATCCCTCGATATCTGCCGTTGGGTCTTTTTCCGCATAACCGTTATCTTGTGCGAGTTTGAGTGCGTCCTCAAATGTCATACCGTCCTCAATCATCTTTGTGAGGATAAAGTTTGTTGTGCCGTTGAGAATGCCTGCAACGCCCTCGATATTATTTGCCGCAAGACATTGTGCCATAGGTCTGATAATAGGAATACCACCGCCTACGCTTGCCTCGAACAAATAGTTTACACCATGCTTTTCAGCTGCTTCAAGAAGTTCAAGACCTTTTTGAGCAACAAGTTCTTTGTTTGAAGTGACAACGCTTTTGCCTGCTTCAAGAAGTTTCATTGTGAAATCAAATGCAGGATTAACTCCGCCCATTGTTTCTGCAACAACCTTTGTTTCAGGGTCGTTGAGAATATCGTTGAAATCCTTTGTGAACAAATCCGCATGCGGGTCATTCGGAAAATCACGCAAGTCAAGAATATGGCTTACCTCAAGCATTTCGCCTGCTGTGCGGTTTTTGATACTTTTTTCGTGAGTTTCGATTACTTCTACTACGCCCGAGCCTACTGTTCCGTAGCCCATAACTGCAACTTTCATATTTTATCCTCCTATACTAACTCGGCAGACTTAACACCGCCGACTGATTTTATTTTTTCCAAAACATCTTCTGTCATATGACCCGACTGAGCAAAACTTACGGTTATTGACACATCTGCAATATTATTTACAGGTATGCTCTGATTAACCGCCAAAATGTTTGCCCCTGCCAAATATAACTCATTCATAACCGAGCTGAGCACTCCGGCATTGTCCTGAAGTTTGGCGTTGATTGTTGTGACATCGTCGCCCTGTTCGCTGTACTCAAATATTTTATCCTTATATTTATAGTATGCCGAGCGAGATATTCCTGCCATCTTTACAGCCTGCGAAGCATTTGCCGCTTCTCCCGACTGCAAATAGCCTTTTGCCTCAATCACCTTTACATAAACCTCAGGCAGAACGGACATATCAACAAGCAGATAATTAACTTTTCCCATAGTGTACACCACCCGCGGACAGTTGTATTACTGTGAAAAACACTTTTCATATATTATCACAAAACCTGCATATAATCAAGGGTTATTTTTCATTTTGTGAAAAATAAATAAAAAAGTGGCTCAAATACCAAATTCAAACCACTTTTTTGCATATGTTTCGTTCTGTTTAGGACTAATCATCCTTACATTCTCTGTTCAAGGGAAATGTAACCGCCATAACGGTTCCGCTTTCCGTGCTTTCTTCTGCCTGCACTTTGCCGTCGTGAATATCGGCAATTTCCCAAACCAAAGAAAGACCGAGACCGACACCGCCATTTTCTCTGCTGCGAGATTTGTCCACACGGAAGAACGGCTGAAAAATGCTTTCTTTATACTTATCGGGTATTCCGCAACCTGTGTCGGCAACCCTGATGACAAGATTGTCGCCCTCCTGTGAAACCGAAACTCGCACCGTTCCGTCAGGTCGGTTATATCTGATTGCATTTTCGGTCAAATTAAATATCAAGCGATAAATCAATGTGTCACTGCCCACCATAGTGCCATTGCCTTCATATTCAAGAGTGACGCCCTTTTTTTCTGCCACCGGAGAAAGATCGGCAAGGATTTCCTCAATCATAGGAGCAAGTTCGATACAGTCGTTGCAAGGCACAGTGCGAAGTTCGCTCATTTCAAGCAAGGTCTTTGTAACCTGCGACATTCGCTCGGTTTGTTCTTGCAACAATTTGAGGAACTCGGCACTTTCCGCATCCAAATTGGGATGTTCAACAGAAAAAAGTTCAAGCTGTGCCTGAAGCAATGCAAGAGGGGTGCGCAATTCGTGTGCCGCATTTCCCGTGAATTGCCGTTGTGCCGTGAATCCCTCATCAAGTCGGTCAAGCATCTGATTAAAAGAAACGCTGAACTGCTTGAATTCGGCAGGCACATCATCGGTTATTTTCATATCCGGCAAGTTATTCGGCTGAACATTCTCGACCCTTGAAGCAAAAGTGTGCAAAGGCTTCAATGCCCTACCGCTTACAAAATAAGCAAGCACACCGCCAAGCAATGTAACAATCGCCGTTATGCACCAATTTGTGTTAACAAACGACTCCTGCGCACCGTTAACTATAATAGTTACCTCTTCGTTAAGTCCTGAATTTTCAGGGTCAAAATATTCCTGCTCACCTTTATTAGTATCGCTGTTGGCGGAAATATCGCTGCCGATTGAATCCATATAATGTGTGCCTGAATAACCGATAAGGCAATTCATCGACACGCAGGTTATACCTATTAGTATTGCAGTCATCAAAGTTATTCGCCATTGGAGAGAAATTTTTTTCATTCTTCTTCCTCCATTGTATAGCCCTCGCCGATTCGATTGCGAATCGGGTCATATCCAAGAGCAGTGCGAAGCTTCTTCCTTAAAGCGGAAATATGTACCCTTATCGAATTGCTGAAATTATCAACGCTGTTGTCCCACACATGCTCAATGAGTTCTTCCTGACTTATCGGGCGGCCTCTGTTGACCATAAGATATTCGAGTATGCCTGTTTCCTTGCGAGTGAGCGGCAAAGGCTCACCGCCGACAATAGCCTTGCGTGATTTTGTATCAAACGACACATCACCGCAGGTCAGCACAACATCATTTTGAGTGAACTGTCGGAGGGTAAGGCTGCGAATTCTTGCGGCAAGTTCTTCCAAATGAAACGGCTTTGCCAAATAGTCGTTTGCCCCTGCGTCCAAACCGTCAACTTTGTCGGACACTTCACTGCGTGCAGACAAAATCAATACCTTTGTGTCACGGTCGTTTTTTCTGAGTGTTCTCAAAACTGTCATACCGTCGGCACCCGGCAAATTCAAATCAAGCACAACGAGGTCGAAACTGTCGTCAGCAAGCATTTGCATTGCGGTTAATCCGTCATAGCAACAGTCAACGCTGTATGCAAGACGCTTCAAACTGCGTGCAATCGTTTCGCACAATGTTCTTTCGTCCTCAACAACTAAAATGTGCATAAAAACTCTCCTTGCTATAAATTGTTTTTCAATTATGATTATAGCACAAAAACATAAAATTTGTGTTAAATTTCTGTTCTTAACGAAAAATTTATATCCGCTGTGCTACAATAACCGCAGAAAACGAAAGGAGTGATTGAATTGACCAAGGTTAAAAAAGCTTTATCACAGGCTGTGTTGCTTGTTTCGGGAGCTGTTATGTTGGGCTTCGGAGCAATGCGTGGCGAGGTCGAAACCGTGCTGAGCAAGGCAATCAAACTGTGTTTGGAGTGTGTAGGTATTGGATAAAAAGAAAAGAAAAAATATAAACCATAATAAGAAAAAACAAACGGCTTCTAACCGATTAGCCAAATTTCGTGGATGGATTCAGGCAGGGGCGACATTGCTCACAAACATTCATCTGCCGAATTTCGTCAAAGGCGGAATTTATCAAGGCAAAGGCAAAGCCGTTTGTGTGCCGGGTCTGAACTGCTATTCCTGTCCTGCCGCATCGGGCGCTTGCCCAATCGGCTCATTTCAGGCGGTAGTCGGCTCGTCAAAATATAAGTTTTCCTATTATATAACAGGATTTCTCATTCTGCTGGGAGTTCTGCTCGGACGCTTTATCTGCGGATTTTTATGTCCGTTCGGTTGGTTGCAGGATTTGTTGCATAAAATCCCGACCAAGAAACTCTCAACCAAGAAGCTCAAACCGCTGACATATATCAAATACGCAGTACTGCTGTTTGCAGTTGTTTTATTACCGGTGCTCATAGTAAATGATTTGGGGATGGGCGACCCGTATTTCTGCAAATACATATGTCCGCAAGGTGTGCTTGAGGGTGCATTACCGCTTTCGGCAGTCAACGAGGGAATCCGCTCGGCATTGGGAAAACTGTTTTCGTGGAAACTTGTTGTGCTGATTTCGGTAGTCGTTTTGAGCGTGCTGTTTTACAGACCGTTCTGCAAATGGCTCTGTCCGCTCGGTGCATTTTATGCGCTGTTCAACAAAGTTTCGCTGTTTGGGATGAAGGTAGACGAGCACAAATGCGTTTCGTGCGGAAAATGTGCAAAGGTGTGCAAAATGGATGTTGATGTTACAAAAAC
This sequence comes from uncultured Eubacterium sp., assembly GCF_934525195.1. Lineage (GTDB taxonomy): Bacteria > Bacillota > Clostridia > Oscillospirales > Acutalibacteraceae > Eubacterium_R. Next base: position 14,458 of record NZ_CAKSZA010000008.1, read on the forward strand.
ACCGAACAGCACCGAATGTATCCGATGCGGAAAGTGCATAAGTGCCTGTCCTACCGAAGCGGTCAGCTTTCAATACGGCTTCGGCTTGCTTGGAAAGACAGTAGACGAAAACGCAAAAATCGAAAATAAAACAAACAAAAATGAAACAAAAGAGGAATTATAACGGAGGAATAATTATGAAGTTTTCAAAGCTTTCAAAAATCTTAACAGTAGTATTATTAGTTTCTGTGTTGGCAATCAGCCTTATTGCTTGCTCAACAACAAAAGACAACAAAGACGAGAAACAGTCAACAGACTCAAGCATTTCAACCTTGATGGCAACAGAGCCGAGCAACGCCGACGAGGCTTCAAAGCTCTACAAGCAGCTTATGGAAAAAGAAAACGAAATTTTGTCAACAGACAAAAAACTTTGGGAAAAAGTATTTTTAGCTTCAAACAAAGAAAATCCTATGATTGAGGACGGCACAAACTACGGCGACTTCCTCCTCAAGACAATCGAGGGAGCAAAAGACCAATTCACAGACGAAGAATACAAAAAAGTCGTTGCCGGTGCAGAACAAATCAAGGAAATTGAGGGCAAACTCACAATCTTGGAGCAGAAATATCCTGAATGTGCAAACGCACCTTCAAACGGCGACAGCGTTCCGGCAGACAGTAACGGCGTTGTTTCAGACAGCGGTGACGCAACAAGCTTCCCTTCATTTAACGGCAAGGACCTTGACGGCAACGATGTAAAGAGCAGCGACCTTTTCGCAAACAGCAATGTAACGGTTGTTAACTACTGGTTCAGCACTTGCAAGCCTTGTGTCGGCGAACTTTCCGAATTGGAAGCACTCAACAAGAAACTTGCAGAAAAAGGCGGTCAGGTTGTCGGAATCAACACATTCACACTTGACGGCGACAAGACTGCGATTTCCGAAGCAAAGGACATTCTCTCCAAAAAGGGTGTAACCTACAAGAACATTTGGTTTGATTCAAACAGCGACGCAGGCAAGTTCACATCAGGCATTTTCTCATACCCAACAACATATGTTGTTGACAAGAACGGCAACATTGTAGGCGAGCCAATCGTTGGTGCAATCACCGAAAAGAATCAAGCAAAAACACTTGAAAAACTCATTGACCAGGCTTTACAGGTTAAATAATAAAACAACACAGCAAAGTAAAACCTCTCCCGAAACTAATTCGAGAGAGGTTATTTTTTCGTTATTTACTTTTTGATTTTAATCTCTTTTTCTTTTCCTTTTTCGGAGGCTCGGCTTCCTTTTCGGGTGAGATTTTCCAAATATTAATTCTGCCTGCGTCATTGAAGGCTTTAAGCGTCATAACAGTCAATGGCACAAGAAACATACCGATAAATCCGAAAAGTTTAAGACCAAAGTAAAGTCCCATAAGAGTCACAATAGGATGAACTCCAAGTGAACTGCCGACAATCTTCGGTTCGATATACTGACGAATTACGGTGATGATAACATACAACAGGATAAGTCCGACAGCCTGCTTATAATTGCCGTAAACAAGCGAGAACAACGCCCACGGAATGAGGATACCGCCCGAACCCGCAACAGGCAAAATATCGAACACGGCGATTGCAAGTGCGATAACCGCAAAGTAGCTGTTTTTCATAATACCCATAAGCGAGAGAATCGAAAAACCGAGGAACAATTCGCTAAAAGTTATGCACATAATTATGCCGTAAGCCTTGAACATTGTGAGAATTGTTTTTGAAAAGACTTGCTTGAATTCAACGAGTACATTCTTTTTGTCATCTGGAAGTTGTCTTTGTATAAATCTTACAATATAATCGTAATCTTTTGTGAAAAGTATCCAAGCAACAACGCCGATAACTATACCGATGAGAATTGACGGAACGCCTTTTACAACCGAATAAACATTTGACACACCGGAGGTAAGCTTGTTTGTGAGATGACTCAAATCGAGATTTGAAAGAAGTCCTGCCGAAGAAGCCGCACCCGCCGCTGCATCCGGTTGAAGCTTATCAAACCATTCGGTAATTGTGGTTGATACCGAACTGTAGACCGTCTTTGGCAAAAACTGCAAGGTGTTGAGCACCCAATTTTCCACCGTTGACAGGAATGATGAAATGTCCCTCAACTGTTCGGCAAGATAATTGATGAAGTCGGATATTTTTCCGAATATTGCCGCAAGAATAAATGAAAGAGGCACAATGATAACTGCGATAGAAGCCACTACCAAAAAAATCGACCAAAAGGTGTGCGCCTTTTTGTTTGTCTTTTTATCAAGATAACGAAGCGGTTTTTGTAGGATTACCGCAAAAAAGAACGACAGCAAAAACGGTGCTGTTATCCAAAACAGAAATTTAAAGAACACATAAATAAGTGCCAAAATAACTGCAACAAATGCAAAATCTATCAAAAACGCCCGTCTTTGTTCAACATGGCTGTTCATAGCAAAAAAGTCCTTTCTGTTATTATATTTATATGATAACCCCAAAACCCGTTTCATTCAAGACTTTTTTAAAAAAATTAAGGATGTGTTCATAACAAAACACATCCTTGAGAAAGTATCAAAGTTTTTTAACCGAAAGTGCACGAATTGCATTGAGTACGGCAAGCACCATAACACCGACATCGGCAAAAATCGCAACCCACATATTGGCAATTCCGACAGCGCCGAGAATCAGGCACAAAGCCTTAACGCCGAGTGCGAAATAGATATTTTCGTTTACAATTCTGAGGCACTTAGATGAAATTTTGATTGCCTTTGAAATTTTCATCGGGTCGTCGTCCATAAGGACAATATCGGCAGCTTCAATGGCAGCGTCCGAACCGAGTGCTCCCATTGCAATACCTATATCTGCCCTTGACAAAACAGGTGCGTCATTGATTCCGTCACCGACAAAGGCAAGTTTTTCTTTTTCGCTTTTATCTGCAAGAAGTCGTTCAACCTGACTAACCTTGTCGGCAGGGAGAAGTTCGCTGTATACCTCGTCTGCACCGAGTTCTTTCGCAACTTCATCGGCAACTTTTTTTGAGTCACCTGTAAGCATAACGGTTTTTCTGACACCGCATTTTTTTAACTCTCTGACAGCGGAAACCGAAGTCGGCTTGAGTGCATCTGCAATAAGGATATATCCGCAATATTTGCCGTCAACAGCGACATAAACAACCGTGCCGACCTTATCGCAAGCGGTGTATTCCACGCCTAATTTATCCATAAGCCTGCTGTTGCCAACTGCAACCTTTTTGCCGTCAACAATCGCAGAAACACCGTTGCCGCTGATTTCGTTTACATCAGAAATCTTTGAGGCGTCAATTTCCTTGCCGTAAGCATCCTTGATTGACCTGCTGATTGGGTGAGATGAATAGCTCTCCGCATACGCTGTCAATCTGAGAAGTTCGCCCCTGTCAATGCCAATCGGTGCAATTTCCGTCACTTCAAATTTACCTTTTGTCATAGTGCCTGTTTTGTCAAACACAACGATTTTTGTTTTTGAAAGCGTTTCAAGATAATTTGAACCTTTTACAAGCACGCCCTCTTTTGAAGCACCGCCGATGCCTGCAAAGAACGAAAGCGGAATAGAAATAACAAGTGCGCAAGGACAGCTGATAACAAGAAATGTCAACGCACGATAAATCCAAGTAAGCCACATTGCCTCATTGCCGATAATCAGGCTGACAACAGGCGGAATCAAAGCAAGTGCAAGTGCGCCGCCGCAAACCGCCGGAGTGTAAATCCTTGCAAACTTTGAAATAAACTGCTCGCTCTTTGATTTTTTTGATGACGAATTTTCAACAAGGTCAAGAATTTTTGACACGGTTGACTCGCCAAACGGCTTTGTTGTGCGAATTCTTACTGTGCCCGAAAGATTGATACAACCACTGATGACCTCGTCGTTTTCTTTTGCATTTCTCGGCACACTCTCGCCCGTGAGAGACGAAGTATCAAGAGTTGTCGAACCCTCAACAATCACGCCGTCAATCGGGATTTTTTCGCCCGCCGACACAACGATGATTGAGCCGACCTCAACCTCGTCAGGGTCAACCTGCTGTGTTTTGCCGTCAATCTCAAGATTTGCATAATCGGGACGAATATCCATAAGTTCGGATATGCTCCGTCTGCTTTTGCCGACAGCATAGCTTTGGAACAACTCACCGATTTGATAGAAAAGCATAACGGCAACAGCCTCGTTATACGAGCCGTTTTCGTACACCGCAATGGCGACAGCACCGAGGGAAGCAACAGCCATAAGAAAGTTTTCATCAAACACCTGACCCTTGATTATGCCCTTGAATGCCTTTTTGAGTATGTCATAAGAAATCACAAGATACGGCACCATATAAACGGCAAAACGCAAAATCCTGCTTGTTATCGGCACAAATTTTTCAAAAACGAACAAACCTGCAAACAGCACAGCCGTCACAATGATGCGAACAAGCATCTTTTTTTGTTTTCTGCTCATAAAGCCACTTCCTAACTCAATTTAGAAGAAAATATCGCAATCGTCCTCAACTTTTCTGCAAGCCTTGAGAACCTGCTTCATAGTTTTCATTTCGTCTGCGCCCTCTTCAAATTCAACAATCATTTTGAGGAGCATAAAATTTACGGTTGCAGTTGCAACACCGTCAACCTTGTTTGCGGCATCCTCCATTTTGTTGGCACAGTTTGCACAATCCACATCAATTTTGTATGTCTTTTTCATTGTTATACCCTCAATTTCTTAAATTTAATTATTCAACATATGAACAACTATTCATATGTTCAACTGTATTATACCATATTATATGTCAATGTCAATAGAAAAGTTAAAAATAAAATCCTCTCTGTTCAAATTACAAACAAAGAGGATAGTTTTTTTAATTTTGTTTTCTTACAATGCCGTATTCTCCGACATCCTTGCGGTAATATTTGCACGGCTTGCCCTGACGCTCACGAATGAGAAGCTCGCCGTATTCGTCTTGGTCAAGTTGAAGGTCGCACATATTTGTATCGGCTTCCTCATCATAAACATTATACCAACAAGTATCACACAAATCAGCCATTAGTTGAGCATTTCTCCGTCATCGTTATTTTCAGGCTTACCTACAGCAACAGTGTCCCTATTGAGCTTCATCATAGGAATCATAAGACCCGGCATACCTGCCATTGATGTTGTGTTGTTGATGATTTGGCGAACAAACGGGAAAAGCTGGTCGAACGACTCAACATGAATGTCAGGCTTTTCATCTGTGTTTTCAAATGAGAATTCTGCCGCCATTTCAAGATTGATTTCGAACGGTTGCATATCCGCATCCTCAACTCTGAAGTGGAGAATACCCACGCATCTGTTTTCCGAATCAATATAATTCACATTGTATTTCACATGATTTTGGAGCTTCAACTGAGTTCCGTTTTCAACCTTGTTTTCAAATTCAAGCGAATTAATCTTATAACCTTTCATTTCTATCATAATATTATACCTCCGATTATTTTACCATTTTTACATTGTTGAGCTTTATGTCATCAACAAGCGAAGAAACCGCCTTGCCGTCAAATCTGACAAGCTCAAGATTTTCTACATTTTCGGCATCTATTGCGTGCTTGTAGCTGTCGCAAAGATTGCCCCACATTGTCTGAGTTTTTTCAATAAGCACATTTTTTGCATATCTGATGAAAAATGCGGAATTGTCGTATTTTTCAACTCCCCAATCAAGGCAAGGACGCAAATCATACATTCCGCAATCCCATTTTGATGTTTTGGTGAGAGTGATTTTGCAATTTTCAAAGGTGACATCTTCAATGATGTTTTCGGCATTGCCGTGGATGAGCACACCATTCTCGCCTTTTGCGGTGACATTAAAAAATCTAATATTTTTGATTGTGCCGCTTTTTGTATTTTCATCTCTGTTAAATGTCGTGATTACAACAGGCTCCGCCGTGCCCCACCAATCAGGACAAAATCTTCGTGTTTCGATAATAATATTTGAATACGAAACATTTTCAACACATCCGCCGTCACGAATTTGGATTGAAAGCCCTCTGTTTGAGCGTGAAATAATACAGTTTGAAACAATAACATTTCTGAAATCGCCCACACCCTCCGTACCGATTTTGATTGCGGCAGAGGTTGAAACAAGAGTGCAACCGTCAATAATAATATTTTCGCACGGACCGTATTCGGCATTGCCTTTGCTTGCCTTGAGGCAAATACAATCGTCCGCACAAGTTACATGGCAACCCAAAATTCTAACATTACTGCAATGGTCAGGGTCGATACCGTCTGAATTGGCAACATCCAAATCGTTGAGGATACGAATTCTGTCAATAAGAACATCATCACAGCCCGCCGGATGAAGAGTCCAAAACGGAGCGTCGACAACCGTGAATTCCTTGAATGTGATGTGATTGCTTTTTTCAACATACATAACGGTCGGACGAGGATAAAAGTCACCCGTCACATAGTATCTGTCCTTTCGCTGAACAAATGCGTGACCGTTTGCATCAATAGTTCCCTCTCCGCTGATTGTGCAATTATCCGCTTCATAAGCATAGATGAACACAAAACTCGGCTTGCCTGTTACAGGATTACCGATAAGTGCGGTTTTTGGGTCGTTTATCAATTTATTCGGACGAATATATCCGTCAATATTACTTGTTGCTTTGAGCCTTGCACCTTTTTGGATATGCAAATCGACATTTGCCTTGAGCTTGATTGAGTCACTGTAATAAACTCTGCCCGATGGCAAAACAACCTGTCCGCCTCCGTTTTTTGCGCAGTCATCAATAGCGTGCTGAATGGCAAAAGCATCATTGGTTTTGCCGTCGCCCTTTGCTCCGTATTGCAATATGTTATATATCTTCATAAACCTGTACCTCAAGTTGTAATATACAATGTTATAATAACATATAAAATTTATATTTACAATATTTTTTAAATGATATATTATATACTTAATAATCAAACGGAGTGAAATATGGAAGCAAAGAAAAAAAGAATAGAATTGCTTGACGAGTTGAGGGGATTTGCGACATTGGCAATGATTGTGCACCACTTCTTTTTGGATGTCGGCGATATACTTCAACTTGATTGGGGATACAAGATATTCAACGAGTTGTGCACCGTTCAGCCGATATTTTGGGCAATATTCATCATCATATCGGGAATATGCTCACGGCTGTCACGAAACGCAGTTAAGCGAGGATTAATCGTGTTCGGTGCAGGATTGGTCATCACCTTTGTAACGGTTGTGATAATGCCAAGACTGATGGGGATTGACGGGGCACAAATATATTTCGGCATACTTCACTGCTTGGGTGCTTGTATGATAATCACGGGATTGGCAATGCCGTTGATAGAAAAAATCGATGCACGAATCGGGGTGCTCATCTGTGCCGTGCTGTTTTCGGCAACATACGGAATAAGCTCCGGCAGTCTTTTGTTCGGCTTGATAAAATTGCCGACACCGTCAACGAACGCACTTATGCCGCTCGGAATATTCAACAACAGTTTTGAAAGTGCGGACTACTTTGCACTTTTCCCGTGGCTGTTTATGTTTTTGATAGGAGCGTTTTTGGGAGAATATGCCAAAGACGGAAAGTTCCCGAGTTGGACATACAAAAAACATTCAAAGGTGCTTGCCTTTGTGGGACGAAACAGTCTGTGGTTCTATCTTGGACATCAGGCAGTTTTGTACGCTATACTGTTCGCCTTTTTAAAAGGTGTTGAAATCTATTACAAATTAAAACTACGATAATTAAGGAACGGTAAAAACTATGAGAATGAGACACAAAAAGAACCTTGACGAAAGGCTCGACAAGGTGAGCGAATACTTAATCACATTGAGAAACGAAAGTTTGAACTTCAACGATGTTGAAAACGAAAAGCATCTTCTTGATTTGAAAGAACTTTTTGGCAACGACAACCCTGTATATCTTGAAGTCGGTTGCGGAATGGGCACATTCGGCGTGACATACGCAAAGCAAAATCCCGAAATCAACCTCATTTGCGTTGAAAAGGTGAGAGATGTAATCTGCACCGCTTGTGAAAAAGCAAAGGCAGAGAACTTGACAAACATCAAATTCTTGGACTGTGCAGCCGAATATCTGCCGTCTTATTTGCCGGCACACAGCATTAGTTTGATATTCCTCAACTTCTCTTGCCCATATCCAAAAAAGAGCCACGGCTGCCACAGATTGACAGCAGACAGATTTTTAGGCATCTACAAAGAGCTTATGACCGATGATGCGGCAATTTTTCAAAAGACCGACAATATGCACTTCTTTGAATTTTCGCTTGAAAGTTTCAGCAAAAACGGATTTGAACTTTCAAACATCAGTTTGGACTTACACAACAGCGACTTTGAGGGAAACATCGTGACCGAATACGAAGCAAGATTTTCATCACAAGGCTTCCCTATTTACAGAGTTGAAGCAAGACTAAAAAAATAAACGAGATGATGTTATAATGTTTGGTGGACTGAAAAAAGCAAGGTTCAAAACCTTGCCAAATGACATAATAAGCGGCATAATCATTGCACTTGTATCTATTCCGATATCAATGGGATATGCACAAATTGCAGGATTGCCGCCAATATACGGACTGTACGGCTCAATACTGCCGGTGATAATATTTGCGTTGTTCTCTTCATCGCCGCAATTTATATTCGGTGTTGATGCGGCACCTGCGGCACTGGTAGGCGGAGTGCTTGCAACTCTCGGCATATCGGCAGGCAGCGAAGATGCACAAAAAGCAGTACCCCTCCTTGCATTTTATACGGGCATATGGCTGTTTTTGTTTTATATATTCAAGGCAGGACGGCTGACCGAATATGTATCCACTCCTGTTATGGGCGGATTTATCAGCGGAATTTGCACAACAATCATACTTATGCAAATACCAAAACTTTTCGGCGGCGTATCCGGCACAGGTGAAATTCACGAGCTTGCGGTTCACATAGTTAAACAGGCAAAGCTCAATTTCAGTTTGTCGTCGCTTATACTCGGACTTACAACGCTTGCTTTGATTTTGATATGCAAAAAATTTGCACCAAAGTTTCCCATGCCGGTACTCATCATGATTGCGGCAGGTGTACTTCAGTACTTCTTTAACTACTGCACGCCGTTTGAAATCAGCACGCTGCCCAAGGTTACAAACAGCCTTGATAACTTCAGCCTGCTTGATTTTTCGGCTGTCAGTCCGATAAAAGGCATGGGGTTGTCGCTCACAATAGCCGTTGTTATAATGGCAGAAACCCTGCTGTCGGAAAATAATTTTGCAATAAGAAACGATTACAAAATCAACGACAACAACGAGGTGCTCACATTTGCACTGTGCAATATTTCGGCTTCTGCGGTCGGCTGTTGCCCTGTTAACGGCAGTGTTTCAAGGAGTTCAATGAACAATCAATTTGGCGGCAAAAGTCAAGTAACATCAATTACCGCCGCCGTTATTATGCTTGTTATCGTAACATTTTGCACAGGATTTATTCAGTATTTGCCCGTGCCCGTATTGACGGCAATCGTTATATCGGCTTTGCTGGGTGCAATAGAATTTGACCTTGCAAAAAAGTTGCGTAAAATCAACAAAAAAGAATTTTTCATCTTCCTTGCCGCATTTTTCGGAGTGTTGATTTTCGGCACAATCTACGGCGTTATCATCGGTGTTATTCTTTCTTTTGTAAATGTCGTAATTCGTGAAAGCAATCCGCCACGCTCATTTTTGGGAGTTGTACCGAACAGAGGCGGCTTCTTTGATTTGAACACGAATGAAAATGCAAGACCGATTAAAAATGTTGTTATATACCGCTTCAGGGCAAATCTGTTTTTTGCAAATGTAAAAGAATTCAGAGAAGACATAGAAAATTCCGTAAAGCCCGACACCAAATGCGTAATAATTGATGCAAGCAGTATCGGAAGCATAGACACAACGGGTGCGGCAACACTTGAGGGCATATATACAAAGCTAAAGCAAAACGGAATTCGTTTTTACTTAACAGAGCATTCGCACACTCTCAATGATGAACTCAGACAGCTTGACTTGGGTCACATAATAGAAGAAGGCGGAGTAAGGCGAACAATATCAGCAGCTCTTCGTGCACAAGGTATTCAAAAGCCGTATGAGCTTGAACTCGGTGAAAATGACAACGAAACAACCGTTACACCAAACTTTAAAGAGCAGTTACTGCACGAATTTGAATGGGCTTTCGGCGACTCGGCTGAGGAACGAATTGAAACCTACACCGAGGATATTCTCAAAAATGCAAAAAATGCAAACCTTAATGAAAAAAGTCTGCTTGAACTCACAGACCTATGGTCCGGACTCGGCTCATTTGATGAAGACATTCTTCTTGAATCGCTCGAATTACATTTGAGTGAACTTTCAAAATCAACAGGAATCGATGAAGACAAACTTGCAAAGCAAATTGAGGAACGCCGAGAAACTCTGTACCAATATGTAAAAGAAGAGGACGAGGAAGCGTTCAAAAACTTCCGCGACCGCCGTCACGAACATATGCACCTGCTTCGTGACAGACAACCCGAACTTTACCGCAAGCTCCACGATTACCACGAAGAAATCGTTGAAAAGCGAAAAGAACACCTTGACGAACTTGCAGAAAAGCACAAAGAACGCCAAAGAAAAGATAATCAATAACAGTAAAAGCACCTTAAACCTAAGCAGTTCAAGGTGCTTTTTAAATGCTCAAATTATATAATAATTACTTTATTACACGAACACGAATAACGCCGTCAATAGCTTCAATTTCCTTTGCAGCAGCGTCTGTTACATCACTGTCACACTCAATGATTGAGTAAGCAATGTCGCCTCTGCTCTTGTCCTCAAAAGATGCGATATTAACGCCGTCCTTTGAGAATGTGTCTGTAATTGTGGCAATCATATTCGGCTGGTTTTTGTGAATGATTGTTACACGAGCAACACCGGTTCTCGGCATAAATACAGGTGGCATATTAACAGAATTTTTGATGTTACCGTCAACAAGATAATCAATAAGTTCCTGTGCACCCATAGCAGCGCAGTTTTCTTCACTCTCAGGAGTTGAAGCGCCGAGGTGAGGAATGGCAATTACACCGTCAACACCGATAAGCTTTGCATCCGGGAAATCGGTTACATAACAAGCCATTTTGCCCTCGTCAAGAGCCTCGATAACAGCGTCACTGTCTGCAAGGTCGCCACGGGCAAAGTTCATAATACGAACGGTGTCTTTCATCTTTGCGATTGAATCACGGTTAATCATATGCTTTGTGTCCGGTGTAAGCGGAACATGAACCGTGATATAATCGGCAACAGGGAAAATCTCGTCCAAATTATTATTAACAGTAATTCCCTTTTTAAGAACTGCGTCCTCAGGCAAATACGGGTCGTAACCGATTACATCCATACCAAGGTCAACCGCAACCTCAGCAACAAGTCTGCCGATAGCACCAAGTCCGATAACGCCGAGAGTTTTGCCCTTGAGTTCGGGACCTGCAAATGCAGACTTACCCTTTTCTACGGTTTTGCCTACATTGTCGCCCTCATCCTTGATTGTTTTGCACCAATCAATAGCCTTTGTTACCTTTCTTGATGACAAAAGCATACCCAAAACAACAAGTTCCTTAACTGCGTTTGCATTTGCGCCCGGTGTGTTGAAAACAACAATGCCCTTGTTTGCACAGTCTGCAACAGGAATGTTGTTTGTGCCTGCGCCGGCTCTTGCGATTGCAAGGAGTGATTCAGGCATTTCCATATCGTGCATTGATGCAGAACGCACCATAATTGCATCAGGATTTTCCATATCATCGGAATATGCAAATTCCTTTGTGTCGAACTTTGAAAGTCCGACATTTGAAATCTTATTTAAAAGTTTAATATTATACATATTATTTACCTCTATATAACTCGAAAATTATTGATTTTCTTTCTCGAATTTTGCCATAAACTCAACAAGCTTTTCTACACCCTCGATTGGCATAGCATTGTAGATAGAAGCTCTCATACCGCCGACAACTCTGTGACCCTTGAGGTTTACAAAACCTGCCTCTGTTGCTTCCTTAATGAACTTTGCATTGAGTTCATCGCTGTCGGTAACAAAAGGAACATTCATAAGGCTTCTGTCCTCAGGAACAACCGTGCCATGGAACATCTTTGAATTGTCAAGGAAGTTGTAAAGAATAGCGGCTTTCTTTTCGTTATGAGCTTTCATTGCTTCAAGTGAGCCGAATTCTTCCTTAATCCACTCAAGAACAAGCTTGCAGATGTAAATTGTCCAGCATGGAGGGGTGTTGTAAAGAGAATCTGCGTCTGCCTGAACCTTGTAGTTCATCATAACCGGGCAAATATCTCTTGCGTTGCCGAGCAAATCCTCACGAACGATAACAACAACCAAACCGGCAGGAGCAACATTCTTTTGAGCACCGAAATAAACAACGCCAAACTTGCTGATGTCGAGCGGCTCGGAAAGAGCACATGATGAAACATCGGCAATGAGAACCTTGTCGCCGACAGGTGGAAGTTCTTTGTATACAGTACCGAAGATAGTGTTGTTCATACACATATAAACATAGTCTGCATCTTCTCTGAAATCTTCAGGCTTTGTCTTTGGAATATATGAAAATGTCTTATCGGCTGAAGAAGCGGCGGCAACAACATCGCCGTACTTTTGAGCCTCCTGAAAAGCCTTTTTAGCCCATTGACCTGTAATAATGTAATCTGCCTTACCCGAACCGTTCATAAAGTTGAGCGGAATAGCTGAGAACTGTGCAGAAGCACCGCCCTGCAAGAACAAAACCTTGTAGTTATCAGGAACTTGATAAAGCTCTCTCATAAGCTTTTCAGCGTCTTTGATGATGTCGTCAAACCACTTTGAACGGTGGCTCATTTCCATAACAGATTGACCGCTTCCGTGATAATCCATAATCTCTGCGCCTGCTTTTTCCAAAACGCTTACAGGAAGTGTTGATGGACCGGCACTGAAGTTATATACTCTTGACATTTTTCTTTACCTCTCTAAATATAAAAGTTTATAATATGGTTACTGCTTTTTTGCATCGCCTATATTACATTATATAGATGTTAATTTTTTTGTCAATGTTTATTACCGAACTTTGTCACAATTGACAAGACTTTGTGATTTTTTTGTCAATATCGTTTAAATTTCATAACATTATTTAAAATTGTCGCAATTTCAAAATATTTTTCAAAAAAGTATTGACAATTGAGTGAAAGTTGTGTATAGTTAGATTGTAATCATTACAATGTAGGTGACAAAAATGACTGAACTTCAAATTCAAAAAATGTTCAAGAGTCATTCTTACAGAGCCACCCCACAGCGTATTGCGATATACAAATATCTGAGTGAGCATCCAACCCACCCCGATGTTGAAGAAGTGTATCAATTTATGCTAAAGGACAATCCCAACACATCAAGAACTACAATATACAATGTGTTGCAGTCGCTCGAAAAAGAGGGATTGATATTGGCAATCAAGATTGACAACGAACGCATCCGATACGACGCAGACATCAAACTGCACGGTCACTTCAGGTGCAACGGATGCAACAAAATTTTTGACTTTTTGATTGATGACATCAAGTGCACAGGCATTGATGATTTTGAAACAAAAACAAAAGATGTGTATTTCAGCGGCTTTTGCCCGAAATGCAAACAAAAATAATTTTTAAGAAATAAGGAGTATTTGAAATGAACAAGAAGTATTATTGCCCTGTATGTGGCTACGAAAGTGACGAACCAATCGATGTATGCCCTCTCTGCGGTGCTAAAATGGCTGTCAGAGATGACAATGCAAGCAACGACTGGGCTGCTGAGCACAAGGTTGGCATCATTGACGGTGTTGACGAAGAAATCGTAAAGGGTCTTCGTGACAACTTCAACGGTGAATGTTCAGAAGTTGGTATGTACCTTGCAATGGCAAGAGTTGCACACCGTGAGGGTTATCCTGAAATCGGTCTTTATTGGGAAAAGGCAGCTTACGAAGAAGCAGAGCACGCTGCAAAGTTTGCAGAAATGCTCGGTGAAGTTGTAACCGATTCAACAAAGAAAAACCTTGAAATGAGAGTAGCAGCTGAAAGAGGCGCAACAGAGGGCAAGACTCAGCTTGCACTCCTTGCAAAGAAAGCAAACCTTGATGCAATCCACGACACAGTTCACGAGATGGCTCGTGATGAGGCTCGTCACGGCAAGGCATTTGAGGGACTTCTCAAGAGATATTTCGGCTAATTAATAATTCGAATTAACCAAAACGAAAAATAAAGCGGACTGCGATTTAGACTTCATTGAAGCCGAACGCAATCCGCTTTTAATTTTATTTCAATTTGAACGACGAAACATCAAGTGCGTTATCAAGAAGATAATAATAATCACCAACATAAGTGACTCTTGTGTTCATACCGCCGTATGAACTTTTTTTGAGTTTAGAAGTGTAATTTTCTTTTTCTATAATCTTGCCGTCCTTAACAGACACAACAATTGCACCCTTTTGAGTGTTTTCATCATTTACGACAGGAACAGCATAATATCCCTTTTCCCTGTTTTCAACAAGTGCCTTTGGGTTATACTGCGCCTCACTTGAAACCGTGCGATAAACTTTTTCATCAAGCACCTTTGGTTCAAGCGGATTTGAAACATCAAACAGCACAAACTTCAATCCGTCTGTTCGTTCAATATTTTCATCATCAAAATATGTGTTGTACCCAATTCCGAGGAGTTGGTCATCACCGACATTCACAAGCATAGACGAAAATCCGTCAACTTCAACATTGCCCATAAACTTCGGCTTTTTCACATTTGAAAGATTGATAATAAACAGCGGGTCGGTGTTTTCATATGTGATTACATAAGCATAATCATCAATATACTTAACCGCTTTTATAGATTCACCTTTTGCAAACGCTTCGGACTTGTAGACCTGCTTTAAATTTGAATCAAAAACATAAAGATAATTGTTTTCCTTGCCCTTAACCGTCTGAGTTGTGAACACGCAAAGATGATTGTCCTTTTCGGCGAAAGAATACTGATTGTTTACCGAGCCTTTGATTTTTACATAATCGCAGAACTTGACGCCGTCCTTGAGCGAAATTTTTGCAATAGTGGTGTTAGGTTCATTGTCATTAAGGTCATAGCCGTAAACATAAAGATAATCTTTGTTACTGTAAACATCCTCACCGCAACCGAGCACAGCCTTTGTTGTGCCGATAGTTTCGCAAGTGTTTACATCAAGAGCGGTCACAACAATATAACTTGTGCCGACTCCGTTTTTTGCATAATAAATATCTTTTGCTCTGAGCTTGTCTGCATCGTTATCACCGGTGCAGGTTGACGGAATATAATCCTTAACCGTTGAAGATGAACTGATGTTATAACTTGACACGATATAAAAAATATCGCCGACAAGCCTTGAAGAAATATACACACCCGACTGTTCAAATGAATTAATCTCGGTTGGATTTTCCTTGTCACTGATATCATAAACTATTGCCTTGGTGGCATTGTGATAACTTACGCCCTTTTTGCTCACCGTTGGACTTGAAAAACTGGTGCAGTTTACAACAAGCTTTTCGTCCGACACAAACATATCCTCAATAACGCTGTTCTCATCATTGAAGTCAATTGTGTTGGCAACAGTTGCCTTGCCTTTTTTTGTTTCAATCACATTGACGGTGCGTTTGTCAACGCCTGCTTCCTCGTCAAACGAACGATTGATGTAATAAATATCATTGCCGCTTGTTTTGATAATATCGGCTTCGTCAACGCCCGATTCCTGAACATAGGTTTCGGCGCTGTCAGAATTAGAATTCGGATTTGTTGCGGTTGTTGACGATTCCATATACTGAATCAATTCTGGAGACGGTTCTCCTTTTGCCACAGAATTATAACCGTGTCTTTCTTTTTTTTGGCTCTTTTTGATGTATTTTTCAACCTTTTCATAGCTTTCAAAATTTTCAAGTGAGCTTGCCGAAGTAACTGCCTCGTCCGACCTGATTCTGTAATCAATATCGGAAATATTTACGGTTGTGATAACCATAACAAAAACGGCGATGCACGCCGCTATACTCATTCCTGCCTTGAACGCAGTTGTTTGTCTGAACTTTATTTTTACAGGGCGTACATTATTGAGTTTTGATTGCACTCTTTTGTCGAGTTCATCGGGCACTTCGACCCGTGCTTCATCAAATTGGGCTTTGATGAAGTCAAAATCATTGTTTTTCATACTTACCCTCCAAGAAATCACGCATTTTTGCCAAAGCTCGTGACAGTTTTGACCTTGTTGCTCCAGAGGTATAGCCGGTGACTTTGGCAATTTCCTTGCTGTTAAAACCCGATACTGAAAGAAGAACTATGTCTTTTTCGACATCATTCAGTATGGCTAACGCTTCTCGCAATTCAAGTGCTTTAAAGTCACCGTCACTCGCCGAAAGACCGCTTTCGACTTCGGACAGATCTTCGCTCTCCTTTGCATTGATGACATCCTTCACATAGTGAGAACAACTGACAGCGTGAATACGAAACAAATATGTGGAAAAAGCTTTTGGATTTTTTAGCTTTCCGATTTGTTCGAGAGCCGTCAACATAGTGTCGGACACAGCATCCATAGCATAATCAGGGTCGCCAATCTTATACCACGCATAGCGGTAAAGAGAGTCTTTATATTCAAGGTAGAGCTGTGAAAAAGCCTCCCTGTCACCCTGTCGAGATCTAATTACCAAGCTTAGATCCGCCATAAATTCACCTCTTTGAGATCTCTCTCATAATAATAGTACAAAAAAACTTCAAAAGTGTTGCAATAAAATTGAAAAAAATTCAAAAATTTTTAAAAACTTCCATAACACCCTGTTTTACCTCCTCCGTCAACGACAAGAGGAGGCTGTTTTTTTATTAAAGTGCAACGAAATTAACAAGCTTGCCCGGAACATAAACTTCCTTTTTAATTTCTTTGCCGTCAAGGAGTTCTGCAATTTTTGGCTCAGCCTTTGCTGTTGCCAAAACATCATCCTTTGCCATATCAACAGGCACGGTAATCTTTGCACGAACCTTGCCCATAATCTGAATAACGATTTCAACATCGTTTTCCTGTGTCTTTGCTTCGTCGTATGTCGGCCACTTTGCCTGATTAACCATACCGCCGAAGCCCATAACATCCCACATTTCCTCTGTAACGTGAGGTGCAAACGGGTTGAGCAAAATTGTAAGCGTCTTGAGTTCTGCCTTGTTGCAGCCCTTTGCCGAAAGTTCGTTTACCAACGACATCATTGCAGCAATAGCTGTGTTAGCCTTAAGGTTGTCAATATCATAAGTAACCTTCTTGATTGTCTTGTGCATAAGTGCTTCCATTTCAGGAGTGAACTCGTCGCCGTCAACAACCTTTTCCTGAAGATTCCAATACTTTTCAATAAATCTCTTGCAACCCTTGATAGAATCAGAATTCCAAGGAGCAGCCTTTTCAAAGTCACCGATGAACATCTCATAAAGACGCATTGTGTCTGCACCGTAGGTGTCAACAATTTCATCAGGGTTAACAACATTTCCTCTTGACTTTGACATCTTTTCGCCGTTCTGACCCAAAATCATACCGTGAGAAGTTCTCTTTTGATACGGTTCGGAAGTAGGAACAACACCGATGTCGTAGAGGAACTTGTGCCAAAATCTTGAATAAAGGAGGTGGAGAGTTGTATGCTCCATACCGCCGTTGTACCAATCAACAGGTGTCCAGTATTCAGCAGCTTCTTTAGAGATAAGTTCCTTGTCGTTGTGTGGGTCGCAATATCTGAGGAAGTACCACGATGAGCCTGCCCATTGTGGCATTGTGTCAGTTTCTCTCTTTGCAGGAGCACCGCAACAAGGACAAGTTGTGTTCACCCAATCTGTCATCTTTGCAAGCGGTGATTCGCCTGTATCGGTTGGCTCATATGATTCAACATTCGGAAGTGTAAGAGGAAGCTGACTTTCGTCAAGAGGCACATAACCGCACTTTTCGCACTTAACGATAGGAATCGGCTCGCCCCAATATCTTTGACGAGAGAATACCCAGTCACGGAGTTTGAAGTTAACCTTTTGATGTCCCTTGCCCTCTTTTGTGAGCCACTCAGTGATGGCAACCTTTGCGTCCTCAACCGACATACCTGTGAGGAAGTCGGAATTTGTCATAACACCTGTTGCACAATCGGTGAACGCTTCGTTTTCAACGCCAACCTTTGAACCGGCAACAACTTCAATGATAGGAAGGTCGAACTTCTTTGCAAATTCCCAGTCACGAGTGTCGTGAGCAGGTACAGCCATAATTGCGCCGGTTCCGTAAGAAACGAGTACATAGTCTGAAATGAAAATAGGAATTTCTGTGTTATTTACAGGATTGATGCCCATAACGCCCTGAAGTCTTACACCTGTCTTGTCCTTGTTAAGTTCTGTTCTTTCAAAATCAGACTTATGAGCAGCCTCATCTTGATACTTGCGAACTTCATCAATATTAGTGAGTTTGTCTGCCCACTTTTCAATATAAGGGTGCTCAGGAGAAATAACCATATATGTTGCACCGAAAAGTGTGTCGGGACGGGTTGTATATACGGTGAGAGTGTCGCCGAGAGTTGTGCCGAAATCAACCTCTGCACCTGTTGAACGACCAATCCAGTTGCGTTGTTGAGTCTTAACTCTGTCGATGAAATCAACATCATCAAGGTCCTTTACAAGACGGTCTGCATATTCTGTAATTTTGAGCATCCATTGGCTTTGGTTCTTACGGATAACTTCACTTCCGCAACGCTCGCAAACGCCGTTTACAACTTCTTCGTTTGCAAGAACGCACTTACAAGATGTGCACCAGTTGACAGCCATTTCCTTTTTGTATGCCAAGCCTTTTTTGAAGAGCTGAAGGAAAATCCACTGTGTCCACTTGTAGTAAGACGGGTCTGTGGTGTTGATTTCTCTTGTCCAGTCAAATGAGAAGCCGAGAGATTGAAGTTGCTGTTTGAAGTGAGCAACATTGTTCTTTGTTACCTCTGCCGGATGAATGTGATTTTTGATAGCAAAGTTTTCGGTAGGAAGTCCGAAAGCGTCCCAACCCATAGGATAAAGAACATTGTAGCCCTCAAGTCTTTTCTTACGGGCAACAATATCAAGAGCCGTATATGAACGAGGGTGTCCGACATGCAAGCCCTGTCCGCTTGGATAAGGGAATTCTACCAAGCAATAATATTTTGGCAAGGAGAAATCCTGCTTTGCGGCAAATGTGTTTTGGGTGTACCAAACATTTTGCCACTTTGATTCGATTTGTTTAAAATTATATTCCATTATGTCAGTCCTCCATAGGAATTATTTACTGTTATTCTTTGACAATAATATCGTCAATGTCGATTTTTTCGCCGTCCTCCCAGAGGCGCTCGATTTGATAAAATCCACGCTGTTGCTTGAGAAGAATGTGAATTACACAGCCTGCATAATCAAGGCAAACCCACTCACTGCGTTCGCCCTCAATGTGATGAGGCTCATAGCCTGCCTCTGACAACTTATATTCAACCTCATCGGCAATAGCCTTGAGCTGTGTGTTTGAATTTGCTGTTGCAATAACAAAATAGTCGGTTAAAACCGTGATGTCCGAAACCTTGATAAGTTCAATATCGTCACCACGCTTGCTGTCGATTGCCTTTACGGCTATCTGTGCAATTTCCAAATAATTTTCCTTGTCCATAGTCATTCCTTTATTATAAACATTATATATTGTTTAGGCAAGGCGAAGCCCTGCTGTTATTTTTATTTAATCCGCCTGTCCGTTTATTGCCTTTTGAAGCACCCAATTGTAGCAATAAAGAGTGTCGGGATGAATCAGTTTGTTCTTATTTGCCAAATCGGTTATCGTAAACCGAGTGGCACAAAGCATTGCATCTGTAAGCGAATTGTCGGCAAGTTTTCTCACGCTTTCAACATCCGGATAGCTACGCTCCGCACTTGTCAAATCGGCAAGATAAATCACCATTTCAAAGTCTGTCATTTCTGCGTGACCCGTTGTGTGATAACGGATTGCACTCAAAACTTCCTCGTCATCAATGCCGAGAACGCTCTTGACATAGCAAGACCCTGAAATTTGATGATACACCAATTTGTTACTTTTTTCAAGTTCTGTGGGGATAATGCCTAAATTATCCATATATTTTTCCTGCTCGGCATAATCCGTTTCTTTGGTGATGTCGTGCAGAATTCCCGCAAGATACGCTTTGTCCTCATCAAGAGAATAAATCTTTGCAAGTTCCCTTGCCCGCTTCGCAACATTCATACTGTGGGTATAGCGATATTCGGACAATCTGCTTTTTATCAGCTTTTCGTACTTTTCAAAATCATACATAGAGCCTGTGCTCCTTTATATATTCGTTTACACTTTCGGGGATATAGTACGACACATCATCGCCGTTTTTTATCATATCCCTAATCTGTGATGACGAAATGTCGATAACATCAAATTCCGACACAACAATATCCTTTAATCTTGGATGTTCCGCCTTGAACACCAGCATTTCATCATACTGATTTTTTTCTCGTGCCGCTGTGACAACCGTGCAGGCAGAAAGTATTTCTTCAAACTTATACCACTTTTCAAAATAGAAGAATTGGTCTGCTCCGACAATCAAGTAAAATTCATCATCGGGATACTTTTCTTTCAGTTCACAAATTGTGAGATATGTGTAGCTTTTGCCGTCACGCTTAAATTCAATGTCGCTGACAATTTCATCCTCGCCCACACACAGCCCCAGCATATTTATTCTGTGCTTTCCGTCAATCAAACCGTCAGACGATTTGTGCGGTGGATTTGCAGTCGGGATAAATATAATCCTGTCAAGCGAAAGTGTTTTTTTATATTGCTCGGCAAGTGCCAAATGCCCGTTGTGAACAGGATTGAACGCTCCGCCGAATATGCCTGTTTTCATCGGCTGTTACCCTGCTTTTTGTCACGGTCGTTGCGATAACGAGGGCGGTCATAAACAGCATAAGGATTTTTGGCTTCCTTTTCTCTCTGTCTTTGACGAAGTCCCTTAATCTTAACTTTCTTCTTTGCCTTGGCTTTTGCCGTGCCCTGACCTCTTGCCTTTTTCTTTGCCTGAATTCTCTCGGGGTCAGCCTCTCTGTAAAGAACAATAATTCCGCCGATAACCTGAATTACCTCAGCGTCCAATCTTTCTGCAAGCTGCGGTGCAAGCTCTTTCGGAGTTTGCGGTGCAGTTTCAAGGTGAACACGAATTTTGATAAGTTCTCTTACATCAAGGGTGTCGTCAATCTGTGTAATAAGATTGTCGGTGATACCCTCTTTGCCTATTTGTATAATAGCCTCAAGAGAATTTGCCTTTGCTCTCCAAGCCGCTCTTTCTTTTGATGTCATAAAATATTCTCCAATTCCTTTGTTAACTTTCTTAATGCGTTGCCTCTGTGAGAAATCTTGTCTTTTTCTTCTCCCTCATATTTGCCAAACGACTTGCCGTTGATGATGAACAACGGGTCATATCCAAAACCTGCGTTGCCGTCACGCTCAAAGCCGATTGTTCCGTGGCACTCGCCTCTTACTGTGATTTCCTTGCCGTCGGGAAAAATGCAACAAATGGTGCAAACATAATATGCCGTACGCTCCGACTCCTCAACACCCTCAAGTTTTTTGAGAAGAAGATTGTTGTTTTCCTCATCGTCTGCATTCTTTTCGTTGTCAACATTCACGCCGTTGTGAGTTTCGATATTTGCAAAACGAGCCGAATAAATACCGGGTGCACCGTTAAGGTAATCAACACAAAGACCGCTGTCGTCTGCAATGGCAGGAAGTCCTGTAATCTTACAAGCCGATTCAGCCTTGATTTTTGCGTTAGCCTCAAATGTGTCGCCGTCCTCAACAACTTCGGGAAGTGTAATTCCGAGCATTTTTGCTGTGACAACATTTATATCGAGCGGAGAGAGAATTCTCTGCATTTCCGCAAGTTTTTTCATATTATTTGTCGCAAGAATAAAATCCATTACTTTTTATCCTCCTCTGTCGGCTCTTCCTCGGTTTTTACACTTTCGTTGATGAAATCGGCGATTGTATTGTCGTCATCGTGAGTTGGCTTTATATCAAACATTGCAGATGCAAAAGCCTCTGCGTCAAACGGTTGCAAATCGTCAATCTGTTCGCCGACACCGACAAACTTAACAGGAACATCAAGTTCGTTGTTGATTGCAAGAACAACACCGCCACGAGCCGTGCCGTCAAGTTTTGTGAGGATAATACCCGTAATGCCTGCTGCCTCCTTGAAATCTTTTGCCTGATTAACGGCATTTTGACCTGTTGTTGCATCAAGCACAAGGAGAGTTTCACGGCTTGCATTCGGAAGTTCTCTGTCAATTACACGGCTGATTTTGTTAAGTTCATCCATAAGATTTTTCTTATTGTGAAGTCTGCCTGCCGTGTCAATAATGATTACATCCGCATTTTTTGCCTTGCCCGACTGAATTGTGTCGTAAACAACGGCAGCCGGGTCTGCGCCCTCGCCGTGTTTTACAAGCGGAACGCCTGCTCTGTCAGCCCAAACCTGCAACTGCTCGATAGCGCCTGCACGGAAGGTGTCGGCTGCGCCCAAAACAACGCTTCTGCCCATAGATTTTAATCTCATTGCAAGCTTGCCGATTGTGGTGGTTTTGCCAACGCCGTTTACACCGATTACAAGAATGATTGACGGCTTGGTGCGAAGTGCAAGATAGCTACCGCCCCAAACAACACCGGCAACAATATCCTTGAGTGTTTCCCTAACCTGCGGAACGCTTGTGATGTTGTCGTTGGCAATTTTTTCTTTAAGGTCACCGATTACTCGCTCTGCTGTCGGAAAACCGACATCGCCCATAATCAATACCTCTTCAAGCTCGTCAAAAAGCTCGTCTGTTATTTTTTCGTGAGATTCGATGGTTTCGTTAATCTGCTTAACCATACCCTCATCACGAGTTTTTCTAAGACCTTTTCTGAATTTATCAAACAAACCCATATGTTAATTCCTCGCTGAAATATGATACTTTATTTTTTTGTATTAAGAAATCTTTTAGATTGAGGAGAACGCGTTTAAATTTCGTTTTCTTGCGAGTGGGAGCTGTACATAGGTACCGCCCCCGAGCAAAAAACGGAAAGCACCAAATATATTTTGTACTCGATGTACAAAATATATTTCCAATCCCTCCGCCAACACTTTGTGTTGCCGCCTCCATTTACACAAAAGAGGCAAAAATCAGTTAGATTATTTATGGTGCGTTTTAAATGCGTTATCGTCAATCTACGCTTCTAAGCCCATTTGCTGGGCAAGTTCTGCCGACTGAAGTTCAAGAAGTTTTGAAACGCCCTTTTCCTGCATTGTAACGCCGTACAAAACATCCGCCTCTTCCATTGTGCCTCTACGGTGAGTGATGGAAATAAACTGTGTTTTGTCTGTCATACGGCGCATATATTTTGCAAAACGCTCAACATTGACATCGTCAAGTGCCGCCTCAACCTCGTCATAAATACAAAACGGTGACGGCTGAACTTTGAGCACGCTGAACAGCAACGCCATTGCCGCAAGCGACTTTTCGCCGCCGGAGAAAAGATTGATGTTTTGCACCGACTTGCCCGGCGGTTGAATCTTAATTTCAATAGCCGATTCAAGGCAATTATCAGGGTCTTCAAGAATAATCTCGCCGTTGCCTCCGCCGAAGAAATCGGCAAAGCAAGTTTTGAATTCTGTGTTAATCTTATTGAACTGGGTCATAAACTTTTCGCTCATAGATGAGGTCAAATCGTCAATTATCTTTGCAAGTTCTTTTTTGCTCTGCTCAATATCGTCCGTCTGTTCCTTGAGGAAATTGTATCTTTCTGATACTTCCTTGTATTCCTCGATTGCGCCGACATTGATTGAGCCGAGTCCTCTGATTGCAACCTTGATTTCGTGGAGTCGCTTTTTAGCCTCCGCCATATCGTCAATCACAATTCCGAGTGCCTGTGCCTCGGGTTTTGTAAGTTCATACTGTTCAAACAGCATATCGCCGAGTTCGTCATATTCTTTTTTCATATTAGCCTTGCGTTCTTCAAGTCTGACAATATCGCCCGACAATTTTTCCTTATCGGTAAGAGTTGCCTTTTCTTTTGCACGAAGTTCGTTTGAACGTTTTTCAAGCTCGTTTCTGTCGCCGATTTTTTGAGTTACGGCATCGTTGCTTTCGCTTGCCTTTCGGCGAAGTTCGTCAGCCTGCGCCTTGACATCATTGATAGAAAGCAAAAGATTTTCGTTTTTGGCTTTAATCTCGTTTATTTCATCTGTGATGTTCTTAACCCTGTCGGACTGAGTTGACTTGCGAAGTTCCAATTCTTCAACCGAAAGTCTTGCCGCCTCGCTGTCCTTGGTTAAAGTTACAAGGTCAAGGTTAATTTGTTCCGTCTTTTCTCTGATTTCATCACGCTTTGACGAAAGTTCCTTTGCACCTGTCGAAACATTGTTAAGTTCGGCTTCGGTATCTGCCATTTGCTTTTCGATTTCAACAGCCTCTTGCTTTGCATTTTCAACAGCTTGATTGAACAAAAGAATTCTGCCCTCGCTGTTTTCCTGCTCTCTGCACATCGTATCTCGCTGATTGATGAACGATTGAAGCTTGTCCGAAATAAGCTTTGCGTCACCCTCGGCACGAATGTACTCTTCCTTTGCGTTGCGTAAATCCGCATCCGCACCTTGCAAATCGGCTGCCGCAAGATTTGCATCCTCAACCGCTTTTTTGAGTTCTGCCTGAACTTCTTTAAGTTCATCGCCGATTTTTTGAGCCTCTGCCTTCAATTCTTCAATAAGATTTGCACGAGAAAGCACACCGCTTCCCTTACCCTTTGAACCGCCGGACATCGAACCGCCCGGATTCATCACCTGACCGTCAAGGGTGACAATCTTATATCTATTTTTGTATCTTTTTGAAATTGCGATGGCACAATCGATATCCTCAACAACCATAACTCTGCCGAGCAGATTTTCAACAATATCTCTGTACTGTTCATCACATTCCACAAGATTTGATGCAACATCGACAAAACCGAAATTGTCATCAAGATTTTTTTCTTCCATATATCTCGGCTTGATTGCGGAAATCGGGAGGAATGTTGCTCTGCCGACATTGTTCTGCTTCAAGTAGTTAATGGCACGCTTTGCGTCACTTTCGGTCGACACAACCACATTTTGCATTGCCGCACCGAGAGCGATTTCAATAGCGGTTGAATTCTCATTGTCAACAGTGATAAGCTGTGACAATGTGCCGTGAACACCCGGAAGTGCCTTGCTTTGGCTTTGCTTGAGCACCGCCTTTACAGCACCCGAAAATCCCTCCATATTCTTTTCCAAATCCTCAAGAACACGGGCACGGTCGCTCTTTTCCGCCATTTGGCGTGCAAGCCTTTCGGCTTCCTGCTTAATCTTTTCCGCCTTTTGCTTTTTGGCGTCAACTTTCATTTGATAACCGCCGAGAGAGTTTTCGTATTCGTCAATTCTTTCTTTCAAGAATTCAAGATTTTTGTTGCTCTCATCCGCCTGACTTTGGGTGTAATCAATATCCTTTTGAGTAGCCTCGATTTGCGAAGCAATAGTGTCCTTGCGAGAATTGATTTCCTCAATAGACGAAGTCGCCTGCGACATTTTCACCTTGCTGTCGGAAAGTTTTATGGTAAGAGCAGTAAGCATTTGATTGAGTTCAACCGTCTTGTCCGAAATTTCCATATTTTCGTTTTGGACTTTGCTGAGTTCGTTTGCAACGCTTTCAAGCTCTGCCTTTTTGTCTGCTATTAATTTTTCATTTTCTGCGATTGTTTTATTTTTCGCCTCTATCTGCTCATCAATGGTTGCACCCGTGCCGTCCGCATCGGTGATATCAGCCGTGAGTCTTTCGATAGTTTCGTTATTATGTTCAAGAGTTGCATTAAGAACGCTGATTTCACCGTCTTTTCGGAGTGCTTCTTCCTCATATCCCGAAGCACCGAGTCTGCTTTGTTCAATCGCCAAATTGATTGAAGTGACCTTTTCTGCAACTTCTTCAAGTTCTTTTTCTATATCGGCAAGGTCGTTTTCGGAAATTTCATACGAAGCCTTGACAGCGTCAATCTTATGCTCCTGCTCTCTCAATTCAACGGTAAATCTGTTGATTTTGTTGAGCCAAACACCGATTTCAAGAGTCTTTTTTTCCTCGCTGTATTCAAGGAACTTCTGTGCTTTTTCGCTCTGCTTTTTAAGAGGACCAACACGGCTTTCCAGTTCGCCTAAAATATCAAGAAGTCTAACAAGATTTTCCTGCGCCTGGTCAAGTCTACGTTCCGCATCTTTTCTCTTATGACGGAAACGAGAAATACCTGCCGCTTCTTCGAACAGTTCTCGTCTGTCCTCGTTTTTGGCAGAAATGATAGAGTCGATTTTGCCCTGACCCACCATTGAATATCCGTCCGAACCGAGACCCGTGTCCATAAACAGCTCGTGAATGTCTTTTCTTCTTACGCTTTCGCCGTCAATCTTATATTCACTTTCGCCCGAACGATAGTATCTACGGGTTACGGTGACAATTTCGCCGTGGTCTTTGAGTGTTCCGTCAGAATTGTCGAGAGTGAGCATAACCTGTGCAAAGCCGAGAGCCTTACGCTTTGATGTTCCGCCAAAAATAACATCTTCCATTTTTGAACCACGAAGCGATTTTGTGCTCGTTTCGCCGAGAACCCATCTCACCGCATCGGAAATATTACTTTTGCCCGAACCGTTAGGTCCGACAACAGCGGTAATACCCTTGCCGAAATTTAATTCTGTTTTGTCAGGGAACGATTTGAATCCCTGCATTTCAAGTGATCGTAGTAACAT
Source organism: uncultured Eubacterium sp. (assembly GCF_934525195.1). GTDB lineage: Bacteria > Bacillota > Clostridia > Oscillospirales > Acutalibacteraceae > Eubacterium_R. The sequence goes on from NZ_CAKSZA010000008.1 coordinate 41,270, forward strand.
ATCTTTTACCGTCTTATAATCTTTAAATCGTCCTTTGCAACCTTGTCGGTTACAGTAACCTTTATGTTATATCCCTCTTCCATAAGGAAGTATATATTGCGTTTTTGCTGACCCTTTAGTTGAGATACCGAGCGTGGATTGACCATAATCTCGTAATCTCCGGGTCTTAATTTAAGTATCTTATTGAGCATAAATCTGCTCTTGACTATCTCGCCGAACGACTCGTGATAAGCACCTGCCACGGCATTTTTCTTTATGTCGTTTGAAGCGTGAAGTCCAAGTCTTATAATCTTTATCCCTGCTTCTTCAAACATAGGAACAAGCTTTGTGCAAAGATTTGCCGCATCGTCAACTGTTTGCGGATTAAACACCTCGTCCTCATAAAGTTGTGCAAGCATTGTGCCCTTTAGCACAACAGTCGGATAAATTCTGACTGTTGCCGGCTGAAGCGCAATAATTTTCTTTGCGGTTTCTATTGCCTTTTCGTCCGTATCAAGATAAAGCCCCGTCATCATTTGAAGTCCAAGTTCAAAACCATAGGACTTGATGAGATTTGAAGCATTGACAACATCCTGCGCCGTGTGTCCACGAAGATTTGCCTTGAGCACCTCGTCATCCATACTTTGAGCACCGAGTTCTATTGAAGTCACTCCGTATTCTTTTAAAACAGTGAGCACCTCGTCATCAATAAAATCAGGTCGTGTGCTGATTCGGATTCCGTTCACCCTTCCGTCCTCAACATAAGGATAAGCGGATTTCAAAAGCGTGAGCATATAATCTCGGTCAATCGCAGTGAACGAACCGCCGAAAAATGCAATTTCGTATTCGTAGCCTTTTTTCTTCAATGCAATTTCAACCGCTTCTCTCACATCATCGGCTGTCGGTTGCTTGACATTGCCCGTGATTGTTTTTTGATTGCAAAACGAACATTGTTGCGGACATCCGAGATGCGGAATAAAAATGCTGATATTTCCTTTTTTCATATAATTCCCATCAACGAAAGTGCTTCTTTCGCCGCCTCCTGCTCCGCCTGCTTTTTGCTTCTGCCGACACCTCTGCCGACAACATTTGAATTGAGGTGAACCTCCGCTTCAAATACTTTGTCGTGGTCAGGACCTTTTTCGCCGACAATAACATAGTTGAGGGTTTCGTCTTTGTTCTGCTGAATAACCTCCTGCAAGGTGGTTTTGTAATCCTTGAACAAAATGTGATGAGTGCTTACATCTCTTGCAAGGAAGTGAAGAATGTGCTTTTTAGCAGGTTCCATACCACCATCAAGATAAATTGCGGCAATGAGCGCCTCGAAGGCATCCTCAAGATTTGAATCCCTGTCCTTGCCACCCATTTTTTCCTCGCCTCTGCCCAAAAGCAAATAATCACCGAGGTTAATCTCTCTTGCAAAATTTGAAAGTGACTGGGTGCAAACAAGGGATGAACGAAGTTTTGACAACTCGCCCTCTGCCATGTCCGGAAATTTATGATACAAATACTCTGCCGACACAACGCTCAAAACAGCGTCGCCCAAAAACTCCATTCGCTCATTATTAAATTTCTTTTGATTATCGTTTGCATATGAGGAGTGAGTAAGCGCTTCCTCAAGATAAATCTTTTTCTTAAAGGTGTAGCCTATTTTTTCTTCTAAAGTTGAAATATCCATTTTACTCTTCGCTTTGTAATTCTTTTTCTATTTTTTCTATCAAATCGGTTTGAACAAACTTAACCGCTTGCTTGATTGCATTTTTAAAACAACGAGCGTCTGCCGAGCCATGAGCCTTGATAACAGGCTTTTTAACTCCGAGCATAACAGCTCCGCCGTATTCTTTGTAGTCAAACTGTGCTTTCATATCATTTATGCCCGAACGAACGCCGAGATACGAAAGTTTGCTAAATGTATTTTTATAAAAAGCGTTTTTAATACCCTGCATAAGAGCCTTTGCAACGCCCTCATAAGTTTTGAGAATTAAGTTACCCGTAAAGCCGTCCGCAACAACAACATCTGCATCACCGAACGGAATCTGTCTGCCCTCGATGTTGCCGATAAAATTATACGGTGCAGACTTCATCAAATTGTACGCTTCTTTTACGATCGGTGTTCCCTTGGTTTCCTCCGTGCCGTTGTTTGCAAGTGCCACGGTAGGATTTGGAACGCCGAAAATATTTTGCATATATATTGAGCCTAAAAGCCCAAATTGATAAAGATATTCGCTTTTGCATTCTGCGTTTGCACCGCAGTCCATAAGCACAAACGGTTTGCTTGTGCTCGGCATAACCGAAGCAATTGCAGGTCGCTTGACGCCCTTAATTCGCTTTGTTATAAGAGTTGCACCAACTGTGATTGCACCTGTGTTGCCTGCGCTGACAAATGCGTCGCCCTCACCGTCATTGAGGAGTTTGAAACCGACAGCCATTGAACTGTCAGGTTTGCCACGGAGCACAACCTTTGCATCATCACAGTTGTCAATAACCTGCGTGCAGTTGATTACTTTCGTGTTTTTCAATGCAATATTGTTTTCCTTAATGCAAGAATTGATTGCATTTTCATCACCGAGAAGAATAGCCTCATCAATGCCAAACTCATCCACCGCAAGCATCGTGCCTTTGATTATTTCAAGCGGAGCATTATCTCCGCCCATTGCGTCAACTATAATTTTCATAATTGCTCCAAAGCTCTGTTTGCAAGAGCCATATATCTTTCTCTCTTATCTCTGATTTTCGGCTCAATCGGAGGCAAAACACCGAAGTTTGCACCCATCGGCTGAAAATTCGTTACACTCTCATCGCTTATATACTGCGAAAGAGCACCAATCATATTGTATTCCGATAAAACAAGCGGTTCTTCGCCCTCTGCTCGTCTTACGGCATTTATGCCTGCCATAATTCCCGAAGCTGCAGATTCCATATATCCCTCAACGCCCGTGATTTGACCTGCAAAAAATATGTTTGGATTGCTTCTCAAACTAAAATCGGCATTCAATAACTTTGGCGAATTAAGAAACGAATTTCTGTGCATTACGCCGTATCTGACAAACTCCGCATTTTCAAGTCCCGGAATCATAGAGAACACTCTCTTTTGCTCACCGAACTTCAAATTGGTTTGAAAACCGACAAGGTTGAACATTGTGCCCTTGCTGTTTTCTCTGCGAAGTTGAACGCACGCCCACGGTCTATGCCCTGTGTTCGGGTCAACAAGTCCGACCGGTTTCATAGGGCCGAATCGAGGAGCGTCAAGTCCTCTTTTTGCAAGTTTTTCAATCGGCATACAACCCTCGTACACATCAAAATCGTGCACAACTGCACCCTCGGCATTGACAAGTTCATCAATAAACGCTTCGTATTCTGCCTTGTTGAACGGACAGTTGATATAGTCGTCATCTCCGCCTCTGTCATATCTTGAAGCACCGAACGCCTTTTGCATATCAACGCTGTCTGCCATAACAATCGGAGCGGCGGCATCATAAAACGACAAATAATCTCCGCACAAATTTTGGATTGCTTCGCCGAGTTTGCCCTCGGTGAGAGGTCCTGTTGCGATAATCAGGATTTCGTCATCATCAAGTGAAATTTCCTCAACAAGTTTATTTTCAACCGTGATGTTCGGATGCGAATTAATCATATCCGTTATGGTTTGAGAAAACTCATTTCTGTCAACCGCAAGAGCACCGCCCGCAGGCACCGCACAATTCCTTGCAACAGGAACAGTGAGTGAGCCGAGTCGAGCCATTTCCTCTTTGAGCAAACCTGCTGCGCTGTCAATTCTTGATGCCTTGAGTGAATTTGAACAAACAAGCTCTGCAAAATTTTTATTTTTATGTGCCGGTGAGAACTTTTCAGGCTTCATTTCAAGCAGAGTGATTTCGTAGCCCGCTTCGGCTATTTGCCACGCCGACTCGCAGCCTGCAAGTCCGGCACCGATAACTGTAAATTTTTTCATAATCACTTTTTCTTTGAGGCAGGCTTTGTGAATCCACAGCCCTCTGTGTCAGGACAATAAAGTACATTGCCTTTTCTTCTGAACAGCGACTTGTTGCACTTTGGACAAACCTCATCGGTTGGTACGTCCCAAGTCATAAAGTTGCATTCAGGATAATTTGAACAGCCGTAGAACGGTGTGCCCCTCTTTGTTTTCTTTTCTATAACATCACCGCCGCAAAGAGGACATTTTGCCTTTGTCTTTGTGATGAGCGGTTTTGCATTTTTACATTCAGGGAAGCCCGGACAAGCAAGGAACTTGCCAAATCTGCCAACCTTGACAACCATTTTTCTGCCACACTTTTCGCAGACAACATCGGTTTCTTCTTCCTTGAGTTTAATCTTAACGCCCTGCATATCTTTCTTTGCTTTTTCAAGCGGTTCAACAAAATCATCATAATAAAGGCGAATCATATCTATATAATCTTTTTCGCCCGAGTCAATTTTATCAAGGTCATCTTCCATCTTTGAGGTGTACTTAACATTTACAATGTTTGGTATTCTCTCTTTAAGAAGATTTGTAACCGCTTCGCCGAGTTCGGTAGGAACAAACTGCTTGCCCTCACGAACAACATATTCCTTTGATAAAATTGTTGAAGTGATTGTTACATATGTTGACGGACGACCGACGCCGTTTTCTTCAAGTGCCTTTGTAAGAGATGCTTCCGTGTATCTCGCAGGCGGCTGAGTGAAGTGCTGATTGCCAAGAATACTCTTGAGTTTGAGCACATCGCCCTCTGCAACAGGAGGAAGCGGAGATTCGCTGTCTTTCTTCTGTGCGTCATCGGTTTTTTCCTCATACAAAGCTGTGAAACCGTCAAACTTAACCGTATATCCGCTTGCTGTGAAAACATAGCCGTTTGCCGTGATTTCAACTTTCATGGTTTCTTGCTGGCAAGATGCCATAAGTGAGGCAATGAAGCGTTCCCAAACAAGCTTGTAAATCTTATATTGGTCGGAAGTAAGCGAATCCTTAACCGATTCAGGAGTCACACCCGGCATTGACGGACGGATAGCTTCGTGTCCGTCCTGTGCGTTGCCCCTTGTTTTGTAAAATCTCGGAGTTGACGGAAGATACTTTTCACCATAGGTTTGCTTGATAAAATCATTACCCGCATTTCGAGCTTCGTCGGAAATACGAAGGGAGTCGGTTCTCATATATGTGATAAGTCCGACTGTACCGAGATCTTTGACATCAACACCCTCGTACAATTCCTGTGCGGCTTTCATAGTTCTTCTTGCTTGGAACGAAAGTCGACGAGAAGCTTCCTGCTGTAAAGTTGAGGTGATAAACGGAGGTGCAGGGTTCTTCTTTCTTGTACCCTTCTTAACTCCGGTTACAACATATTCGGCATTTTCCAAATCGGCAAGCATTTTGTCTGCCTCTTTCTTTGACGGAATCTTGTTCTTATCTGTGCCGACCTTGTTGCCCTCTTTATCCTGAACCATGGCAGCCGCAAAGCTCTTTCTTTCGGGAGGGTTGGTGAATTTTGCATCAATAGTCCAATATTCTTCAGGCTTAAATGCACGGATTTCGTTTTCTCTGTCAACAACAAGGCGGAGAGCAACGCTCTGTACACGGCCTGCCGAAAGACCTCTTCTGATTTTTTGGCTTACGAACGGAGAAAGCTTGTAGCCGATAAGACGGTCAAGAATTCTTCTTGCCTGCTGAGCGTTTACAAGGTCAATATCAATTTGACGAGGATGCTCCATACCGTTTTTTACACCGGTTTTTGTAATTTCATTGAATGTAACTCTGTTCTTGTCATCAAGTTTCAAACCGAGCAAATTTGCAAGGTGCCAAGAAATTGCCTCTCCCTCACGGTCGGGGTCGGTTGCAAGATAAACACAATCGGCTTTGTGAGCCTTTGTTTTGAGTTCATCAACAAGAGCCTCTTTGCCTTTGATTACGGCATACTTCGGCTCAAAATTATGTTCGATATCAACACTGAGTCTTGCGGCAGGAAGGTCACGAACATGTCCCATTGACGCAATAACCTCATATCCCTTGCCAAGATAACCTTTGATATTCTTAGCCTTGGCAGGTGACTCCACAATTACTAACTTTGACATATATCATTTGTCCTTTCGGTTAAATTCAAGATTGTTTTCTTCTGTATCGCTTGCCCATACCGGACTCGCAAAGCCCGTCAAGTTCAAGCATTGTCAGGGCGACAAGCACGGAATTAATATCAAGCTTGGCAACATTTGCAATGCTCTCAACATCCTTAAAATCATCGTCCATAGCATCAAACACCGATTTTTCATCACCGACAAGCTGTCGTGACTGTTCGTCAATCCTTGTTCGGTTTTTGCGATGTTTTTCTATATTTTCAAAGGTGATTTCCTCATCCTGTTCAGGGGTCAAATCACGCTTTTTGTATTCATCATTCAGCAGTTCGTCAACTGTTGCAAGTTTTGACATATCAAGAGTTGCATACTTCTCCGTGTAGTAAGAAATAACCGACTCCACTTCAACAACAGGCACAGCACCGTCAGAAATCAATTTGTTAGTTCCGTTGAACCTTTTGTCAAAAATCGAAGCTGCGGTTGCAAACATATCCCTGTTTTGCGACACGGCAAAGTTTGCTGTGATAAGCGAACCGCTTTTTGTCCCCGCTTCGGCAACAAACACACCGTCCGCAAGACCGCTGATAATTCGATTTCTCATCGGAAAAGTAAATCTGCTTGCAGGAGTAAACGGCGGAAATTCGGAAATGACCGCACCTTTTTCGGTTATTCTACGTCTTAAATCTTCGTTTGAAGCAAGGTAGTTTGAACCAAGTCCGCAGCCCATAACCGCAACCGTGATTCCTCCGCATTCAAGAGCACCGATATGTGCCGAGGTGTCTATTCCGAGTGCCCCTCCGCTGACTATCACGGCGTTGCACCTTGCAAGACCTTTTGAGATAACCCTTGCAACGCTTTTTGCATAATTTGACGGCTTACGAGTGCCGACAACCGCAATGCTTAGCATTTTGTCTAAATCGGGCATTTTGCCGTCAATATACAAAACCGCGGGAGGGTCAAATATTTCCTTTAGTTTGTTGGGATAATTTTCATCATCAATCGTAATTATATCCCAGCCGTTGCGTTTGCACACTTCAATTACTTCATCCGCTTTTTCAATCGGAGTACATTCCATTGCATCAAGCATTTTGTCCGTCACATTCGGGCAAACCTTACGCTGAAGATAATTGCTGTTATATAAATTTTCAGCCGAGCCGAAATAATCAAGTATCGGCTTGATCGGTTTGCCTGTGCCTACGGTAAGTTGAAGCCATATGAGATATCTTGCATTCTTCATCTAAGCATCTCCCACATAGTTATTGCGCCGGCAACACCTGCATTGAGGCTTTCCGCCCTGCCGAGCATCGGTATTGTAATAAGTTCATCGCTTACAGCTTTTATATTTTCCTCAACTCCGTTTGCCTCGTTGCCTATAACCGACACAGCATTGCCGGAAAAATCAATATCGGTAATTTTAACAGCAGAGGAACTCGGAACGGTTGAATACACCTTAAAGCCCTGCGCCTTCATATCGATCAGCGTTTTTTCCAAATCAGTGCTGTCAACAATATTCATACGAAGAATCGAACCCATTGAAGCCCTGATTGCCTTTGAGTTGAACACATCGCAGCAGTTATATGTAACAATTCCGTCAATACCGAGAGCCTCGGCGGAACGAATAATCGCTCCGACATTTGCCGGGTCTTGCACATTGTCAAGCGCAACGATTTTGCCATTGTCGATTGCCTGCCCGCCGTCACCCATTTCAACGGTCAGGAACACACCCTGAGGGGATTTGGTTTCCGACAGTTTTTCCGAAACCTGCGAATTGATGACATAAACTCGCTTTGCCTCTTTTGAAAGTGCGTCAATCTCGCTCGGATATTTTTCGTATATATCTTCTGTGTAAAACAATGAATCGGGCTTATAAACAGAATTAAGGACATCAAAACATAGCCTTGCCCCCTCAAGTGCAAAACGACGGTTTTCGTATCTTGCCCTTGAAGAAGTAAAAAGCTTTTTTGTGTCCTTAACGATAATGTTATTTTTGCTTGTGATTTTTTCCATACACATCTCCGTTGCGTGCCAAAAATTTTGCAGTTCTGCATTTTAGTTTAAATAAATCACTCAGATATTATTATATTTTAATATAATATACATTATAATAAAAAATTTTTCAATAGTTTATTTGAATATTTATCACATATTTTTTATTATTCACTTATTTGGTTGACTAAAGCAGACTTTTATTTTATAATAGACAATAGAAAATTATGCAAAGGAACAAATATTATGCCATATTACGACATTGCAGGATTAAGAGTAAAAATGAACAATTGCGGAGGCAGAAGCGAAAAACAGGCTGTGCCTTACCTTGCCGACAATCAATCGGACGATATAGCACCGGACATTGACATTTTTGTTGACGACAAAAGAGTTCAACAAGCTGTGGCTGATCACCCCGAGCTTTCGCAAGGCGACTGGGAATATATGCTCACAGGCTCCGATTTTTACACAGAATTAATCAAATATGACGGTATTCTTTTGCACTCGTCCTGTGTTGTTGTTGACGGAGTTGCCTACACATTTTCTGCCGACAGCGGAACAGGCAAATCAACACACACCCAGCTTTGGCTCAAAAAATTCGGCGACAGAGCATACATTCTCAACGACGACAAGCCGGCAATCAGAATTATAAACGGCAAAGTTTATGCCTGCGGCACTCCATGGAGCGGCAAGTATGATTACTCCACCCCAGCCGTTGTGCCTCTTGCAGGAATTTGTTTCCTCGAAAGAAGCGAGGACAATTGGATTAAGCCTGCCGACACAAACAAGGCTATATTCAACATTTTCAGCCAAACCGTTCGCCGACTCGGTGAAGCTCAAATGAACAAATTGATGGATAACCTCAATGTAATTTTCAAAAAAGTGCCAATCTACGAGCTTGGATGCAACATTTCGGAAGAAGCCGTAGACTGCTCTTACAACGCTATGAAAAAGGAGCTTTCGGACTTTGAATAAAAAAATATGTGCATTGCTGCTGTCTGTGGCAATGTGCTTTTGCTTTACGGCTTGTTCAGGCAATTCAACAGAACCAGCGGAGCAAAGCACACCATCCACAACAACACAAACAACCGCCTCTGCAACAGAAAATGCGACATCAACAACAGAGGCAACAACGAAGAAAAAAGATGTCACAACAACTTCGGCAACCACCGTTAAAGTTACTGCGAGTGCAAAGAAAAAAACAAACAAAAAAGCTGAAAAAACTACCGACAAGATTGTTGAAACAACCACAAAAAAGAAGAATTCAAAAGTCGGTTGCACCGTAACGGTTGAGTGCAAATCAATCCTCGACCATATGGACGACTTGAAAAAAGGACACGAAGAATTTGTGCCAAGTGACGGTTACATAATCAAGAATTACACCTACAAAGGCAAGTCGGGCTACACCGCATATGACGCATTAAAATCAGCCTGTAACAGCAACGACATCAAGTTGACTGCTCAAAAAACAAGCTACGGCATTTACATTTCGGGCATAAACAATCTTGACGAATTCGACTGTGGCAAGCAAAGCGGTTGGATGTACAGCGTGAACGGAATTATGCCGAACACCACCTGCGGAAATGTGACCGTTGATGACGGCGATTCAATCGTTTTCACCTATGTTTGCACTTTTCAATAAACCGAATAACAGCACAAAACGCAACGCAAGAAATCAATCCTGTGTTGCGTTTTTATTAATTAACTTTCTTTTTCAAATCCTGAAGTATTTTCTTTTCTATTCTCGACACATAGGAGCGAGAAATGTTAAGCCTCTGTGCGACTTCCCGTTGAGTGAGCGGTTTTGCATTGTTCAATCCGTAACGCAAAATGATGATTTCCTTTTCCCTCTCGTCCTCCATATTTTCAATGAGTTTCTTAACCTCCAGCCAACGGCGCTTTGTTTCGATTTCCTCAACAATATCCCTGTCATCGCTGATGACATCCTCGACTGTCAGCGGATTTCCGTCCTTGTCGGTATCGATTGCGTCGCCCATAAACACCTCTCCGTTCTGCTTTTTGAGAGAACGAAAATACATAAGAATTTCGTTTTCAACACAGCGTGAAGCATAGGTTGAAAGCCGTGTACCCTTTGAATAATCAAACGAGTCCACCGCCTTAATCAGTCCGATAGTGCCGATAGAAATCAAATCGTCATTGTCATTTGTTTTTGAATAATACTTCTTGCAAATATGGCTGACCAAGCGGAGATTGCGTTCAATCAAAACCGCCCTTGCGTTGAGGTCGCCGTTTGCCATTTTTTCGAGTTGTTCCCGTTCTTCCTTTGCGGTGAGCGGTTTTGGAAATCCCGAACCGTTTTGGATGTGCAAAAGCAAAAATAACAGGCTTGAACCGATTGCGGTAAGTAATGCAGAAAACATAAAAACCTCTCCTTATCAAATCACAATACATACTATGACGATAAGAAATGATTAATACCGTTGACAAGCCTATAGTTTTAATGATACACTCAACTTATGGAAAGATATATTAAATTTGCAGGTCTTGATGCCGACCTTGAAAAACGGCTGATTGAATACATAAGCAGTCACGAAAAGAAAATAAATTCACTTGCAAAGAAGTGCAAAAAGCACGGTTTTTCGTGCCTTGCAAGACACAGCGATATGATGAGGCTTGCCGTTTGCATTGCATACATCAAATACACAGAGGACTCATACAAAGAACTCGGAATTGACGAAAGCATGCTGAAAGAAACTATGTCCGACATCGGAATTTGGTGCAGAAACAACGACAACAAGGGGCTGAAAAATTATCCTTGGATAAAGAATCACCTCAAGGCAGAATTGTTCAAAATCGGCAGACTTCAGTATCAGCTTTTCAAGTGCAACTATGTCACTTTTGACTATTCAAAACTGCCGTTCAAAAAAGGCGAACAAACCGTATTTATCCACATTCCGCAAGGCGCTCCGCTTGTAAAATCGGAATGTATCGAGTCGCTGAAAATGGCAAAAGAATTCTTTGCAAAGCATCTCCCTATGTACAAATTTGATTACTTCGTGTGCAAAAGCTGGCTTTTATATAAGGACAATCACCTGTTTATGAAGCCGTCAAGCAATATTTTGCAGTTCCAAACGCTGTTTGAAATCGCTTTTACAGACCACGCAGACAGTTATGCAATAGAGCGAATTTTCGGCAAAAAACAGTTCAACAAAAAGCGGTATGCAGAAGCCACCTCACTTCAAAAAGGTGCAAAGGAATATATGATTAGCGGCGGAAAATTAGGCGAAAGCTTCGGCTACATTCCGCTAAGCAAGATATAAGAAAAACGGAAAGTCATTCAATACTTTCCGTTCCAGCGTGTCGAAAAAGTGTTTTCGACACGCTGTAGGCTGTTGAGAAAGGTTCTGAATTTCGTTTTCTTGCGAACTTTGCTGTACGATTGTACCGCTTGTGAGCAAAAAACGAAAAACACCAAAAATGCTGTAAGTTAGATACTTACAGCATTTTTAAAAACCCACCGTCAACACTTCGTGTTGCCACCTCCCCTTTTAAAAAATGGGAGGCATAATTCGGTTGATTATATTGGCGTGTTTCAGGAGTTTTATCGACAGTCTGAACGGAAAGTTATATACTTTCCGTTCTTTTTTTATTAGGTAGTTGAGCTATAACAAGTGCAACAAAAATAATAGCACAGCCTATAAGTTCTTTGACAGTCAATTTGTCGCCGACAATCAGCCAGCCTGCAAGCACAGCAAACACCGATTCGGTGCTCATAAGCAATGACGAAACCGTTGGGTCAACATATTTTTGAGCAACATTTTGCACCGTGAATGCAAATGTTCCGGCAACCACGCCTGCATAAAGGAGTGACATCCACAACGCAGATTGATTTATGCTTGCACACCATTGCGAAAAATTTCTCATTTCGGATATAGCCATCGGCACAGTCAAGAACAGCGATGCCGAAAAGAACTGCACACATGCAAGTTTGATAATATCCGTTTTGTGCTTGAAGCGGTCAACGGCGATAATTCTCGCCGCATTCATAACCGAGCAAATGAGCACCAACACATCCGACATCTGCACACTGAAACCGTCATTTACACACAACAAATACAGTCCGCAAACAGTCACAACGATTGACAGCCAAACATTCCATTTGATTTTTTCCTTAAAAAACAAGCAGATAATCGGCACAAAAATCACATTGCACGAGGTCAAAAATCCTGCCTTGCCCGACGGTGTGCCCGCAAACAATCCGAGCTGTTGAAACGCTGATGTGCCTGCAAGGAAAAATCCGCACACAAAGCCGTCACGGATAAGTTCCTTTGTATTGTAATCCGTTTTGGGTTTGTCGCTCTTTTTCTCCCTTGAATCGAGAAAAGCGATTATCGGCAAAATGGCAATTCCTGCAACAAGGAAGCGGAAAAAGCCGAATGTAAACGGTCCGACAAGGTTTCCGCCCTTGCTTTGTGCAACGAACGAACCGCCCCACGCAATAGAAATCAATATCAGCAAAAATGATGAAACTATCTTTTTTGATTTCATAATATACTCCAAAAAAACCGAGGACATCCTCGGTTTTGTTTTTTATAATACCTTGTTAAAGAAGTCCTTTGCTCTCTCTGTTTGAGGGTCATAAATAACCTCTTGAGGTGTGCCCTCTTCAAGAATTTTGCCGTCATAGATGAACAAAACTCTGTTGGCAACCTCACGGGCAAAGCCGATTTCGTGGGTAACGATAACCATTGTCATACCCTCCTCGGCAAGTTCACGCATAACATTGAGAACTTCGCCTACCATTTCAGGGTCGAGTGCAGAAGTCGGCTCGTCAAAAAGCATAATATCAGGATTCATACAAAGTGCTCTTGCAATGGCAACACGCTGTTTTTGACCTCCTGAAAGCATAGACGGATACGCCTCAGCCTTATCTTCAAGACCCACCTTGCCGAGCATTTTCATGGCAAGTTCCTTTGCCTCGTCCTTTTTCATTTTCTTAACCTGAATAGGTGCAAGAGTGAGGTTATCAATTACATTTAAGTTATTGAAAAGATTGAAATGCTGGAACACCATTCCCACATTTTCTCTCGCCTTGTTGATGTTGATTTTTTTGTCATCCATATGATGGCCGTCAACAACCATATCACCTGCAGTAATATCCTCAAGGCGGTTGATACAGCGGAGAAATGTTGACTTGCCACAACCCGACGGACCGAGAATAACAACAACCTCGCCCTCATAAATATCAGTTGTAATATCTTTTAAAACTTCGAGTTTTCCAAAATTCTTTTGGAGATGTGAAGCATGAATTTTTACATTATTATAATTTGCGGCCACGGTTCAATCTCCTCTCAAGCATTTTTGCTGCATATGAAAGCAAAGTAATAATAATCAAGTACATAACGGCTACAACGCCCCAAACCTCAAACACGCTGCCTGTATTGGCAACAACATTTTTTGAGGTGTTAACAAGCTCCGGAAAACCGATAACAGAAAGGATTGATGTATCCTTAAGTGTAATGATGAACTGATTGATGATTGACGGAATCATTGTTCTGATAGCCTGCGGAAGAACGACCTTGCGCATAGCCTGTGAATAACTCATACCGAGTGAACGGGATGCTTCCATCTGACCGATATCGACCGATTGAATACCGGCACGAATAATCTCTGCCATATATGCACCGCAGTTAAGCGAAAGGCAGACAGTACCCGCCTGCAAAGCAGAAAGTGTGAACGATGCTGCTGATGATTTGTTGATGATATACGGAACGCCGAAATAAACAAAATACGCAAGTACAATCATCGGAACGCCACGAATGACATCAACGAACACTCTGTAAATTGCATTGCAAACCTTGTTTTTAAGCACAGACAATATGCCGAAAAGCAAACCGATTAAGCAAGCAAAGAACAATCCGCACAATGCCAGGGTAAGCGTTTTGCCCATAGCCGCAAGAAGCAATTGTCCGTATGTTTCAATAATTTGTTGCATTGGGTGAAAATCTCCTCTCATAGTAGAATGATGTAAAAATATGTCGACATCATTCAGCAAGAAAGCCACCGTTGCCCGTAAAAAACAGGCAGGTGGCAAACTTTCCTAAACAGAATTACTTTAATTTTTGCCGATATTAGCCAAGATACTTTGCGATAATCTCGTCATACTTTCCGTTAGCCTTGATGTTTGCAAGACCTGCGTTGAACTTGTCAAGAAGTTCTTGCTTGTCAGCTGAGAAAGTAGCCATACCATAGCCGGCACCATCATTTTCAGAACCTTCTACGATTTCCATATCAAGATTGCCGTCCTTAATGGAAGCAGCCATAATAGGAGTATCCTCGAAGCAAGCAGCACACTGACCGCCTGTAACAGATTGATACATTGTTGGGCTGTCCTCAAAATATGTAAGCTTAAGGCTGTACTTATCCTTGAGTTCTTCTGCATAATCGGCACCCTTTGTACCTGTCTTAACAGCTACTGTTACGCCCTTGAGGTCGTCAAGTGATTTAATGCTTGAACCTTTCTTTACTGCAACGCTTTGTGTTGCTGTGTAGTATGCGTCAGAGAAAATCCAACCTTCTTTTTGTCTTTGGTCGGTGATTGATGCACCTGCAATCATAGCGTCAGCCTGACCTGACTTGCAAGCTGCGATTGATGCGTCAAAGCCAAGTGATTTAAGTTCATACTCGAAGCCCTGATCCTCTGCAATAGCTGCAAGAATATCCACATCAATACCAACAAAGTTGCCTGAAGCGTCTGTGTATTCAAAAGGCTTGAATACTGTATCGGTTGCGATAACATACTTCTTTGCGGAAGCATCTGTTTTTGCATCATTATTCTTGTCATCATTTGAGTTGTTTGAGCATCCTGCAAATGCAAATACTACTGTAAGTGCTGCAAGAACAAGAGCCAATACTCTCTTCATTGTCTTTTTCATTTTCATTTTCCTTTCAAATGATTAATTAAATCCGTTTAGGATATATTAAGGTTTATTATAATAATTTTTTGCTGCCTTGTCAATACTCACAGAGTTTTACAAGACAGCAAAGCGGGAAAAATGAACGATATTTTTATGTTTTTTTATACATTATGACGAATATTTATAGTTATAATGAAAATTTGTTATCAAGGTTTTTGAACAAATCAACCTGCTTTTTTGAGCCGACTACACAGAAAGAACTGTCGTTAATTGCACTTTCAAGAGTGTCTGCAAGAGCCAAAAAGTCGCTCTTTTGTGTTTCAACAATCTGCTTGCGGAGCAACAATCTGCTTTCTTCCGATATGCCCCTAATGTAGTTGCCGTCAGCACCTATGGCAATTTGACGAGGAGTAAGAAGCGGAGAGGCACTCGACATTGCACCTATGATAAAGCCGACAAGGCTTCTGTCGGAATTTGCAAATGTGCGAAGATAATCCGCAATTTTATAATAGGTTTCAATAGAAGCCTTTGCATTTGGGTCACGGAATGAATATGCAAAAACAGAGCCGTTGGCAACAGCCTTGAGTCCCGTGCCGTAAGCACCACCCTTTACACGCACCTCGTTCCACAAATAATCAAGCGAAACAATGTGGCTCATAAGCATAGTTTTGCCGTCATAAAGTCCACTGAAATCAGCCGCCATACCCGAAAACGAAATATCACCCGGAATAACAACGGCGTCATTTGATTTTTTCCACGGCTTAATTTTAAGTTCGTGAGAAACGGTTGACTCACCAAGTGACGCAATAAATGATTTTATGCGGTCGTCAAATCCGTTTGCATCATCTGCGCCGATACCTATAAGCACATTATCAGAGCCGAAAATACTTCTTGCAAACCCTTGAAGTTCGGCAATGACGGTAGGTTCAGTTTCCTGTTCTTTAAGCCAATAATAAAACGAAAAGCCCTTTGTAACTTCGTCAACAACAGCGTCATATGCAAAAGCTGTTGAGCTTCTCTTTGCCGCATACATTGATCCTGCCATAATGATTGACTGATATTGAGCTTGACGGTTTTGCTTGATTATGCCCATTATTTGCGACTCGTTGTCAAATTTGGTTGATGTTAATATTTCTTCGACAAGTTCAAGTGCTTCGCCTACATATCTGTTGAGTGCGCTGAACGAAACAACAAACTTTATTTTGCCGTTCTTTGACGAATTGTATTCCGCAAACGGCAAAACAGAAAACGAGATGTTTCCGCATTTTGCCATAAGCTCTGTTTTCAAATCCACAGCGTTGTGATGAGCCGTGTCAAGTTCACCCAAAAGTTTTGACAAAAGCGAAAGTTTTGGCAAATCAGCCTCCTCTACGCCCGTAATGTCAAAATACATTTTTATATATGCAATACCGTCAGTTTGGATTGAGTGCTTGATGAGTTTGCCGTCAATCTCTGTCGGAAGCGGTTCGGGCTTAACCTCAATATCGTCAAGAGTAATCATCGGCATTTTTGCCAAATCCTCAGGCGAATCAACGCTCGACTGCCATTCGTCAAGTTTTTTCTGTTCGTTTTTGTAATACTCAACATCAGCGTTGCTCCAAGAATTCTTGACAGCTTCAAGTCTTGCCTTTTCGTCTGCTCGGTCGCTGTCGCCGACTGTATATGACGGCTTTGCAAGAAGAACACAACGGTGCTTGTTGTCAAAGAAAACTTCGCTGATCAGCTGTTCAAAATAGCCGTTTTCAGCCTTTTTACGCAAGGTTTCAAAAATGTCGCCGACAAGAACATTGGTTGTGGTTTCGCCGTCATAAAGCCATGTTTCAAGCGAAAGCATAGCATACATAAGTCCACGAGGATAGCCAAAATCCTTTTCCTTGAGTTCAAATTCAAAATTGGAAATTACGGCTTCAAGCTGTTTTTTGTCGAGTCCGTTTGATTGAAGTTCACGCAACTTTTGATTTACAAAATCGTATATTTCATCAGCCTTGTTTTCGTCAATATTCTTCAAATCAATCGCAATATAAGGCTGAAGTATTCCGTCAACCACTTGAATAGAAGCGTCCTCGGCATAGCCTTTTTCAAGCAAAGCGGAAGTGAGATACGACTGATTGTTATTGCAAAGATAACGGGCAAGAATTCGTGTTGCATATATCTTTTCTTTTTCGTCAAACTTGCCGACAACATATCCCATTTGAAGCGAACTTTGATTTTCGAGCGGCATATCCTTTGACTGTTCAAACATAACCTCAACCTTACCTGCATCAACGGGAGTTTGAATGTTTGGAAGTTCGCTCGGCTCAATAGCGTCAAAATTGCAGAGATATTCTCTGTCGATGAACTCAGTCACCTTTTCAATATCCAAATCACCGTCAAGAATGATATAGCTGTTTGACGGATGATAATATTTTTTGTGTCCGTTGATGAACTGCTCATAGGTAAGTGACGGGATTTTGCTTGGATGTCCGCCAGATTCCCTGCTGTAGCAATTATCAGGGAACAACGCACGGCAAAGTGCATTTTCCTTCACAGAATCCGCGTCGGCATACACACCTTTCATCTCGTTAAAAACAACGCCCTTGTAGGAAATATCGCCATTTTCATCAAACTCATAATGCCAGCCCTCTTGATAAAAAATCTCAGGTTTGGTGTAAATTGACGGATAGAACACCGCATCCAAATACACCTCCATAAGATTGAAAAAGTCCTTGTCATTTTTGCTTGAAATAGGATACATTGTTTTATCGCTGAAAGTGAGAGCGTTCAAAAATGTATTCATACTGTTTTTGATAAGCTCAACAAACGGCTCTTTTACAGGAAATTTTTTTGAGCCGCACAAAACGCTGTGCTCCAAAATATGAAAAATTCCGGTGTCGTCACTCGGAACTGTTCTGAATGCGATGGAAAAAGTCTTGTTATTGTCGGGTCTGTCGAGCCACAAAAGTCTTGCACCTGATTTTTCGTGCTTCATTTCGATAATTCTGCCTTTAAGCTCGGCAACCTCTTTTACTTCAAGGATTTTAAATCCGTTCATATTGTCGTTAATCTTCATAATTAATCCTCCGTACTCTTTTGATTATAGCATAGTCCATAAAAAAATCAAATACACAAATTTGTTTCAATTAATATTATTCGTCAAAATAAAGACTTTTTATCCTTGACACAAAAAGTTTTTATGGTAGAATTAGTGTACTGACTTTTTATAAAAAAGAAGAGAGGGCTTTATTAATGGAAAAAAGAGAGCAATTTGCCTCACGACTCGGATTCATCCTTGTTTCTGCGGGATGTGCGGTCGGCATAGGCAATGTATGGAAATTCCCTTACATCTGCGGAATGTACGGCGGAGCGGCATTTATAGTTATGTACTTGCTGTTTCTCATCATTCTCGGCTTCCCGATTTTGGTTGCAGAATTTGCAGTCGGCAGAGGCAGTCAGATGGGTATGGGCAGAGCATTTGAAAAACTTGAGCCAAAAGGCACAAAGTGGCACAACCTCAAATGGATAAGCATTATCGGATGTTATTTGCTTATGTCGTTCTACACAATGGTAGGCGGATGGATGCTTTACTATGCGTATCTCGAAATAGCAGGCAAACTTTCGGGACTTGATGTTGACGGAGTAGCAAACGCATTTTCAACAATGCTGTCACAGCCTCAAACAATGGGCTTGTGGGCATTTATCGCAATTATTTTATCGTTTGCGGTTTGTGCACTCGGTGTAAAAAACGGCGTTGAAAAAATCACAAAAGTTATGATGTCGCTCCTTGTTGTTCTTATGGTTGCGCTTGCAATCAACTCGGCAACACTTCCCAATGCAAGCGAGGGTATCAAATTCTACCTTGTTCCAAACTTCAGCGTTGTAAAACAAACAGGCTTCGGCACGGCTGTATTTGCCGCTATGTCGCACGCATTCTTCACTCTCAGCCTTGGTATCGGCGCTATGGAAATCTTTGGTAGTTATCTCGACAAAAAGAAGCGTCTCGGCGGTGAAGCGGTGAGCGTTATGGTGCTCGACACATTCGTTGCGCTTATGGCAGGTTTCATCATCATTCCGGCGTGCTTTGCGTTTGGCGTTAAGCCTGACAGCGGTCCGTCACTCCTCTTTATCACACTTCCAAATGTATTCAACAAAATGGCAGGTGGCAGAATTTGGGGCGCATTGTTCTTCATCTTTATGTCGTTTGCCGCACTTTCAACCATCATTGCCGTGTTTGAAAACCTCATTGCCGCATTTATGGATATGAAAGGCTGGTCAAGGCCAAAATCAGTTGCGGTCAACTTTGGTATCATCACCGCAATAAGCATCCCTGCAATCCTCGGTTTCAACCTTTGGTCAAAGGTTCAGCTTCTCGGCGAGGGCACAGGAATTATGGATGTTGAGGACTTCATTGTTTCGTACAATCTTCTTCCGCTTGGCAGTTTGGTATTTGTTATGTTCTGCGTCAGAAAGAACGGATGGGGCTTTGAAAACTTCATCAAGGAAGCAAACGCAGGCGAGGGACTCAAGTTTCCTAACTGGGCAAGAGCATATATGCAATATGTTTTGCCGATTGTTGTTATCATTGTTTACCTCAAAGGATACTATGATTTCTTTGCAAATCACGAACCGGCACAAAGAATCGCTTGGATGGCATTTGCCGTTCTCCTTATGCTTGTGATATTCGGCATAGTGTTCTTAACAGGCAGAAAGAAAAAATCAGCATAAAATATAAAAAGGCTGTTGAGAAAGTTTCTGAATTTCGTTTTCTTGCGAAGGAAGATGTACGATGGTACCTCGACTGAGCAAAAAATGAAAAACGCCAAAAATGCCGTAGGTCCGATACCTACGGCATTTTTAAAACCCCACCGTCAACACTTCGTGTTGCCACCTCCCCTTTTAAAAAATGGGAGGCATAATTTGGTTAATTATATTTTGTCGTGTTTTAGGAGCTTTATCGACAGTCTGAGGCGGTTTGTTCCGCCTTTTTTATTTTTGTATTATTTTCCATTCTTTGCACAATTTATCAAGCGACCACTGTGCGTTAGCAGGGCTTGTTGACGGCAGGCATTCGGCTGAAATGCCGACGGTTTGTTCAATGTATTTTTTGTACAGTTCGTCTGCCTTTTTGCCGTTTGTGAATATTCGCTCGATATGAGATTTTTGAACAATATCGGCAATATCATTCGGCACAACATTTTTTATACTGCTGTCGCTTGAGCCGACAATGTCGCAAGAATGAATCACATCCCACACGGCTATTCCGTTTGCAAGGAGCATTGCTTTTTTCTCATCAATGGTTTGAGGCACGGGGCAGTTGCAAACATTGGCAACCACTTTCCAAAATCGGTTTTGTTTATGCCCATAGAAAAAGCCTTCTTCCCTTGATTTAACTGACGGGAATGAGCCTAAAATCAACACTTTGGAGTTTTCATCCCAAACGGGCGGTATCGTGTGTAAGGTCATAATTCACCTGCTTTTCTGCATTTTCTAAACAAATTATACACCGAAAACGAAAAACATACAACATATTTACAAAGAAGCGGAGATTTGATATATTAGTTACATAACACAAACGAGGTAGAATATGAAAATTTTGATTGACGCAGACGGTTGCCCTGTTGTTAAGCAAGCGACCCAAATTGCAAAAGAGAATAATATTGAAGTCGTGATTTTTTGCGACACAAGCCACATCATAAACAGCGACTATGCACAAATAATCACTGTTTCAAAGGGTGCGGACAGCGTTGACTTTGCACTTGTGAACGAAGTGCAAAGCGGTGACATTGTCGTGACTCAGGACTACGGACTTGCGGCAATGGTGCTGTCAAAAGGCGGAAAAGCAATCACGCAAAACGGAATGATAATTTCAGACGGCAACCTCGGACTTTTGCTGACATCAAGATACGAATCGAAAAAAGCGAGAATGTCGGGTGCTCACCTGAAAGGGCCGAAAAAACGAACAATACAAAACGATGAAGCTTTTATCAAATCGTTCAAATCTTTGTTATGTGTTGATTAATATGCACAAAAGTTAAAACTATAGTTGAATAGTGAACATTTTATTAACATTAGCACTCTGCCCTTGACAGTGCTAATTAATAGTGTTATAGTATAGTCAGAACAAAGGAAAGGAAGTCAAGGAGAAGAAAAAAGAGGCAACAGCCTCAATGAACTCCGCTTTGTTTCCACATCCCGAGTTCATAAAAAACAGGTTTCAATATGGTGTTTTTTATGAAAGGAGCGATGACTTATGTTGATGCCTAGCGTATTTGGTAAAGATTTGTTCGATGACTTTTTCGATTTTCCGTTTTATGACGACAAAGAAATGGATAAGCTTGAAAAGAAGCTTTATGGTCACAGAAGCAAGAATCTCATGAAAACAGATGTTCAGGAAACTGAAAACGGTTATGTTTTGGAAATGGATTTGCCCGGCTTCTCAAAGAATGAGGTTAAGGCTTCACTCAAAGACGGATATCTAACAATCAAGGCTGAAAAAGGTCTTGACAAAAATGAAAAAGACGAAAAAAACGCAAAATATATCCGCAGGGAGCGTTATGCAGGTTCGTGTGAAAGAAGCTTTTATGTCGGCGATATAAACGAAGCTGACATCAAGGGCGAGTTTAAGCACGGTATCCTTAAATTGACAATTCCAAAGGAACAGCCAAAGAAAGAAATCGATACAACAAAATATATCGAGCTTGACTGATTAAACAAATTGTTTTTCCCTTACAATACGAAGTGCCACAGGCTTTTGCCTGTGGCATTTTTTATTATCTGCTCTTGATTAATTTTCAAGTTCATTTTTGTATATCCGCTGTCGGTTTCAAGCCATTGTCAAAATCAAATTTTACACCGTTCAAATCGGCTGTGCAAAATAGTTTTGTACCGATTTCATCAATCAATCTGTGCTTTATGTGAGGGTAAACTTTCTTTTCAAAATTGCAAACAACGCTATATTTCGGTAAGAGAGTTTTCAGCCATTTTCTGCTTGAAGAAAACGGGTAACCGTGATGACCGACCTTGAGAATATCGACTTTTCCGATTTTGCCTGCAAGGCGATATTCGTCAAAATCCTTATTATTGAGGTCACCTGCAAGCAAAGAACGAAAGCCGTTACATTCAAGCAAAGTGACAACGCTGTTGACATTTTCGCCATATTTCACAAGGCGTTTTTTATATTTTCCGTTATAAAAAGTAACTTTAAAATCGCCGAGCGTCGTTTGGAGTTCGTCAAAATCTTCAACAATTTCAACATTATTTTCAATCAAGGCATTTTTCATTTGCTCGTAAACCTCGGTATTATCCCAACTGAGCCTTTCGTAAATGAAAATGTCTTTTTCGTTATACGGTTTCAGATACGCCTTTTTGACATTGATTTTTGGATGATTAATCACCGTGTCAAATCCGCCTATATGGTCGGAATGTGCGTGTGTGCCAACAACAAAATCAAGAGTCACCGTACCGTCAGCCGAAGCACAATTTTTAAGCAAATAATCACAAACTTCTTCCTCATAACCGGGATAATTCAAATGAGGTTTATTTGCCGGATAATCCGAATCTTCTCCTGCATCAACCATTGCAAAGTGTCCGTTGCTTTCGATGATAATGCAATCCGATGAACCCGTATTTAAAAAATGAATAAAATTGCTCATACCGCTTCCCTCTCAATATAGCACATTATATTTTCATCATTTGAGCAAATGATTTTGTCGGCAAGCGCCTTGATTTCCTCGCAAGCATTTGCAACCGCATATTTCTTTGCTTCTGTATTGAAAGCTGTCAAATCGTTCTTGCTGTCACCCACCACCGTAACATTCTTGATATCAAAGCCCGCAATTCGGCACAGTTCTCGCAACGCCGAGCCTTTGTTTATGCCCTTTAGCATAATTTCCAAATTGTTCGTCATCGAAGTTGTAATTTCAATTTCGTCAAACTCTTTCTTCAATCTTTCGTAACATTCCGAGCGCTCATCTTGATTTCTGAAAAACACATCAAACATTTCTGTTTTGAAATCGAGGTTAAAAATCATTTCTTTTATACTGTCGCAAACCCGTCTGCTTTTGTACATTTCGGGGATGAATTCGCTGTCGATTTTGTAATATTCAAACGATTTTTGCGAAAAATCAGCAGTTTCAACATACGGCGCACCGTTTGTATAAAGTTCAATAAAAGTTTTGTAATCGTTCAAAACCTTGTAAATCTTAAATGCTGTTTCGTTTGAAATTGTGCGGTATTCAATTATACCTTTTTCTCTGTGATAAATTCCTGCACCGTTTGAAAAAACGATATATTCCACGTCCTTGCAATCCCGCAATTCTTTAGGCACTTCGTACAAAGTTCTTCCCGTAAGCAAAATAATCTTTGTTCCCTTTTGTGCAAGTCGTTCAATTGCGTGCAGATTTTCCTCACTAATGTCAGTATTGCTTTTTAGCAATGTTCCGTCAAGGTCAGACGCTATAATCATAGATACTTTTTGCACTTGCCTTTCTTTTTTATTTATTTGTATTATATATCTTTCCATAGGATAAGTCCATATTGTCGGAATGTTGATAATCACAAACTTTGACACCATCTCAATGGTAGGTGACGACATACCGTGTGATGTGATATATGTGCCAAACATTCCGCCGAGATACGAACTGACAAGTATATTAAATATTGCCAATGCGGCGTACAAAACAGAACTGTACAAGGGGTTTATGTTTGATTTAAAAATCACTTTTCTGTTTATCAAATACGCCGCAATGTAACCGATTGATGTTGAAATAAGATACGAATACAAATATCCCTTGTACCTTATTCCGAGGAGCGACAGCAAAGCCGACTCAGGCAACGGGGCGTTTTGAACACGACATACAGCATAAACATATAGCTGACTATATCGAGCACCGAGGTCACAACAACGCAAATATTAAACTTGAGGAATTTCCACAATTCCGACTTCTTTGCAGACTTCGGATTTGTTTTGAGGCTTGTTGTCATTGTTTGTTTCCTTCTTCTTTCTGTGAATTACAAAACGGTTCAACGGATAAGTCCAAATTGTCGGAACGGTCATTACAATAACCTTTGTAATCATTTCAACAATGGCGTTATCCCAGCCGTTGTTCTTGACGATTGTTCCCAAAAATGCGCCAAACCAAGTATTGAAAGCGATTGTGCAAACAACCATAACCGCATAGATAATTGTTGACATAACAGGATTTGCATCTGCTTTGAATGTGAGTTTTCTGTTCATAACATACGCTGCCGCATATCCGATAATTGCAGAAATCGCATACGAATAAAGATAACCCTTGTATTCAATTCCAAGAAACGCAAGCAGAGGATTGTCGGTAACAGGCGTTTCGTTGAGCGACTTGAACACCACATACTGAAGCAACATATACACTCCGAGTTCAAGCACCGATGTGCTCGCACCTGTGAATGTGAATTTGATAAACTTCCAAATTTCTGCATGCTTTTCGATAAATCTTTTAAAATTTTCTTTCATAATTCTTTTCCTCTTTTCTTGTAACAAGCAAGGTCATTGTTGCGCAAAGTGCAACCGCCGCACTTATCGAACAAAGTCCGTAACCTACAAGACATTCAATTCCTATTTTTCCCACTGTGCCGGCAACCGCCAAGCATCCTGCAACAAACACGATCAACATACTAGCCATAATGATTAAATAATTTTTCGTTTTCATAATCTTACCTCCCAAATATTGTTGCTTTGATTTTCATTTGTTTCTCTTTAACTACAACATAACACTTGAATGTAAAATCCGAAAATCCAAAACCGTAAAATGTATGTAAAATAAAAAAACTCCGACATTTCCCGTAATGAGAAATATCGGAGTTTAATTTTGTTACATCAATTCAACAATGCTGTCTGCAAGTTCTGTCGGATTATCGATAGGAAGTCCTGCAATAAGTCTTGCCTGAGAATAAAGAATATTTGTGTATTTTTTGAGAGTGTCCTCGTCAGCATTTTTGAGTTTTTCTGCAATAGGATGCTCGCTGTTGATTTCAAGCACAAGTTGAGCCTTTATGCCATTGTCGTTACCGCCCGGCATTTGAGAAAGCACCTTTGCCATTTCAAGGCTGACATATCCCTCTGCCGACAGGCAAACTGCGTGTGAACCCAATTTGTCGGTAAGCTTAACAGATGAAACCTCGTCACCGAGAATATTTTTCATCTTTTCAAGCAAGTCTTTTGCGTCCTCATTTTTCTTTGAAAGAGCCTCTTTTTCCGCATCGGTTGACAAATCCAAATCATCCTTGCAGATGTTTGCAAACTTCTTGCCGTCATAATCCATAAGCATTTGAATAGCAAACTCATCCACTTCATCGGTGAAGTAAAGGATTTCATAGCCCTTTGCTCTTACGCCCTCGCATTGCGGAAGAAGTGCAATTTTTTCGGCGCTGTCACCGCAAGCATAGTAGATTGTATCCTGCGAATCAGCCATTCGCTCAACATATTCCTTGAGGGTTGTGTAGCCGTCACCGTTGGATGACTTAAACATAATCAAATCCTTGAGCCCGTCTTTGTGCATACCGTAATCGGCATAAACGCCCCACTTGAGATTTGTGCCAAAAGTCTTGAAGAAGCCCTCGTACTTTTCTCTGTCGTTTTTGAGCATTTTTGCAAGTTCCGATTTGATTTTCTTATCAATTGCCTTTGCAATAATTCTAACCTGATGGTCTTGCTGGAGAGTTTCTCTTGAAATATTGAGATTAAGGTCGGCGCTGTCAACAAGTCCCTTTACAAAGCTGAAATAATCAGGCAAAAGGTCACTGCACTTGTCCATAATCATTACGCCGTTTGAATAGAGTTGCAAGCCTTTTTCGTAGTTCTTTGAATAGAAATCCATAGGAGCAACTGACGGAATATACATCAAAGCGTCAAATGTTGCCTGTCCCTCGACCTTTGAATGAATAACCAAAGTCGGGTCGGTGTAATCATAGAACTTTTGCTTGTAAAAATCGTTGTATTCTTCAGGCTTGATTTCGCTTTTGTTCTTTCTCCAAAGCGGAATTTGAGAGTTCAAAACCTCGTCATTAACTTCCGTGATGTACTCGCCCTCTTTTTCAGGGTCAGGAACTTCCTTGCTCATTTCCATAACGATTGGGTAGCGGATGTAGTCGCTGTATTTTTTAACAAGTTCCTGAATTTTGTACTGCTCAAGATACTGTGAATAGTTCTCGTTTTCGGTGTCTTCCTTGAGGTACAAAGTTATAACTGTGCCGTTTGTGTCCTTTTCACACTCCTCAACGGTGTAGCCGTCAACGCCTGTAGAAGTCCATTTGTTAGCGACATCTGCACCGACTGCTTTTGACACAACTTCGATTTTGTCGGCAACCATAAACGCAGAATAAAATCCTACACCGAATTGACCGATAACTTCAATATCCTTTGCGTTATCGTCATCGGCATTTTCGTTTTTGAAATCCAAAGAATCCGATTTTGCAATAGTACCAAGGTTGTTTTCGAGTTCTTCAGCAGTCATACCGATACCGTTATCAGAAATTTTAATGGTACGGTTTTCCTTGTCAAGGTCAATCCTGATTTTCAGGCTGTCCTTGTCTGCCTTGATGCTGTCATCCGTAAGAGATTTAAAATACAATTTGTCGGTTGCATCACTTGCGTTGGAAATCAATTCACGCAAAAAAATCTCCTTGTGAGTATAAATGGAGTTAATCATCATATCAAGAAGTTTTTTAGACTCCGCTTTAAACTGTTTCTTTCTCATATCTATCACCTTCATAAAGAATTATAATCGTTTTGGCACTCTTTACGTCCGAGTGCTAATTATATTATAGCCTTTATTTTACATTTGTCAACACCGAATAATCTTTGTTCACAAAAATATCACAATCCGCTGTTCAAATCAATTCTATTGTATGAGAAAAATATTTTTCCTGAAAATCAACCGATTTTTCTATTTCATCAACAGTAAATGTCACACCGTCAGGCGCAACAATCCATTTATCCTCAACATCGTCTATTCGATGAACAATAGCTATAACCTTGCCGGAAAATTCTGTAACTGGCTCATCAATTCCGAGAATATACGCATCCTGTTCCTCACCGTCACCCGCAAATAATCCCTCAATGTATCCGTAATTTATCGGATAAAACAAATCCTTGTGTTCAGGATGAAAACTGTCCATCGGTCTGTCAATTTTCACCGTAACCCTTTTCAGATTTTCAATATATTCATCTGCTTCACTATGAGAGTGAAAAGTCACCACATTACTGTTGTACTTTTTGATTAATTCATTAATTTTAGGCATAACATCAACATTAAAGCGCTTAATAAAATCAATGAGTTCATCATTTGACGGCAGTTGGCAAGGCATTTCGGGCTTGTTTCCTTTTCTCTTTTTCGCTCCGTCAATGCAAGTTTCTGTTGGCAAATCAAACAGAAAAACCACATCCGCCTCTTTAATTCTCAATTCGAGAGTCGATTTGAAATTTCCGTCAATAATGAAACTATCGGTCGCAAAAATTTTTATCTGCTTTTCAATCAATTCCGCCCGAGTGATGTGGGTACAATCCTTGTTCCAATACAGTGCATCTAAATGAAACAACGGCAAATTTGTAACAGCGTGAAGTTTTCTGCTGAAAGTGCTTTTCCCTGCACCCGGGCAACCAATCACAACAACTCTTTTGTAATCAAACATATTTTACCTCCAAATAAAATAAGCCCTTGCAAAAAATAATGCAAGAGCTTTACTTCTGTGTTCGGAATGGGAACAGGTTATCTCAATTTTGATCAGTATCGGCTGATAAATTTATTATATCACAATTATAATTTTTTGCAAGAAAAATCAAACAAAGGTATCAAAAATATCATCAACATTTTCTGCAATTATACCTAAAATTATTATTTTAGGATTTAAACTCACTCTTTAATATCGAATAATAAATACAATCCTCATAACCATTATGCGTTTTGCATCTTTGCCTTAAAGTTCCTTCTTTTTTCATTCCAACTTTTTGTAAAACTCTTGCAGATTGTAAGTTACTTTTAGCGTGATATGCTTCAACACGATTATATCCAACTTTATTAAAAGAAAAATCTATAACAGCTTCTACTGCTTCACAAACATAACCGTTTCCCCAGTAATCAAAGCCAAGGCAATACGAAAGACTTCCAACTTTTGAAACCGTACTCTCCGTTAATAAATAAATTGTGCCTATCAATTTATGTGGGGATTTTAAATAGATACCCCAATAATAAACATCTTCCTTATTATATTCATCCTGCCATTCATTAATCCATTTTATTGAATCTTCAACCGTTTTAAAACTATCCCAAGACATATAGCGAGAAACTCTATCATCATATGCAAAATTTAAAAACATATCTTCAGCATCTACATTCTCAATTTTCTTTAGAATCAGCCTATTCGTTTCGATTAAAATAGTACCACAATGTTTTAATTCTTCCATAAACGTACCTCAAAACAAATCAACAACATCAGCTATTGACTCAACAATATAATCAGGTCTCTCAAGTTCGTCTTTAACACTTTGAAACTTTGCAAATCCTTGACGCACCCAAACGGTTTTCATGCCAAGCTTTTTAGCAGGAATAATATCATTATCTAGCCTATCTCCAATCATAACAGCTTCGCTCGGATTACACTTTGCCTGTTTAAATGCAATATTAAAAATTTTCAAATTCGGTTTTTCGCAACCCGCTTCAGCTGATGCCACTACCACATCAAAATACTTGCCGATACCCCAATTATCAATGCGTTTTTGTGTTCCGGCAACCTGATTCGCAATAATTCCAAGTTTAAATTTTTGCGACAGATTCTTCAAAATTTCTTCAACATCGGGATAAAGTCTTTCAAGTTCTCCAAACCATTTTGGCACGGCAACACCAAAATCCTGTGCCGCCCACCTGATTGCAAAAGCATCTTTTTCGGCATATTCAAGAACTTTTTTACAGAATTCATCGGCATCCAAATTGTTTTGCTCAATTATAACCTTGCAACGCTCTTTCAGGCATTCGCTTTCATCAACAAGCGTTGAGCCCAAATCAAAAAATATCCACTTTACATTTTCCATTTTGTCCCTCTTAAATGTTATATATATTAATATTTTTCATTTTCAATATAACACAAAAGAAAAAGATTGTCTACAAAAATGATCGTAGGAGCGAACTGTGTTCGCCTAACTGAAACACAAACATAAAAATAAGCCACTCAAAAGAGTGGTTTATTTTAATGTCGGCGTCTCGTCAAAACATATTCCGTATAGAACAAAACATAGTTTTGTAAATATACTGCATATGTTTTTCCTCTCACAACAAGCGCAAGCTGCTTGTTGTGTAGTCCAATTCAAGCATAAAGTGAACACAAACATAAAAAAAGGACCATCCAAAAGAATGGTTCTTTTTTTAATGTCGGCGTCGACCTATTTTCACAGGAGGCTGCCCTCCAACTATTTTCGGCACGCGTGAGCTTAACTAC
>NZ_CAKSZA010000009.1 GCF_934525195.1 uncultured Eubacterium sp.
CTTAAAGAACTCAAAGAAACAATCGAGGAAACATTCGGCGTAACTGCAGCAGCAGTAGCAGTAGCAGCAGCTCCGGCAGAAGGCGGCGCAGCAGCAGCTGAAGCTAAGTCAGAATTCGATGTTGTTCTTACAGAAGTAGGCGCAAACAAGATTCAGGTTATCAAGGCAGTTCGTGAAGCAACAGGTCTTGGTCTTAAGGAAGCTAAGGAAATCGTTGACGGCGCTCCTTCAACAGTTAAGGAAGCAATGCCAACAGCTGACGCTGAAGCTCTTAAGGAAGCTCTCACAGCAGCAGGCGCAACAGTTGAACTTAAGTAATTTTAGTTTAAACTTAATCCATAATTTAGGAAGCCATCCATATTGGATGGCTTCTTTTTTCAGCGTGTCGAAAAAGTATTTTTTGACACGCTGTAGGCTGTTGAGAAAGTTTCTGAATTTCGTTTTCTTGCGAAGGAAGATGTACGATGGTACCTCGACTGAGCAAAAAACGAAAAACGCCAAAAATGCCGTAGGTCCGATACCTACGGCATTTTTAAAACCCCACCGTCAACACTTCGTGTTGCCACCTCCCCTTTTAAAAAATGGGAGGCATAATTCGGTTAATTATATTTTGGCGTGTTTCAGGAGCTTTATCGACAGTCTGGGAAGTCATCCGTATCGGATGGCTTCTTTTTTATATGTAAATTGTCAAAAATTAACCACAATAGGTTGTATGTCAAAAATATTTGTGTTATTCCTGTAGTATCGGATTATGAACAGATTGTAAATCTCATTCATACTATTCACAACATATTGAAAATATCACCGAAATATGGTATAATGTGCACAACATATGGAACAAAGCATATGTAATTTATTATGGAGGTGAAAGATGTGTCTGATTCAATGATGTATATTATTTGGGCGGTGGCAATAGTTGGCTTCGGTGTTTTGGAGGCAGTAACTGTTCAGCTTGTGTCGATTTGGTTTGTTATCGGCTCGGTTGCAGGTCTTGTGGCGGCTCTTTTGGGCGCTCCGATTTACCTTCAAGTTATCATTTGCATTGCGGTCAGCGTGCTTGCACTTTTGGTGACAAGACCACTTGTTCGCAAAAAACTGAAAACACAGGTTCAGCCGACAAATGCAGACCGAGTAATCGGGCAGACTGCCGTGGTTGTTGAGGAAATCAACAACATTGCACAGACCGGAACCGTGAAAATTGACGGTAAAGTTTGGACAGCCCGAAGTTGTGATGACAAAATTCTTCCGCCAAACAGCCTCGTTGCTGTTGAAAAAATTGACGGCGTAAAATTAATAGTTAAACAAAATTAGCATATAATAGATTTATTTAAAGGAGAAGATTATGAAAGTGGCTATTGTTATCGGTATTATTGTGATTGCTTTGTTGGCTCTCGTTTTTGCAAACATCAGAGTTGTTCCGCAATCAAAGGCTTATGTTATTGAAAGACTCGGCACTTACTTTACAACTTGGCAAACAGGACTTCATGTGAAAGTTCCGTTTATCGACAGAATTGCAAAGATTGTGTCGCTTAAAGAGCAGGTTGTTGACTTCAAGCCACAGCCTGTAATTACAAAAGATAATGTTACTATGCAGATTGACACGGTTGTGTTCTATCAAATCACCGATCCAAAACTTTATTGCTACGGTGTTGAAAGCCCGATTTCCGCTATTGAAAATCTTTCGGCAACAACACTCCGTAACATCATCGGTGAGCTTGAACTCGACTCAACCCTCACATCCCGTGACACAATCAATGCAAAAATTCGTGTAATCCTTGATGAAGCAACCGACCCGTGGGGTATCAAGGTTAACAGAGTTGAACTTAAAAACATCATCCCTCCTCGTGAGATTCAGGACGCTATGGAAAAGCAGATGAAGGCAGAGCGTGAGCGCCGTGAGGCTATTCTCCGTGCAGAGGGCGAAAAGCAATCAAGAATTCTTGTGGCAGAAGGTCATAAAGAATCAAAAATCCTTGAAGCAGAGGCAGAAAAGCAGTCGGCTATTCTTCGTGCGGAGGCTGTCAAGGAAGCAAAAATCAGAGAAGCAGAGGGTGAGGCACAGGCTATTGCAACTGTTCAACAGGCAAGCGCAGAGGCAATCAAGCTACTCAACGAGGCTAATGCCAATGAGGCTGTGCTGAAACTTAAAGCACTTGAAGCGTTTGCAAAGGCTGCTGACGGTCAGGCAACAAAGATTATTATCCCGTCGGAAATTCAATCTCTTGCCGGACTTGCAGAGGGCATTGTTGAAGCAACAAAGTAAAGTAATTTATTGCACCCGTGGTAGAAATGCTGCGGGTGATTTTTTGTTTTTGCGGTTTTTACATTCACGGTTGTCAAATCTGCATATATATGGTATAGTCATTGAGTAAAATCAAATCGGAGAGGGAAAATGAAAGTACAAATATCAGACCATTTTAATTTTAAAAAGCTAATTCAGTTTACGATTCCGTCAATCGTTATGATGATTTTTTCAAGCATTTATAATGTTGTTGACGGCTACTTTGTGTCAAACTATGCGGGCAAAACGCAGTTTGCGGCAGTAAATCTTATTATGCCGTTTTTGATGTTGCTCGGCGGAATCGGTTTTATGTTCGGCACAGGCGGAAATGCGATTGTTTCCAAACTGCTCGGCGAGGGTAAAGAGAAAAAGGCAAACGAAGTCTTTTCTATGCTTGTTTATATCACCCTTATTTGCGGTTCGGTTATTTTTGTCCTTGCAGAAATCTTTATGCCACAAATCGCAAAAGTTCTCGGCGCTGACGAAAATATGATTGAATATTGCATATTGTACGGTAGAATTATTTCAATCAGCTCCATTCCGTTTATGCTTCAGGTTATGTTCCAAAGTTTTATGGTCACCGCAGGCAAGCCGCAAATCGGACTTGCAATAACAATCATTGCAGGGGTTACAAATATTGTTTTGGACTTCCTTTTTGTCGGCATTTTCAAATGGGGACTTGTCGGCGCAGCAGTCGCAACCGTAACGGGTGAGAGCATCGGCGGTTTTGCTCCGCTTGTTTATTTCATCAGCAAAAATTCAAGTTCGCTCCGTCTTTGCAAAACAAAGTTTGACGGCAGAGCACTACTCAAAACTTGCGGTAACGGCTCATCGGAACTTATGACAAATATATCCGTCAACCTTGTGAATATGATGTACAATCTTCAACTTATGAAGTATTACGGCGAGGACGGCGTTGCCACATACGGCACAATTATGTATATCAACTTCCTGTTCACATCGGTGTTCATCGGCTATTCGATTGGCTCGTCACCGATTGTCGGCTACAATTACGGCTCAAAGAACTACAAGGAACTTCAAAATATATTCGGAAAAAGCCTGTTGACGCTGTTCGTATTTTCGGGCATAATCACGGTTGCTTCCGTGTTCCTCGCAGGACCTATTGCAAGCATTTATGTCGGCTACGACAATGTACTATTTGACCTCACGGTTATGGCGTTCAGATTGTTTGCAACTTCATACTTGATTGTCGGTTATAACATTTACGCTTCGGCATTTTTCACGGCGCTCAATAACGGACTTGTCAGTGCGGCAATATCGTTTTTGAGAACGCTTTTGTTCCAAATCGTTTGTATTTTTGCTTTGCCGCTGTTGTTCGGCAAGCAGGCAATTTGGCTTTCAATCACGGTTGCAGAGGCTTTTGCGCTCGTGATGTCGGCAGTATTCATTTTCACTCAAAACAAAAAGTATCACTACATCAAATCAAAAAAGTAAATTCTATTCTTTGACAGTTCTTTACTTTTTCTTGTTCAATTATTAAATTCGGTATGGTTTAATAAAATCACCGGAGGGGAAATATATGTACACGGTTTTAGTATGCGATGACGACATCGCAATTCAAAATTCAATTAAGATTTATCTTGAAAACGAGGGTTACAATGTTCTCACCGCTTCTGACGGCGAGGAATGTATCAGGGCTGCGGAAAATAACGAAGTGCATTGCCTCATCCTTGATATTATGATGCCCAAGATTGACGGCTTAAACGCTATGCTCAAAATCAGAGAAAACAAGAATTTTCCTATTATTCTTCTTTCTGCCAAGAGCGAGGACACGGACAAAATCACGGGACTTTCATTCGGTGCCGATGATTATGTTACAAAGCCGTTCAACCCGCTTGAACTTGTGGCGAGGGTGAAAAGCCAAATCAGACGCTATTCAACTCTCGGCTCGATGGTGAAAACCGACAGTCAGCTCATCACGGGCGGTCTTGTGCTCGACACAAAGTCAAAGCGTGTGACCGTTGACGGCGAGGAGGTTCACCTCACAGCCCGTGAATACAGAATTCTTGAATATCTTATGCAGAATATGAATGTTGTTCTTTCTTCTTCGCAGATTTATGAGGCTGTGTGGAACGAGGCTTCGTTCGGCATTGAAAAAACCGTAACTGTACATATACGAAATATCCGAGAAAAAATCGAAATTAACCCCAAAGACCCTAAATATCTAAAGGTGGTGTATGGACTTGGATACAAAATTGAAAAATATTAAAATTCAAAAGGCATCAAGAGTCATTTCGTTTTTGCTTGCATTGATTTTTGTTGTCGTGGGTATGCTCAACGGAATCGAGTTTGTCAAATCGGCGTATCTGTTTGGCTTTGACGATTGCCTGAGCAATGACCTCACCGTTTATGACACAAACGGATTTGAAAATGATTTTAGAACAGATGTTAATTCTGTGCTTGCTTGGTCAAATCGAAACTATATGCAAAAGCAGATAGAAAAAAAGAAAACGGAATTCATTGACGGTATGCTTGCAAAATACCTTGAATCAAAAAGTTTTTATGATGCAAACAGTCAAGCGTTGCTAAAGTCGTATAATGATGAGTATACTGATTACGATGGTTATGATGATGACGACGGTGTTGATTATGACGATGCATCATCGCTATATAACATTCAACATGAATATGATGAGTTCGGACGCGATGTTTTCTACTTTCAAAAGGATTACTCGGAAGAAATTTCAGCCGGAAGGTATTTTTGGTTTACCTGTACTGTTCCGTTATCATGTTCAAGCGAACAGGCACAAAAATACCTTGAAAAAAAGTTTGATAACGAAGTAACCAAAGAATTCGGACCTTATCTCACTCAAACCGAAGTTTCGGATGTTTTGCAATTTTACATTGAATCAAAAGACGGTGTCGTTTACACAAATGTTGATGATGTAAACGCATTCAAAAATAGTGCAACGGCAGATAAAGGCTTTTGGCTTGGCGAGGACAATTTGGGCAGAAACAGATTTTATTCGCTTTGCAATGTTTATGATGATTTTTACACCAATAATACAAAGCAGGCTTATTTTCAAATTGATATGAGCAAGGCAAAGAATGATAGCTATTCCAAAATTCAGGAAAATTTTGACAAAGTCAATCATAATCCGATGAAAAACTTTGCCGTGAGCGTTGCCTGCATCATACTTTTGCTGTTGCTCCTTGTTTGGAACTGCGTGCTTGCAGGCAGAAAAGGCAGTGAATACAAAACTTCCAAAATCGACAAAGTGCCAAACGATTTGCATTTTCTTGTAAGCGGCGGACTTGTTGCAGGCGGATTTTTCCTGTTGGTTAATTCACTTTATTGTTATGCTAAAATCCTGTTTTCCGAGGCGGATATTTACAATGATATAGCTGATGTGACTATCAGCATTGTAAACGCAAATATGTTCATGCCTCTTGTTTGTGCCCTTGCTTTTGCAATCTTCCTTGTTATGAGCGAGTGGCTCACATCGGTGGCAAGACAGGTAAAGACTCATAGCGGATTTTTCAAAAACACACTTGTTTATATGCTGATAAAATGCTTTGTATGGCTCTTTAAGACGGTTGTTGCAAAACCTGCAAAGAAAGGCATTGCGTTCTTAAAATACCGTCCTGATGTCTTTAAAAAGCAATTAATGGCATATCTCATCGGCTACGGTGTTGTCAATTTGCTGTTGATGTTCTTTGTGTGGTTTTGTGATGAGGGCGGAGTGAGATGGCTCCTTTGCCTTGTTTGGTTTGGGTTGAATGTGGCAAGCCTTGTCTTTATTGTAAAATATGTTATGGACCTTGACGAAATCATCAAGGCGTTTAACGAAAGACGACCGCCGAGAGTTAACTACCAAAAACTTCCGCAAAGCCTAAAGATGCTTGTGGATGCACAAAAATACACAGCCGAGGAACTTAACCGTGCGGTTGACAAGGCTGTTAAAGATGAGCGAATGAGAAGCGAACTTATCACAAATGTTTCGCACGATTTGAAAACACCGCTCACATCAATTATCACTTATGTTGACCTCTTGAAACATTGCGATATTCAAGACGAAAAAGCGCAGGAATACATCGGTGTTCTTGACGAAAAGGGTGGCAGGCTGAAGCGACTTATTGACGACCTTGTGGAAGCGTCAAAGATTACCAGCGGAGTGGTAAAGCTCAATTTGGTACAGCTTGATTTGGGAGAGCTTGCAACCCAGGCAGTCGTTGAACATCAGCAAGAATTTGCCGACAACGGACTTGAACTCATCTTCAAGGGCGACAAAAAGAGCCTTTCGGCAATAGCAGACGGTCAAAAGACATACAGAGTTATTGAAAACCTGTTGTCAAATGCACGCAAGTATTCGGCAAAGGGCTCAAGAGTTTATGCGGATGTTTACGAGCAGAACAACACCGCCGTGTTTGAAATCAAAAATGTTTCGGCTCAACAGCTTGATATTTCGGCAGATGAACTGAAAGAACGCTTTGTTCGTGGGGATAAGTCACGCAACGAGGAGGGTAATGGTTTGGGACTCTCGATTGCAGACAACCTCTGTCAGGCAATGCACGGCAGAATGGAAATCCATATCGACGGCGACTTGTTCAAGGTCAAGGTTGTTTTGCCAAGACAACAAGGGAAATAAATATAAAAAAGAGGTGATGTAAGTCACCTCTTTTCATGTTGATTAATTCAATTTCTTTTTTGGCTTCCATATTGCCGATGAAAGTTTGCCTGTCACAAAGTCAAACGCAACTGCTATTGCTGTTGTCAGCGCAAACGATGCAATGAGGAAAACGTATTTATGTCTGTCCGACACACCGTAGTGGTCAAGGAATATCATCGGTATTCTTTGAAGAATATAGATGCTGAAAATATGCTTGCCGAGGAACTTGAGAACTTCGTTTTGCAAAGATATTTTCATAGTCAGCAATATTACAAGTGTGCAGAAAAGCATTGCCCAAATTTCGTAAATCAGGAATCTGTCCCATCTGTGCATATATGCAAGGAAGTATGCAATCACAACAACTGCCAATGTGCACGAATAGATGATGTCGTTTTTCATCAACAGCTTTTCGATTGTGTTCTTGAAGTAGCTGTACCAAAATCCGAGTGGGAAAAGAATGATTGTGTTGTAGCAATATCCCGGTCGTCCGACTTTTTTCAATCCCCACACAACAGCTATGCTGAGTGCCGTCAAAATGACAATAGACACAATTTCGAGCACTTTGTTTTGACTGAATTTCTTTGGCAAAAATGCAATCATAACAGCGATGTACATCACGAGTATCGCAAAGATGTACCAACTTGAATTGCCAATTCCTTCCCAAGATGTCAAAGCGATCAGAAATTGTTTTATTGTGTAAGGTTGACCGATTATAAATCCGAGTATAAAAAACAGCATAACTGCCAAATCGTAGTTCAGCAGCAGGTTAGGAAACCTTTTTGTTGCAATGGATTGGACATAGGCAAATTGCTTTTTCTTCAAGCTTTCCATCATTCCGAATCCCGAGTAGAACAAAAACATTGCCACCACCATTTGGTTGAGGTGGTTTTGCATTGCAATATACGGTTCGTCATATGCTCCGCCGAGTTCAAGATACGATTTGCCGTGGCTCAACAAAATGAGTGCAACAAATATGCCCTTGATTGCCAGCGTGCCGTCAGGCGAAATATAATCTTTGTTGAATTCGCCCGACTTGCTTATTTCCATTTTGTTGAAAATCAACAGCAGAAGAATGAGTACAAAAAATATCATTTGATTTCCATAGCCTTTCCGGCTACAAATAGTTCATTAAAAATCACATACGCCATTGCTGTAGCCGGAGAAGGCGTATAATGGAAATTTTGCCATCTCAAAATTATGCCATCGGCAAATTTTGAGGGCATACAATCGGAATAGTGTGATTTTTCACACTATTCTTCCCACTTCATAATGGTTTTGCCGAATGATTTTTGGGTGTCCTTTTCAAAAGCATTCTTGATGTCGGTCGTTGTTCTCACAACATTTACGCTGCTTACAAGATTGCCGAGGTAGTCGATGATTTCAGGATGTTTAACATACATATCAACTGTTTTTTGGAAGTCGGCAACACCGCTTCTTGATGTGCCGAACATACGGATGCCTTTTTCAAGAATCATTCTTGTGTTGATAGGCACAGGATATTCGCTGACGCCCAAAATAGAAAGTGTTGATTCAGGCTTGATGAGTCCGATAATCTGCTCAATTGCGATAGGACTGCCGTTTCCGCCCACACATTCAAATGCGTGATCCATTGTGAAGCCTTCGGGCACTTCGTTTACAAGATGTGTTTCATCCGCAAAGGTGAAGTCGTTGAGCTTTTCTCTGTTTGTGCCGAAAACAGCAATTTTTGATTCAGGGAAAATATACTTCAAGAACAATGAAGTAATGTAGCCGAGGTTGCCGTCACCCCAAACACCGATGACATCTCTGCGTGCGTGTGCGATTTTGTCAAATCGGGTGATTGCGTGCACGGATACAGAAATAATTTCGGTGAAAGCCGCAACATTTCTGTCAATATCCTGCGGAAGTTTTACAAGTCTGTTTGGAGAAATTTCTACAAACTCCTGCAAAAAACCGTCCATAGAAGAACCGCAGAATTTTGATGAACGCAAGTAGTTTTCTGCAATGTAGTCGTCCTTTTCGGTAGGGCAGTTAGGCACCATAACAACAAGGTCGCCCGTTTTGAACTTGCCTGACGGGTCGTGGAGCACCTCGCCGATACCCTCGTGGATAAGTGCCATAGGGAGCTTTTCGGCAAGAACTTTTGCATCACGAGTGCCGAGGTAATATCTCATATCGGCATTGCAGATAGAAAGATTTGTAGGTCTTACAATTGCATTTTCGTCAAACATATTGATGTCCTCAAATGCAATTTCAAATCGTCTTGGAGCTACCAAGCGATAGATTGTATTAATCATCGGTTTCGTCCTCCAGCAAAGACTTTGCAACCCTTAAATCATAAGGGTAGGTTATTTTCATATTGAATGTTTCACCCTGAACAAGTGCAACTTTTTCACCCTTGATAACAAAGATTTTGGCTGCGTCTGTGAGGATGTCCTTTTCTTCATCAGAAAGGCTTTCGTACATATTCTTGAGTTTGAGAGCCTTGAATGATTGAGGGGTTTGACCCTGATACATCTTGCTTCTGTCAGGAATGCTTGAGATTGTTGCGTTGTCAACAGCTTCAACGATTGTGTCGGTTGCAGGAACAACTGTGTCGCAAGCGCCGAATTCCTCGGCAGCTTTGATGTTTTCTTCAATAATTCTGTGTGTTACGAACGGACGAACAGAATCGTGAGTAACAATGATTGTGTCATCGTTGAGGTTGCCCTCCGATTCAATGAGTTTGACAGCGTTCATAATAGTTTCGTTTCTTGTTGCACCGCCCTCAATAACAGCAACTCTGTCCTTTGCAGGCGCAATGTGCTTTTCGATGAGGTTCTTTGTGTGCTCAACCCATTGCTTTGGGCAAAGAACGATAACTTTTTCAAATTCAGGCACTACCAAAAACTTTTCGATAGTGTAGATGATGATAGGCTTGCCTTTAACGGTAAGGTACTGTTTTGGCTTGTCGCCACCCATTCTTGAGCCGATACCGCCGGCAAGAATAACACCGTATGTCATAATAATATCTCCTTAAATTAAGATTTGTTTTGTTAATTTATTTTAATTGATTAAGCAAATTTTCAAGGCTCTTTCCGTTGCAGTTCGCAAGGTACTTGTCCTTAGTTTGATTATAACCCGAATAATCGTAGTTTTCAATATTTAATATTTGTTTTATTACATCCTCAATGTCGTTGTATATAGGAAGCTTGATGTCCTCCTTGACATCAACAAGCGTTTCCATTTCCAAAATTGCCTTGTTGGTGTTCTTTGTGTAGAGGAATACAGGCTTTCCCGTTGACATAAACGACAAAACAGGAGCGTTGATGTTGCCGATTGCAATATCTGCGATTGAAAGAAGTTCGTACGGCTTGAACATTTCGCTCACATCAACAATGCTGTCTGAATAGTAAATCAATGTTTCGGTTGCATTGTTGAGATTTGTGTAGCATTTGAGGAGCACATAGTCCTTGTAAAGATATTCGTACATAGCCGAATCGTCAATTGCTTCATCGTTTGTTGAGATGTAAACAATGATTTTTCTGCCATTGAGTTTTGGATTGGTTTCGTAAATCTTGTCAAGGATTTTTTCCTTGTTTGCTTCGTCAAAGAAAATGTCGGTCTTTATGTCACCGATGTTGAGCACTTCGACATTCTTGCCGAACTCTTTTTTGAAAAGTTCGCCTGTTGCTTCGCTCGGAGCAGTAACGGCAGAAACGCTCTTGAACAGCGGTGCGGTTTCATAGATTTCTCTGCGGAGTCCGCTTCTGTATCCCTTTGTGTCGCAACCAAAGGTGTTGAGCGGAAATGCGTTTGGAGGAAGATAGACAACCTTTGTTTCCTCACGAAGTTCAATGCCGTCAAGCAAGGTGCTTGGCTTGTCAATGATGATGTATTCGCTTTGTGCGATAACAGGAACTGCCTCGTCAAGATTGCTTGATTTAACAAGCTTTATGCCGCTTTCTTTTGCAAGTGTCTTGAACTCTTTTGATTTGATGTCGAGTGCAATCACACTGCCTTTTTTGAGTTCGCCGTTTTTAGCGCCGTCATAGAGTTTTGTTGCGTTTTTCTTTTGCTTTTTGACATTTTCAACTCGCTTGAAATACGGAGTTTTGCTGCTTTCAACCTTTGGCACGGTGTAGAAGTGTTCAAAGTTCTTGCACTCTTTTCTGTGTGCTTCGGGATTTTCAAAAACAGTGTCGATAATTCTTTGTGTTGCGTGGCCGTCACAAGAACGCATAAATTTGTATCTGAAATCTTGAATTGCTTTTTTGTCGAAGCGTTCATCAATGTGCTTGATGTAGTCAATCATCTCAAAGTTTGTTTTTGCGATAAGACCCGGAGCAAGCTCGTAGTAATCGTAATAGAAACCTCTCCAGTCAAAGTATTCGTCCAAATCATATGCAAAGAAAATGAGTGGCTTTTCGAAAAGGCTGTATTCAAATACAAGAGATGAGTAGTCCGAAATGCAGATGTCTGCCGTTGAGAGGAGTTCCTCAATGCTCAAAATATTGCCGACATCCATTGCAAAATTCTTGTATTCCTCCGGAACAGCAGGAGGATTTTTAACAACAGGGTGGTGCTTGATGAGAAGCACGTATTCGTCACCGAGAGCCTCATAAAACATTTTGATGTTGAGCATATCGGGTGTTTCTGCCTTTGCAACTCTGCCACGGAATGTAGGAGCGTAAAGAATGATTTTTTTGTCCTTTGCCTGCGGAACAAGCTCGTACACATGCTCTCTTGCTTCTTTGAGGAATTCCTTGTTGTAGAAAATGTCGGTACGGCTTGAACCTGTTGCCTGAACAATGCCTTTGCTCTCGTCAATGTTCATAGCTTCGTTGTACGCCCAGATAACTTCAGGAGAACTTACGGTTACAAGTGAATAGTTTTTGTTGAACGGGTGCTTGAGCTGTTCGTCTTTTGATGCACCGAAAATCAAATCTGCGGTTGAAAAACCGAATTTTTTGAACGCACCGCAACCGTGCCAAAGCTGAATAATCTTTGTTTCGGGGCGGAGAGGCATTGCCGACATTGTGTTGGACGCCTCGTTCATAAACACATATTTTGCTGTTGCAATATCCTTGACCGCATCAAGGCAACGCTTTCTGAAATCGGCTCTGATTGTGCCGTTTGTCAGCAAAAAGTGAGTGTGGATGTTGTAGTCGTAGTTGTTTGCAAGCTCGTCAAACATAACTTGCATACTGTTTGTAACCTGTGGATGTCTAACTTCAACAAAAATAACTTTCTTTTCATCAACAGGAGCCTTTGCCGCTTCTCTGTAAGCTTTTGGAATGTCCTTGTCCAACAGCTTGTCCATAAAACGGCGGTAGCCCTTGTGGTGCATATTTGACTGAAAATCTCTTGTGAAATCCTGAAAATGAGTCAAAATGTTTCGTTTGATAGAAAAGACTGTCGAAGTGTTTTCTGTTTGAAGTGCCTGCAAAGCAGGGTCGGTTTTTGATTTATACGCCATATGTTAATTCTCCAAATTAAGTAATGATAAAATTTTGTCTGCCACTCTTTGGCTTGATTTGCCGTCGATGTCGTCAAAGAATTTGTGCTTGAAGTTTTCAACTTTTTCGCTCTCAAAATCCTTGTTGCAAATGGCGGTTATCACTTCGTCTTGAGTTGCAACCGTTTTGCCCGGGATGAATTCCTTGAAATCGTAGTAGAAATCACGGTTTTCAATGTATTCGTCAAGGTCGAAAGCGTAGAACAGCATCGGAATGTCAAGAAGTGACGCTTCAAACACAACGCTGGAATAATCGGTTATCAGCAAGTCGGTGACGAACAAAAGGTCGTTCAACTCGTCTGCTTCCGAAAGGTCGATTATGCGGTCACGGAGGTTTTCGTCAATCTCATACTTCTCCTTGCAAAACGGATGAAGCTTGATGATGATTGCGTAGTCATCTCCGAGTTCCGAGCAAATTTCGTTAGGGTTGAACTTGTCGGTCGGGTAATATGCGCTCATCTGTCCTTTGCCCCTAAAGGTCGGAGCAAAGAGAATGATTTTTTTGTCCCTCAACTGTGGGTGCTTTTCGTAAAAAGCCGTCTGTGCTTTAGCCTTGTATTCGCTGTCGCAGAAAATGTCTGTTCTCGGCACACCGCTTGGCAGTACGCAATTGTCCGGAATACCGAATCCCTCGGCATAGTGCTTTGCAATGTTCTTTGAACTCACCACGGCGTAATCGTACATTCTGTGATTTTTCGCCCATTGGCGAGGACCGCCGTCTTTGCCGATTCGGGTAAACCCAAAGGTCTTGAATGCACCGCAG
This sequence comes from uncultured Eubacterium sp., assembly GCF_934525195.1. Taxonomy (GTDB): domain Bacteria; phylum Bacillota; class Clostridia; order Oscillospirales; family Acutalibacteraceae; genus Eubacterium_R. Next base: position 13,152 of record NZ_CAKSZA010000009.1, read on the forward strand.
GCGTGCCAAAGTTGGAACAGCTTTACATCGTCTTTTTTCGGCACAATGTTGAGCATCCTGAAATAGTCATCAACAATCACAACCCGTGAAGTGGTGTACAGTTCAAAAAATCTTTTGATGTTTTCGATATTATAATGCCCCTTGGCACTGCTGAACATCAAAAATTGAAAATCAATTCCCGTGATGTCCTTTAGCTTGTCGTACACGAATTTTTCGTTGCCCGTAAGCTCCGAGCGTCTGCCCGAAATAAAGGTGACACGGTTCATTTTGACAGGCATTTTCCAATATTTCTTGTAGTAAATATTGAGAAGCTTCACAATCGGCTTTTTGAGCGTGATTGTGTATGTTGAACGCTTTGTCAAATCCTGCAAGCCGAAATGTTGCTTGTGATATTTGATTTTGTTATCAATCACAACACGGTTGCCGTCAATTTTGATATGTTCGTTGTCCTGTTCGCAAAAAGAGAATTCGACCGCTTCGTATTCGTCTGCACCGTATGCCAAATCAAAGGTGAGCACAGCAGGCTCTGTCAATGTTTGCTCGTAGAACAGATAGTAGAGATTGTAGCTGTACTGCGCTTTGGCTGTGCAAATGCCGTTTTCTTTTGTGCATTCCTGCACAGGCAAAGGGAAGCGCCTTGTCTGCCCCTGTCCGCAAAACAGCAGTCTGATTTTTGGCACGGTTGCAAGCGGATTGATTTCAAATCTTGCGGTTGCTTCGATATTCAGTTTTCCTTTTTCAACAAAGATATTGTTTATTTCAAGCTGATACTTCTGCATGTTCAACCTCTTAATGCGTTTTTAACCTATAAATTATAACATATAACTTATAATAAATCAATATAGGAATAAAATATAGGGATAATACAATACCAAATTAACAATATATAGAAGTAATGTTAACATTTTTTTGTTGATTAATGTATTTTGTTGTAATATAATACCTTTTATATTTTTTGGGAGGTATGACAAAATGCTCAAAATTTTGATTTGTATCATAGCCGGATTGGGTGCAGGACTCGGCACAGGCTTTGCGGGTATGAGTGCGGCGGCGGTTATCAGCCCTGTACTTATAACTTTTTTAGATATGGACTCGTATATGGCTGTCGGAATTGCTCTTGCAAGCGATGTTTTGGCAAGTGCCGTGTCGGCTTATACATATGGAAAAAATAAAAATCTCGATATTAAAAACGGAATTATAATGATGATTTCCGTGCTCTGCTTCACAATGGTCGGCAGTTATGTTGCAAGCATTGTGCCGAAGACAACAATGGGCAATTTCTCCGTGTTTATGACCTTTTTGCTCGGCGTCAAGTTTATTGTTAAGCCTGTTGTTGAGCCGAAGCAAAGACTCAAATCGGCAACGGATAAGCAAAAGGCAATCCGTTCTGCGCTTTGCGGAGTGATGGTCGGCTTCATCTGTGGATTTATCGGTGCAGGCGGCGGAATGATGATGCTTTTGGTGCTCACTTCCGTGCTCGGTTATGAACTTAAAACAGCGGTCGGCACAAGCGTTTTCATTATGAGTGCAACAGCCCTCACGGGTTCGGTGAGCCACTTTGCAATCGGCGGAAAGCCCGATATGCTCGCACTTGTTGTTTGCATTGTCAGCACCCTTGTTTTTGCACAGGTTGCGGCATATTTTGCAAACAAGGCAAAACCGACAACCCTCAATCGTATAACAGGTGCAATCCTTGTCATCCTCGGCTTGTCAATCTTTGCGGTAAAGTACTTTAAAGGCTGAATAAAAACAAGCGTGTCGAAAAAGTGTTTTTGACACGATGTAGGCTGTTGAGAAAGTTTCTGAATTTCGTTTTCTTGCGAGTGGGAGCTGTACATAGGTACCGCCCCCGAGCAAAAAACGAAAAACGCCAAAAATGCTGTAAGTTCGATACTTACAGCATTTTTAAAACCCCACCGTCAACACTTCGTGTTGCCACCTCCCCTTATAAATAAGAGGAGGCAAATCGGTTAAATATATTTGGCGTGTTTCAGGAGCTTTATCGGCAGCCTTCACAATTTGTAGTTGTGTAAAATGATTTTTCCTGTTAGTTCCGGGAACGGAAAATCAAGATAGATCGTGCCGTAGTATTTCGATTTGTCAAGCGGATAACCCATAAAATACTCGTTGATAATTTTCGAGTTCTTTCTCGGACCTTTTGAACCGCCTGCGGTTGATGTGTAGTTGATTATGTATCTGCCGTCAAACTCGCTCATACTGTCCAAAAAAGGCTTTAGGCACTCGTTCCAGCGTTCAACAGGCTTGTATTTGAATCTGTCTTGAATGATAAATACGGCATTGTCCTTGCCTTTTGTTTCAAGCGTGAGTGCGTGAGGCTCTGCCGTCCTTTGCTCAACCCAGCGAGAAAAGTCAATTCCCGTGTTATCATCGGTGAATTCCTTGTTGTCTGTCCTCATTTTGCACCTGCGAATGAGCACAATTTTGCCCCTTGCTTCTCCGAGGTCGGGCACACGATTTTCGGTGAACCACCTGTCCTCATTGCCTTTTATATAGGTGTAAAAGAGGTTGTCAAAACACTTTTCGTTTTCTCGGTTGCTGTCGTTTTTGAACTGAAAAACAATGGCTTCACTCGGATTTTCCTCCAAGAATTTGTAGCAATGGTCAAGCACATTTTCAAGGTCCATTTGACCGCCCGAACGGTTTGCTGTGCAAAATGCCTTGACTATTCCGTGCACCATTTTCAGTCGTTCGTCCTTGCTTTCAACCCTGATGTCAAGCGCACGAATTCCGATGTTCAGCTGTTCGTATATGTTTTGACTTTGTGTTTGAAAGTGATGCGGAAATTGAACGAATTGAGTGACGCAGTCGTGACTGCCGGGGATAGTCAACTCAAACAAATTTTCGTTGTTGTCAAAGTCTGCCATCCATTTTTTGAGATTTAATTTCATAGTTATCACCAAGAATATTATATAATATTTGTTGAAGTTTATCAATAGAATATCTGTTTATATAGTGATATAATATTTACATTAATATTTAAAGGATGACTTTTATGAGCTATTTACCATGCGAACTTCATTGCCACAGCAATCACGGTGAGGGCAATTTTTCTGTCAGCGAACTTTTGCAAAAATCGGCTGACGACCACCTCGCTTTAATAGCAATTACCGATAAAAACACAACCGACGGTTTTGCGGAACTTGATGATTCCGTCACTCCGTCAATCAAAGGTATGGAGTGTGCAACGCCTTACGGAAGCCTGCTTGCGCTCGGCGTTGACTCTGCGGTTGACACTTCAAACACCACTCCCGATAACATCGACAGCGTGATTCAGGAACTTCGTGGCAACGGCGCAGTTGTCGGAATATCTCATCCGTTTGACGAAAACGGTGCGTGGAAATTTAATCTTCGCAATCACCGCAACATTGATTTTATTGAGGTATGGCACGGTGCGTTCACCTTTGCAAATGCCGAAAATGATAAGGCACTCGCTATGTGGACAAAACTTCTTGACAAGGGGTGTCACATTGCCTGTACCTATGGCAGAGATTGGAAAAATGACGAAAACTGCGGTCACTTCGGTTGTACCTATCTTGATGTGGACGGCGAAATTAATCAGCACAACGCACTAAAGGCTTTGCGTATGGGAAAAAGCGTTGCTTCAACGGGTGTAAAATTTTTCTTCCGTGTTCACCAAAAAGGCGTGACCTACACAATCGGCGAAACGCTCCAAAAAGGAAGCAGCGTTTTCAGCTTCTTCACTGACCTCCATTCAAGAGAGAAAAATTCCGGCACGGAAGAAGTCGAGTATCAAACAATCAAACTCATTACAAACGGCGGTGTCTGCATTATGGAAACCGCTGTGTCCGAGCGACATATTCATATCAATCTCAAGAATAATCATTGGTACCGTGCCGAACTTTGGGGCAAGGTTGACGGAGAGAAAAAACTTCTTGCCGTCACCTCACCGATTTATACGGCATAGTTTTTGGAAAATAATTTTTCTTGACAAACTGCACAGACGGTATTATTATAGTTATACAAAATATTTCGGGGCGAGGTGCGATTCCTCACCGGTGGTATAGTCCACGACCTGTCGCAAGACAGCTGATTCGGTGCAATTCCGAAACCGACGGTTAAAGTCCGGATGAAAGAAATATAAAATCTTAATAATATTTGCGCATTGATGAGTGCGCAAGTATCGGATTTGTCTTTCGCCCTAACATATTTATGTTAGGGTTTTTCTTATGCCATCCCGGGCAGGAAAGGAACGACTATGTCAAAGGAAAACATCATCAATCAAAACAAAAATTCAAAGGTGAACAAAACGCATCTCATTGTCGGATGTGGCGTGTTGGCGGCTGTTGCAACAGCACTTCAGTATTTGGAAATTCCAAGTCCCGTAAATTTCATTGCACTTGACTTTTCGGATTTGCCTGCACTTCTCGGTGCGTTTGCATATGGTCCGATTGCCGGCGTGCTCATTGAACTTGTAAAGAACGTAATCCACCTTGCAGCCAGCAGAAGCGGATATGTAGGCGAGTTATCAAACTTTATTTTGGGCGCGGTTTTCACTCTTACTGCGGGCTTGATTTATCAAAAACATAAGACAAAGAAAAGTGCAATCTGGGGCGGCGTAATCGGTGCACTCATTATGGCGGTTGTCAGCTATCCGTCAAATCTCTTTATTGTTTATCCGTTCTATTACAACTTTATGCCAAAAGAGGCTGTGCTCGGCGTTTATCAGGCACTCTTTAAGGTTAACAGCATTGAAATGGCAATTTTGATTTATAACGTGCCGTTTACATTCATCAAGGGTTTAATCAGCGTTGCGATTTCTGCGTTGATTTACAAACCGCTTCGCCCATTCCTTAAAGGAAAAGAAAAAACAAAATAACATATATACCGTAGGGGCGAACTGTGTTCGCCTTACAAAAATTTTAAATTTTTTTAATTAACCTATTGAAAAGTTCCTCTCCATACTTTATAATAGGTAAGTACAGACAGGTGTTTTGTGCATCTGTCTTTTCTTTTTTTAAAATGTTCATAAGAGGGGACAATAGCAGGAATGTATAAAATAGGATTTGATAACGACAAATATTTGTCTATGCAATCAAGCAGAATAAAGGAACGAATTTCGGAATTCGGCGGAAAACTTTATCTCGAATTCGGCGGAAAGTTGTTCGATGATTATCACGCAAGCAGAGTTTTGCCGGGATTTTTGCCTGACAGCAAACTTCAAATGCTTCTTCAGCTTAAAGATGAGGCAGAGGTTGTTGTTGTCATCAGCTCGGTTGATATAGAAAAAAATAAAATCAGGGGCGACCTGGGCATCACTTATGATGTTGATGTGTTTAGACTCATTGACGCTTTTGAAAGCAAGGGATTGTTTGTCGGCTCGGTTTGCCTCACAAAGTATACCGCAACTCCAAAAGTTTTGGCGTTTGAGGAAAAACTGAAAAATGCAGGTATCAAGACCTATCATCATTATTTGATTGACGGCTATCCAAACAATATTTCAAAAATTGTGTCGGATGAGGGCTACGGCAAAAATGATTATATCGAAACTCAAAGGGAACTTGTTGTTATCACCGCACCGGGTCCGGGCAGCGGAAAAATGGCGACCTGCCTTTCACAGCTTTATCACGAAAACAAGCGTGGCGTAAAAGCAGGATATGCAAAGTTCGAAACTTTCCCGATTTGGAATATTCCGCTCAATCATCCGGTTAACATTGCATACGAAGCCGCAACCGCCGATCTAAACGATGTCAATATGATTGACCCGTGGCACCTTGAAGCCTACGGCGAAACCACCGTTAACTATAACCGTGATGTGGAAATCTTCCCTGTGCTCAAGGCAACTTTTGACAAGATTTACGGCAAGTGTCCGTACAAGTCACCTACGGATATGGGCGTAAATATGGCAGGCAACTGCATTATCGACAATGATGCGGTTTGCGAGGCATCGAATAACGAGATTATTCGCAGATACTTTAATGCAAAGCGTAACAAAAAGCGTGGCGCAAAGAACGACAGCGAGATATATAAATTGGAGCTTTTGCTCAACAACGCTCTCCTTGATGTAAATGACAGAAAGTGCGTTAAGTTTGCGGAAGAACTTTCCGAAAAAACAAATGCTCCTGCGGCGGCTGTTGAATTGCCTGACGGCACAATCATCACGGGCAAAACTTCACCGATTATGGGTTGCCTGAGTGCAACAATATTGAATGCACTAAAGGCACTTGCACAGATGGACGATGTGACCTTGATTGACCCTGAGGTTATCAAACCTATCGAAAACTTAAAAACACAGCATCTTGGAGCGAAAAATCCACAGTTGCACATAAACGAAATTCTTATCGCCCTTGCGATTTCGGCTGTTACCGATGACAATGCAAAGCTGGCACTTGCACAGATTGGCAAGCTGAAGCACAGCGAAATGCATTGCTCTGTTATGGTTTCGGCTGTTGACGAAAAGGTGCTTAAAGAACTCGGAATCAGACTCACTTGTAACGATAAATAAATACAGGGGGTCGCACAACAATCAATGACGGTTGTACACCCCAAAGGGTGTATTGCCGTCTTTTTTATAGATTTTTATAGGAGGACAAATTATGAAAAAGCCAAAATACATATTCATCACAGGCGGTGTTGTTTCGGGACTCGGCAAAGGGATAACTGCGGCATCCCTCGGCAGACTTCTCAAGTCAAGGGGACTTAAGGTGACGGCTCAAAAGCTCGATCCTTATCTCAATGTTGACCCCGGCACAATGAATCCTGTTCAGCACGGCGAAGTTTTTGTAACCGATGACGGTGCCGAAACCGATCTTGACCTCGGACATTATGAGAGATTTATTGACGAGAGTTTATCTCAAAATTCAAATCTCACTTCGGGCAAGGTTTATTGGAAAGTTATTTCTGATGAAAGAAGGGGAGTTTACGGCGGACAAACAATCCAAATCATTCCCCACATAACCAATGAAATTAAGAATTATATCCGCCGCAACGAGGACACGGGTGCTGATGTTTGCCTTGTGGAAATCGGCGGAACAATCGGCGATATTGAGAGTCAGCCGTTTTTGGAGGCGATTCGTCAGTTTTCGTGTGATTACGGCAGGGAAAACTGCTTGTTCATTCATGTAACTCTTGTGCCGTATCTTGCCGCTTCGGACGAACTCAAAAGCAAGCCGACTCAACACTCGGTTAAGGAGTTGCTGTCAATCGGTATTCAGCCTGATATTATTGTGTGCAGAACGGAACATCCGCTTACAGAGGAGATCAAACGGAAAATCTCGCTGTTTTGCAATGTCGGCGAAGATTGCGTTATTGAAAACAATAATTGCGATATTCTCTATGCCGTTCCAATGATGCTCAAAGAACAAAAGATGGATGAAGTCGTTTTGCGTAAACTCGGCATTGACGCACCGAATCAAGATTTGAGCGATTGGGAGGAAATGCTTTTTGCACTTCGCAATCCAAAACAGACGGTAAAAATTGCAATGGTCGGCAAATATGTTGAACTTCACGACTCATATATCAGCGTAAACGAGGCGCTCAAACACGGCGGAATTGCTACAAGAAGTGCGGTTGATATTGATTGGATTGATTCCGAAAGCCTTGAGGCAGACGGCGTTAACCTTGATGAAGTTTTTAAAGGCGTTGACGGTATTCTTGTGCCGGGAGGGTTCGGAAGTCGTGGCATTGAGGGCAAAATTCTTGCTTGCAATTATGCAAGAACTCACAACATTCCGTATCTTGGAATTTGTCTCGGTATGCAAATTGCGATTATTGAATTTGCGAGAAATGTCGTTGGACTTGACGGTGCAAACTCTACCGAAATTGATTCCGATACAAGGTATCCCGTTATTGATTTTCTTCCCGAAAAGAAAAATCTGACCGACCTCGGCGGAACGCTTCGACTCGGCAAATATCCTTGTGTGCTCAATCCTGACTCAAAGTCGTATGAATTGTATGACGCAGACGAAATTTGGGAGCGTCATCGTCACAGATATGAGGTTAACAACAAGTTCCGTGATGCACTCCTCAGCCACGGTATGATTTTTGCGGGTACAAGCCCGAACAATCATATTGTTGAAATGATAGAAATTCCGGAACATCCGTGGTTCGTTGCGTGTCAGTTCCACCCTGAATTTAAGTCACGCCCAAACAAACCGCATCCGTTGTTTAGAGGCTTTGTCACAGCTGCGTACAAGCATTTAATCGGATAGTAAAAAACAGCTTATACCGCTTTGAGGTATAAGCTGTTTTTAATATTGTATTGATTTGTTCATATTGCCTGTTTTGTAGCCGTTGAGGTCGAGCGCCGTGTAGTCAAATCCGTAGTTTTGAAAAGCGGTTGTGATTTTGTCGGCATTGTCAAGAACGGCTTGCATTTGTTCTCGTTCAACCTCTATTCTTGCGGTTTTGCCGTGCAATCTCACACGCACTTGCTTTATCCCGAGGTCAATTAGCATTTGTTCGGCATGGTCAATCATTTTCAGCTTTTCTTCCGTTATTGTGTCGCCGTATTCAAGCCTTGTCGCAAGGCAGGCAAAGGATGGCTTGCTTGCTGTTTTGAGATTCAAATTCTCCGATAAAAGTCTGATTTCCGTCTTGGTCAACTCTGCTTTCCTCAGCGGACTGATAACGCCAAGTTCTTTGATTGCCATCATACCGGGACGATAGTCGTTGTCGTCATCAAGGTTTGAACCCTCAAAAACACAGTCGCATTTTTGCTCATCGGCAATTCTGCAAATCTCTGTGAAAATCGCCTTTTTGCATATGTAGCACCTGTCGGGCGGATTGGTGCAAAAACTCGGAATTTCAAGCGGATTGATGTCAAAACAAATTTGTTTTATCCCCTCCGATTTGCAAAACTCCGTTGATTCGCTTTGCTCTCGCTTTGGAAACGCAAGAGAGCACGCCGTGATTGCAACAACATTTTCCGCTCCGAGCGTGTCGGCACACTCCTTTAGCAAAAGCGTGCTGTCAACACCCGATGAAAATGCAACAGCAACCTTGCCGTGCTCCGTGATTATTCTTTTTAATTCCTGTTTTTTTTCGGCTGATTTCATTTGCTTTTCTTCTTTTTGTTACGCAGAATTATCATAAATATCATTCCAAAAATTCCGCCGATTGAGTTCATCATCATATCGGTCATTGTGTCCACAAGTCCCAAATATCCGTATTCGTTGTGGTATTTTGAAATGTCAATTTGTGCTGTTTCGGAGCCGTATTTTGCAAGCTGAAGATTTGTGCCGTGGAGGGTGTCCATCAAAAATTCGTAGAACTCCCAACCGACTGCGATTGACAGCGCAAAAGTTATGCTGAACAGTGCGGCGAGTGTTGCGGCACATTGACCTTTTTTGCGCTGAATTATCACGGCAAAGTCATAGCCGAACACAGCGCAAACAACACCGCTCAAAATGTGCATAAAATTGTCGAACCAACTGATTTTGTCAAACAGTTTAAAATACGAGCCGAACAAAATGCCGACAAAAATAATTAAATTCAGCATAGTTTGGGATAGCGGCGGAACTTCGATGATAAAGCTTGTGTGACCGAAAATTTGGAACATATCCCAAAGATATGAAAAAATGAAACAAAAAATGCTTTCAAATCCCATTACCACATCGCCTGTAACAAAGCTGTATGTTGCACACACAATCATTGTTATTCTGACTATAATCCAAAATATCAGTTGACCTTTCGGTATTTCGCTTATAGGGTCTTTTCTCAATTTATATTTCATATTTAACCTCTGTGCAATGATATATAATATATTATGTATAAATCAAAGGATTTATTTGCCCCGTGGCTTAATAAATAATTATGAATATTATATAACATTGATTTGCATAGTTCAATGAAAAAATATTAATAATTGTATAAATTTATTATGACTTAAAAAAGAAAAAATACGATAGAGGAGAGCCTCTATCGTATTTGTGTCTTGATTATTTTGCAAGCATTGGGGTTGAAAGATATCTGTCGCCTGAATCGGGAAGAATAACTACAATGTTTTTGTCTTTGTTTTCAGGACGGTTGGCAACTTGAACGGCTGCCCAAAGTGCCGCACCCGAGCTGATTCCGACCAATGCACCCTCGAGTGACGGGAACTTTGCACCGAATTCAAACGCCGCTTCGTTTGGTACGGTGATTACTTCATCATAGATTTTTGTATCAAGAGTGTCGGGAACAAAACCTGCGCCGATGCCTTGGATTTTGTGAGCACCGCCTTTGCCTGTTGTGAGAACAGGTGATGTTTCAGGCTCAAGAGCAATAACTTGAACATTTGGATTTTTCTCTTTGAGGTATTTGCCTGTACCCGATACAGTTCCTCCTGTGCCGACGCCAGCAATGAAGATGTCAACCTTGCCGTCAAGGTCGTTCCAAATTTCAGGACCTGTGGTTTCGTAGTGAGCTCTTGGGTTAACAGGGTTCACAAATTGACCCGCAACGATTGAATTCGGCGTTTCTTTTTGCAATTCTTCGGCTTTTGCGATTGCTCCTTTCATACCAAGTGAAGCGTCTGTTAGCACAAGTTCAGCGCCGTAGGCTTTCATCAAATTTCGTCTTTCAACGCTCATTGATTCAGGCATTGTGATGATAACTTTAAATCCTTTTGCGGCAGCGTATGATGCAATGCCGATTCCTGTATTTCCCGATGTCGGTTCAATAATTGTTGCGCCCTCTTTTAGCTTTCCTGTTGCAACCGCATCGTCAATGATTGCCTTTGCAACTCGGTCTTTTACAGAACCTGCCGGATTGAAGTATTCAAGCTTTGCATACACATTTGCTTCAAGACCGTATGCCTTTTCAAAATTGCTGATTTTTACGAGCGGAGTGTTGCCGATTGTTTCGGCTACTGAGTGATATAGTGCCATATCTGTGTCCTTCTTTCATTTTTTCGGGATTGTCGCCCGGGTGAAAGCCGATTGCTAAATCTCGTTTTGGTTTTTGTTGTGACCTCATAATATCACACAATGCCTACTATGTCAATAGGTTTTTAGGAATTACTTTAAACTTTTTTGAATTTGCAACGGTTTTGGCTATATATAATGTATATATGCAAGGGGCTATGTGCTGATTTCGATAAATAATAAATTAGATTTTGCATAGAAAACAAGAGCAAAAGAAAGAAAACAAGAGCAACAACAAATTATTTTAATTTAGGTGTTGACTATTTTTTTGCTTTGTGGTAAGATATGCAGGCAATCAAAAAGATTAGAAAAATTTTGGAGGATATAGATTATGTCAACATTTATGCCAAAAGCTGACGAAATCGAACGCGCATGGTATGTTATTGATGCTGCTGATAAGCCACTTGGTCGTGTAGCTGCTGAAGCTGCTACTCTCCTCAGAGGCAAGCACAAGCCAATTTTTATGCCAAATGTAGACTGCGGTGATTTCGTAATCATTATCAACACAGACAAGGCTGTTCTTACAGGCGACAAACTCAACAAGAAGCATTATTATCATCATTCAGGTTACATCGGAAACCTCAAGGATGTTAAGTACGGCACTCTTATGAAGGAAAAGAGCGATTTTGCTATGCAGCTCGCTGTTAAGGGTATGATCCCTGACACAACTCTTGGCAGAAAGCAACTCACAAGATGCAGAATTTACAAGAACGCAGACCACAAGCATGAGGCTCAGAAGCCTGTTGCTTACGAATTATAAGGGAGGTATATAGATTATGTACGAATCAAATCCTTATTTCTATGGAACAGGCAGACGCAAGGAGTCTGTTGCTCGTGTACGTGTATATGCAGGTACAGGTAAAATCACAATCAACGATAGAGATATTGACGATTACTTTGGTCTTGACACACTCAAGCTTATCGTTCGTCAGCCTCTCGCACTCACAGAAACAACTGAGAAGTTCGACATCGTTTGCCGTGTAAACGGTGGTGGTGTTTCAGGTCAGGCAGGCGCAATTCGTCACGGCCTTTCAAGAGCTCTTCTTCAGTATGACGAGTCACTTCGTCCTGCTCTTAAGAAGGCAGGCTTCCTCACTCGTGACCCACGTATGAAGGAAAGAAAGAAGCCGGGTCTCAAGGCTGCTCGTCGTGCACCACAGTTCAGCAAGAGATAATCGGTACAAAATTATCAACCAACGCTTCCTGTTTGGGAGCGTTGTTGTTTTTATATGTGTATTTAATCTCTTGCTTCCTGTGGGTCCTCGCAACGCAGTTGCTGCGGCGGAGCTAAAAACAGTCCACCGGACTGTTTTCTAAACGCTCCTACAGTTCTCAAGGAGATAATTGTTTCTCAAATTCAAGGCATTCCTTGGGGCACACTACATAAAAAATAAATGCTCAAAAATCAAATAAACAGCGAAATACTGCGTTAAATTTACAGTGAAGGCGGTAAGCCTGCCCTGTAAATTATGCCTTGTCTTTCATCTGTTTCTTTGATTTTTGAGTGCAAAGCAGTTTAAGCAAACTGATTTTGTTCAGTGTGCATTAACAAAATCCCGTCAATACTTGCGTATTCACGGGATTTTTTAATAGTGCAATGGGCAAAACTCAGAAAGCTTAAACTAATTACTTTCTTATGTAGTGTGCCCCTTTGGAGTGCCTTTTTCTTTTGCTTTAAGTGAATATTTTGTGTTTTTGTGAATTTTATATCATAAAAATTCAATTTACTGTTACAAAATTGTTGTAAATAGACATATGATGTGATAAAATATTTAATTGGAGGTGAAAAGAGTGAATGTTTATGGGAGAGATGGACATCGTAGCAGAATACGAGAATCATATCTTACCAACAACGGTGTTGATATGGATGACGTTCACATTGTTGAGCTTTTTTTGTCGTTGATTATTCCACGAAAGGATGTCAAACCCATTGCGTATTCTCTTTTTAACCGATTTGGCAGTCTTGAAAAAATATTTTCTGCTGACTATGACGAACTTGTTAAAATAAACGGAATAGGCAAAAATGCCGCCGTCAGTATAATGATGTACAGAGATTTGATGAACCGTATTGGCGATTCACCCTCAATCAATCTTTATAACAAGGAAATGCGTCTTGCGTTTGTTAAAACTGATTTGTTTGGTGATAAAAAATACAGGATAGTGTTTGTCGGCGGGGACGGCGATTGTATGGACAAAATTGAGTTCTCTTGTTTTGACGGTGCTGTAAAAAACAGCATAGTTGAGCATATTATCAATTATAATTGTCATTCTGTTTTTGTAGTGAGGTACGGCAGCGAAAATATTTTGGGTGAGGATGTCAATTTTATTTCCGAATTCAAAATGCTTGTAAATCCAATCGGGGCTGTATTTTTGGATTATGTTACAGTCGGCTTAGATAAGGCTGTTAGCATAAGTGATACGGTTCATTACAAGCTGATTGAAAAATAAAATAATTATATCTGTTTGGGTTAAGTGTGCGACCATTTACGAATAACAGAAGAAGGAGGAAATTTATGAACGATTACATTGAAAAAGTAATTGCAACAGTAGAACGCAGGGACAATGCAAAACCTGAATATATCCAATGTGTTAAAGAAGTTTTCAGGTCGCTTGAGGCTGTTATTGAAGAACATCCCGAATATGTTGAGGATGATTTGCTTCAGCGTATGGCAGAGCCTGACCGACTCATCACATTCCGTGTGGCTTGGGTTGATGATGAGGGCAAAACTCAAATTAACAGAGGCTATCGTGTTCAGTTCAATTCGGCTATCGGTCCTTACAAGGGCGGACTTCGTTTTCATCCAAGCGTAAATTCATCAATTATGTATTTCCTCGGCTTTGAGCAAACTTTCAAGAACTCGCTCACAGGACTTCCTATGGGCGGTGCAAAGGGTGGCTCAGATTTCGACCCAAGAGGCAGAAGCAAGGGCGAAATTATGAGATTCTGCCAGGCATTTATGACAGAACTTTACAGACATATCGGTCCGAATGTTGATGTTCCTGCGGGTGATATCGGCGTTGGCACAAGAGAAATCGGCTTCTTGTTCGGTCAGTACAAGCGTATTGCAGATGCGTTTGAAAACGGCGTAATAACAGGCAAAGGCCTTTCCTACGGCGGTTCACTTATCAGACCCGAAGCAACAGGCTACGGCGCCGTTTATTACACACAAGAGGTGTTCAAGCACGAGGGCGATACTATCGAGGGCAAAATTTTTGCGGTTTCAGGCTTTGGTAATGTAGCTTGGGGCGCATGCAAAAAGCTCGCAGAGCTTGGCGCAAAGCCTGTTACAATTTCAGGTCCTGACGGATATATCTATGACGAGGACGGAATTGTTACCGAAGAAAAGCTGAACTACCTACTTGAAATGAGAGCATCAGGCAGAGACAGGGCACAGGATTATGCCGACAAATTCGGCGTTCCGTTCTTCCCGGGTGAAAAACCTTGGGGCGTAAAGGTTGATGTTGTTATGCCTTGTGCAACCCAAAATGAGGTTGATTTGGAAGAAGCAAAGAAAATCATTGCAAACGGAACAAAGTATTATATTGAAGTTGCAAATATGCCGACAACAGAGGATGCGCTCAATCTTCTTATCGACACAGATGGCATAATCGTTGCACCGTCAAAGGCTGTTAACGCAGGCGGTGTTTGTGTATCGGGTCTTGAAATGAGCCAAAACTCACAGCGTCTTTCTTGGACAGCAGAAGAAGTTGACGAAAAGCTGCATAATGCTATGATTAACATTCACAAACATTCTGTTGAGGCTGCCGAAAAATACGGACTTGGCTATAATCTTGTTGCAGGTGCAAACATTGCAGGCTTTGAAAAGGTCGCAGAAGCTATGATGGAACAAGGTATCTATTAAAATAAAACTGTGGAGATGTCTATTTCTCCACAGTTTTTTGTTTATAAATTGTTTTTATTTAATTCAGGTGTCAAAATAAATTTATTGTGATTATCCATACTATATGATAAAATAAATATGTAAATGAGTGATACAATGTCCCCGATTGAAATAAAAAGAACGACTGCAATCAAAGTTGCAGAGGCGTTGAATAGTAGGAGAACACTAAAATGATGAAACACAAATTCAATAGTAAGCTTATACAAGATGAGCAGATTGAAAATCTATATGATATGGCAAAATCAGTAGCAATACCAAAAGTTATAAATGAGCAAATGAGTTCAGGTGGTGTAGGTGCTGCTATTTTAACAAAACAAGGAAATATTTACACAGGTGTTTGTATAGATACGGATTGTTCGCTTGGTATGTGCGCCGAGCGAAATGCCTTGTCAACAATGATTACTAATGGCGAGTATGAAGTTGAGATGATTATTGCGGTTACTAAAGTCGGCAAGGTAATTCCTCCTTGCGGTGCCTGTCGTGAATTTATGTGGCAACTTAAGAATTCAAGAGATATTAAGGTTGTTTTGGACAATGAAGAAACGGTTGTTAATCTTGAAGATTTAATGCCATATCCGTATTAATTGTTAAATTCGTTATACGATGAACTGAATTTAGATTTATAATTAGGTGTGCTCTTAAGCATTAATCAGTACTGACTCCGACTAAACATGAGTATATGGAGTGATGATTATATGAATTTTAATGGTGATAAGATAACATTCATTATATAAATTGAATCAGAAGGGCAGGCGATAATATGATCAAGATTGATGCAGGTGATTTTTTCTTGGTTGAGCCTAGTGAAGTATACGCAGAACAAATTCGTGAATATCGACAGGATTTTTTGGATACTGACAGCTCAATGGATGGCTGCGGTCCTCTTCGCAGATACGAGGACCCTATTACATACATTTCAGAATGTAAAAAATATTTGAATCCCAAAACTCTTCCTGACGGAACAGTTATAGCAACGCAGTTTTTATATGTGCGCAAGGCTGATATGCGTTTAGTCGGAATGATACAGATAAGGCATTATTTTAATGACTATCTCTCAAAATATGGCGGACATATTGGATATTCCGTAAAACCAAGCGAACGAAGAAAAGGATATGCCACATCAATGTTGAATGCGGTTTTGCCTTATTGCAAAGAAATCGGTCTTGAAAAAATACTCATATCCTGTATTGATGGTAATATAGGAAGTGAAAAAGCCATTTTGAATAATGGCGGCGTTTACGAATCTACCGTATATGAGCCACGCAGAAAATTCAGAGTGAAAAGACACAAACTAAAAAGATTTTGGATTTATTTGAGTGATTAAACTGAAAGAATACATTTGGAAAAAATATTGCTTAATGCAATTTGTATTGAGCCTGTTGAATATGCGAATGGCAATATAGAATCCAAAGATAAGACAGAAAAGTACAAAAATACAGGTCAAAAAATTACACTCCGACTAAACATGAGTATATGGAGTGATGGTGAGAAAAATGTTTATTGAAAATAATATACTAAAGCATTATTTGAAAAATGTATATTTCATTACAGGAACTGCTTATGCAGGCAAATCTACAATGGTGAAAATGCTTGCAGAAAAATATGATTTGATATTCTGCGGAGAAAACTATACTTGTGATATTACAGATAAAGTAGCAGATCCTGATATTCAACCGAATTTATGCTTTATGAATTTAATGAACAGTTGGGAGGATTTTGTAAAACGTTCCCCTGAAGAATATGAAAAATGGATGTATGGCACGTCTGATGAAGTAGCAGGATTTGAAATTGCAGAACTAATATCACTTTCCAAAGACAAAAAAGTAATTGTTGATACCAATATTCCGATTGATGTGCTGAAAGAAATATCAGATTATAATCATGTTGCAGTTATGTTGTCACCTCAAAGTATGAGTGTGGAGCGATTTTTTGACAGAAATGACGAAGAAAAGCAATTCATCCTCAGTGTAATCAAAAATTGCGATAATTCGGAAGATGTAATGGCAAATTACAAGGCAGGGTTAGAGTTGATTAACAGTGAAAAGCATTATAACGAATATGCCCAAAGCGGATTCTTTATTTTGGTTCGTGATGATAGTGAACAGGATACACGAAAAGAAGTTTGTGAGAAACTTGCAAAGCATTTTGGCTTTGTGAAAGGTAAATAAATGATTAACATTTTACTTGAATGATATGAAATAAATTCCGATTATCTTTATGATGACTTGAAAAACTACCTGCTGATGCAACACCAATATTCCATTTAAACCAAGGATGGCAGTACCAACACGCCGAATACCAACGCTTGTTAGCAGAACATAACATTACTCAAAGTATGTCCCGAAAGGGCAACTGTATGGATAACGGAACTATGGAGAATTTCTTTGGCAGACTCAAAAATGAAATGTTCTACGGCGAAAAATTTGAAAGCGTTAACGCTTTCATTGATGAACTAAAAAATATATTCATTACTACAACAATGAAAGTATTTCCATAAAACTAAAAGGAATGAGCCCGGTACAATACCGAACTCATTCACTTGCAATTTAATATTTAATTTTTTCTAAATTTTTTGGGATACCATTTCAGAGGGGCTGATTGAAATAGTAATGCGATGTCAAACCATCAGTGCCGACTTTCAGTCGGTAAGCCGGTAAGCGACCCTTATAGGGTCTGTGCAAACCATCGGTTCAACCAGTGGTTATGATTAAATAAACTTATTATATTTTTATAAATCATCTGCATCTTGCACAGGTTCTTCCAAAACTCCGTCATAGTAGGTTTCTTTGGTTATGCCCGTGTATGAACCGTTGTCGTCAAGCTGAACGACCTCTGGATGGAAGAATTTACGCAAATCGATTATTTCTTTTGTGTTGCCCAAATCATCATTTTGATAGCTTGGCTTTTTGCCTTTTTTCATAAAAAATCACCTCTGCATTATTTTTTGCAGAGGTGTTCATTTTATGCTTTTTCAACATCAACTTGAGCGATTTTGTCAAGAAAATCTTTTGTTGTCACAACTTGTCCCATATCAAGAAAATCATCCATATTCATATTGAAATTGTTTACATAGATCGGTGCACCGGCGTATTCAACATCAATGTGCAGTCTTTTGGCATCTTCTTTGATTTGATTTGGGTCAAACGAATTTGTGTCGTATTGCTTTTCGGCAAGCACTTCGTTATTGTTGAGATATTGCAAAATAATATTGCGGTTTGAACGGGATATAGAAATATACTTTGTGTGAGCCTTTGACAGAGTTTGACCCATAGTTGTTTGGGCAACGGCTTTGCAGGTGTCGCTGTGCAAAAAGAATTCGTTTAAAAAGATATGCTCAAGTGCGGTTGTGTCATCAGGCACAATGATTGCAAAAACATATTTGCTCACTTTTTTGCCGTATAATTTGAGCATAAATTCTTTAAAATAGTATTGACATTCCGAAATTTTGCTTGCAAATTGATGATAAAATGGAATGTTTGGTACATTTTCTATTCCCGGCATATTGAAGGCTACAAACTTGTTTTCGTCTTTTTCTTTAACAAGTATGTTCCTGTTTGTAATTATAATAGGTATTGTTTTAGGCATAGCATTGTCCTTTTTTGATTGATAAGTACATTATATATCATTTTGTGCATATTTTCAATAGTGCGAGTTGCGTGTCTGCTTTGTGGCGTGATTATATTATCAAAGTGTTACAATTTAGTAATTTTTGTGGATATTTGGTGTATTTGTGGTATAATTAATCTGTTATTTTTTGAAAGGAACACTTTTTATGAACGATAACGAATTAGAAGAGATACTTAATGAGATAAAAAATAATAAAGCACCAAAAAAGGAATTGGATTCAGAGGAATTTGAGGATATACTCAGCAGTCTTAATTCTCAGCCTCTTGAGGAAAGAATTGAGAGCGAACAGCAGGCTTTGGCAGAGGAAAAAGCCAAAGAACCAAAAGAAGAACTTGTTGTTGAATCAATGCCGATTGATGAGCCGAAAGAGGAACTTCACGCCGAGCCTAAGCAGGACGAATTTCATCTTGTATCGGAAGCTTTACAGGAACAAGACGATGAGGACGATTTCAAACCGGCAAATGAAATTGTTGATTTGATTGAGGAAGAACCCGAACATAACGAATATATCAAAATTCCCGATAAACCTGTTGAGGAAGAACCGAGTGCGGAAGAAACCGAGAATGACGAAGAATACGAGGAAGAATATCCTGAAGAAAATGAAAATGCAGACGCACAGCCGTCAAAGCAGGACGATGACAATAATGTGTATTTTTCCGAAATGGCAGAGCAGGTTGACGACAAAAAAGCAAAGAAAAAAGGCAAGACTGTTGCCATTGTGATTGTTGTTTTGGCACTTGTTGTCGCTATTGCAGTCGGTGTTTATTTTTACTTTTTCAACGGTGCAAAAAATGAAGAATCGACAACCGTAACAAAGGCACAGGCAACCGAAATTGTCACCGAAAAAGCACCGCTCGGACCGCAAAATCCGCTTACAGGTGAAACAGGCTATGACGAAAGTGCTCTCACACAGCGTCCTGTTGCCGTTGTTGTTGAAAACGAATATTCAACTTCATCCGTAAGACCGCAGTGGGGACTTGCAGATGCGGATATAGTTCTTGAGGGCGAAAGCGAATTCTCAACAAGAATGTTGCTTTTCTGGGCAGATTACAACAAAGTACCCGAGCAAGTAGGTCCGGCACGCTCTGCACGACCGCCGTTTATTCATTTTTCACAGTTGTTCAACGCTGTGTTTATTCACGCAGGTCTTTCCCGTTCAAAGGACAATTATGTCGGCGCAGACGAAGTGTTTAAGAACGAAAATGTTGACCACATCAATCTTTTGAGTTTTTCGGAATCAAGTTCGTATTTCCACAGAGATAAGAGCAGAACAAGTACAATCGAGCACACAGGCTGTCTTATGGGAGCACATACTGCCGAGATGCTTCAAAAGTCAAATATTAATTTGAAATTGAATGAAAGCAAGTTCACAAAACTTCAGTTTAATGACGAGGCTAAGGCATTGTCAACAAACACCGCTAATGAGGTTTCGTTCAGATGGTCAAAGGGTTATTGTCCAAAGGTCGGCAAGTATAGTTACGATACAGAAAAGCATAAGTACACAACAACCGATTTCGATTCAAAGTACGGCACTTCGGGTGTTGAGTGGGAAAACTTGATTTTCTTGCTTGACGAAACAGAATATATCGTTAAGCACAATTATAAGCACGCAGGCAACAGCGAAACTTATTGTAACTATAAGTTGTCGGGCGGCAAGGGAATTGTTTGCTCCGAGGGCACTTGTGTTGAAATCACATGGGGCGTTAAGGACGGCAAACTTTGGATGAAGGACGCACAGGGCAATGAGGTAAAACTCAATCCGGGTAAGTCATACATCGGCTACGGCTCATCTAACCACGGCGGATATTATGAGGTTTCAGGCGCAACAAGCGATTCAACAACCGATTAAAATCGAATATAGCACAACGCAAAACAAAAAGGTGATGAACCAAATCGGTTCACCGCCTTTTTTCTTCATCAACAATTATCTCATTGATTCTTCATAAGCCTTGATCATTTTCTTACTATTGCTACCTGCACGGCTCGTAAGGTTTTGTAGGGTTTTAGTGACTGTTGTTCCGGCTTTCAGATGTATCTCAAAGCGTGTTATTTCCTCATCGGGATATACCGTAATATCGCTTATATATCGGTCAACAAACGCTCTGTCAATTTCCTCACCGTCAATGTGTTTTTCCGCCGCTTTCAGTATGGTTTTGATTTCGGCAAGCTCTTTTTTCATCTCTCGCTCGGTTTTTGATGTTTTGTTCAGGGCATTTATTTTTTTCTCAATGTCCTTGATTTCTTTATCGCAGTCGGCAGTCATTCGTATGAATTCGCTGTCGTTCATTCTTCCGTCAGCGTTGTATTGCAATAACTTCGCTTTCATTTTTTGCCGTGTGATAAGTTCTTGATTTAACCTGTTAAGCTCGTCTTTGTTTTCGTTTGTGTCAAGGATTTCGGACACAAGCTTTAACACACACGCCGAGAGTTCCTCAATATGCTGTTGCCCCGATTTGAAAATATCCTCAATAATCGGCTTGATTTCACTTTCGTAAATCGCTCGGCTCGGACAGCTTGACGCACCGTTTTTTATCTTGCCCGAGCATACCCACTTTGAGATTTTTTCTCCGCCCTTGCTTACTGCGTCCTTGCGATAGTAGGGCATACCGCAGTGCGCACATATCAGTTTACCTGTCAGCAGGTTTTGATGCACCGTCTTGTGCTGTGCCGTGATTACATCCTGACTTCGCATATACAGCACTTCGTTTGCCTTGTCCCACAATTCCTCGCTGACGATTGCCGGTACTGTTTCACCGCTTTCATCTTTATACATAACCCATTCTTCCTCCGGCAAAAACTTTTGCTTTTTGGTGAACAGGTCAGTAATTCGCACTTTGTTTCCGGCATAGTAGCCCTTGTATTTCGGGTTGCGTATGATGTTGCTCATCGTTGAGTGGGAGAGCATTTTGCCTTTTGAATTTCGTATTCCTTTTTGGTAAAAATGCTTTTCCATTTGCTTCATACTGAATTTTCCCGTTGCATACATTTCAAACAGTTCTCGCACAAAGTCGGCTTGCGTTTCGTCAATCATCAGCTTGCCGTCTTTTTTGATGTAGCCGTACATATTGTTCGTGCCGAGTACAGTCCCTTTTTTGATAGCCTGTTGATGACCGAATCGCACACGGGTAGAGATTTTTCTCGACTCATCTTGTGCCATTGATGACATAATCGTCAGCCTCAGTTCGCTGTCCTCGTCAAGGGTGTTTATGTTGTCATTTTGAAAATACACAGCCACTCCGCTTGCTAAAAGTTCACGGGTAAAGCGAATACTGTCCAGCGTGTTACGGGCAAATCTCGACACCTCTTTGGTTACAATCAGGTCAAACATTCCTGCCTTTGCGTCCTCAATCATTTCGTTGAATCGCTCACGCTTTGTTGTCGATACACCCGATATGCCCTCGTCAACATAGCCGTCAACATATTCCCAATTCGGATTTTTCCTGATGAAATCTGTGTAATATGTTATTTGGTTATCAAGTGAATTTAACTGCACATTAAAATCCGTGCTGACACGAGCGTAAAATGTCACTCGCAGCGGCAGGTTCATAAAGTTGATATTTTCTTTTCTGATTCTCTCACGAGTTGAATATATATCCATATTTTTACTCCTTTCCAAGCAAACAATATCACAAATAATTTCTATTATCCAGCTTTATTTTACAGTATTTCACCCCTGCGTTCATTAGGGGATTGATACCTGTTTTGGTAATGTTTTACAGAGCTTTTTCAGTTTATTTTTCCGTATCTGCGATTGACTTCCACGCTGATTTTTCCCATCAATTTGCGATAGGTTTTGTCGTCAATGGCATTTTGATTCAGCAGCGTATTTGCAAAATGCTGCATCCAAAGCTCCGTGCTGATTCTCTCATCGGCAATGTTTTGTGTATTGATTTTCGGCTCACTCCCGTTTGATTTTTCAATACTATTATTGCCTGATGCTTTAGAATTTATTTCCTTTGCTGCCATAAGGCAACACGCTAACTATGATTTTATATCTGCCTCCTTTAATTTGATGTACCTTTCATTGTAGATTTGTAGTTCATATTAACCTCCTATTTTGCTCACAGGCTCGTACAAATCGCCCACAAGCCGTTTTTAGTTTTAGTCCGACGAGTTACTCTATTTTAGAGCGAACTCGTCAATTTTTGCTCACAGCGTTGCCTGATTTTTCTTAAATAGGTTTATCATACCGCAACGCTCAAGTGAATACGCAAAAGCCTTGATTTTCTGCGAAAAACAGCCTTTACTGCATACGAATTTGGAATCATACGCAAAAGTATTACGAATTGAAAAGCCGACAGGCTTTGCCGGACGGCGTTTTCGGGCATTTCAACGCCCGAAAATCATACCCCTTTATCCTGCTTTAAAATCGACGGCTTGAAATCTGCTCAAAAATTCACTCAAAAGCCATCAATTTTCGTTTCAAAAATCATAAAATTTCAAAATCAAAGCCTTTCATATTCTTTGCCGATAAACCCTAAAGCACGGTGCATTAAATCTTGTTGACCGTGTATAGATTGCTCTTTTGCTCGCCGCCGATAAACCGCTTCGAGATCGTTATGTACCCACCGCTTTCAAGCGAACGCAAAACTTTTCTGCAAGTAGATGCACACATCGAACAGCTTTTCGCAATCATTGGCACCGACCAAAAACTTTGCCCCGCCGAGTCCTTTGCACGAACAAGAAAAGAATAAACGATAAACTCGTTGGGCGATAACCGTTCATCAAAAATCCTGTTCGGCAAAAGAAAAAATTGACCGCTGCAATTTTTACGCATACGAAACCCTCCTTCCAAATTATTCGAGAGAATATTTTTATAAAGTGAAAACCAAAAAGAAAAGACACCGTTAAAAAACTCCCTCTACTATACGGAGAAAAATCCCCGTTTTGTTCGGGTGTTTTTCAAAATTCTTTACACCTTGTTTACATTTAATTTCACCATAGAAAAAATGCCCCTCTATAATACAGAGAAAAATTCAAGTTTTGTTGATGTGTTTTGAGAAAAAATTTATAAAAAATAACCAGCACTTTAAAAAATGCTGGTTGTGAATAAATAATCCAATTATTGTTTGATCTTCTTAAACACAAAAATATATTCGTGCTTAAACAAATAAAAATCGCTCGCCAATGCTCTATAACGCCAAATTGCTTTTTGATTTGCTTTGCCCTTTGTTTCATCAAAATTCTTCACAAGAATTGCTTTCATTTTAAATCCACGCATCATAAATAAATTCATACAATAAAAACCAAGTGGTACAATCTCGCTATTTGCGTATTTATCACCGATAACAACTGCACAATATCTGTTTTTTTCAAGATATTGCGATGTGTTGTCAATAACTTGTCCGAAAGAATCAAGAAAGCTATTTAATGTTTCGCAATTTGAAAGGTCATTTTTATTGTCACTAAATTTTATAATATCCCAATACGGCGGATGGTAAATTATAAACTGGACTTTATCAATACCAAACTGCTGTAATTTTTCTCCTATATTTACAGTTCTGCTGTCACCAATAATGATTTTACCTTTTGTATCTGGATTTTTCTCTTCAAGCAATAATTCCTGAGTGTTTTTAGCAACATCTTCCTGTAATTCTATACCGATTGAATTTCTGCCAAGCCTTTGAGCTTCAATTAAAGATGTGCCGCCACCGGTAAATGGGTCTAATATCCAATCACCTTTTTTAGTATATCTTCTAAATAACTGATTTGGGATTTGAGGGACAAAATTACCATGATAGCTTGCATTATGAACACCGGATTTATCTCTTTTATCAAATATCCAAAGTGAATCAGTAAGAATATCATCGTATTCTTTCCACTTTTTCATATCCAAATCGTTATACTTTGCCATTGTTTTTATCCTTACTTTTCAAATTTCAAATGTTTCCTAAATTCTATAGGATCATACCAAAAGCAACCAACACAACCGTTTTCTGCTTCGTTATGATTTTCATCACCATAATAAAAAGACATCGGGTATCCTAATTTCTTTGCATCATACCGTTTACCGGTCTTTCTGCATTCTTTGCAAAATTGTCTTTTGGCATCATTAGCCGCTTTGCTTAAAGGTTGAAAATCTTCAAATTTTTGTGATGCAGTATTCATAACATCGGCATCATTTTTCCAACCGTTTTTGTGATCGACTTCAGGTTTAGATGTACCCAAGACTACACAGCGTTGCTTTTGATAATATGCTTTAATATCTGCACGGATAGTTTGACTGCCAATCCATTCTTCTTTGCCTTTAAATCCGTCAAGTTTAATTCTGTCAACACTGTTTCCGGGAGTAATTGATTTATCGAATTTAACAATATACTTTTTTGCAATAGACGACTCTTTTCTGCACCACGATGCTCCGTTTTGAAACATCAAGTCTGCATATTCTCCTACAAATTCTGTTTTTGATATCCAACGACTAAAACCGTTTTCATCCGGCTGCGCAAGTTTTTCAAACAAATAAGGCTTAGAGCCAACAGCAAATGGTTTCATAATATTTTACCTCTAATTTCAAGATAAAATAATTATAACAGAAAAACGGCAACTTCACAATATGCAAAGTTGCCATAGTACTATTTCCTGATTAAACAGTGTAGATATTCTGTTGTTGTATTTGCTTTTATGTTTCTGTTCTTATCCGTATCCGCCTTGAATCTGCGATATTCTTGCTCAAACCTTTGATATTCACCATATTTTTCCATTGTATGTTGAATTACATCAAATGGCATTAATCCTTCGTTATTATAGCTTAAGAATATGTATTTAAAATCAGCTTTTCTTAATACATCATCAAACGCATCAACTACTGTTCTCGGTGAGCAAAATAGGCTTTTTTGACTTGAATAATCTCTGAGTCCTGTCTTTCCGTGAAGTTGAGGATCATCATATCTCGCAATAGTTTCAAGCACATGATAATTTGTGCAGTATTGTCGAGCGTTATATGGAGGATCTAAATATAGAATATCTCCGCCAATAGTTGAAATTATATCTGAAATGTTTTTGTTATATGCCTTGCTTTCTTTATCTCCATCAATAATAGGCAATAACTCTAATTGGAATTCTTTTGCAGCAGATTTTTTTACCTTTTTTAGGAAAGCACCATACACTGACGCAGTATTTGCATATTTATCAATCGAGTTGATTAAACTGGCAAGCAAATAATAATATTGCGACTCGTCTATTTCTCCACATTCTTTTAATTGCTCAAGTTCAATTCTGATTGAGTCACACTTCATTCCGTTTTCATCAGTAAAATATTGTCTGCCACTGCCTGAGCCTGCACAATAATTTTTATAGATAAAGCCTTCCGTTCCGGCAAGTTGATTTAAAGATTCAGCTATTTCTGCACTCAATGGTGGGACATTTTCTATATAGTGCTTATTCAATACATAGCTGTAATATTGAATATCATTAGAAATTACTCTGTAGCCTTTTTCTTTAAATGTTTTTCCTACAACACCGGTTCCTGCAAACAAATCGGCAAATACCTTGCCGTGTGTATTTGATCCTGCAACATC
Source organism: uncultured Eubacterium sp. (assembly GCF_934525195.1). Classification (GTDB taxonomy): domain Bacteria; phylum Bacillota; class Clostridia; order Oscillospirales; family Acutalibacteraceae; genus Eubacterium_R. Next base: position 39,081 of record NZ_CAKSZA010000009.1, read on the forward strand.
AGCAATAGTAGTTGTTAAAAAATCAATTAAAGAATATTTTGATCCAATATAATTCAAGTCCTCACCTCATTTCTTACATACTATACCATAGTTTAGCCAATATATCCAGTGTTAAAATACCTTTTTGAAGTAAATATTATCATCATCTGTTTTGTAAGTTATTAATGAAGTGGGATTAACTTTGAAATTTCTAGTATTTGTCCAAAATAGCGTTTCACAGTGTTCCCTAAATGACTGTAATGCTTGTAGAGTTTTGAATTCTTTTGTGATAATTACAGGATTAATTTTAACTGTTTTTCTTGGAAATGTTGGAAGGATGTAGTTGCGCATCCACTCAATGTACCAGGAAATTTGATTGTCAATAATTTCGTTATATGCTTCAACACATTTTAGTTCGATAATATTTATTGTTACCGAATTTTCTGTTATTTGCATAGTAGCAACATCAATTCGTTGCATTCCTACACCGCAAGCAACTTCATTGCCAATCCAAAGATCATCAATGTCTTCAAGTAAAATAGATTTTAATGGTTCTTTATCAATGTTTTGAACAATATATGCCTGTAAATGTGATTCGCATTTATTATTTTTTCTGTCTTTATATAGTAATCTTGGTAAAATGTCTAATTCGTTTCTTTGCCCTGTATATATTTTTTTGACATCACTAGCAATAATTTCATTGTTTTCAAATGAGAAAAAATTAGATTCTAAACATTTATTGTTATTCTTCGCTGATAATAATATTTCTAATCTTCGTGATTCATTGTCAGTTATCATTGTGCAACCGCGATTGCCCTTTAATTTTCTGTATATTAAGCTCCAGCACATATCACTTGGATGCTGTACACAGACTAAACTGTCGAGTGCCTCGTGTTCAGATATCCCTTTTGCATAAACTTTATGTGGCCTTATCAAAACTCTAAAGTTTAATGATTTTCCTAATTCTTCAGTTAAATAATGATTTGAGTTTGGTTGATAGAATGCTTCGCTTGCTGCTTCAAATACACCAAAAAACATTCCGGGCTTATCATTGTGAGCTTGTAAATAAAAGATTATTTTATCTCCTACTCTAATTCTAGAAACATCTGCTATCATCGCAACCAAATTTCTTTCAGCTGATGAGGTAATACCTTCTGTTTTTCTTCTTGGATTTATGTATTGAGTATCAAGTAAAAATGGCGCATCTTTCGATGAACCCGTTCCAGCAAACAAGTATTCAAGATGAATTTTCATTGTTTGTTCATTTACAATAAATACGTGAGTCATACGACACCCTCTATTAAAAATCAATTTAAATTTTTTGTAGTTTTTAAGTTTATTTACAAGATAATAGTAACAGAAATAATGCTTTTATTCAAGTTGTTGTTAATGTATCTGTCAATATTTACAATTATATATGCTGTTTGTTATTGCTTTTAAGGTATAATGCGTTATAATTGATTTAAAAATAATATAGACAGGTATTTAAAATATGAAAATTGGTAGAAATGATTTATGCCCATGTGGAAGTGGAAAAAAGTATAAGAAATGTTGTTTGTACAAAAAGCATCAAAACAATTTGCTTTTTGATTATGAATTCTTGAATAACTGTACATCAAATTTCGATTATATTACGCCGATTGCATTTAACATATATAACGAAATAAAAGAATACCGATTTGAAGATGCCGTTGTGGCTATCTTTTGTCTTAATCTTTGGAGAAGAAACCGTTCAGCACTAGCTCAAAGTTTATCGTTGAATTTAGCATTGACAATGCCTGGAAAATTTGGAAATAAAAGAATTGAAAATTATGCTGATTTCGAAAATTTCTATAATCAAATTGCACCTTTTACTCAAATCACACATCGAGAGGATTATACTATTGATGATTTTGGTGAGGTGTTTATTAATCATAGAAACAAAACATATCCTATTATTACAGGAACTGGACATTTGCAAGTGTATGCAGCAATGCGATATATGCAGACACTTTCTCACTTAACTAATCACGATGATGAACTAAGCGTTCTATTAGAATACAATGAATTAATTATTTCAAATACTGAAAGCGAAAATTTAGAAAATTTTGAACAAAATATAGTGTTCGATTTACCTACGGAAGATTTTTGGATTAGTGTCAATGGGTTGTTTGAAAATCAGATGTTTATAAACCAAATTCAAGCAGTTTCAAGTATTATGGGATATCAAAATTCTCCAATAGAATATAGGCATTTTGTTAAAAGAAATTTAAAATTTTATCCGTTATATAATTGTTCTTTGCTAGTTGATTACTATAAAATACTTTTAAACAATTCGGATCACAATATAATAAAAAAGCATGTAACTTATACTATACATTCTATTGTCGAAAACTCTTATAATTTTTCGAACGATAAACAGAATGGAGCCTTAATTAATCCTGTTTTAATTGATAAAACTACTAATGAGAAATTAGTTGATAAAGGTGTATTGTTCGCTGGTCTAAATAAAGAAAATATCCTTATTGTTATTGACAATGATATTTTTGATGATAATAAAGATGTTGATGCAATATTAAATAAATTTTTAGAATGTTCAAATAGAGAATTGTTGCTTGCCGAAGGTTATCCAAGAAAAGAAAACAATGGCACAATATGTGTCAATTTAGATGCAAAAAATAAAATAACTTTTATGATAGTAAATTCATATACGGATATTTCATCAAACTATTATATGCTTGGAGAAAGTGAAAGAAGGCCTATATATAATTCCTTAGATTTGTTGTATATGATAGGCTTTTCAGATGATTTTGGGGAACTAATTGAGTTTTTGAATTATCATGAAAATCAAACAGCTATGATTTGCTCATTTGGTAGTATGTGTAATTTGTTTTTTGCTTGGAAAAACGCTAACAGAAATATTTTTTCTGGTGCAATTGAATTTAATAATTTATCTCTAGATTATAATGAGGCAGAAGGATATACATATCAATACTTTAAAGAGATCTTAAGCGATTTCCCAAAGAATGACAATAGTTTATTTATCGACCCTTTAAATTGGAAAGCTGAAAAGGTTGATTTGGGTTTCACCAGAATCTATCACAAAGGATGCATTGGTTTTGGTGGAGAGGTTAAGAAATTATCACCTGAATTATATGTTTTTGTTGCAAAAAATGTTGCTCATTTTTGTGATGATGATTTTTCTCAGTCTGCACACACAGCATTGAACACATCTGATGAATTAATTCAAAGATTAATGCTTCGTTATAGGGAACATTTATCTAATTTTTCTGTTTTGAGGAATAAAACACTACAATTGTTATTTATTCCTTTAACCTATGCAAAAAAGAAATTTGGAAATAAATTTTTAAATGATCCTAACAGAACTATAGTTTATAGCGATGAATATATTCAAGCAGGATGTGTAATATTACGCTATAGTTATGATTCAGAAATCCTTTTGAATACTATTCAAAACGCTAGCAATCGTTACTCCGAAAATACATTTTTTGTAGAATTATTAACTCCTTTAAAAAAGTACGATTTAAAGAAGTTTGATTTATTTGAAAAAACGGTCTATGCCGATAACTATAAAAAAAAGACAGTTGGCGTTTTTCAAGTTGAACAAGAATACTATTTTTCAGATTTTTCTATTGATATAACAGTTTCAGATATTAGTTATGCAAAGGTTAGAAAAGAAATTGCCAAAATCTGTTTTTCAGCAGGTGTTCTTCCAGGAAAATATCATGGAAAAGAAGCTACCAAAACAATTAGAACCATGCAAAATACGGCTGTTCAAGTATTTGAGAAATATATTTCTTTATATGACAAAGAAGAATTAAATAAACGAATATTAGATTATTATGCTATTCAACAAAATGGTGTTATTGTAAATTATAAAAGGTATTTAGGATTTAAGGATTTAGATGCTTCTGTTCAAGAAGAATTTGAACATAAGACAAGAAATATAAGAGAAGAATATAGAAGAAATGCCGATACAGCAAAATATTTTCTTGAATCAAATTTGGTCGTTGAAAGATGCGACGCCTTAAAAAAATGTTCAAAAGAAGATTTTGAATATTTAATTGGGTTTGCAAATTGGCTTGTTGTGTTGCAAGATAATGCGGACACTTGTTATTATACAGATTTTGATTTATATATTGAAGTTGATTCTGAATATAAAATAGATACAGTTTTTGAAGATGACTCAAGGAAAATATATGACGATATTTTATTAAGAAAGTATAATACAAATGATTATCATATAAAAAATGATGATGAAGATGCTGAATTCTTTAGAGAAGCTATTCAACAATTTAAAAATGATACAGGAATTGATTTTCAATTACTAATTCTTCTTTTGGAATATATACAATTGGGACTAATTGAGGACAATGTAGCAACAGAAATATATACAAATGTTTTTTCTGTTGAAAAAAGTGCATTGATAGAAGCATTTAATTCAAATCTTGAAATTAGAATTGATGATGAGTTTGAGATAAGCAATACCGTAGATTTTATTACATTGAACGAATCTTTGTTAAAAACTCTCGAAAATAAGCAAACTGATATTTTGCCAATTTGGGACAGGGAAAAGAGAAACAATCGTTTTGATGTAAAACCATTGATTATTCAAAATGAAAATTTGGTGTTTACGCCGGTTGCTTTAAGCAATCTTCGTACTTTATGGATTAGTGGAATTACTGATTGGTATCTGCCTTTTGAGATAGGTTTACCTAATCTAATATCCGTTCTTAAATCATGGAAGAAAAGATATGAAGATGAAATGGTTAAAGATATTGCGGAATTGTTTAAAAATAGAGGATTTTGTTTTGTTGAATATGAAGTCGACTTAAATAAACGTTTTCCGAAATCCGGCTATCCTGAGGAACTTGGAGATTATGATGTTTTTGCAATAGATGACAAGGGTAAAACTATTTGGATAATCGAAAGTAAAGTGTTGCAAAAAGTGGGTTCCATATATGAAGATCAAATGCAACAAAAGAGCTTTTTCTTTCAACATAAAGATGATGAAAAATTTCAAAGAAGAATAGATTATATGAACAATAATTTTTCAAAAATTTTATCTTCTTTTGATATATCGATTTCTGAATATACAATTAAGCCTTATATGGTAACAAACAAACTTTTTATATCGCGATATAAAACAATAGATTTTCCTATTGTTACATTTGATGAATTTAATCGCATCTTAGAAGAATACAGTTTTTAATTTAATTTTGTGTTTTATTAAGTATCAAAAAGGATTAAATAGAACGTTTTTGAAAAACTTAATTTTTTATTAGTTTGCTATTCGGGAAACGTACGCAATAAACAGGTTGTATATGTGTTACGGGTACAAATACAAATCAATTTGCATTATGCATTATAAAGCTATATCACTAATATATGTAATGATTTGTTATTTAGAGAAGTAAGTATTTTTGATATGTTTTAGAAAAAATATTTGACTTAGTACTAAAAATTACTCGTTTGTCGTTTGCGATGTTGTTTGTAGAATCGAATTATGATATAATAATCACATTAAGATATGACTATGGAATCGAGGAAGAAGTATGAATAACAATCCACGATGCTTATATAATAATAGTTTTGATGAATTTATAAATGAAGACGCAAATGCAATATTAGGGGAATTGTGTGACCGCTATCATGGTAACGCTTTGACCACAACGATTGAAGCGTGGAAGAATGAAATTACGATTATGCAAGACGTAATTTCGCAATTAGAAAATTATGATGGCAAAATTATATTTGAATACGACATACCACGATTAGGCAAGAGGGTTGATGTTGTTCTTCTCTTAAATGGAATCATTTTTTGCTTGGAATTTAAGAATGGCGAGAAAAACATTATTGAAAATGATATTGACCAAGTGCTTGATTATGCTCTCGATTTGAAAAATTTTCATAAGCTGAGCGAAGATAAAATTATAGTTCCTGTATTGATTGCAACAGAGTATAAAAATCATACAGATATAATTCAAATGTCTATCTATGATGATAAGGTTGTCAATCCGTTAGTTACAGGCAAAACCGGATTATTAGAAGTGCTTTCTAAAATACTTTTCCGCTATCCAAACGAGTCAAAAGTTGATGATAATTGGATTATAAGTCCTTATGCACCAACGCCGACAATCATTGAAGCGGCAAGGTCTCTGTATGAAAATCATTCCGTCGAAAATATAACAAGGCATGAGGCGGATAAAGTTTCAACTGACAGAACAATATCCTATATTCTCAAGGTGATAAACGATAGTAAAATAAACGGAGAAAAGAGCATTTGCTTTGTAACCGGTGTTCCGGGAGCAGGCAAAACACTTGTTGGACTTGATGTAGCAATTAAACAAACTTATCAAGGACAAGATGTTCCTGTTGAAGACGAAGGTGCAGTGTACCTTTCGGGCAATGGACCTTTGGTCGCAGTTTTAACCGAAGCTCTTGCACAGGATAATCGTAAAAAATGTATAGCGTCCGGTGAGAAAAAGAAGCTTACAGACTCCAGAAGAGAAGTTAGCAAGTCTATCCAAATGATTCACAGATACCGTGACAACATGCTTGCTAAGATAAAAAATCCTGTTGAGAACGGTGTCTTGGAAATTGATCCTGAAAAAGCAATTAAGTTGGAAAAATCCGGCTTTGGTGAAGTGGAGCATGTTGCAATATTTGACGAAGCGCAACGCTCGTGGACACATAAAAGGTTAGCAGATTATCTTAAACGAGGCGGTACTTATGGCAACAAATTAAAAGTGCCTAATTTCCCAATGTCAGAAGCGGAATTTTTGATTTGGTCATTAGATCAAAGAGAAGATTGGGCTACTATTGTTTGTTTAGTTGGCGGTGGTCAAGAAATAAACACCGGTGAAGCCGGTATTTCAGAATGGATTAACGCCTTAAATCATACTTTCCCTGATTGGAAGGTGTATATTTCACCAAAATTGACCGAAGCTGAATATGCAGAAGGTAAAGTAAACGAACTTTTAGAAAAGAATAATCATGTTACATATTCAGATGATTTGCATCTTGGTGTATCTTTAAGATCTTTTAGAGCAGAAAAATTGTCCGCCTTTGTTCATTCATTGTTGAGTTTTGAAGATAATGCGGCAGAATTGTATCAAGAAATCAAAGATAAGTATCCGATTGTTTTAACACGAGATATTCAAAAAGCTAAAAGCTGGTTGCATCAAAAAGTAAGAGGTAGCGAGCGAACAGGCGTATTAGTGACAAAAGAATCTGCTCGTTTCAAGCCACTTGGAATTCATATATTGCCTTCCGGCGATGAAAATGCAGTTCATTGGTTTTTGGATGATAAAGTGGATACCAGATCTTCAAATTATCTTGAGGATGCCGCAACAGAAATTCAAGTTCAAGGATTGGAATTAGATTATACGTGTTTGCTTTGGGACGCCGATATGCGATATGAAAATGGAGAGTGGCATTTTTACAAATTCAACGGCCATTCAAAATGGAATGAGCAAATCGCAGCAGATAGCGAAAATAAAAAAGAATTGCAAAAATATATGCTCAATGCATATCGCGTTTTACTAACTCGTGCAAGGTCGGGTATGGTGATTTGTGTGCCGTATGGTAATGACAATAAGACCTCTACCGGCTTTTGGGAAGACAGCACACGTCTGCCGGAGTATTACAATGGAACTTATGAGTATTTGAAAAGCTTGGGAATTGAAGAAATTTGACTGTTGCTCAAAATCCCGAATTTGCAGAGGTGGATTATGAAAATAACATACATTAACCACAGTGGTTTTTTGGTTGAAACCGAGAACTGCTACTATGTTTTTGATTACTACAAAGGCGAGATTCCGAGGCTTGACAAAAGCAAGGAAGTTGTCGTCTTTTGCAGTCACTTTCACCAAGATCATTTCAATCCGAAAATTTTTGAAATTCTTGATGATATGGGTGTGAATTATCAGGCTGTTTTGGCAAAGGACATCAGCAAAAAGAAGTATCCTGTCGGTGTGAAAGTCACGACGGCTTATCACGATCAAACCTATATTCTTGACAACGGCACACAGGTTAGTACGCTTCTTTCAACCGACAGCGGTGTTGCTTTTATCGTCGAGACAAGCGAGGGTGTAATTTACCACGCAGGTGATTTGAACGATTGGTATTGGGAGGGTGAGACGGAAGCCGATAACCGCCATATGAGCTCCATGTACCGTGCAGAGATTGACAAAATCAAGGGCGCTCATTTTGATGCTGCATTCGTTCCCATTGACCCACGGCAGGAGGAGCATTATGCCGACGGTATGCTTTATTTTTTGAAACATGTCGATTGCAATGCCGTTTTTCCAATGCATTATTGGAACGAGCCGAGCGTGATTGATAGGTTTATCACCGAATATCCGCAGTATAAATCACGAATAAAAAACACAGAATCAGCAAAAGGAGAAAAAATATGAGCTTTAGAATGATTCATGAAAACTATAATGTTTCCGATTTGGATAGGTCGATTAAGTTTTATGCCGATGCGCTTGATTTGCACGAGGTCAGACGAAAAACCACCGACGATTTTATTATCGTTTATTTGAGCAATGATTCAAGCGATTTTGAACTTGAACTTACTTGGCTTAAAGAACATCCGCAGCCGTACGATTTGGGTGAATGTGAGTTCCATTTGGCATTTAAGGCAGATGATTTTGACTCGGCACATAAAAAGCACGAAGAAATGGGTTGTATCTGCTTTGAAAATCCTGAAATGGGTATCTATTTCATTGAGGACCCGGACGGCTATTGGCTCGAAATTTTGCCGTAAAATTGAACTATACTATAAACAAAAGGAGTTGAGGAATACAATTTCTCAACTCGTTTATGTTTATGTAAGCAGTTCATTTAATTTTGAAACTATTTTTTCTTTTTCGCCGCTTCCTGTTGTGTTCAACCTTATGCTTGAGAGTAGTTTCCCGAATAGAATCAAGAAAAACAAATAACTATAATTAACCTTACGGAGCCGTTTGAGTAACAGCTCCGTTTTGTTTTGATTTTTTCTTGCTTTTCCCTTATAAATCCGCAATAATCATTGCTTTTAAGCATTCTGTGTGATATACTAAACTTGTATAATTGTAACTATCTGAAAGCGAGGAAAATCTAATGGATTCTAACATCGAGCGCTGGTACTCAATGAAAGAAATATGCGAATATCTTGGCGTCAGCCGTGATACCGTACTTGATTGGATAGAAAGAAGAAATATGCCCGCAGCAAAAATCGGACGCCTTTGGAAATTCAAAGTCAGCGAAATTGACGCTTGGATGAAATCCGGTATTGCAGCGGATAAATAATCAAATTTCGGAGGTGCAATATGGCACTTGAAAATAAATTAGGACTGACAAGTTCTGCCGAACTTGCTCGTGAAGAGGAACGCATCAGCAAGAAAAAGGCCGTTGAGCTTTTTGAAACGGGCTTACTCAATACTCTTCCGACAGGTAAATTTTTTGATTATATAAAAGGGTGACAATAATGGACGATATAATTACTCTAAATAATAAAATGCAAGAAAATAAAGATAATGAAATATTGCAAATGATGAACAACACTTCAATCTATCCCATGTTGAAAGAATCTGAGGTTGGTGTATCGAACTATACATCATTGCCGCTTTCAAGGCTTGCCGCATATGGCACAGCGTTTCAGCCACTTACAACAGCTGTTCAAACGGCAGTGAACAGAGCCGGTGGAAGCGGAATTTATTATGTGAATACTGCCGGAAAAACAATGTTCCAGATGAAAGGCACAAATAACTTTATTGGCTCATTACAGACTTCAACCGGTATGGTTGGTGGCGGTCAGGCAAAAATGACGCCTCTTGCTTGCGACCCGACAATGATATTTATGGCAGCAGCATTAGCGAATGTTGAAAAGAAACTTGACGCTATTCAAGATATGCAGAAAGAGATGATGGACTTTCTTGTTCAGAAAGAAAAAGCCGACTTAAAGGGTGATTTAAATTTCTTGTTTGATGTGTTTAACAATTACAAATACAACTGGAACAATGAAATGTATAAAAACAGTAATCATATAAAGGTTCTTGACATAAGGCAAGAAGCGGAAAAGAAAATTGCTTTTTACCGTGAGCAGATAATTGCAAAGGTTAATAAGAAATCTTTTATTCATAGTGACCAAACGGGAATAAGCAATTACAGATGGTTCAAGACCAGTTCAAGGATTATCAGCTTGCCTTATACTTACTTGGGTTCTCGTCATTCTTAGAAGTAATGCTCTTAGGAAACTTTGACAAGGATTATTTAACAGGGATTTCTGAAAAATTGGAAAAACATTCTCTAAATTACAGAGAATTATATACGAAGTGCTATGATGAAATAGAAAGTTATTCATCAACATCTGTGCAGTCGTCAATGCTAAAAGGCTTTGCAAAGGCAAGCACATCCGTTGGCAAGTTTGTGGAGAAAATTCCGGTTATCAGTAAAGGTCAAGCTGATGAAGCATTGATCGCAGCAGGCAACAAATTAGACGAATTAAATGCCGGTAAGTTGAGAAAACAGATGAGTTCCTTAATCGAACGTCAAAGTAATTCTATTAGACCTTTTATTGAAAATATTGACAAAGTAAATGAATTGTGTAACAAACCGGTTCAATTATTGGTAGATAAAGAAAATCTTTATATTTCTACAATAGCATAGTTATTTTTGTATGGTTAAAGTTCGGTGTGAAATACTATCGTAATTATGACGGAGGTGCAATATGGCACTTGAAAATAAATTAGGTTTAACAAGTTCTGCCGACCTTGCCCGTGAAGAGGAACGCATCAGCAAGAAAAAGGCTGTTGAGCTTTTTGAAACAGGCTTACTCAATACTCTTCTGGCAGGTAAATTTGCAACATTGCAGGCAATCCACAAGCACCTTTTTGAGGATATTTATGACGTTGCCGGAGAAATTCGCACGGTCAATATGGTAAAAGGTAATTTCCGCTTTGCGCCGCTTATGTACTTGCAATCGGCACTTGAAAACATCGACAAAATGCCACAATCAAATTTTGATGAGATAGTAGAAAAATATGTTGAGATGAACATTGCACACCCGTTTCGTGAGGGCAACGGTCGAAGCACTCGCATTTGGCTTGACCATATCTTGAAAAACGAAATCGGCAAAGTAGTAGACTGGAGCAAGGTGGATAAAGAAGATTATCTTCTCGCAATGGAACGCAGTCCGATTAAAGATGTAGAGATTAAAGTGTTGTTAAAAGGTGCGCTTACCGACGAAATAAACAGCAGAGAAGTCTATATGAAAGGTATCGACCACAGCTACTATTATGAGGGATATACAACCTTTAAGGCTGAAGAATTGTAAGAAAGAGGTGCAAATATGCCCGATAAGAATTGGCAATTTGAACTTGAAGAATATATAAAACAAGGCGAACCCGACAAAGCCGAAAAAAGCGAAGCGTGGCAAACTGCCATTGGTTTGCAGGCTGTTGACGGGCTGAATACTTCTGACTATTTGTTAGACACCGCCAAAGAGCATATCGAGGGTAAAATCACAATCGACGAGGCTCAAAAGCGTATTCACAGTTACTATGAGCAGCGTTCTGTACGCACCGAAACGGAAAATGAAACCAAAGAAGCAGACATCGTTTCGGCAAGAATTGCAAAGTTATTAGGCGAAAAAGCGTTTCAGTTCTCTCCTGCCGAGTGGCTTTCGATTCATCGCAGATTGTTCGAGGGCGTGTTCAGTCACGCAGGACAAGTCAGGCAGTACAACATCACAAAGAAAGAGTGGGTTCTGAACGGCGATACAGTCATCTATGCGGATTGGAATAGTATTAAGGAAACTTTGGACTATGATTTTTCCACCGAAAAGCAATTTTCTTATGAGGGCTTGTCGGTTGATGCGGCTGTAAAGCATTTGGCAAAATTTGCCTCTGATATTTGGCAAATTCACCCATTCAGCGAGGGAAATACCCGTGCAACTGCCGTATTTATGATAAAATATATGAAAACATTCGGCTTTAGCGTAAATAACGACGCATTCGAGAAGTATTCTTGGTATTTCCGCAACGCTTTGGTTCGTGCTAATTATAATAACCTGCAAAAAGGCATCCATTCCACAACGAAGTTTTTGGAAATGTTCTTTTCAAATCTTTTGTTAGATACGCATTATGAGCTGAAAAACAGATATATGCACATTGATTATGTGGACGAAAGCAAATCCCAAAGTATCAACTCCAAAGTTTCAAAGTATCAATTTGATACTTTAGACTGTACTTTAGAAGAGCTTGCAGTTTTAGAATTAGTGGCAAAGAACCCAACTATTAAACAGCAAGAGCTTGCAGAAGCAACCGGAAAATCCATTGCAACGATCAAGCGAATTATGAAATCGCTGCAAGATAAAAACTATATCCGCCGAGAAAGCGGCAAGAGATATGGTAAGTGGGAAATATTGTTTTATAAGGAGGGTTAAAATGACCGAAAAGCAAACAATATATCGCTATTGTTAATTCAACTTAATGACCTATATCTTAAAATATCTGAATCCAAATAAGGAACACAGAAGTTTCATGTAAATTTTAAATTCAACAATAGCAGAGTTGCAAAATCTAATGCAGTATATTACAAAAAATAGGCAGAAAGCAAAAAAATACAAAACATTAGCTATTAACGAAAATTTGCTATACATGTGAAATCCTAAGAATGTTTTAGATTTTATTATTTTCTTATAGGAGTTCACAAATCAATTAATAAAACAGCATATATGCCACAAAATTAAAAAAATAAAATTAATTATAAAGGAGATTTTTATCATGGCAGAAACTTTCAAACTTCCCGCATCCTCTTTAGAAGAGATTATCAAAATTATTCAGGCATACGCAAATGAAAAAGAGGGCATCTTGTTGTCCCTGGATGACATTACTCAATCGACAGGAATTCCTCGTACTGTTGTAAGTGGTAATAATGGTTTTTTGGTTCAAATAGGCTTAATTACCGAAGGAAACAAAAAATCGGCTACTGATATTGGGCGATCACTAGGAAGAGCCTATATATCTAAAATTGATTATGAACTTGAAAGGATTTGGAAAGAAATAATCGCAGAAAATGATTTTCTTAACCGAATGGTATCTGCTGTTAGAATTAGAAACGGTATGGATAGAACAAATTTTCTCAATCATATCATTTATTCTTCCGGTCAGAAAGATACAACAAAAAATCGAACAGGAGCAAATGCAGTTATTGAAATTTTAAAATCAGTTAATGTCATTAACGAAGTTGACGGAAAACTAACTGTTACTGAAATTATGGAAGCAGAAGAAAGTGAGCAAATTGTAACTGATGAGACAATGGATACATTGCAAACAACTCGTCCTAATCCTCATCCTGTAACAAACATCCAAACCGAACAATCAATAACAATTAACATCAATATTAATTGTTCGGTGTCAGAAATGGATGAACTCACAGACAAAATACAAAAACTTATAAAAGGATTATCGGATTAATACTAAGGGAGTAATAGGATGGCACACAATATTGTTTTAACTACTGCCGAGGATATTGTTGCTGTTGTCGATGCTATTGTTGCTAAAGGACAGGATGCTGATAGAAATTTTGTTGCTGAATTTACTGGAATAGCAACCGATGATCAGGTAAACAAGGCACTTGAAATGGCTATTGAATTAGAAATGGTTTCATTTAATGCTTCTTCAAATTGTTATTCCGTAAATTCGTTTCTTGCAAAAAAGCTTGTAACAGCGACATCTGATAATCAAAAAGCAGTTATAATGAGATTGATACTAGAACAGTACCAACCATACAAAATATTTAAGGTTCGTTATAATTTTACAAAGTCTATTGAACAAGCATGTAAACAGACAAAAATATTATGCTCACTATCATCGAATGAAAGAGATATAAAAAACACCTTGATAAGCATTGCGACATATGCAAAAGCTTTAAAGAGTGAGGGTGCAAATCTGTACAGCTTTGTAGAAGAAGAAAATATATATTCGCTTGTGGAACACAGCCTCTCAGAAAGTGCTGTTTTTGAAAAATCTTTGAGAGATTTTTTTGGTGAAACTGTCTATAATTCAATCAATAACACTACAATTGTGGAACCCCTTTCGGAAGCGTTCCAAAAATCTAAAGCTCAAACACCAGATATGCGTGCCGTAATAGTATATGCAGCTAACGCTTTTGAGTCTTTTTTGGATAGGTATTCGGAGAAACACAGTGTATCATTAAAAGGTAAAAACGGCATACTCCAAAAAAGAGATGCCTTATCCTCTTGCTTATCTAAAAAACATCGAGGTATGATAGATTACATAGGTCAAATTCGCAATGCTGCTGATCATGGAGCTGATTCTGATGAAAGTGGGCAAATGTGGACAATAACAAAGGATACTATGTGTTTGTATCCTTGCGTAGTTGCAATTACTATTAAGGATATATTGCAACGGGACAACGGAATTATTGAGGTGTGATTTTAAAAACCTTTAATTATTATACGAATGTAATCTCTGCATTCACAATTTCAGTTGTTTTACTACGGATGTTATTCATCTTCTGAACCCATTTCATTTGGTCGGTTGCTTTTAGCTGTTCGGTTACATTTTCTTTTTCGGCGAGTTCATTTACCAGCCGGAGAAAAAGTTGTTGGGCTTGTTCCTCTGTATCGGCAATGTGGGAATGGAGTTTGCCAGAAGTGAGCAGATTATAATATAAAACTTTGCGGTGGTGCTTTAAATAATTTAACCTGCGTTGTTCCCATACTTCGATATAATCGGTTTCTTCTTCCGCCGGTAAAGTTAAATTAGGCAAGATAATCGCCCTGCTGGGTATATGTACCGCCGAATTGTTCAAATAATGTATTATTCATAATAAAAACCTCCTTTGATACTCAAATTGTACCAAAAGAGGTTTTCTTTTACTAATGTTCGATTTATAAATTTACAAATATAGTTCGTGCCAAAAATTACAACAAACTTTTGCAATCTGTGCCACTTTTAGCGGCGAATAATGTGTATTCCAAATTTATTCGTTATATTTACTTTTTCATTTACCACTAATTTCGCTGAAATATGAAATTGATTTGTCAGGATTGAATTTTACCGAAAATAATAATTGATACAAATTATGATGCACAATAAAAAGGGCGTTGGAGATTTGGTTCTCCAACGCTTTTCTTTTAATGAGTATATAAATCTAATCAATCACCTGAAACTTGATTTATATATCAAATTAATGTAGAATAATGTAGGGTTTTATTTTTTGTTTCGGAGGTGAGTGACATAAACAAGATTTCAAGAGATATTTTCAAAGCGATTCATGAAGGTAAGTGGATTGCTGTGGAATACAGGAATAAACAGCAAAATGTAACAAAATATTGGATTGGAATTAAAAACATAAACCCGTATAAAAAATTGCTCATTGTTGATGGGCTTAATGTCGCTACATCGGAAATGAAAGAATTAAATTTGTATTATGATTCTATAATTGACGCCAATTTGATTGAAGGCTCATTTTATGAAATAAATTCTGAATTGATTGAGGATATTGAAGAACACTCCTCAAGGTATTCGTTTATTTTTAATAATGTCACAAATTTGAAGCTTCTTGATTATTATAGCGAATGTAATAAACTCGATAACACTCCATATCGAAATGATTATAAACTAATTGATGAACTTGATGTGGATGTCATTGGGGAAGGGGATTATAATTTAAGCAATGAACAGTTTGAACATTTAGTAAAAGTTTATAATTATAATGCTAAAAATAAGAATCAAAACAAAATGCCTCGTTCAGTATCTTTGTGTATGAATATATGTAGTATTCATACTAAAAAAGGGCTTTATGTACTTGCTTATAAAAAGCTTTTGTTTGATGTAAAAAACCGCACCCTTACACAAGATGATGAAGTATCTGTTTGTCGTGAGTTCACAGTTGACGGTGTAAAGATAAGCGCTCATTGGTTTCTTGATGCAGACGAGTTCCAATTACTTGATAAGTTTGAAGAAAATGCCGAACTTATTAAAGATTTAATTACTAAGAATAATCCTGAATACAACGGTGTTGATGATATGCCATATGTTATGGCTTTATCAAGAGATTTCACGATAAATCTTGATAAGGAGTATGATGCCATTCTTAAAATGTATGAAGATAACACGGTGACATATCCGATTAAAGCATTTTTTGGTGACTTAACGGCTAAGCCAAGGAGAATTAAAAATTACCCTTTGGCTTTATATAACGATAAAGTAAACCTTGACCAACTTTTAGCAATACATAACGGTTTGAAATATCCCGTTTTGTATGTTCAAGGACCTCCCGGAAGCGGAAAAACAAACACCATTCTCAATACAGTTGTCACCGCATTTTTTAATAACAAAAGTGTTTTGATTTCATCGTATAATAATCATCCGGTTGATGAGATTTACCAAAAACTTTCTCATCTTAAATATAAAGGTAATGATATACCTTTCCCGATAATCCGTCTTGGAAACGGTAATAAACTTAAAGAAGCAATTAAACAAATACGACATTTGTTTGAAATAACTGCTTCTATGAAAGTGTTTGATTCGTCATTGAACAGAAAAAAGAATGACGAAGAACACAAAACAAAAGCTCTAAGTGATTTGCTTCGTAAATATGAAGAAAAGCTTGATATGAATGAACGAAAAGAAACGATAAGAACAATGATTTCTTCTTCAAATAACTTGACTTTTCTCACGGATTTGCAGGGAGAACAGCTTGCTAAAGTAAACAGCGCACTTAAAGAAATCGGTGAAATTACAGAGGATGATATTAAGCCACTAATTACACAAGACAGACTTGAATTGTTAAAGTATTTGAATTTTACTTCAGCTAAGTTTATTAAACGATTATCAGAGCCTAAATATGAGAAACTTGCTGATATTATATTCACTAAAGACATAAACGAAGCAGCAAAACAATTAAATCAGTATCTTTCAAATGATGAGAATTTTCAAAAATTTCTCAAGATATTTCCCATTGTTGCAACAACAAATATTTCTGCTCATCGGTTGGGAGAACCAAAACAATATTTTGATATGGTTATTATGGATGAGGCAAGTCAGTGTAATACTGCGGTAGCACTTGTTCCGATTATCAGGGGTGAACAGCTTTTGCTTGTAGGCGATCCGCAACAGTTAAAACCTGTTATCTTACTTGATGAAAAGAATAATTCGGTTTTGAAAAAGAGATATAACATTACTGATGAATACGATTATAAAAACAAATCTGTTTATCAAACTTTTCTTTCTGCCGACGCCGTCAGTGATGAAGTTTTGCTAAGCTATCATTATAGATGTCATCCGAAGATTATCGAATTTAATAATAAAAAGTATTACAATAACAAACTTAATGTTCAGTCTTCCGACAAAGAAAAACAACCGCTTGAATTTATAGAATGTCATTCAAAAGATACAACATTGAAAAATACAAGCGAAAGCGAAGCAAAAGAAATTGTTCATTATGTTAAAAATCACCCCGACAAAACGATTGCAGTTATTACACCGTTTGTAAATCAACGCAATATAATTCAAGAAGAATTAAATCAAAACGGAATTACCAACGTTGATTGTGGAACTGTACATGCATTTCAGGGAGATGAAAAACAAGAAATAATTTTTTCGTTAGCCCTTACTGATAAGACGCATGAAAAAACATATTCTTGGTTAAAGAATAACAAGGAACTTATAAATGTTGCAACGTCAAGAGCTAAAGAAAAATTAGTTATTGCAGGGGACAAAGATCAACTAAACAGACTTCATCATCCGGGAGACGATGATGATTTGTTTGAATTGTGTAATTATGTTCGATTAAACGGAAAAACAACCGTAACAGAGCGTGTGCCTGAATCAAGAGCGCTTGGAATTAAACCTTACAGTACCGAAACTGAAACAGCATTTTTAGACACACTAAATCATGCAATAAATGCTATGATGATTACAAAATCTAAATATGTTATTAAAAAAGAGGTTCCCATTTCGCAGGTGTTCAATTCTTCAAATCAAGTGAATGATTTATTCTATACAGGCAGATTTGACTATATAGTATATGAGCGTGAAGGAAAAGAATTGTTGCCTATTTTTGCGATTGAACTTGATGGTAACGAGCATACGAACGACACTAAGGTAATTGAAAGGGATAAAAAGAAGCAGCAAATATGTGATGAACATAATTTTCAGCTTATTCGTGTTCCTAACAACTATGCAAGACGATATAATTATGTAAAAGAAATCTTGTCGTCATTCTTTGAAAATTCAAGAAGATAATAAATATTCTGATTGAAAAATGAGCCGAGAGGGGATACCTCTTGGCTCATTTTTTGTGAACACACAACACTTATTTAAATTTTGATGATTATTTTATACTTTATTGAATTGGCTTTTTATTGAAAAACGCTTGAAACCCTTGAAAACAGTGGGTTTTTATCGTAAGCCTCAATCATTATATGATTATGATACATAGGTGCTTACGAGGGTCGTTTTTTCCTAAACAGCTATGCAAAATTCGTATGTAATCGGCTGAAGTTGGTTATTTTTAGCCCAATTTGTACGCTGAAATTGCACAGTTCGTACAGGACACATTACATTGACCATCTGACCGCCGACAGAACCGGCTTGCTTAGAAGTAAGGTCGCCGTTGTAGCCCTGCTTAAGGTTAACACCAACCTCGTTAGCTGCTTCCATCTTGAAGCGGTTGAGAGCGTCCTTAGCCTCTGGAACTGTGTTCTTTGCCATTGTTGATACACCTCGCTTAATGATATTTGCAAGGGCGTGTGTTGTACAAAAACGCTTTCGCCCTTGCAAAACATCACTTTCACCTTGCAAGTTTATTTTGTGTACCGTATCCATTTTTACAACTGAAAAATTTTTACAATTTTTGTTGCAGTTGATAATAAGAATACATAAAAACTAGTATTAATAGCGTAGAACTTTCAGTGTGTAAGGTTAGAGTGAAATTTATGCAATTATGAAAAACTTGTCAATTTAAAGTCTAAACATAATTTTGCATATTCTCTTTCCGCAGGAGGTTTTGAAAATTTTGTCATAAGCATTTTGAACAGCCTGTTTTGAAAGATTTTCCTCATACATATTTACGAGAAAATCCGCTTCGACAAGAATTTGATAGTCGATTCCGTCAATATTGTCATATGTATGATGATGCGCTATTAAATATTGCACCCGATTGGATACTTTGTCATTAAAGCCTAATTTTTCCAGCAATTGTTTTGCTATCGGCGGTCCTTCTTTTTCCTGCAATTTTCCGTTGCAATTCCCGTATTTTTCTTCACAAATATGAATTCCAATATCGTGGGTAAGTGCTGCCGTTTCAATTATAAATAATATTTCGTCGTCAACATTTTCTGCTTCTGCAATGAGTTTTGCATAGCTGTGAACTTTGCAAAAATGCTGAATTCTCTTTGCGTCACCGTTGTATAAATTTATCATTGCCAAATGCAATTTGTTTATCATTTTGATACTTCCCTTTGAGTTCGTTTTATATTAAAAATTTTAGCAGTGCTTCGCAACCTTTGTGAATATCATTGTAGCATCTGTCAAAATCTCGTGTGTACCAAGGGTCGGACACATCGGCGGTGCTGTCGGTGTATTTCATCAGCTTGTGGATTTTGTATTGAGGGTCGCCGTCTAAAATACGCTTCATATTTCGAATATTTGCACTGTCCATACCGATGAACAAATCGTATTTGTCGTAGTCGCTTTTGGTCAATTGCACGGCACGCTTGCCGTCAGGGTTGATTCCATGACTGTTGAGCACGGTTTTTGCCGGCGGATATACAGGATTGCCGATTCCGTTCCAAATCTCTTCCGTGCTTGTGGCACTTGAACAGATGACAAAATCATTTTGCAATCCTTTTTGTTTTACCATATCTTTTAATATAAATTCTGCCATCGGCGAGCGACAAATGTTGCCGTGGCAAACGAACATTATTTTTTTCATCTTACACATATTTTTTGATTGTTAGCGGTTATTCACCATAATGTTGACGATTTCATAGTCTGTTTTTTTCATCTCTTTTTATGTACCCCTTTCATTTTTATGTCCTCTGTTAATGTTCATAAAAATGTTTCAACAGAACAGATGTATATTATAGCATATAAACAGTTTGTACACAAATAGATTTTTTAATGTCTTTTTTGTTGCTTTAGCTCAAAATCAGCGCGTTTTTAGCAAATTATTTTTGGCAATCAACGGCAACTTTGATTACACCGTCTTTTTTGTTTTCAAAAAGGTCGTATGCTTCGTCAATTTTGCTGAGCGGATATGTGTGAGTAATGAGTGGTTCTGTATTGATTTTTCCTTGTGCGATAAGTTCAAGAGTTTCCTCACAGTCACAACCGTCAACTCCGCCGATTTTGAAGGTCAGGTTTTTGCCGTACATATCAGGGAGGGGGAGCGTTTGCGCCTTGTCATATAACGCAACAACTGTCACAATTGCGTTTGGTCGAGCACATTCCCATGCTAATCGGAATGTGGAGTCCGCACCCGCAACCTCAAGCACAACATCAGCACCGCCGTGTTCGCTGTTTGCCTGAACAAAATTCAGGCACTCATTCGGCGAAACCGTGAGCACATCGGGATAATTCTCGGTGATGAATTTGATTCGACTTTCGTCTTTTTCGCACATAATGATACGCTTCGGATTTTTTAGCATTACGCAAAGCAAGGTGCAAATTCCCGTTGGACCTGCACCGATAATAAGCACCGTGTCATCTTCTGTGATTTCAGAAATTCGTGTTGCCCAAAATCCTGTTGCAAGCACATCACCAACAAACAAAGCCTGCCTGTCCGTGACGCTGTCGGGGATTTTGTTCAAGCCCTGGTCGGCAAACGGAACACGCACATATTCAGCCTGTCCGCCGTCTATTCTGCAACCGAGTGCCCAACCGCCGTTTTTGTCCGTGCAGTTGTTCACATATCCTTTTTTACAGAAAAAGCATTCTCCGCAAAAGGTTTCAACATTCACGGTCACACGGTCGCCCGGCTTAACGGTAGTCACCGCATTGCCAACTTCCTCAACGATTCCGACCATTTCATGCCCCACGGTTATTCCGGGAACAGCACGGGGAACGCTTCCGTGCTTGATGTGCAGGTCGCTTGAACAAATGCTTGCAAGTGTTACCTTAACAATAGCATCTCTCTCGTGCATAATCACAGGCTTCGGCTTTTCGGTCAATTCAAATCTTCCTTGTGAAATATAGGTGTATGTCTGCATTTTTATCATCGCTTTCAAATTTATTTCTGATTAAATTATAGAACGTTTTGAATAGAATTTCAACATCAAAGCGGGAGTAGTGTGTGGTTTTCATCCACCCGCAAAACTATTTTATAAAAGAAAAAAAGAGTAATCAAAACGATTACTCTTTCTTCTGGTGGAAGAGGGTGGATTCGAACCACCGAAGTCATTGACGACAGATTTACAGTCTGTTCCCTTTGGCCACTCGGGAACTCTTCCATATTATTTGGGGAGATAACCGAGGTTATCTCCCTGTGGAGCTGGTGAACGGACTTGAACCCCTGACCTGCTGATTACAAATCAGCTGCTCTACCAACTGAGCTACACCAGCGTTTCCTTAACGCTTGTACATAATATCATAAACGACATTCAATGTCAAGCATTTTTTTAAAAAAGTTTTGACTTTTTTTGATGGACTTCTCGCTTCGTTTTGCATAGTATATTTCGAGGTGATTTTTATGTGCGGAATCGCAGGAATACTCTGTGACGACATTGATTTAAGACAGGAAAAGAAGATGATTTGGCAGGTGAGCGATTCGCTCAAAATGCGTGGCCCTGATGCGAGGGGCGAGTATGTGAGCCGAAATGCGGTGCTTGTTCACAGGCGGTTGAGCATCATCGACCCTGAAAAGGGAAGTCAGCCTATGAGGTTTGGCAAATACATAATTGTGTATAACGGTGAAATCTACAACACCGATGAGGTTCGGCGAGAACTTCGTTTTCACGGTTATGTGTTTGACACTTCGTGCGACACCGAGGTTGTGCTGAAAAGTTTTCATCTTTGGCAGGAACATTGTGCTGAAAAGCTTAACGGGATTTTTGCTTTTGCGATTTATAATACCGACACCGAAGAAGTGTTTTTGTGCCGTGACAGAATCGGCGTTAAGCCTCTGTTTTATTCGCACAAAGGCTCAATACTTGCTTTTGCGTCACGAATTGACACTTTGCTCAAGGTCAAGGGCGTTGAACCTGTTTGTGACGAAAACGGATTGAATGAAATTTTTATGCTCGGCCCTGCAAAAACTATCGGCAAAACTGTTTTTCGTGACATCAAGGAGCTGCCGCCTGCGTCATATATGTACTACAAGCACGGCAAATTGACCGTTGGCACATATTGGCAACTTGAGGCGGGTGAGTTTCTCGACAACGAATCTCAAGCCGAGGAACATATCCATTATCTTGTTACAGATGCTATCAAGCGACAGCTTGTGTCTGATGTGCCTGTGTGTACCTTTTTGAGCGGCGGACTTGACAGCTCGATTATTTCAAAGGTCGCTTCCGATTATATGACGGACAGAAACAGCGTTCTCGACACTTATTCCGTTGATTATGTCGACAACGACAAGTATTTCAAATCAAGTTTGTTTCAGCCGAACAAGGACAGCGATTATATCGGGCTTATTTCCGATTATATCGATTCCGACCATCACAACATTGTGCTTTCAAACCGTGATGTTGCCGATGCACTTGTTGACAGCACTTTTGCCAGAGGTTGTCCGGGATTTACGGATGTTGACAGCAGTCTTTTGCTGTTTTGCAAAGAGGTTGTGAAAAGTCACAAGGTTGCTTTGTCAGGCGAATGTGCAGATGAAATTTTTGGCGGTTATCCGTGGTATCACAGAAAAGAAATTTTGTTTGAGGACACTTTCCCGTGGAGCAGAACAACCGATGTTCGTCACAGCATTTTGACAGACGGATTTTTGAAACACAGCGATGAATACGCACGCAACGCTTATCTTCAAACAATCAAAAAAACGAGCACTCTCGACACCGACAGCAAAACTGAAAAGCGTATGCGTGAAATGTTTGTGCTCAATATGGATTGGTTTATGCAAACTCTGCTTATGCGCAAAGACGCAATGAGTATGGAGGCATCTCTTGAGGTTCGTGTGCCGTTTTGCGATTACAGAATAGTTGAATATGCCTACAATATGCCGTGGAGCATAAAAGCATATAACGGCAGAGAAAAGGGAATTCTCCGCAAAGCGTTTGAAAACGAACTGCCCGAAATTATCACTTGGCGAAAAAAGAGTCCTTATCCAAAAACATTTAACCCCGAATATATCCAAACAGTTATTGAAATGACTAACGCAGTTATGGATGACAAAAGCTGCCCGCTTTATGAAATGCTGAACAAAACAGCAGTTGCCGATTTGATTGCAAATCCCGACAGCCTTGGCGAGCCGTGGTATGGTCAGCTTATGCGTGGACCGCAGGTGCTTGCTTACATTGTGCAGATTTATGTTTGGATAAAAAAGTACAATGTTGAGTTTGATATTTAAGGCAAAACAAAAAGGTACCGATTCGGTACCTTTAAATGTTTATCATATTAACTTATGCCTTGTTGAGCTTTGAAACAAGATTGCTCTTCTTTCTTGCAGCACAATTCTTGTGGATAAGGTGGTGGTTAGCAGCCTGGTCAATCTTCTTAACAGCTTCCTTAACTGCAACTTCCTTATCGTCAGCATTTGTTTCGATAGCTGTGTTAGCCTTCTTGATAGCTGTCTTAAGAGCTGTGTTACGAGCCTTGTTGTTAGCAGCCTTTGCTTGGTTTACTAAAACTCTCTTTTTTGCTGATTTGATGTTTGCCATTTCTTTTTCACTCCTTTATCGAGAAACTGGATATAAAGGCATTGATGCCTAATTTCTTTTTAATGCTGATTTATATTATCACAAGTTTAAATAAAATGCAAGCATTTTTTTGTTTTTGGGCATACTTTTAGTAAAAATAGTTAGTTTTGGAGTGATTTTTGTGATAAATCGCACAGATTTGGCAGTAGAATGCTATGAAGAAAACGAAAAGACGGCTTTGTCGGGAGTGAAGATTACCGAGGACAACAACATCACAACCGTTGAAGTGCTCAACGAGAACGGCTCAAAAGCCATTGGAAAACCTGTCGGAAAATATGTTGTACTTGATGTGAATTCATTTGTGAACGATACCGATATTTTAGACGGCAGACTTAATGAGTTTTCAACCGTGCTTAAATCCGTTATGCCGAAAAACTTGTCATCGGTTTTGGTTGTTGGTTTGGGCAATAAAAAAATAACTGCCGATTCTCTCGGACCGTCAACTTCATCTTTCATTTTGGCAACTCGTCATATTTCAGACAGTTTAAAAAATGATATTGGTTTGCCGTCACTTTTTCCCGTGTCTTGCGTCAACACGGGTGTGCTTGGTGACACGGGAATAGAAACCTGCGAAATCATCAAGGGGATTGTCGAACAGATAAAGCCTTCGTGCGTTATCGCTGTGGATGCTCTTGCGGCAGGTTCGGCAGAAAGACTCGGCACAACAATTCAATTTTCCGATTCGGGAATTTCTCCCGGTTCCGGTGTCGGAAATCATAGGCATGAAATATCAAATGCAACTCTCGGCGTGCCTGTTGTTGCAATCGGAATACCGACCGTTGTCAGCACCGGGATAATTTCTGGCAATACTAATGATGATGTTTTTGTCACTCCTCGTGAAATTGACCGAATTTGCCAGCAAGGTGCAAAGCTCATCGGTATGGGCATCAATGTTTGCCTCCAAAAAAATTTGAGCGTTGAGGATTTGTTGGCTCTTGTGGGATAATGATTAAAACAGCATCATATAATTAGATGTGAAAAATTGTTTAATATATGGTGCTTATAATGAAAAAGAATATTATAATTATAATAATTAATACTATTATATTGTTTGGAATAGTTGGCATAATTGTCAACCTCTCTCCGCTGATTGAAAAACCGCTCACCGCTTTTTCCTTGTCGATTTTGAAATTTGGTTCGCCTGCCTTGATTTATAATAATGCAAAGGCAACATTTTCAAATAGTAGTTCCGCTGTGGAGGAGAATACTACTAACACCGTACCTCAAGAGGAAAAGTCTGTGATGAACAGTATAAGTGCCAAGGACAGCAAGGACTATACGAATATTCAGCAGACACCCTCGGATATTGCACGGCTGATGAATAAGGCGAAAAAGACGGCAACGAAATCAAAATCAAAGGGCAAGACAAGTGAGGAAGCTTATCAAGGCGGAGGCACAATCGTGTCTTACGGCAATTTGCAAATTCAAACCAAGATACCAAGGTCGTTCTATTCTCCTAATATAAAAGCGTTGCTCAATAAAGGTTCCGATTTGACGATTTATGACAAGTCAAAACCGACCGTTCTTATTTATCATTCGCACACAACCGAGGCGTATTCTCTTCTGGATACGGGTTATTATATAAGCTCCGATGCGAGGTCAAACAATTCCGCAAGGAATATGGTGCGTGTCGGAGATGATTTAACCGCTTATCTCGAAAAACATGGATTTAATGTAATTCACGACAGAACCATTCACGATAAGAATTACACAAAATCATACGACAGCTCCCGTGCAACGATTGAAAAATATCTTGAGCAGTATCCGTCAATAGAAGTTACGATTGATGTTCACCGTGATGATATTACATATTCAAATAAAACCAAGGTAAAACCGACTGCAAAAATCAACGGCAAAAAAGCTGCCCGTATGATGATTATATCCGGTTGCGAATATAACAGGGTTAAAAACTTCCCTGATTGGGAAGAAAATCTGAAGTTTGATTTGCAGGTTCAGAACAAGGTCGAAGAACTCTATCCCGGTTTGATGCGTCCGATTTTGTTTTCCGAGCGAAAGTATAATATGTACGAAACGCATTATTCGTTCCTGCTCGAAGTCGGAACAGATGCCAACACTTTGGATGAAGCTTGTTATTCGGCAAGATTGTTTGGCAATGCCCTTGGCGAATTGCTCAATGAGAAGTATGTAAAGGAATGATTGTGTGAAATCAAGGAAGTGCGTAATAAATATGTTGTTACTTTCAGTTGTCGTGTTGTTGGTAGGCATAGCTGTTGCTTATTACAACACGGCTTCTTTGGGATATGACAATGCAAATATTCTGACAGTCACCAATGAGTCAATAAGATTTTTCGATATAACGATAAATTATGACGATGTTATAATGATTTATAAAAAAATCGAAAAAGTATTAAACTTTAAACCGATAGCTATTTAAGGCAAAACGAGGGCTGTTTTATATATATTGTGTAGAATTTTTAAGAAGTGCTCAGATATTGTAGACACATTGAACAACTAAATATACTGAACACGAGGAGGGGTGTTCAAAGGCGAAAAAACTTTCAAAAAAAGTGTTGACATTTGGGTAATGAGGTGGTAAGATGTACAAGTCGTCAGCGAGAGAGCGAGACGGCAAG
>NZ_CAKSZA010000010.1 GCF_934525195.1 uncultured Eubacterium sp.
ACGAATATAAGCCGGTTCCTTTAAAAAAATGTAAGATTACATTAATCCCTTATAATTCGTGGGGAAATAGGGGAGAAACGGAAATGAGTGTGTATTTGCGTGTCTAAAATATTTAGAAGTAAAAATATGAATTAAAAGATTACAACTGTTGTAATTTCTCTTTGACAGGTTGATATAATCTGCCAATACCTCGGAATATTCGTGTTTCGAGGCTTTTTTATGCCCGAATACTGCTTTTTACGGCGGTATTCGGGCATTTTTTCTTTGCCTTAAAATATCGTGAGAGTCTTTGAGAGATTTTAAGAGACGGCTTATTTCAAAATTCCAAAGTCATTTTAGTGCGATTTAGGGCATTTATGACTGAGACTTTTGAGAGACATCGTTCAAATCAAAATCGTAACACGAATTGAAATGAGCAAAAAATTTGAGAGACTTTTCAAAAAATAATGAGGGCTTAAAGTAATAAAACTTTAAACCCTCACTTTAAGTTCGCCATTTTATATTGTTTATCCATCAAAAATGCAAAGGCAGACATCAATTTTTTTACTTGCAATTAGTATATAGTTTATCGAATTACTCGGGGAATAATTTGAACATTATTTCACTGCGAGTTGTTCGGTTTCGAGGGCGTCAAGGCGAGCTTTTGCATCAGCGTAAAGTAACTTGATGTCGTCGAAATGCGAATAGTTTGAAGCCTGAATGAGAGTTCTTTTTGCATCAAGATAAGGCTTTGCGGCACGGTAGTAAATCGAGTTCTTTTCGGTTGCGTCCTTGATTTCTTCCTTGATTTTTGCCTTTTGGAATTGCAACTGCTTAACCTTTGCTTTGAGTTGCTGAACCTCTGCCGTGTTTTTGTTTTCCTTTGCCTGCTTCATAGCCTTTAATGAATTATGAAGTTCAAGTTCATTTTCGTCATCGGCTTTGAAAAGCTCCTCAAACACCGAGCTGTCAAACTCAACAATACCGTTTGGAAAATACTTTTTGATGGCCTTTTTGGAGGCGTTGATTTTTGAAATCTGGATGAGTGCATCCCTGCGTCTGTCCTTTTCCTCCTGGGTATTCTTCGGCATTGCCTTTGCCTGCTCTTTGGTGATTGTTTGAACATTCAAAAAGCCGTCAAGGCCTGCATCAACAAAGCGTCTTGCGGTTTCTATTTCTGCCAAACCCTCCGCTGTTTCAAAGCGATGAAGCTCACGCATAACATAGCCTGCAATCTCGATTTTTTCGTTTTCTTCTCTCTGTGCCTGATAATTTTTCTTTGCTTCCTTGATTAAAGCCTTGTTTCTTGTTTTCTTGGCTTGCTTGATTTCGTCCTTTGAAAGTTCCTTTATTTCCTTGCCGTAATATTCCTCGGCATCATTGATGACATCAACAGCCTCAACAAGCGAATTGTCCGACAAAACATTGTTGCCGTAATCCTCAAACAATGCACGGATTTTCAAAACGCTGACCATTGCACGCTGTCTTGTTTCGGTCAAATCGTAGAAGAAAAACGGAATAACATTCATAATTGCACCTGCAACAGAAGCAATAACAAGCACCGAGCAAATCGAGATGAAATATTCTTTATTATAAAGAACATCATAAACATTTGAGCCGTCATATCCAAGCGAAACGGCAACAGTCTTGTTCAAGCCTGCTTTTTCGTAAATCATAGGCAAAACAGAGCTTGTGGCAAGAGTGATTACATTACCGATAAGTGCCACGGCTGCGAACATTCCGTCAATTCTCTCACCTGTGATGTACTGCTGATAGTCACGAATGTCCGCCTGCAAACTTGGGTTCATCAAATGACCGAGCGATGAAATAAATGTGTTTATAAATGTAATAAACAACAGTGCCCAAATGATAATCGGCGAGCCTGTCATTTTGATTATCGGCAACATAGTTGCAATAAAGACGATGTTGAGAAAGTTGGTGTATACCAAAATCTTCTTTTTTCCGTATTTTCTAATCAAAAAAGGAGCTACAAGATTTGGCCAAAATGCCGCATTGCCCGCTATGGCGGTAATGATTACATACTGCCCCGGTGTTGCAGCGTTTTGATAATTGTACAACCAACCGATAATGTTGTTGAACGAGCCTTCCAAAAATCCGAGCCAGCCTGCAAGAGAAATAATCCAGAAATACTTGTTTCTTGCGATAGCACGGAACGCATCTGAAAACTTGATTTGCACAACATGGGTCTTTGCCTGAACAATTTTTTCCTCGGTGTTTGTGTAGATTAACATCGAGATAAAGAAGCCGACAATAAGCATCGGAGGATACATAACTCTGTAAATCTTTATATCGTAAAGCGTGTTTTCGCCTGTAATCATTTTTGCAACAAGAGGCAAGAAAATATTTGCTATTGACGGAGCGATATTTTCAACAACCGCCTTGATTGAATTTACATCCGAACGCTCAACGCTGTTTGACGACAAAACATTGAGGATACTGTCGTTGACATCAATATAAAAATTGTAGAAAAATTGAAAACCGATGTTGAACAAAAGAACAATGGCACACTTCCAGAACAAATTGAAATGCTCATACGGCATCCAAATAAAACCGATACCGAGAAGCACGGACGGTATGCCCATACTGACTATGTACGGTCGGTATTTGCCCTTCATACTCTTTGTGTTGTCTATCATCTTTGCACGAAGCGCCGTAAGCGGAAAACTTGAAAGCACGCCGAGAAGATAGATGACATACATCGGTGTAGGGTCAATGCCTATTGTGTTGCCGATAAGCGAATTGCCAACGCTGAGCATCATATTGTTTATGCAATAATAAACGAATTTGACACCTATTCCGCCGACCGATAAGGAGCAGATTTCCTTGAAAGACATATATCTGCCTTTAGGCGGTATCTTCCAATATCGCTTAAAATCAGATATAAATGATTTGACTTTTCCTTTCATATTTTGCTCATTCCCCCTATTTTAATATTATGTTATTGAAAATTTTGAATTGTTTTGATAAAATATGAGTAAATAAATTTTGAAAATGTGTATTTTATGGAGCGTTAAATATGCCTGTTTTTAACGAAGAATTCAATCTTTACGACCAAAACAACAACAGCGAGCTGTTTCATCTTCATTCATTCGGCAAGCTGTTCCCCGATTCGAGCTATATCATTTCGAGAAAAGAAAACAACAACACAATCATTGAATGTGTGCTTGACGGAACAGGGTATTTTGAGCACAACGGCATTGTGACAATGCTTGAAAAAGGCGATTGCTACATCATAAAGCCGGGAGGTGCTCACACCTATTATTCAGACGATAAAAATCCATACACAAAAATTTGGTTCACCGTGTCGGGAAAAATGGTTGACGAATGGCTGAAATTCTACAAAATAGACACGCCGATTTTCGTTCGCCAGCTCGATATAACCCCCTATTACAATCAAATCAAGCAAATAGGTCTCGGCAAGCCGAATTTCCAAAACGAAAAAAGGCTTATGCTGTTGACGCATAATGTGCTGTTTGAAATGGGAATGACCGCACCGAAAACAAACAAGCAACAAAAAAGCGAAGCCCATTACATAAAAACAAACGACAATGTCATTTTGGATGTTAAAAAATACATCGAAAAGCAGTGCAACGAGCAACTGCGAATGAAAGATATTGCAATCAAATTCGGCATTTCTCCAAACATAATGAACAAGATGTTCATTGAAAAATACGGAATTTCCCCAAACAAATATCATATGCAGTGCAAATTGCAGTCATCTGTATATTTCCTTGAAAGCACGGATTTGAGCATTGATATGATAAGCGAAACGGTAGGCTTTTGCGACCGAAGCCATTTTAGGAAGGCGTTTGTAAAAGAATACTCCGTAACCCCAAGCAGATACAGAAAAGAATTCCTAAAATCGCAGGCTAAAACATAATAGTATTCACAGATTTTGCAGATATTTTTATATCTGCATTTTTTGTTTTACGCTCTGCAAGATTGTTGTCCTTGTCAGTTGTAGCAACGGTTAGTTCACTGTTAATCGCAGGAACTGTAACTGTCTTTTCGTCGTCTGTATCATTGATGACAATCAGCACGGTTTTCTTGTCTTTTGTAAAGGCAAGAAGTTTCAAAGCCTCGTCATCGACAACGGCTTCAACACGAATGGCACCGTATGGGATGTATTTTGAAAAATTGCCTGTGGCATAATATCTTTTGGTTGTTTCAAAGGATTTGTCGGCTAAATTTATGTAAATCAAGCCGTCACAGTAGTCGCCCTCTGCGACAGCCACCCAATGTTGCCAAGAAGTGACATTGAGCATGGAAATATCCTCGTACATAATATTTGCCATAACAAGCGCCGAGTTCATACCGTAATCTCTGCCGCTTTGCATATGACACCATTCGCTCATTTTGACATCAACATTCGGATAATTTTTATCAAGCCATTTTCTGTATCTTTTTATGTATGCCTTTCTGCTGAAATACGGAATTGAAACGGGATTGAGAAAATACGAATGAACATCTATTGAATCAATTCGTTTTCTGACATTGACATATTTGAGCAGATTTCTTGTGTAGGATTTATTGAACCAGCGGACATCCGCACTCTCCAAACCTGAAAGTTTGACATCATCGAGCAACGGTCTTTTGTTC
Organism: uncultured Eubacterium sp.; assembly: GCF_934525195.1. GTDB lineage: Bacteria > Bacillota > Clostridia > Oscillospirales > Acutalibacteraceae > Eubacterium_R. The sequence continues at coordinate 4,600 of NZ_CAKSZA010000010.1, forward strand.
ATTTCGTCAGCAAAAACTTTGAACACTTTTCCCGCACTGCAAGGACTGTAATGGCAACCCTCTTGACCGCCAAGCCACAGCCATATAGGCTCGTTAATCGGCGAAAGATATTTTACGGGAATTCCTTTTTTGACAAAATGTTCTGTGACATCAAGACAGTATTTTGCAAAAGCAGTGTAATTCTTTGGACTGATATTATCCTGAAAAATCCTTGACGCATCGCAATGAGTTTTGCCGTTTTTTGTGAGCCTTTCAAGCGGAGAATTGACAAATAGCACCACCTCGTCGGCACCGTCCCTCACAGCCTGCTCCATCATATAAACGGCATTTTTGTCACGATCAAAATCATATCTGCCGTCAGCCGTTTCAAAAGAATCTGTTCTTCTCAACGGATTGTCGATTTTTCCGTTGCCGGATTGCTTTGAGCCACCACCGATATTGTAGCGATATGTGCGCAGACCTATTCCCTCGGTTTTGCTGTACAGAAGCTGAGAAATTCGGTCACGAACAGCAAGGTTGCTCTCGGCATCCTTATGCTCCCAGCCACCGACTTCCTGTGCCCACCAAGCACCGCTTGCACCAAACCCCTCAAAGGTCTGAAATGCTTTTTTCTTGTTTATATAAACATTCATAACTGTCCTCAAATTATGATTATTCCACAAATTTGTATATTATAAAAAACTATTATTAATACAATATTACCATATTCACCACCAAATAATAGGTACTTTTTATATAAAAAAGGGTACTTTATCACTTATTGCTGAGTAGAGCTTAAAGTAACAAAACTTTAAAGATAGATGTTTATTCATTTGAATAAATTCTTGAAAATGTGGGATAATTATTTGTACATTAAGTATAATTGCTCTCGCTCTATAACAGAGTGAGGGCGATTTGTTTTTTAATAATCCATTTGACTTGCAGATACCTTTAATGGTATAATCATTTTGCGACAAAAATCCAATTTAATAATATCACGAGGATATAGGTAGTGTATGTTTTTATCTTTTGATAAAAACACGCACTTCTTTTTACACGCCTATCTCGTGATAGCTTGTTGGGTTTTTGTCGCAGAAAACTTTGAAGCTGTGTGTTTTTTGAGCGTAGCTTCGGCTACGCTCTTTTTGCTTTTCTGCGGTGATTTCAATGGATTATAAAAGCCAAACATGTTGTTTTACAGGGCATCGTGACATTGCCCCATATACGCCCGACACGGTCTTTGAACAGACGAAGGCTGTCGTTACCCTGCTCGTTTCTAAAGGCTTCAAATACTTCGGCACAGGCGGTGCTTTGGGGTTTGATACCATTGCTGCACAGGCTGTTTTGTCGGTAAAAGAAATTCATCCCGAAGTTAAACTTATTTTAGTGTTGCCATGCGAAAACCAAACGAAATATTGGAAGCAACAAGATATTGATGTGTATAATGGTATTAAATTGAGAGCCGATAAAGTGAAGGTTCTTGCTCCGCATTACTATAACGGCTGTATGCAAAAAAGAAACAGACACCTTGTTGATTGTAGTTCTGCTTGCATTTGCTTTCTTACAAAGCACGAGGGCGGCACGGCATACACTGTTGATTATGCAAAACAAAAGGGTCTTTATTTAATAAATGTTGCCGACCAATGCAGTTAAACTTAACAAAAGGTCACTTATCTGACAAGTTTATATGGCGAAAAGTACGCCCCCTAAATGCTATAATGATTTATAGTTAAGGGGGCGTATTTATGTTTTCGGATAGTTTATTATATTTAAGAAACATTAAAGGCTTATTGAAACAATGAAACCCGAAGTTCAATAGCTTTTTCAACAGTCTGTTGTGTGTTGCTGTTTTTTAGCAAGTCGTTCAACCTTTAGGTCGTCAAAAACATTGGTCAAGCCCTCCCAGGTGAGCTGTCGTCTTTCAAACCAAAGATTTTGGAAAAATGCCAAAGGTTTGCTTGGGTTTGCCGTATTCAATTTAGAATAACCGATTCCGTTTTTGTCGAGGAAGGAATAGTAATAATCCAAAATTTCAGCAAACTTTTCGTATGAGTTGTCACCGTGCCATACGGTTTGAGCCATTGCGCCGAGTCGAGGATAAGTCACCTTGTCCGCCATTGTCATATTCGGCACATATTCTGTCCACAATGTGACCTCACCGCCGAGGCAGTTGCCCGAATAAAGTCGGTGGTCGGCTGTATTCTTTAAACTTATATATCCGTAAGGCAAATCAATGTAGTAGGCAGATGTGCTTGTATCAATGAACGGTCGGTCGCCCGTGTCCATATCTCCGCATTTTGTAAAGCCCAAATCCTTTGAAAGCAATTTATCGTTCTTCAAATCCCAACTCCACATAAACGCCTGCTTGCCCTTACTTTTGCAATAATCGTTCACCCTATTCATAAAGTAGCATTGAAGTTCGTCCTCGTTCTTCAATCCCAATTCTTTCATCTTTGCCTGACAGTGCGGACACAAATGCCATCTGTGTTTCGGCACTTCGTCACCGCCGATGTGAAAATATTTGTCGGGGAACATTTCGCAAAATTCATCAATAATATTTTCAACAAATTCGTAGGTTGAGTCCTTCCCTGCACACAGAACATCGTGCTTAACTCCCCAATGGTCGGCAACAGGCAACTTTCTGTCAAAACAGCCAAGATAGCTGTAGCCCGCCATTGCACTCCTGCTGTGCCCCGGAATGTCAAATTCGGGCATAACGCCGATTGCAAAATTGTGGGCATAGTCAACAATCTCTTTGATTTGAGCCTTTGTGTAAAATCCGCCGTGCTCCTTGTGGTTGAAATTGGTCTTTTTTCTAACCGAACCGATTTGAGTGAGCAATGGATATTTGTCGATTTCAACTCGCCATCCCTGATCTTCCGTAAGATGCAGATGCAGAAAATTTAACTTGTGCAGCGACATTTTTCTGATGAACAGTTTTACATCATCAACAAAGAAAAAATATCTGCCCACATCAAGCATAAATCCTCTGATTTCGTGCTTCGGCTTGTCCTTGATTGTGAGGCAAGGCACATTTTCACCATATTGAAAAAGGATTTGTTTCAGCGTTTGCAATGCAAAAATTTTTCCGCCGAGGCTGTTTGAATAAATACGGATTTTGTCGTTGATTTCAAGCCTGTATTCTTCGTTGTCAAGTGAGCCGTCATCAGCAAATTCAATCTGTGAACCGTTGCCGTTTTGAATGTTGATTTTGCTCAAAAACGCATAAAAATCATCAATCGCATCTCGGTTGATATCGGTTTCGTTTATCACGATTGATTTCACATTTAGCGTTTTTGTTTCGTTGATTTCTACAAATTTCGGTGTCGGAATAAGGTTTAACATAATAATATGTAGGCTGTTGAGAAAGTTTCTGAATTTCGTTTTCTTGCGAACATTGCTGTACAATGGTACCGCTTGTTCGCAAAAAACGAAAAACGCCAAAAATGCTGTAAGTTCGATATTTACAGCATTTTTAAAACCCCACCGTCAACACTTCGTGTTGCCACCTCCCCTTTAAAAAAATGGGAGGCATAATTCGGTTAATTATATTTGGCGTGTTTCAGGAGCTTTATCGACAGTCTGTATCCTTTATTATTTATTGGACTTTATTATACATTTATTTTCAGTTTTTGGCAACTGCCAAACTCCCATTGATTGTTGAGGGATTGTGTGCTATATTTGTTATGTAGAGCAAGAAAATCGGCAAATGAAGTGCCGTTGCTCAACGAATGATTTTTTTATAGGAGGAAAAATTATGTACATTGCGTCAAAGGAAAGATATTCGGCTATGGAATATAATCGTTGCGGAAGAAGTGGCTTGATGCTTCCAAAAGTGTCGCTCGGATTGTGGCATAATTTTGGTGACACGGCTAATTTTGAAAATATGAAATCGCTGTGTTTCACAGCTTTTGACAACGGAATCACTCATTTTGATTTGGCAAACAATTATGGTCCACAGCCGGGAAGTGCGGAGAAAAACTTCGGCAGAATTATGAAAGAAGACTTGCGCCCTTATCGTGACGAAATGATAATTTCAACAAAGGCGGGCTATCTTATGTGGGATGGTCCTTACGGTGATTGGGGCAGTCGCAAGTATCTGCTTGCAAGCCTTGACCAGAGTTTACAGCGTATGGGACTTGATTATGTTGATATTTTTTATCATCACAGAATGGACCCCGACACACCGCTTGAGGAAACTATGGGTGCGCTTGCAACAGCGGTCAACAGCGGCAAAGCGCTTTATGTAGGCCTTTCAAATTATGACGGAAAGACGCTGAAAAAAGCAACTTCGATTTTGAAAGATTTGAACTGCCCGTTTATAATTAATCAAAACCGTTATTCAATTTTTGACAGAACGGTAGAAAACAACGGCTTAAAAGAAGCGGTTGACAAATTGCACAAAGGCTTGATTACATTCAGCCCGCTTGCACAAGGTCAGCTCACCGACCGTTATTTGAACGGAATTCCTGAGGATAGCCGAATCAAAACAGACGGCAGATACCTCAAGGAGAGCACGCTCGATGAGCACAGGATGGAGCAAATCCGCCGACTCAACGATTTGGCAAAACAGCGTGGCGAAAAGCTTGCCGATATGGCTCTCGGCTGGCTGCTCCAAAAAGACGAAGTCACAAGCGTTTTAATCGGCGCATCAAAGCCACAGCAAATCCTCGACAACATCAAGGCAATTTCCTGCGCACCGTTCACCAAAGAAGAACTGAAATTTATTGATGACATTTCATTGAGTTGAGTTCTGTAATCTCAGTTTTATAAAAATTAAAAACCGACATTCATTTGAGTATTTCTTGATTGAATGTCGATTTTTGTTTTTGTCACTTATTGCCAAATTCAGTTTTGAAAGCCGTTATTCCGCTTCTTCCATAACTTGTCGGATTTTTTCAAGTGTGTTTCTTGTGGTTTCCAAGTCGTCGGGAGCAATTTCGGAAACAACTTTGTCATAGATTGAAATGATTTTGTTTTTTTCGCAGTTGGTCAGTTCTATTGCCTTGTTTGTCAAAACAATGTAGGTTTGTTCTTTTTTCTCGTCCAATTTCCAAATGATATAGCCTTTTCTTTCAAGGTTTGTTATCATTTTTGATGTTGCGGGCATAGATAAATCCATATAGCTTGCAAGCTCGGAAAGATACGCACCCTCCGGACATTCCGAATGTTTGATACATTCCTTAATTTTGTAGAGGAACAAATAGTCTGTTTTTTCCGCAAATTCAAATACAATCTCAAAATTCAGTATTCTGAGCAAAAATTCCTCGGCGTTGTTTGCAATTCCCATATTATCTTTCCTCCCTTGCGATATAGTCCTTTGTGTCCATCAAACTCTTGTATGCAGGACGGATGATTTTGTCTGTGGTTATCAATTCTTCCAAACGGTGAGTGCTCCAACCGACAATTCTTGCGATTGCAAACAGCGGAGTGTACAGTTCTCTCGGAATGTTGAGCATATCATAAACAAAACCGCTGTAAAAGTCGATGTTAGGGCTGACACCTTTAAATATTTTGCGCTGTTCGGCAATCAAAATCGGTGCAATCTTTTCAACATTATTATAAAGGAGCATATCGTCGCTGCGACCTTTTTCGTTTGCAAGCTGTTCAACAAATCCCTTGAACACTCTTTCTCTTGGGTCAGAAATAGAATATACGGCGTGACCCATTCCGTAGATAAGTCCCTTTTTGTCGAGCGCTTCTTTGTTGAGAATTTTGCTCAAATATGCTGCGATTTCTTCCTCGTCCGAATAATCCTTAACATGTGCTCTGATGTCGTCCATCATATTCATTACCATAAGGTTTGCACCGCCGTGCTTCTTGCCTTTCAATGATGACATAGCGGCGGAAATTACAGAATATGTGTCTGAACCCGATGAGGTTACAACTCTTGTGGTGAAAGTTGAATTGTTACCTCCGCCGTGCTCCATATGCAACAGCAACGCAACATCCAAAACTCTTGCTTCGAGTTCCGTGAACTGCAAATCGGGTCTCAGCATACGCAAAAAGTTCTCTGCCAACGACAAATTTTTTTCGGGTCTGTGGATGTACATACTCTCGTTTTTTTCATAGTGATTATATGCGTGGTATGCGTAAACGGCAAGCATAGGAAATGTTGCAATCAACTGCATACTTTGCTTCAAAACATTTGGAATTTCAAGCAATTCCTTTTGCTTGTCATAAGAGCCCAAGGTGAGAATACTCCTTGTCATCGAGCCCATAATATCCGATGTCGGTGAATCCATAATAACATCCCTTACAAAGTAGGTCGGGAGCTCCATACACTCGGACAAATGTTCCTGAAATTCTTTTAACTGTGCTTCGGTCGGCAACTCGCCGAACAAAAGAAGATATGCACCCTCCTCAAAGACAAATCTTTTGCCCTTGCTTCCTGCAACCAAATCTTCAATGTTATATCCACGATAGGACAACACGCCGTCACACGGGCATTTCTCTCCGTTGTGATAATCAAAAGCCTTGATGTTTGAAATGTTTGTAAGTCCGGTCAAAACGCCCTGTCCGTTTTCGTCACGCAGTCCACGCTTAACGCCGTATTCTGCATATAAATTTTTGCTTATGCTGTCGTTCTGCTCGCAGAGAACCGACTGTTGCTCCATATAATTTTCTAAGTTGGCCATTTTATTTTTCCTTTCGTTGCCGTATTTCGATTTTGTATCAAGTATATCGCTAAGTCCTCACATCATTTTAGGTTGTAAAAAATATGTTTCTTAAGATTTTATTTGAAACTCTCCAACCTAAACAAAATTCAAAAATTTGATGTTGTATCCCAAATTTAATAATACCGCAAAAAAATCTACTAACAATGAATAAAAATAAAACAAATTGTTAAATCGCATATAACACACTGTTATATTTTTAGCTAAAAACTCGTTTTTGTATTAATAAATAATTCAAAGAATCTTGCAACCGCCTTTGCGATTATGATATAATTTAAAAAAAGACAGGAGGGATTTTTGTGAATAAAAAAGGCATGGGTGCAATTTTCGGCACAATCTGTGGGTTGACAGCTTTGACCGCAATATCGGCAGAAATATTTTATGATTTTTCGATAAACACAAAATCGCCGATACATATGAGCAAGCTCAACAACCTTGTTCAAAAAGCCACAAACACCAACGGCAGTGAAGAAGATGCAAGCGCAAAATACAGCGGACTGACCGGCACACCGGAGATGAAAAAATGGTATGGCGAAAACGGCGAAGATGTTTATATTATGTCCGATTTATTTCGTCTGCACGGAAAATTATTCAAAAATCCCGGCACAAAATATGCTCTTGTCTGCCACGGATACACAAGCAAGGCAAAGCATATGGCAGGTTTTGTCAACAAATTCCACTCGCTCGGCTATAATGTTTTGGCAGTTGATGCACGAGCACACGGCGACAGCGAGGGAACAAAAATCGGAATGGGATGGGTAGAACGCTTTGATGTTATCGAATGGATAAACTATATCATTTCATTAGAGCCTGACGCACAAATTATCCTCCACGGCGTATCTATGGGCGCATCAACCGTGCTTATGGCATCGGGCGAAGAATTGCCGAAAAATGTCAAGGCAATAATAGCGGACTGCGGCTACACATCGGAATGGGATGAGTTCAGACAAGAGGCAGATGTTTTGCACATTCCGTGGTTTCCTGTTCTCAACGCAAGTTCTGCAATTTCAAAGATTCGTGACGGCTACGATTTCAAGCAGGCGAGTGCAGTTGAACAGGTCAAAAAGAGTCATACTCCAACCTTGTTCATCCACGGTTCGGAGGATGAACTTGTACCGTACGGTATGCTAAACGAACTGTATTCGGCAGCGAATTGCGAAAAAGAAATTCTGACAATTCAAGGCGCAGGTCACGCACTTTCGTCGTCTGTTGCGCCTGAACTTTATTGGAACACGGTTGAAGCTTTCCTCGAAAAACATTTGGAAAAATAAATCATTTGCATATAAATTGAAAAAGTCAAGATCTCCGACTAAGCCGAAGGTCTTGACTTTTAATAAGGTATAAGTAAAAAGAAAAAGACAAGTCATTGACTTGTCTTTTTGTGGCTCCCCCTGTTGGACTTGAACCAACGACAACTCGGTTAACAGCCGAGTGCTCTACCGACTGAGCTAAGGAGGAATGTGTGTTCTCTCTCGAGTGCTTATACATAATATCACTTTACGGACGAGATGTCAAGAGTTTTTTTGAATTTTTTTATTTTTTTTGAAAAAATGCTTTTCGCCTGTTCATCGGTGATTATGCGCCACACTTACTCTTGAATTAAACGGGCAATAATGGTAAACTTTAAATATAATTTTTATTTTTTAAGGAGGTCGGCTATGACGGATGCAGAGTTGAAAAATCAAATGCGTGAAAAGTTGAAAGACGATTATTTGCTCAACGGCAGTTCTGCTTTGTCGGATACCGAACTTCTTGAAATGGCGCTTGCTCTTTCGATTTCAAAAACCGACGGCAAAAAAGTTGCCGACAATCTTATCCACGAGTTTAAATCTTTGAAATGTATTTCTGTGGTGCGTCCTGAGCAAATGTTAAAAATTGACGGAATTGATGAATACAGTGCAATTTATCTTTCGCTTATGCGCCACATTTTGTCGAGGATAGAACTTGCAAAAAATGATGAAGTCAAGGTGCTTGACAACACCGATAAAATAATTGAATATGCAAAAAATATGTTGTCGGTTCAGGTTGTTGAAAGGGTCGTTATGGTGACCCTTGATGAAGATTACAGAGTTATCAAGTCGGGTTATATATCGCAGGGAACGGCAAGTTTTGCAAATGTTATGCCAACCGAGGTTTCAAAGCGACTGATTGCCGAGCAACCTTGTTATGTGTTTGTTGCGCACAATCATTTGATTGACAACTCCTGTGCTTCGTTTTCGGATGTCAATTTTACTTTGAATCTGTTGAATTGGCTTAATCAATTCGGAATTGAGCTGATTGACCATATAATTGTCAGCAAAAATGACGCAATGTCGATGGCATCCGACGACGAATACAAATTTATTTTTGATTGACATTGAATAGTTATATTGATATTATAAATAATAGATTACTATATACGGAGTGATACTATGAAAGATTTTGACAATCTTTGCGCTAATTGCTGGGAAGAGCTTACCGAAGGCTCGGTGTGTGCCGAATGCGGTTACGACAACGACACTCAAAACGACAGCATTAATCTCAAAACAAAGACCATCCTTGCCGACAAATATATTATTGGCAAGGTTATAAAGGTTGAAAGTGATTCTGTCACCTATTCGGGTTATGACGGACAAATCGAAAAACCGATTTATATCAGAGAATTTTTCCCAAAGGGGATTGCAAGCAGATTTGACGACAGCGATGAACTCCATGTTCGTCAAAAGTTTGTGAATGAGTTTGCACGCTACAAAAAGTCGTTTTTCAATTTGTGGACAACTATGCAAAAGCTCCACAATCTTTCTGCCGTTGTGCCTGTTTATGACCTTGTTGAAGCAAACGGCACATATTATGCAATAATTGAAAAAACCGAGTCTGTTCCGCTTCGTGAATATTTGCTCAGAAATGAGGAGGGCTATATTCCTTGGGAAACCGCAAGGCTTATGTTTATGCCTGTTCTCACAACAATTGAGGCACTTCATTCAAACGGCATTGTTCACGGTTCAATCACACCCGACAATCTTGTGCTTTGCAGAGACGGAAAGGTGCATCTTGCTCCGTTCCCGATTACAGAGGCAAGCGATAAATCGACCGCTTTGGAGTTTACCGAAAACGAGGGCTACACAGCGCTTGAACAATATGACAATAAGCACAGAATTTGTGCCGCAACCGATATTTACAGTTTTTCGGCTTGCATTTACAGAGCACTTGTCGGTGCAAATCCGCCGTCTGCCGTTTCAAGAGAGGCGAATGACAAGTTGATGATTCCAAACGCCATTGCCGAAAAAATCCCGATGCATGTAATCAAGGCGCTTGTCGGAGGTTTGCAGGTTTATCCCGAAAAGAGAGTCAAGACCGTTGACGATTTCAGAGAACTTCTTGACGCTGCTCCTGCCGTAAGGGCAAAAGCTGCCGTTGAGCAAGAGGATATTTATCAAGAGGGCGCAAAGGGCGGTTATCCCGATTATAATGACGACAAGGGCGACAAAAAACGCAAGGCAGTTGTTTGGATTCTTATAATTTTGATTGTTGCCGCAATTGCCGCTGCGGTTTATGTTGTGCAGTTTTCAGGCTTGATTGATAACAACAAGGATAACATAACAACCAACGCACCTGTTAAAACTCATCAAGTTCCGAATTTTGTCGGCGCAGGCTATACTCAAAGCGATATTGAAAACAACGGTGCTTGGAACGAGCAGTTCAAATTCACTTTCCAAGGCGAATATTCGGCAGACACCGAAGAGGGAATAATCTTTAAGCAGAGCGTCAATGCAGGCGAAACTGTGGACGAGGGCACTGAGATTATCCTCACCGTGTCAAAGGGCATTCAAACCCAGGCTGTTCCGGACGTGAGAGGTTTGACCCTTGAGGACGCCACAAAACAGCTTGAAGAACTCGGCTTCAAGGTCAGCACTGTTGCTGTTTATAATGACGGAACACATATTGCAAATACCGTTAAAAATACAGACGCATCTGCTCCGGCAGCAGGTTCAATTGCCGCAGTCGGTGAGGAGGTTATTCTTCAGGTTTACGGCGAGCCTGAAACAACAACCGCTCCTGCCGTAAAAGAATCAGCAGAATCAGCAGAATAAGATAACAAAAATGATAAAACGCTCCTTGGCTTAGGGGCGTTTTTGTTGCTTAATAAACTTAAAATATGTAAAAGGTAGTTTATTTTCAAAAAAATTTGACAAAGAGCTCAAAATTTGATATAACATTAAGCGGTTACAAAAAGGTTACAAAAATTACAAGTTTGTAAAGGAGATTTTGTTATCAGTAGACTATCAATGAAAATCGTTTCTTTCGTGATGACGGCAATCGTGGTTTTGGGTGCTTCTGTGCCTGCATATGCCGGCTCGGTTCATCAGGACTACACGGGGATAAAAACGGCTATGGCAGGTGATGCACCGTTTGTTCAAAGCACTTTTGATATGATACAACCGGAAAAAACGGAAGTGTTCAGCATTGAGGCTTATGACATCGGCGAATCAACTGCAAAAATCAAGTGGTCGGGCGACAAGATTTACTTGGGCTACAACATTTATCAGTTTAACCCTATTACGCATGGCTTTGAAGAGTATGCAACCACCAACACAACCAATATAACAGTAGGCGGATTGCTTGATGATTCAACATACAAGTTTATGGTGACATCGGCTGTCGGCGAAGAAACACTCGGTGTTGTCAGCTTTCAGACCAAATCGTTGAAACCACGCATCAAAGTTGCAAAAACATCGGCTGACGGAATCGAGCTGACATTCAAAAACACTTATGACGCTTCAAAACTTGTTGTTTACAGAAGCGACAACGACAATGATTTTGAAAAAATCGCTGTTGTCGACAATGCAACTTCGTTTGTTGACAAGGATGTAAAGACAAATGTTGTTTACACCTACAAGGTGAAAATGCTTTCTGCGCATAACGCAAGATTCAGCAACACGGCAGAAGCGGAGATACCGAAAGAAATGGGGCTTCCGAATGTTTCGGGCGCAACAAAAACTTATGCCTACTACACGGCAGTAACTGCCAAAGGTTCACCGCAGTACGCACTTCTTAATTCAAACGAATGTTATACCGATGAAAAAACGGGTATTCGTATGATTGGGAATTATTATTGCGTTGCCCTCGGTTCGTTCTACGGCAGTACAATCGGCACAAGATACCGCATTACATTTTCAACGGGAAAATCCATAAAAGTTATTCTTTGTGATCAAAAGTCGGACAGACACACCGACAGTAACCATCAGTATGCAGTAAGAAATTGTGATATTATGGAATTCTATGTTGAAAAGGGCAAAATCCCGTCAAATGTTCGTGGCAACTACGGCAACCTTGAGCAGTTCAGCGGAGATATTGTAAAAATAGAAAGATATTCGTTATAAATCAACACACGGCTCTCCGATTTTGGGGAGCTGTTGATTTTTTTAAGTGAGCAAACTCGTTTTGACGGGGAGTGCTTTTTGTGTTATAATACATATATATAATGTATATAATTAACGAGGTGACATATATGTTTAAGGAAATAGAATTCAGCGAGGTTAAGGAAAATGTTGTTGACCTTATTGCAAAGCAGTGGGCACTTGTTACAGCGGGTGATAAGGACGGCTACAACACAATGACTGTGTCTTGGGGTGCGGTCGGCGAACTTTGGGGAGTTGACACCGCAACTGTTTATATTCGACCACAGAGATACACAGAGCAGTTTGTTGATAAAAACGATTATTTCACAGTCAGCTTTTATCCTGCCGAACTCAAAAATCAAATTCACGGAGTGTGCGGTTCAAAGAGCGGTAGAGATGTTGACAAGGCTAAGGAAGCTGAAATTACACCTGTTTTCGATGAAAAGGCGCCGTATTTTGAGGAGGCAAAGCTTGTTCTTGTTTGCAGAAAAACAGCAAAGAGCAAGTTTGAACCTGAACAATTCATTGACAAAACCGTTGATGAAAGATGGTATCCCGAAAAGGACTATCACAATATTTACTACGGAGCAATCGAGAAGGTTCTTGTTAAAGAATAAAAATAATTATTGATTTATTATATTATTTATTGTATAATAACAAAACAGAGGTGCTTTTACACCTTCAGCGTAGCGTATGGGCCCTGTGCGACAGGATGCTACGAACCTTGTCAGGCGGGGAACCGAGCAGCAATAAGTGGATTATTCTGTGTGCCTCAGACAAGTCTGTACGTTACGTTGAGGGCGTAGAAGCATTTTAATTCTTTAAGGAGGTTTTGATATGTATCAGGTTTTGTACAGAAAATACAGACCAAAGGTTTTTTCCGATGTATACGGACAGGACCATGTCACCTCCACGCTTAAAAATGAGATTAAAAACGGCAGAGTGTCGCACGCATATTTGTTCACGGGTTCTCGTGGAACAGGCAAAACAACTTGTGCAAAAATTCTTGCCAAGGCTGTGAACTGCGAGCATAATGTTGACGGTGAGCCTTGCAACGAATGTGAGGTTTGCAGAGGACTCGACAACGGCTCAATCTATGATGTTGTTGAAATAGATGCCGCTTCAAACAACGGCGTTGACAATATTCGTGAACTTCGTGACGAAACGAATTACGCTCCGAGCCGTGGAAAATACAGAGTATATATTATCGACGAAGTGCATATGCTCTCAACAGGGGCATTCAATGCCTTGCTCAAAACTCTTGAAGAACCGCCTGCACATGTAATATTCATTCTTGCAACAACCGAGGTGCACAAACTTCCTGCCACAATTCTTTCTCGCTGTCAAAGGTTTGATTTTAAACGAATTCAGCCCGAAACAATGGCGGTCAGACTAAAAGAGGTTGCAGGTCTTGAGGGACTCAGCCTTGATGACGACGCAGCCGTGCTTATTGCAAGAATTGCCGACGGTGCATTGCGTGACGGACTTTCAATTCTCGACCAATGCGCAGGCAGAAGCAAGGAAATCAATTCGGATTTGGTGTCCGAGGTTGCGGGTCTTGCAGGCAGAGAAGCTATGTACAAACTCTCTGATTGCATTGCAAACAGCGACAGCAACACGGCTATGTCGATTATCAGCGACCTTTATCAAAACAGCTTTGATATGGAGCGACTTTGCGTTGAGATGATTAATCATTTCCGCAATTTCTTGGTTGCCAAAACCGTGCGTAAGAGCCGTGAACTGATTATTTGCACGGATGATGAATATAACACAATTTTGAAAGCGTCAAAGGGATTTTCGGTTGAAAGCATTGTTTTTGCACTCGACCTGTTCCAAAACACTTTGGTGATAATCAAAGGCGGCGCTTCGGCAAGAATTGAGGTTGAAATGGCGTTCATTAAACTCTGCGAGCCAAAGATGGATGAGAGCATCGCTTCACTTCTTGACAGAGTTTCAAAACTTGAAAATGCAATTAAAAGCGGTGTAAAAGTTCAGCCGACACAAACTGCTGTTCCTGCACCGAAAGAAGAATATGTGCCGAGGGAAGAGCCGAAGCCACAACCAAAGGTAGAGCCGACACCCGTGCCGACTCTAGAACCTGAACCGACTCCCGTTGAGGAAGAACCGCCTGTTCAGGAACAACAACCGGTTGTTGAAACTCCTCCTGTTGAGCACAAAACCGCACCGCTTGTTGCAAATCCAAACGAAACCGTTGAATTTACACAATGGGGCGATTTTATGGATGTCTTGCACAGGACAAACATTCCGTTGTTCGGCGTGCTCAGCGGTTCAAAGGGCTATGTCAGAGGCGAGTTTTTCTTGCTCGACAGTCCAAATCCGGCGGTAAGAGATTTCATCAAACTGCCGATTCATTCAAAATCAATCAAGGCGGCATTGCTTGAGGTGACAGGCGTTCAGTTCAAACTCGGACTTTTCAAGCGTCCGGCAGAGCAAACCGCACCAAAACGGGACCCGCTTGAGGATTTAATCAATCAGGCGCAAGGCTCGGTTAATATCGAATTTAAGTAATTTAATTAAGGAGAATATTATGAAAGCAAGAATTCCAAAAGGTATGGGCGGAGGCCCACAGAATATGCAGGCAATGCTCAAGCAGGCTCAAAAAATGCAAGAGGATATCGAAGCAAAGAAAAATGAGCTTGAGCAAAAGGAATATGTTGTTACTTCAGGCGGCGGTATGGTAGAAATCACTATGACAGGCAGTCATGAAGTTAAGGCAATCGGCATCAATCCTGAGGTTGTTGACCCTGAGGATGTTGAAATGCTTGAAGATATGCTTGTTGCAGCTCTTAACGAAGTTACCCGTCAAATCGATGAGGAAGCTGAAAGAGAACTTAATTCCGTAACAGGCGGACTCAATATTCCGGGACTTTAATCTGAAAATATAAGAGGATAATTATGGCGTACAATCTTGCACCGCTTCAAAATTTAATAGATCAATTTGAGCGGATGCAGGGTATCGGCCATAAAACCGCACAGCGAATGGCGTTTTATGTTCTCGGCTTGTCCGATGCACAGGCGCAGGAGTTTGCAAAGGCAATTACCGACGCTCACACCAAAATCAAGCAATGTAAGATTTGTTGCGATTTGGCTGATGATGAACTTTGCCCGATTTGCAAGGACAACACGAGGGATAAGAGCGTTATCTGCGTTGTTGAAGACCCGAGGGATGTTGTTGCGATTGAGAGAACGCACGAATACAAGGGCACATATCATGTGCTCCACGGTGCGATTTCGCCGATGGATAATATCGGACCTGACCAAATCAGGATTAAGGAACTCATTGCACGACTCGGTGACGGTGAGGTTGAGGAAGTCATTATGGCAACCAATCCAACCGTTGAGGGCGAGGCAACCGCTATGTATATATCCCGATTGCTCAAACCTATGGGCATTACGGTCAGCAGGCTTGCCTACGGAGTTCCTGTCGGCGCAGACCTTGAATATGCCGATGAGGTAACTCTTTCAAGGGCAATTGAGGGCAGAAGCGTGATTTAACAAAATAACAAAGGAGTGATAGACTTGGAGAAAAAAGAGAATAACACAGTTGCAACCAACAAAAAAGCCTATCACGACTATTTTGTTTTGGAAAAATACGAGGCAGGCATTGAACTTTTCGGCACGGAGATTAAGTCAATCCGTGCAGGCAGAGTTAATTTGAAAGACAGCTTTTGCAGTGTTGATGACGGCGAGATGTTTGTTATCGGTATGCACATTTCACCGTATGAGATGGGCAACCGTTTCAATCGTGACCCGCTTCGCAAAAAGAAACTTTTGCTCCACAAAAAAGAGATTATGAAGTTGTTTGGCGAAAGTCAACAGCAGGGATTGTCAATTATCCCGCTTGAATTATATATCAAAAACGGCAGAGCCAAGTTGTCAATCGGACTTTGCAAAGGTAAAAAACTTTACGACAAGCGTGCCGTTCAGGCAAAAAAGGATGCCAACCGCACGATTGAAAGGGAGTTTAAAGAACGATATTGAGTGCACGGCACTTGAAAATACGGGGATGAAAGGATTTCGACGGGGTCGGAAAACCTTGGTCAGCGAGTAGCGGAGTTGCACCGCTTTAAAAGTAACAACTTTAAAATTAACTGACAATAATACAGTTTCTTTGAAGGCTGCGTAAGCACCCTTCCGTTCTCACCGATAGTGCCACGGATTGGATGAGGGCGTCGATTAGTGGCGAACATGAATGAGAGAGTGCTTCGGCTCTCATCAGGAATCAGAAGCTACCGTAGCGTATAGGCTGTTTGTCGCCGATGCGTGAGGGGAATCCCAAACGATAAACTACACTCGTAGAGCCCTTGGCAATTCTTCTTCGGACGCGGTTTCGATTACCGCCATCTCCACCAAAAATAAAAGAGTACCCTTGCGGTGCTCTTTTTATTTATGCTGTGGAATGTAATCGAAACAGCCGTTAAGAAAACAGTCCGGTGGACTGTTTTTAGGCGCGGCGTGTCGGTGAGCGCAGAAGCGAACCGAGCGATTACCGCCATCTCCACCAAAAATAAAAAAATCCGAAACTTGTTGTCATAACAGTTTCGGATTTTCTTTTGTTTGGATGATTATTAAATTGCATTTTGCAAAGGTTAAAAACGAGGTTTGTTGTTGACGTTTTTGTGATAAAATGATGAATTTTAATCTTCGATATATTCAAATCTTTTGAATATTTTTCCGTCGCGTTCTATGGTTTCGTTCCACATTTTTGCAGGACGAACCCAGGTGTCGCCGTCGCCGTAAAGTGCTTTGTAAACCACCATTTCCTCAAGTGTTTCGCTGTGTTTGGCGATTGTGATAACTTCATATTCGTTCCCTTTGAAATGACGATATTTTCCGAGTTTTATGTTCATTTAGTTCTCCTTTTGCTGTGCTTTGTTGACCTTATTTGTTCTTTGTGCTAAAATATTATATCAAAGCTGAAAAAATTATACAAGGACTTTGATTTATGAAAAAGTTGTTTAACAAGGAAATAATTATGTATCTTATTTTCGGTGTGCTCACAACCGTTGTTTCGTGGGGCACGTACACCGTGTTTGTCAATTTTTGCAAAATGTCGGTGTTTTGGGCAAATCTTGTCAGTTGGGTTTGTGCCGTGAGTTTTGCATATGTCACAAACAAATTGTGGGTGTTTGAATCGAAAAGCTGGGAGGTAAAATTTGTCCTTAAAGAAGCCGTGTCGTTTTTTGCATCTCGTGGTGTTACGGGGGTTATTGAGATTGTTTGCGTTCCGCTTCTTGTAAAGACTTCGTTTGATAATCTGTTTTACAATTTGTTTGAAAAAATGGGTGTAGGAATGAAAATTTTGTTCACCGACGGCATTTATTCAAAGGTAGCAGTGTCGTTCATTATTATAATTCTGAATTATGTTTTTTCAAAATTAATAGTGTTTAAGAACAAAAAGGTCGAGGATTAAAAGACCTTTTTATTCTTTTTCACAAAAAAATTATTCCATCTTTGTATAATTTTTATAAATTATTATAATAAATATATAAATTAATATTGAATATCAAGTCCGTTTGTGAGATAATAAAATGTAATTTTATGTAGATTTAAAAATTTTGTAATTCGTTAGGGAGAAAATATGACTGATTATAAAGAATTGGCACAGCTTTTGTTTCCAAACATCACAAAAGTTCCGCAGGATATGGAAGATATGTATCCGCCAAGAGCACTTAAAGAGGGCGCAAGGGTAACTCGTTTTGCTCCGAGTCCAACAGGCTTTTTGCATTTTGGCAACCTGTTCACCTGTATGGTGTCTTACAAGACAGCGAAAACTACCGACGGTGTGTTTTATGTAAGAGTTGAGGATACCGACCAAAAGCGTAAAGTTGAGGGTGCTATTGACGTAATGCTCAAAGGACTTTCTGTTTACGGAATCAATGCAGACGAGGGCGTTGTCGGTGACGAAAAAGAAATCGGCAACTACGGTCCGTATTATCAAAGCGCAAGAGTTGAAATTTATCAAACTTATGCAAAGGCACTTGTTGAGCAGGGACTTGCTTATCCTTGCTTCTGCTCTGCCGATGAACTTGACGAAATTCGCACCGCACAGGAAAACGAAAGCATCAAGGGCTATTGGGGCAAATGGGCAAAATGCCGTGACCTTTCATTTGAGCAAATCAAGGCTAATATTGATGCAGGTATGAGCTGGACTCTTCGCCTTAAATCTCCGGGTGACCTTGAAAAGAAGTGCTATTTTGACGATATGATTAAGGGCAAGATTGAAATGCCGGAGAATGTTCAGGATGTTGTTCTTCTCAAATCGGACGGAATTCCGACCTATCATTTTGCACACGCAGTTGACGACCATCTTATGAGAACAACCCATGTTGTCAGAGGTGACGAATGGATTTCTTCCGTTCCGATTCATCTTCAACTGTTCAAGGTGCTTGGCTTCAAGCCTCCTAAATATGCTCATGTTTCTCCTATTATGAAGGAGGAAAACGGAGGCAAGCGCAAACTTTCAAAGCGTAAAGACCCTGAAGCAGCCGTTACTTATTACGCAGAGGAGGGTTATCCTCAGGAAAGCGTAAATGAATATATGATGACTCTTGCCAATTCAAATTTTGAGGATTGGCGCAGAATGAACAAAACAGAGCCTATCGAAAAATTCCCGTTCAATCTCAAAAAAATGAGCGTGTCGGGTGCACTTTTTGACATTGTAAAACTCACCGATGTGTCAAAGAATGTTATTTCTGTTATGCCTGCCGAAAAGGTGTTTGAGCTTGCCTACGCTTGGGCAAAGGAATATCAGCCGCAGCTTGCAGAACTTTTTGCACAGGATGAGGCAAAGGCAACCGCAATTCTCAACATCGACCGTGAGGGCAAAAAGCCTCGTAAGGATATTGCAAAGTGGAGCGATGTGCTCGATTATGTAAGCTATATGTATGACGAAACTTTTGTTCCGAATTACGAACTTAACGGCAACGCAACTCCGTCACTTGCAGTCAAGGTTATTGAGGAATACCTCAAGGTTGTAAATCTTGATGACGACAAAGACGCTTGGTTTGGCAGAATGAAAGAGGTTTGTCCTCTTGTCGGATGCACACCGAATGTCAAGGAATACAAGGCAGAGCCTGAAAAATTTGAGGGTCATGTCGGCGATGTGTCAACAATTATTCGTGTGGCACTCACAGGCAGAACAAACACACCCGACCTTTTTGCCATCACCGCACTTTTGGGCGAGGACACAGTAAAGGCAAGATTGAATTCGGCACTAAATCACTACAAGGAGGAAATGTAAATGGCAATTGATGAAATCAAAGACGAGGAAACCGTAACCCAAAACTTCATCCACGATTTTATTGATGAAGATTTGGAGGAGGGCGTATATTCAAGAGTTCAAACAAGATTCCCTCCTGAACCGAACGGCTATCTCCACATCGGACATGCAAAGGCTATTTGCATCAACTTCGGTGTAAAGAACAAGTACAACGGTGTTTGTAACCTCCGTATGGACGACACAAACCCGATTAAAGAGGACACAGAATATGTAGAGTCAATCAAAGAGGACATCAAGTGGCTTGGTTTTGATTGGGATAATATCTACTTTGCGTCCGACTATTTTGATTATATCTACGAATGTGCGGTTAAGCTCATCAAAAAAGGTCTTGCTTATGTTGATGAATCATCGGCAGACGAAATCAGAGAGATGAGAGGAACTCTTACCGAGCCGGGCAAGAACAGTCCATACCGTGACAGACCTATTGAAGAAAGCCTTGATTTGTTCCAAAGAATGACAGACGGCGAGTTTGAGGCAGGTTCAAAGGTTCTTCGTGCAAAGATTGATATGGCGTCACCGAATATGAATATGCGTGACCCGATTATCTACCGCATTATGTATGCACATCACCACAGAACAGGCGACAAGTGGTGCGTTTATCCTATGTACGACCTTGCACATCCTCTTTCGGATGCCTGCGAAAAGGTAACACACTCACTTTGCTCATTGGAGTTTGAAAATCACAGACCGCTTTATGATTGGGTTTGCGACAACTGCGTTGAGGGCGAAAAGCCAAGACAGATTGAATTTGCAAGAATGAACCTTAACTATACTCTCACTTCAAAGAGAAAGTGCTTAAAGCTTGTTCAGGACGGCATTGTAGACGGCTGGGACGACCCAAGAATGGCAACAATCAGCGGCATGCGTCGCCGTGGCTATCCTGCCGATGCAATCCGTGATTTCTGCGAAAAAATCGGTGTTTCAAAGGCTTACAGCGTAATTGATTTTGCAATGCTTGAAAGCTGTGTTCGTGACAGTCTTAACAGAAATGCAAAGAGAGCAATGGTTGTTGTTGACCCGCTCAAACTCATTATTGACAATTATCCTGATGATAAGGTTGAAGAACTTGAGGTTGAATATCATCCGGATCACGAGGAATTCGGCAAGCGCACAATTCCTTTCGGCAAGGAACTTTGGATTGAGCGAAACGACTTTATGGTTGAACCTATCAGCAAGTATCGTCGTTTGTTCGTCGGCAATGAGGTTAGACTTTACAAGGCTTATTGCGTAACTTGCACAGGCTATGATTTGGACGAAAACGGCGAGGTTATCGCTGTTCACGCAACTTATGACCCTGAAACATTCGGCGGTGACACTCCTGACGGAAGAAAAGTCAGAGGCACAATCCATTGGGTATATGCAAACGATTGCAACACAGCAGAGGTCAGACTTTACGACCGCTTGTTCAATGTTGAAAATCCAAGTGACGAGGAGGGCGTCGGCTCATTTGAGGACAATCTCAATCCTGATTCACTTGAAGTTAAAACCGCCTATGTTGAAAAGGCACTTGCAGACACTCAGCCGGGCGACAGATTTCAATTTATGCGCATAGGCTATTTCTGCACCGATAAGGACAGCAAGCCGGGTGCACTTGTATTTAACAGAACAGTACAGCTCAGAGACAGCTTTAATAAAAAGAAGTAAAGAAGGCATTATTGTGGCAAGAGAAGAAAGAAAAAACATAAAAAATATTGCAATTATTGCTCACGTTGACCACGGCAAGACCACCCTTGTTGATGAGATGCTTCATCAAAGCGGTATTTTCCGTGACAACGAGGTTGTGCAGGAAAGAGTAATGGACTCAAACGACCTTGAAAAGGAAAGAGGCATTACAATTCTTTCAAAGAACACCTCAATTCATTACAAGGACACAAAAATTAACATCGTTGACACACCGGGACACGCAGATTTCGGCGGAGAGGTTGAGCGTATTCTCACTATGGTAGACGGCGTTCTCCTTGTTGTTGACGCATTTGAGGGATGTATGCCTCAGACCCGATTCGTGCTCAAAAAGGCACTCGGCTTACATAAAACTCCGCTTGTTGTTGTCAACAAGATTGACCGTGACGGCGCAAGACCTGCCGAAGTTATTGACGAGGTTCTCGACCTTTTCATCGAACTTGGTGCTGATGACGACCAAATTGATTTCCCTGTTATCTATGCTTCGGCAAGAGAGGGCTATTCTTCAACCGACCCAACCGTTCGTGGAGGCGATATGCGTCCGCTTTTGGATGCTATTTTGGAATACATTCCTTCACCTGTCGGCGACCCTGACGGTCCTGCACAGATTTTGTTCTCGTCACTCGAATATGACGATTATGTAGGCAGAATCGGTGTCGGCAGAGTTGAAAGAGGCACAATTAAGGTTAACACTCCTTATGTCCTTTGCCGTCAGGACGGAACACAGGAGAATGTCAAATTCACAAAGATGTATCAGTTTGAGGGACTCAAGAGAGTTGCTTGCGACAGCGCAGAGTTCGGCGACCTTGTTTCCGTTGCCGGCATTGCCGACCTTAACATCGGCGAAACTGCTTGCGACCCTGAACACATCGAGCCGCTTCCGTTTGTAAAAATTGATGAGCCTACAATCAGTATGAACTTCATCGTTAACGATTCACCGTTTGCAGGCAGAGAGGGTAAGTATGTAACCTCTCGTAATCTCCGTGACAGATTGTTCAAGGAAGTTGAAACCAATGTTTCTATGCGTGTTGAAGAAACCGATTCTATGGATACATTCAAGGTTTCGGGCAGAGGCGAACTCCACCTTTCAATCCTCATTGAAACTATGAGAAGAGAAAATTACGAATTCCAAGTTTCCCGTCCGCAGGTTATTACAAAGACAGATGCAAACGGCAAGGTGCTTGAACCTATGGAAACCGCAATTGTTGAAGTGCCTGAAGAATATGTCGGCGCTGTTATGACAAAGCTTTGCTCACGCAAGGGCGAAATGATTAATATGGATACCCGCCCGACAGGTATGACTCATATGGAAATCAAGATTCCGTCAAGAGGTCTTATCGGTTACAGAAGCGAATTTTTGACCGACACCAACGGCAACGGTATTATGAATCAGCTCTTTGCAGGTTATGAAGAATGGCACGGTGAAATCGAAACAAGAAGCCGCGGTTCAATCGTAGTTCACGAAACAGGCACAACAACAGGTTACGGACTTTGGAACACACAGGACAGAGGTCGTTTGTTCGTTGGTCCGGGCGTTGATGTTTATGAGGGTATGATTGTCGGCGAATGTGCAAAGGATGAAGATATTGTATGCAATGTCTGCAAGAAAAAGCATGTCACAAACACTCGTGCAAGCGGTTCGGACGAAGCACTCAAGCTTGTTCCTCCAACCACTCTTTCACTTGAACAGAGTATGGAGTTTTTGGCAGATGACGAACTTCTTGAAGTTACTCCAAAATCAATCAGACTCCGCAAAACAATCCTCAGCAAGGAACTCAGATTAAAGGCAGAAAACAGAGCCAAAAAGGGTTAATTATGATTGATGAGCGTTCGGGATTGTATTTTCACATTCCGTTTTGCAAAAGCAAATGTCCGTATTGCGATTTTTACAGCGTGAAGTTTGACGAAGCGTCTGCACAGCAATATGTTCAAGAAATATGTGATGAAATTAAGCAGTATCAAGGTATCTTTGATACTGCTTATTTCGGTGGGGGCACTCCGAGTATTTTGCCTCCCGAATTAATCGGAAAAATCCTTGATTGCGCAAGGGAACAGTTTGAAATTTCGGACGATGCGGAAATTACGGTTGAGTGTAATCCGAGCAAGGATTTGTCCGAAGATTTCAAAAAATATGCTTCATACGGCGTTAATCGTATAAGTCTCGGTATGCAAAGTGCGGTTGACAGCGAACGCTTTGCACTCGGCAGAGTGGCAGGCAAAAATGAAGTTGAACGCACGATAAATTATGCAAGGCGGTCGGGGATAGAAAACGTCAGCCTTGACCTTATGCTCGGCACTCCTAAGCAAACGATTGACTCGCTCGATTATTCGTTCGATTTCATCAAAAGTATGGGCGTTCCTCATGTGTCGGCTTATATGCTGAAAATCGAGGAGGGCACAAAGTTCTACCAAATGCGTGACCGACTTGTTTTGCCCGATGATGACATTGTGGGCGAAATGTATCTCAAAACCGTTGAAACGCTGGCTTCGTTTGGAATTGAGCAGTACGAAATCAGCAATTTTGCAGTTCCCGGATTTGAGAGCAGGCACAACACGAAATATTGGACTTTGACCCCGTATCTCGGAATAGGCAAATCGGCTCACAGTTTTTGGGACGGCAGAAGATTTTTCTACGACAGAGAATGGAACAAAATCGATGACGGCACAGGCGGTGACAAGGAAGAACAAATTATGCTCGGACTCCGCCTTGCAAAGGGAATTGACAAATCGCTTGTTGACCGAGATTGCACCGATCTTGTCAAAATGGGATATGTTGCCGACCTCGGTGAGCGAATCGCATTGACCCCAAAAGGTATGCTCGTTTCCAACACGATAATAAATTATATAATAGGTTAGGCGAAAATCGTGGTGATATTGTTTGCGATTCAGTCAAAATATCGCCAAATTTTTGCAGATTGTTACAAAATTAACATAATATATGTAGGGTATATAGATTGTTTTTGTATAATCTGTAAAAAATGCAATTTTCGCTTGATTATTAATAGTAAAAAGTATAAAATAATAGTGCAATAAAATAAAGCAATTTATTTAATTAATTTAATTTTCGGAGGTATAATCCAATGGTAAAAGTTGCTATTAATGGTTTCGGCCGTATCGGTCGTCTTGCTTTCCGTCAGATGTTCGGCGCTGAAGGCTACGAAGTTGTTGCAATCAACGATCTTACAAGCCCAAAGATGCTTGCTCATCTTTTGAAGTACGATTCATCACAGGGCAAGTATGCTCTTGCTGATACAGTTTCAGCTACTGACGATTCAATCATCGTTGACGGCAAGGAAATTAAGATTTATGCAAAGGCTGACGCTTCTGAGCTTCCTTGGGGCGAGCTTGGTGTAGACGTTGTTCTTGAGTGTACAGGTTTCTACACATCAAAGGAAAAGGCTTCTGCTCACGTTAAGGCAGGCGCTCGTAAGGTAGTTATCTCTGCTCCTGCAGGCAACGACCTTCCTACAATCGTTTACAATGTAAACCACGACACACTTACAGCTGAAGATACAGTTATTTCTGCTGCATCTTGCACAACAAACTGCCTTGCTCCTATGGCTAAGGCTCTTAACGATTTTGCTCCAATCCAGAGCGGTATCATGTGCACAATCCACGCTTACACAGGCGATCAGATGACACTTGACGGTCCTCAGAGAAAGGGCGACCTCAGAAGATCAAGAGCAGCTGCTGTTAACATCGTACCTAACTCAACAGGTGCTGCAAAGGCAATCGGTCTTGTAATTCCTGAACTCAACGGCAAGCTTATCGGTTCTGCTCAGAGAGTTCCTACTCCAACAGGTTCAACAACAATCCTTACAGCTGTTATCAAGACAGACAAGGAAGTTACTGTTGAAGCTATCAACGCAGCTATGAAGGCTCAGGAAACAGAATCATTTGGTTACAACACTGATGAAATCGTTTCTTCAGATATCGTTGGTATGAGATACGGTTCACTCTTTGATGCTACTCAGACAATGGTTCTTAAAGTTGCTGATGACACATATGAAGTTCAGGTTGTTTCATGGTATGACAACGAGAACTCATACACATCACAGATGGTTAGAACAATCAAGTACTTCTCAGAGCTTGGCTAATTAACAACCTAAAACAAAACTCGGAGCATCTGCTCCGAGTTTTTTAGTCTGTCGATAAAGCTCCTGAACTACGCCGAATTACAGTTTGTTGACAAAATCTGATGTGTTATGTATAATTACAAAGGATAAGGAAAACTACCGGGTACGGTAGGCGGTTAAATCTTTCCCCGACCTTTTTAAGGTGTAAGGGGGTGTTGTGATGGAATATCTTATTTTTGCTATTATCTTTATAGTTGTAGCCACAGGATACATAAAAGCAACAGATAATAAAAAGAGATAATCGCCACATTTCCACAGGAGCGATTATCTCTTTTTAATCGATATGTGGGGCTAACCGTCTATCGGGCAAGCTCCTTATCTGTTTTTATTATATATCAATTATTTCGTTTTGTCAACATCGTGCTTATTCAAGGTAAAGCATGATTTTTTGTTCATTGATGGTTTTCTTTATGTCGATTACTCTTTGATTGGATGAACCACGGAATTTGAGCGTGATTGAGTGCAAATCTTCCACATACGGGCCGTCAACAAGCACATCAATCAGCGACAGCATTTCCTTGCTGATGTCGGTTGCGGCACGGCTCTTTTCCTCCGTGCTTCCGAGAATTTGCTCAATGGTGAAACCTGTGTAGCACCAAACGGTTTTGTCCGGGAATTTTTCGTGGAACATAATCAAAAACGGCACAAGCACCTTTTGATTTTCAGGTTCAAACGGTTCTCCGCCAAGAAGTGAAATTCCGTTTATCCAGTCGTGGTCAACGCTTTTGAATATATCCTCCATGGTTTCTTCGGTGAAAAGATTTCCGTATCCAAAGTCCCATGTAATTTCGTTAAAACAATTTTTGCAATGATGTCTGCAGCCGGAAACAAAAAGAGATGTTCTCACTCCCTCGCCGTTTGCGATGTCATTTGTTTTTATTTCTGCCCAATTCATATAGTCACCTCAACATCACTTTTCTACATTATAGCACAATGTTTACATAAAATAAAGAGTATAATGTTTGACAATTATATGTTGGGTGTGATAAGATAAATACATACTATATAAAGTATTTTTTTAAGGAGTATTACATAATGAAATACGGTGTGTTGTACAGAAAAACAACTAAAAACATCGGTGACGATATGCAGTCATATGCAGCAGAGCAATGGTTGCCGCATACCGATTATTTGGTTGATATTGAAGATATGGACAGCTTTAGGGCTGATGATGACGAGCCGGTTGCAACCATTATGAGCGCATGGTATATGTGGGAAAAGTGGAATTGGCCGCCGTCAAAATATATTTATCCTTTGTGGATAGGATTTCACTATAATGATATTCAAAGAGGCAGGCCTCGTGGTATGCCTTCGAAGTTTGAGTATATCGAGGACGGACCGGGCAAGGAATATCTCAAAAAATATGAGCCTATCGGTTGCCGTGATTATTACACGCAGGAGCGTCTTTCGGAGCGTGGAATAGACAACTATTTTTCAGGTTGCGTAACTCTCACCCTCAAAAAGCGTCCGCCAAAGCCGAGAGAAAGAGAATATATTGTTCTTGTCGGTCTTGCAAAGTCTGTTGAGGAGGCTGTCAAAAAGCAGATGGAGGGCACCGGCATTGATGTAATCGTTGAGCCGCCGACCCGTCCTATTCCGTCAGACCAATTTATGACTTGGGAGCAGAGGCGTGCCGAGGTTGAGGAAAGACTTGACCTTTATCAAAACGCAAAGTGTGTGCTTACTTTCAGAGTTCACTGTGCACTTCCTTGTATCGCACTTGAAACTCCTGTGCTTTGGGTTCGTCACAACTTCAATTCGGTTCGACTTGACCCATACAAGCACTATGCAAACACGGCTCTCAACGAGGATGTTATCGCAGGCAAGTACAAGGATTATATGCTTAATCCTATTCCGAACCCTGACACCTACAAGCCTGTCAGAGAAAATCTTGAAAAAATCATTTCCGAATTCATCGACAAGGCAGAGCACGAAACTCGCACTGCTTCCGAGCTTTACGAATCACAGTATACCGATGAGGAAATTATGCAGTGGCGTCACGATACTATGAAGAAAACTCTTTATAGCTATCACAAGGAGCATCACATTGACCTCCGTGAAATGGTTGCTATGAGAAACGAACTTGCGAAGTATCACAAAATCGGCGATATTGAGGAACTTCGCCTAATGAACAGGGAATACAATTCAAAGATAGTCAGATTTGCAGTTAAATGCAGACGACTTCTGCTTAAACTTTTAGGCAAAAAGCCATAATAAAAAGGATCGATTATATGAGCGAAAAGAAAGAAAAAGGCAACGGCGGTTTTTGGCAGTTCATAAAATTTGCGCTGTTCTCCGCTTCTGCCGGTATTATTCAGGTTGCGGCTTTCACTCTTATGAGCGAGGTAATTATCAAGTTGCCGTTTATGCAGAATTTGATGGCGTCAAATGCCACTTTTGCAAAAATTATGCAAAATGAGTACGGTCCGATGTATCTCATTGCACTTTTGATGTCGGTTATTTGGAACTTTACCTTTAACCGAAAATTCACCTTTAAATCGGCAAACAATGTGCCTATTGCAATGCTCAAGGTTCTTGCGTTTTACTGCGTATTTACACCCGTGAGCACAATTTTGGGCAATCATTTTACGGAAAAGTTTGCTGATGTAACTGCGATTAATTATATTGTCCTCGGTTGCACAATGGCGTGCAATATGATTACGGAATTTTTGTACGACAAGTTTGTTGTGTTCCGTGGTCAAGAGGGAACAGCGGTTAAAAAATAGACAAATAGCGACTTTTGAATAAATCGCAATTTGTTCATACTTACAAAATTGTGCCGAAACATTTGACAAATTGATTTTTTGGTATTAACATAAAACCATAAATTAAACAGACAAATGCAATGAACAGGATATGACTTTGCGTAGCACCGTTTACAGAAAGCTGTCGGTTGTGCAAGACAGTAACAGGCACGCTTTGCCCTCACCTGCAAGCAGTTTCAGTGAAAGATTGCGAGTAGTTGAAAACGGGACTCACCGTTATATGAGACACTGTTAATTTTATTGACGGTGATTGAGCGGTCGGCATCTGTCGGCAAGCAAAGTGGTAACACGAAAGCACCAAATTTTATGCCTTCGCCTTTGCGGAAAATCGGAAACGATTTTCGCTTTGGCGGAGGTTTTTGTTTTTGTTATCTAATGCAAGTTGCTTTTGAACTGTAAAAAAAGAGAAAGAAGATGTAAATTATGAACACGCTTGTAATTGTTTTGATTGCTGTTGTTGTTCTCGGCGCAGGTTATGTCTTTTACGGCAGACATCTTGCAAAAAAATGGGGCATTGACCCTAAAGCCGAAACCCCTGCCGTAAAATATAATGACGGTAAGGATTATGTTCCGACAAACGGTTGGACAGTATTTTCTCACCAATTTTCTTCAATTGCGGGTGCAGGCCCTGTAACCGGCGCTATTCAGGCGGCTGTGTTCGGTTGGCTTCCCGTACTCCTTTGGATTTTAATCGGCGGCGTATTCTTCGGTGCGGTAACCGACTTCGGTGCACTTTATGCTTCGGTTAAAAATCAAGGCAAATCCATGGGTATGCTTATTGAAAAGTACATCGGTAAAACGGGCAGAAAACTTTTCTTGCTTTTCTGCTGGCTCTTTTCCCTCTTGATTATTGCGGTATTTGCGGATATGGTATCGGGTACTTTCAATGCGTTTGATGACGTGACAGGCAAGCTTGCGGCTAATGCTTCGGTTAACGGTTCAGCCGGTATGGTGTCGATTATGTTTATGGTCTTTGCCGTAATCTTCGGCCTTATCCAAAAGAAGTTCAACTTCTCCGGTTGGAAAGAAGCTGTTTTGGGCATTGTGTTCATCGTTGCTTCGTTTGCCGTAGGTATGCAGTTCCCGCTTGAATTCAGCAAAACAACATGGAGCTATGTTGTATTTGTTTATATTTTCTTTGCCGCAATTCTTCCTATTTGGCTTATGAAACAGCCTCGTGACTATATGACAACAATTATGTTTGTTTGTATGATTGTCGGTGCGGCTTTGGGACTTGTAATCGGTCACCCTACAATGAATCTTCCTGTGTTCACAGGCTTTAAGAATGAACAACTCGGCACAATGTTCCCGATTTTGTTTGTAACCGTTGCCTGCGGTGCGGTTTCGGGCTTCCATTCACTTGTATCATCAGGCACATCATCAAAAACAATCGCCAATGAAAAAGATATGCTCAAGGTTGGCTACGGCGCAATGATTCTTGAAAGCGTACTTGCCGTTCTTGCTCTTTGCGTTGCAGGCGCTGCCGCTAAAAACGGTATTCCTGCCGAGGGTACTCCTTTCCAAATCTTCTCATCGGGCGTTGCAGGTTTCTTTGAAAAGATGGGTCTTTCGGTTCACTTATCAACAGTATTTATGACAATGTGCGTGTCTGCTCTTGCTCTTACAACACTTGATGCCGTTGCACGTATCGGCAGAATGTGTTTTCAGGAATTCTTCAGCGTTGACGATATGGAACACGCAAAGCCTTGGAGAAAGGTTGTTTGCAATACATATTTTTCAACAATCGTCACACTTCTTTGCGGCTTTGTTCTCACAAAAATCGGCTACCAAACAATTTGGCCGCTTTTCGGTTCGGCAAACCAACTTTTGAGTGCGCTTGTTCTCATCACACTTTGCGTATTCCTCAAGGTAACAGGCAGAAGCAACAAGATGCTGTTCCCTCCGATGATTATTATGCTTTGCGTAACATTCACCGCCCTTGTTCAGCGTGTAATCGGTCTTGTTAAATCTCTTGCCGCAGGCACAGATGTTTTTGCAAGTGTAATTCAGCTTGTTGTTGCGGTTCTTCTTATCGTGCTTGCCATTATTATTGCAATTAACTCATTTAAGAGTTATATCCACAGCAAGAAAAACAGCGAGGTTGAAGAAGTCAAAGACTGTTGAGAAAGGTTCTGAAACACGCTAAATATTATCAACCGAATAATGCCTCCGCTTAAATGTAAGGTGATTCCCCCGTTAATCGGGGGAAATGTCTGCAACGCAGACAAAAGGGGGCGTCTACGCAGTAAAGGTGGCAACACGAAGTGTTGACGGTGGGGTTTTAAAAATGCTGTAAGTATTGAACTTACAGCATTTTTTGCGTTTTTTCGTTTTTTGTCTTACTTGTTGAAGCGGTAGCCCTTACCCCAAACTGTGTTGATGAGTTCCATATTGTTGTCAACCGCAAAGAGCTTTTCTCTTACTCTGTTTATGTGTACGGTGACGGTCGATGTGTCACCCATAGAATCGTAGTTCCAAATCTTGCTGAGAAGTTCCTCTTTGGTGAAGACCGTGTCGGGATTTTCTGCCAAAGTTGCGAGGAGGTCGAATTCCTTGTTTGTAAAAGTGATTTCGGTGTCCTCAAAGAAAATTCTGCGAGATTTTTTGTCGATTTTCAGATTGTCAATTTTAATGACGGACGAGTCTTTCAGGTCGGTGTTTGTCAGCCTTTCGTATCTGTTGAGGTGGGCGATAACCCTTGCAACAAGTTCCGACGGGCTGAACGGCTTTACGATATAATCGTCTGCACCGAATCCGAGTCCGTTGATTTTGTCGAATTCATCTTTTTTTGCACTGACAAGAAGAATCGGTATGTTGCTGAATTCTCTGATTTTTTTGCAAACCTCAAGTCCGTTGAGTGACGGAAGCATAACATCCAAAAGCACAAGTGCAACATTGGAATTCTGTGCTATTTCAAGTCCTTTTAAGCCGTCATCTGCACATAGCACTTCAAATCCGTGTGCCTCAAGATAATCTCTTTCAAGGCAGGTGATGTTTTCATCGTCCTCTATGATAAGTATTTTTTTATTCATTGGTTTTCCTCCGTTTGTTTGTCATAGGCTTGCCGTTAAGCCTCCCTGTTGAGCGAAATCATAATGGTTGTTCCGCTGCCTTCTTTGCTTGTAGCCCAAATGTGACCGTTGTGAAGTTCAACGATTTCTTTGCATACCGCAAGTCCCAAACCTGAGCCGTCACGTACCCTTGTTCTTGCTTGGTCGGCACGATAAAATGTTTCAAATATATGCTTTAAATTTTCGTCTGTAATTCCGATACCGTTGTCGGATACAGCGATGATAACCGACTTATCGTAGATTTCAAGGCTGATGCTGACAACAAGTTTTCTTGCACTTGATGAATATTTCAACGAGTTTGAAATGATGTTGTTGAGCACTCTTGAAAATCTGTTTGGGTCGAGCATAACATATGCTTTTTGTTTGATGTTTGGTCCTGCATATGTGAGATTAATACGGCTTGTGTCAACCTTGCGATGCTTTTCCACAAGGTATTCGATGATGTAATCATTTATGTCTATTTTGATTGTTTCAAGCTGTGTTGAACCCGATTCAAGCTTTGAAAGGGTCAAAAGTTCGTCAAGCAATTTTTCCATATCAAGCGCAGAGGAGTATATCGTTTGCAGATATTTTTCCTGCTTTTCGGGAGTGTTTGCAATTCCGTCACGAAGTCCCTCAACATAACCCTTGATTGATGTCAGCGGGGTTCTTAAATCGTGTGCAATTCCGGCAGTCATTTCTTTTCGTGAGTCAGCCATCTCGGTTTGCATTTCGATAGACTCTTTCAGTTTGTCGGTCATATCGTTGATTGATTTAACGGTTGTGCCGATTTCGTTGGTTGAGTCGTATTCGATGTGATAATCGAGATCGCCGCCTGCAATTTCGTTTGCACCGTCAGACAGCTTTTTGATAGGTACGGTGATTGTTTGTGATGTTATAAGCGACATAATCAGGTTTGATACGATTATGATAACAAAAGCCATGAGCACCATAAAGCCTGTTCTGCCTGTAAAAATAGCTTTGAAATCTTTGAGTGAACTTCCTTGCGAAGCGTCTTCAACGGAAAAGTTGGGATTAACTACTTTGATGGAGAACTTTCCCGCATCGGTTTTAAGATGGGATTTTATTATAAGTCCGTCTTTGCCGAAATAGTACATATTTCGCTTGTCGTCAATATCCATAATTGCTTTTGCGTGGGCATCAATCTCTGCCTTTTCAACATTGGCAAAATATTTTTCTCCGTTTTTTGTGATGTAAATTTCCGAGCCAAGCTCCGAGATTGATTTTGTGATGCCTTTGAGGTCTTTTTTTATTTTTTCATCTGTGTCGTTGTCGGCAAGCTCTTTGTTTATGCTGTTGATAGTTTGTGCCCATTGAAGCTGATTGATTGTTGAATAATGGTTTGAATCAACTCTTGATATTCCGTAAATATCGGGAAGCAGCGAGCGAAAGACGAGTATAACGGCAATTATCATAATCACCGATGTTGCAATGCTTGCAAGAGTTGCCAGCGATATCCTTGTGGCAATCTTCATATTTTTAAAATTTTTCATATAGATACCTCTTTTATATATTAAAACAATTTATAACTTTTTTCAAGTGCTAAGCATTTTATTGCAACACTGACAAATATTTAACGCTGTTTACAAATTGTAATATTTGCTTGTCGGACTGTTTGACGCTTTGTGCGATATACTGCGTGTTTGCGAAAATGTGCAAAACAACATTTCGTATAATTTTATTACAATTTGGATTGCGAGCACAATATATTGTATTTTTTGCCCGAATTCTATTGACATATCCACAGTATTTTGTTATTAT
This sequence comes from uncultured Eubacterium sp., assembly GCF_934525195.1. Classification (GTDB taxonomy): domain Bacteria; phylum Bacillota; class Clostridia; order Oscillospirales; family Acutalibacteraceae; genus Eubacterium_R. The sequence goes on from NZ_CAKSZA010000010.1 coordinate 37,350, forward strand.
GATAAAGGTCACACATCAAAGGTTACAGCTTTGTAACACTCGGTTTAAGTTATTTGAAAGGGGAAAGAATAATGAATATTATTAAGAGAAACGGCTCGGAAGCCAAGTTTGACCTTAACAAAATCGTTATCGCAGTATCAAAGGCGAATGCTGCCTGTGAAAGAAAAGAACTTACTCAAGGTCAAATCAACGACATTGCAGAATTCGTTGAGTTTAAAATCGGCAAGGCTAACCGTGCTTTGTCGGTAGAGGAAATTCAGGATATCGTAGAGGATCAAATTATGGCGCAAGGTGCGTTCGAGGTTGCAAAGCGTTATGTTAAGTATCGCTACACCCGTTCTCTCGTGCGTAAGGCAAACACAACCGACAATCAAATTCTCTCCCTTATCGAATGTAATAACGAAGAGGTTAAGCAGGAAAATTCAAACAAAAACCCAACTGTCAACTCGGTTCAGCGTGATTATATGGCAGGCGAGGTTTCAAAGGATATTACAAAGAGAATTTTGCTTCCTGAGGACATTGTTGAGGCTCACGAAAACGGACTCATCCACTTCCACGATGCAGACTATTTTGCACAGCATATGCACAACTGCGACCTTGTCAACTTGGAGGATATGCTCCAAAACGGCACGGTTATTTCAGATACAATGATTGAAAAACCGCACAGCTTCTCAACGGCTTGCAATATCGCAACACAGATTATTGCGCAGGTTGCTTCATCACAGTATGGCGGTCAGTCAATTTCTCTTGCACACCTTGCACCGTTTGTGCAGATAAGCAGAGAAAAAATCCGTGCACAGGTTATCGAAGAAGCAAAGGATTTCGGCGGTGAACTTACAGAGGAAAAGATTGTTAAGATTACCGAAAAGCGTTTGCGTGACGAGGTTTCAAGAGGCGTTCAGACCATTCAGTATCAGGTTGTAACACTTCTTACAACCAACGGTCAAGCTCCGTTTGTAACCGTGTTTATGTATCTTAACGAAGCAAAGAACGAGCAGGAAAAGAAAGACCTTGCACTTATTATTGAGGAAACACTCCGCCAGAGAATTAAGGGTGTTAAGAATGAAAAAGGCGTTTGGATTACTCCTGCGTTCCCTAAGCTTATCTATGTTTTGGAAAATGATAATATCAACGAAAACACACCGTTCTTCTATCTTACCGAGCTTGCGGCAAAGTGCACGGCAAAGCGTATGGTGCCTGACTATGTAAGCGAAAAAGTTATGCTCAACCTCAAGGGTGATGTTTACACTCCTATGGGTTGCCGTTCGTTCCTCACTCCTGACAGATTTACGGAAGCAGGGGTTGGCAATATTGCAAGAGCAAAGAATTATGTTGAGGGCAAAAAGAAGTATTACGGCAGATTTAATCAGGGTGTTGTTACAATCAACCTTGTTGATGTTGCTTGCACATCGGGCGGTGATATGAACAAGTTTTGGGAAGTTTTTGACGAGCGTCTTGAACTTTGCTATCGTGCACTTATGTGCCGTCACAACAGACTCAAGGGCACACTTTCCGACGCTGCTCCTATTTTGTGGCAACACGGCGCACTTGCACGACTCGACAAGGGCGAGCCTATCGACAGACTTCTTTATGATGGATATTCAACAATTTCTCTCGGTTATGCAGGTCTTTATGAATGTACAAAGTATATGACAGGCAAGTCGCACACCGATGAAAACGGCGGCAAGGAATTTGCATTGCAGGTTATGCGTCATATGAACGATGCTTGTGCAGAGTGGAAGGAACAGACAAATATCGACTTCTCGATTTACGGCACTCCGCTTGAATCAACAACCTATAAATTTGCAAAATGCCTTCAAAAGAGATTCGGCATAATCAAGGGCGTTACAGATAAGAACTATATCACAAATTCTTATCATGTACACGTTACAGAAAAGATTGACGCATTCACAAAACTCAAGTTTGAGAGTGAGTTTCAGGCTCTTTCACCGGGCGGTGCAATTTCTTATGTTGAAGTTCCTAATATGCAGGACAATATTCCGGCAGTTATTCAGGTTATGAAGTTTATCTACGACAACATTATGTATGCCGAACTCAACACAAAGAGCGACTATTGTCAGTGCTGTGGCTATGACGGCGAAATCAAAATTGTTGAAGATGAACACGGCAAACTTATTTGGAGATGTCCAAACTGTGGCAACGAGGATCAGGACAAGATGAATGTTGCAAGAAGAACTTGCGGTTACATCGGCACTCAGTTCTGGAATCAGGGCAGAACACAGGAAATCAAGGACAGAGTTCTCCACCTGTAAATGTACAATTTTATATCAGATAAGTTTTGAGAAAGCTTCGTTTATCGAGGCTTTCTTTTTTACTATTATTTTGTATTTTATATGAAAGTATGGTATTATGTTGTTAGTATAACAAGGCGGTGACAAAATGAGAGTTGTGATTTGTGATGACGAAAAGGCTTGCGTTGATGACATAGTTAAAAATATTGATGCCTTTTCTGCCGAGAGCGGAATTGAATTTGAAAAGCATATTTTCTTTTCGGCAGAGGAAACTTTGCGTGCGAATTTGAAATTTGATATTGCAATACTTGATGTTGAGATGCAGGGCGAAAATGGAATCAAGCTCGGCGAAGCTTTGCGACAGGCTAATCCTCATATCATTTTGATGTATGTCACCGCTCACAGAAAATATCTTGATGACACACTCAATTTGAATGCGGTTCGATTTTTTGAAAAGCCTATTGATTCTCAAAGGTTTTACCGTGGCTTGCGTGAGAGCATAAAGCGAATTGATAATTCAGCCATCAATTTTTACCTAAAAGACAAAGCGACCCTTGAAAAAGTTGTCAGCCAAGACATAATTTATGTTGAAATTGAAAAAAGACATTCCAAGGTTGTGACAACTCAAAAGGAATATCATTCGGCAAATCATATTAGTTTTTGGAAAGAAAATCTTAACCCGAACATTTTTATTTCTCCGCACAAAAGCTACTTAATCAATATGAATTATGTCACATCCTATGAACGGGATTCGATTGTTCTTGATGACAAATTCAACATTCCCGTTGCACGGAACAAGCAGGCTGATTTTTACAGGGCGTTCATTCGTTTTGCGGAGGGCAAGTGATGAATTATTTGAATGTTGGCATTGGATATCTTTTTGAATATCTGATAACCGTTTCGTTTTGCAACAGCATTATGAAAAAGAAAATGAAGTATTCAAAAATTCTTCTGTGCACTTTTCCGTTGTGCGTGGCAGAATTTGCGGTGTATTTCATATTTCAAAATGCGTGGCTCAATGCGGTGCTGTCGTTTTTGGTGTTCTTTTTGACAATGGTGATAGGATACAAAGAAAAAACGGGCAAGCAAATCATCTATACATTTTATCTGACGATAATTATGTGGCTTTCCGAAACTGTTTTTTCGCTCAACAGAACAATAGGTTCGTTCCTTGTGGCAGGCGATAAAAATCCCGAAAACAGCTCGATTATTATTGTCCTCGGAATTAAGATGCTCAATCTGATTTTGGTTCAGTTGTTTGTTCTTATAGTCAAGCACCGAGATTTTCAGCAAAACAAAAAGATTGTTCCGCTGTTTATTTATCCTGTGATTACAATGTGCTTGATTATGTATTTCTATTATCTTGCAACGGAATACAATTTTGACGCAAAAGAGATAGATATATTTTTGGTGATTATAGTTGTCAGTTCTTTGATGAGCGTGGTTATATTCATTTATTACAGCATGCTCAACGAACAGGACAAAAAGCTGAAAGAACTTGAAAAAGAGCAACAGTTTGTGGAACTGAACGACTCATATATGCAGGTGCTGGAACATCAAAACAAAGAAATGCAAATGGTGTTTCACGACACGAAGCATCACTATATGGCTATTGAAAATATGGACAGCCTTGATGATGTCAAAAATTATGTTTCAAAGTTGTATCCACAGCTTGAAAACAAAAACCACATCAACATTTCAAGCAATAAAATGCTCGATTTGTTGCTCAACAAATATATTGTAACTTGCCAAAGCAGGGGGATAAAGTTCAATTTTGATGTCAAAACCGTTTCGCTTGATTACATTGACGATTCGGAACTGTCAATCCTCATTTGCAACATTCTTGACAATGCGGTTGAAAGTGCGGAAAAAAGCAATGAAAAGATTGTTGATTTGTCGCTGAAACGCATTGGCAATATGGATTTGCTGTCGGTCGAAAACAGTTGCGATGTTTCGCCAAAACACAATGAAAGTACGCTGATTACCTCAAAGACAGACGGCAAAAATCACGGCTTGGGCACAAAGAGTATTGAACGCTATGCAAAGAAAAACGGCGGAAAATACGAATGGTTTTATGACGAAAACGAAAAGCGTTTTCATCTGAACATCTTGTTTAATGAAAAAGATTGATTATATTAATTGCATCTTTCTTGCTTATAGGGAAGTGCAAAACACCGAGATTCACAATTTGCGAATCTCGGTGTTTTTATTTTTATTGATGCGTCGGATTATTCTGCAACTGTTTTTGTTGCAACAAAGTTAACTCCTGTGCGGAAAACATTGCTAATCACAACATCTCCGACCTTTACAGGTGCTTTCACCTCCACCTTGTCGAGCAAGTGCATAGCTTCTTCCATCATATATTTTGGGATTTCGCCATCGGTCTTGACAGGCAAACGGCAAGCGTTTTGGCTGTCCAATTTGACTGTTGAAGTGATAACTCTTGTTGGGTTTTTCAATTCGTTGTGACCGTATTCGGCACCTCTTGGGCAGTGGTTGCCCGTAACTGCGTAGTCGTGCTTTTCGTCAACTTTCAAATGGCAACCCTTTGGGCACATAATGCAAATTAAATCTGTCATGCTTGAGCCTCCTCTGCTGAAATTGTAATGCTGTCGCCGTCAATTCTGTCCAACAACGCTTTTGGAATTTTGATGTTTTCCATTTCGCCCGGAGCCATATGCTCTCTCTTGAATGAGGCAATCACATTGTCGCCGCACATAACTTGGATTTTGCTTTCTTTGAACACACGGCGAACACGGAAGTAGAATTCAACTCCGTCGCTGTCTGCTCTGAATCTCTGAGGAACTGTATAGCCGATGTTTGCGTTTGTTTCAACTTTGATGGTGTGGTTGCGGTCAAGTTCGCCGTTTTGAACATAATCGGCAGCAGCTTCACCGGCAGCCATACTTTCTGCTGTAACAAAGTCAACAAGGTCGTGTACATGAAGTGCATTGCCACATGCAAAAATGCCCGGAGCGGATGTTTCCCTGTTTTCGTATACCAATGCACCGTTGGTGCGGAAATCCATTTCAATTCCTGCGTCACGAGTAAGCTCGTTTTCAGGGATAAGACCGACCGACAACAAAACCGTGTCGCAATCGAAGGTCATCTCTGTACCCGGAATAGGGCGGCGCTGTTCGTCGACTTCGGAAACAACAACCTGCTCAACTCTTGACTTGCCACGAATGTCGGTGATTGTGTGTGAAAGATAAAGAGGGATGTTGAAGTCCTCAAGGCATTGAACGATATTACGCTGCAAACCGCCCGAATAAGGCATAACTTCAACGCAAGCAAGAACCTTTGCACCCTCAAGAGTCATACGGCGAGCCATAATCAATCCGATGTCGCCCGAACCGAGGATAACAACCTTTTTGCCGACCATATAGCCTTCAATGTTAACATATCTTTGAGCGGCACCTGCTGTAAGAACACCTGCAGGACGAGTGCCCGGAATAGAGATTGCGCCACGGGTACGCTCTCTGCATCCCATTGCAAGCACGATGCTCTTTGCTTCCAATACACGGTAGCCCTCTTTTTTGCTTACGGCGTGAACCTGCTTTTCAGGAGTTACCTGAAGCACCATTGTGTCCAAGAAAACTTCAACGCCTGTGTCTGCAACCATTTCTGCAAAACGAGATGCGTATTCGGGACCTGTCAACTGCTCCTTAAAGTAATGCAAACCGAAGCCGTTGTGTATGCACTGATTAAGAATACCGCCAAGTTCCTTGTCACGCTCCAAAATAGCGATGTTTTTCAAGCCTTTATTCCAAGCTGCATAAGCCGCTGCCAAACCCGCAGGGCCGCCGCCGATAACTATCAAATCATACATTATGCACGCACCTCCTCTTTTGTGCGGGCAGTGAGAATTTCGCTGCCGTCCTTATCTTGCAAAATTGTAAGCGGTGAAACATCAAGCTCACGAGCAAGCAAATCCAATACACGAGGTCCGCAGAAACCGCCTTGACAGCGTCCCATTCCTGCGCCTGTGCGTCGCTTAACGCCGTCAACCGAAATCGGTGTAATCGGTGAATGAATAGCGTCCAAAATTTCGCCCTCTGTTACAGTTTCGCAACGGCAGATAACTCGACCGTATGCCGGATTTTCTGCAATCAAAGCCTTTTTCTCATCAGGCGTCATTTTGTTGAAATGAACTTTTCTGCGAGAGTCTATGTAATCTTCTTTTTCTGTGAGGTCAAGTCCTGCCTCACCGAGAAGTTCTGCAACATATTGTGCAATAGCAGGTGCCGAGGTCAAGCCCGGTGAACGAATACCTGCTACATTGAGGAAGTTTTCTTCTGCAAATTCGATGATGAAATCGTCAACTGTTGAGTTTGCACGCATACCTGCAAAGTTGCGGATGTTCTGGCGGAAATCAACTCCCGGAACAATACGAACAGACTTTGCTTTAACCTCTGCAAGTCCCTCAGGTGTGTCAGAGGTGTCCTCAGGGTCTTGACGAACAACAGCGTTTGGTCCGACAATCAAGTTGCCGTGAACGGTAGGTGAAACCAATACGCCCTTGCCCTCTTTGCCCGGACATTGGAAGATAACTGTTGAAACTCTTGTGCCCTCGCACTTGTCGAGCAAATAGTATTCGCCGACAGTCGGTTCAACTGTGAATGACGGCTTTGCAACCAAATTGTTAATCTTGTCTGAATAAACGCCTGCGGCATTGATGACATAACGAGCCTCAACTGTGTCTTCACCGTTTGACAAAGCGTAACCGCTATCTGTCTTTGAAATGCTTGAAACAGTGAAGCGACGACGAAGTTCACAGCCGTTTTGCACTGCAACTTCTGCCATAGCCAAACCGAATTCCCAAGGATTTACGATTGCTGCTGTCGGTGCCCACAAAGCACCTTTTGTATCTTCTGTTACGTTCGGCTCTTTTTCACGAACTTTTTCTGCATCCCAAATTTCCAAACCCGGAACACCGTTTTTTACGCCACGCTCCAAAAGTTTTTGCAATGTGTCCATATCCTCATCGCACAAAGCCAAAACCAATGAACCCGTGTCTTTCCAAGATACATTGAGCTTTTTGCAAATCTCTCTGCTCATAGCGTTGCCCTCAACATTGAGCTTTGCCATAAGCGTGCCCGGAAGTGGGTCGTATCCTGCGTGCATAATTGCACTGTTTGCACGAGTGGCGCCCATACAGATGTCGTTCTCTTTTTCTAACATAACCACTCGCAGATTACAGCGTGACAAACGGTAAGCACAAGCACATCCGGCAATACCGCCGCCGATAATCGCTACATCATACATTTTGTTTTCCCCCTTAATTTTGCATATCAACAAAACAAAAAAGCAACGGAAAAAGACGGAGTAAACCTCTCCATTTTTTACCGTTGCTCAAATCTCTCGGTTGTTATGCACTTGTTGTACCATCAATATAGCACAAAGTTTTGGTGCTGTCAATATAAAAAGATAATAAACTACAAATTATTTTTTTGTTAATTTTTTAACACTTTATTGTTATATTTTTCACATATTTATTGTTAAGTTTTTCACATACCCCAAACACCGATATTAGTGGATGAAACTGCTATTGCACCTGCCTCAAGGGCATTTACAACGTCAGATTTTTCTGTCACAAGTCCGCCTGCGATAATCGGCTTGCCACAGGACGCAATTACCCGTCTGACGATTTTCGGCATCAGACCCGGCATAACCTCAATCATATCAACGCAGCGTTCATTTTTCATAGATGTGATGTTTTCCATAGCGATAGAGTCAATCAAGAAAAATCGCAAAATTGTGCACAATCCCTTTGCTTTTGCAAAACGCAAAAGCGGCAAACGAGTGGATATTATTCCGTCAGGCTGTGCTGTTTGAACCAAATAATCCACGGCTGCTTCTCGTGCGGACAATCCCTCAACCAAATCGGCGTGAACAAACACGGTTTTGCCTGCTGCTTTCAGCTTTGTAACAATTCCGGGAACGGAATTCAAATCTCCAAACAACACGAACACAACACGTGACGGGCTGTTCAAACATTCTTCGAGCCCTGCTTCGTCTTTAACTGCGGCTACGATAGGGCTGTCCTCTAAAGCATCTTCTAAAAATCCCATACTTTTCCCCCTTTTGTACGGTTTTTTATCAGTCCTCGACATAATTGTAACTGTTTTTTATCATCAAGTCAAGCAGGAAGAACAGATGATTTTTTGCGTGTTTTTTCAAGTACGACAAATCTTGTTGGATAAGATTATTAAAATGTATATATTGTTTATATAAATATTAAAACATTAGACATACCAAATAAAATGTATAAAAAAATAGAAAATATGAATAATTTTTTAATTTTATTGTGGCTTTTTTTGTTCAAATAGTGTATGATAAGTGCTACTATACTGTTTTTTTCGTGCCTTTGGGCTTATCTTGGCAAAAATATAGAAATACTTTATGTAATTTGGAGAGGGAAAATTATGTCAAAGATTGTAAATGAAGCAAAAATCAAAAACAAGGTTATTGTTAAAGTAAGAGAACAGTTGGAGCACCGTGCTTTTTGGCTCTACCTTTTGACCGACGAAGCAGAAAAGAGAGGACTTGATCCTGAAGATTTCGCTTCTGCAGCTGTCACAAGATGTGGTATGTCACAGGGTTCTGACCTTGTTAAGCAGGGCGGAACAAAGAGCCTCAAGGGCTTGAAGAAAACTTTGTTCACTCAGGCTGCAAGATGGGTGTTTGAAATGGATTTGGTTGAAAACACAGATGACACTTTGTATCTTGACTTCCACTATTGCCCACTTGTAAAGGCTTGGCAGAAGGCAGGCTGTTCTGATGAAGAAATCGCAAGACTTTGCGACATCGCTATGTGCGGCGACCACGGAATCGGAAAGTGTTTTGACGCAAGACTTGAGTTGCCAAAGTGCATTGCAAAGGGCGATGATATTTGTGCATTGAGATATATTAAGGAAAAATAAATAGAATAATAGGAGAATAACAATGAAGAAAATTAACACAGCTTTGATTATAAGATTGTGTCTTCCACAGTTTGCTGTTGGTCTTTTTACAACAATGCTCAACAACTATCTCATCTATTTTTATCAGCCGTCTAAGGAATCGGGTTTGCCAAACCTCATCCCTCAGGGAAGAATCGTTCTCGGCGTTCTCACTGTAATCGGTTTGATAAAAGCTGTCGGACACATCATTGACGCTGTTACTGACCCGTTGATTGCAACAAAATCGGATAAGAGCACAAACAAAAACGGCAGAAGAATTCCGCTTATGAAAAAAGCAGCCATTCCGTTCGGCTTATGCGCAATGCTTATTTTCTTTGTGCCGATTAATCAAATCAGCGGTTTCAACGCAGCATGGATTGCAGCATTTATGTGGGGATACTATTTCTTCTTCACTCTTTATATGATTCCGCTCAACGCACTCGTTCCTGAGATGATTCAGGACGGTCCGCTCAGAGTAAATGCTTATACATACAGTTCATTCTTCTTCGTAACAGGTAGTGCACTCGGTTATGTTACTCCGCTTATCGTTGACGGAATGAAGAAACTCGGCTTGGAAACAGTTTCTGCTTGGAGAGGAACATTTGCAATTTATACAATAACCGGTATCATTTTGCTTTTGATTCCTGCCTACACAATCAAGGAAAAGGATTATGTTCAGTCAACAATTCCTAATGTTTCATTGGGCGAATCATTGAAGCACGCATTTTCAAACAAGCACTTCAGATTGGTTACAGTCGGTCAGCTTTTGGAAAACACAGGTATGGCATTCTTCCAGGCGTGCATTATGTATTATGTAACAGTTCTTATGGGTCTTAAGGAAACAGATTCCGTATTGATTTTGGCAATCTCCATCGCAGGCTCGTTGCTTATGTATCCGTTTGTAAACAAGTTTGCAAAGAAAAAAGGCAAGAAGCTTCCTGTTATCTTGGGTTGCATCGTATTCTCTATTGCAGAAATCGTAATTTGCTTCAGCGACAAGATTCCGGGAGAAAATAAACTTGTTTTGGCTTGCATTTTTGCATTGTTTGTATCATTCCCGTTTGCGGTTCTCAACGTGCTTCCAAATGCTATGATGGCAGACATTATTCAGTACGATACCGTAACAACAGGCATCAACCAAGAGGGTATCTTTGGTGCGGCAAGAAGCTTTATCGTAAAGATGGGCAACTCACTTGCTATTATGATTGTACCTTCACTCATCGTTGCAGGTGCGGCGAAGGGCGAAAATGTCGGTGCATTCGGCTTGAAACTCACAGCAGTAGTTGGCAGCGTGTTCTGTATTCTTGCAATTATCGTATTGTTGTTCTATAAGGAAAAAGAAGTTCTTTCCACAATCGAGGGAAAGAGCGACAATAAAGGAGAATAATTTTGACACAAACTACTGAAAAGAGAGATTTATATTACGCAGAACGTCTTGCAGAAATGATTAGGTGCAAGACTGTATCAAAAAAAGATGAGTTTGAGGGAAAAGAGTTTTTCAAGCTTCGTGAAGTTATTGCAAAGCTTTTCCCGTTGATGACAGAAAAAGCCGAGCTTACTGTTTTCGGTGATGACGCTTATCTTTACAAAATCAAGGGCAAAGACGAAAGCAGAAATGTTATGGTTATGTCGCACCACGATGTTGTTGATGCAACAGGTGATTGGCAAGAACCTCCGTTTGACGGCGTAATCAAGGACGGCAAACTTTGGGGCAGAGGCACTGTTGACACAAAAACTCCGTTGTTTGCAGAGTTTTCGGCAATCGAGGAGCTTTTGAGCGAGGGTTTCGAGTTTCCTGTGAATGTTTATGTTTTTTCATCTCATAATGAGGAAATCGGCGGCGACGGTGCGGTTCTTGCTCTTGAATATTTCAAAGAAAACAATTTGAAGTTTGATTGGATAAGCGACGAAGGCGGTGCGGTTATTGACCCTCCGATGGCAGGAATCGACAAGAAGTGCGCAATGATGGCTGTTCACGAAAAGGGCAGATGCACGGCACACCTTGTTGCAAAAAATGCTTCGGGACACGCAGGACTTGCAGGCAATCACCAAACTCCTACTATGAGAATGGTGTCGTTTATGGCAGAAATGGACGAGAAAAAGCCGTTCATTAAAAGACTTCATCCCGAAGTGAGAGGAATGTTTGAGTCATTGGCTCCGCATATGTCGTTCCCGATGAAAACTATTTTCTCAAACCTTAATGTGTTTTCGGGTCTTTTGGTAAAACTTATGCCAAAACTCAATGACGCAGCAGGCGAAATGCTCGGCACAGGTTGTACCTTTAAGAATCTTTCATCAGATCCGGACGGCACTTGCAGAGGCGAGGCATTCCTCCGTTGCATCAACGACGGCGACTTTGCCAAAGATGTTGACACAATGAAAGAAATTGCCAAGAAGTACGAAGTTGAAGTTACTCTCAGCGAAACGGACAATGAGTATTACAGACCGGCTTCACTTGACAGCAAAGGTTATAAATACATAAAGAAAACTGTTGAAAAGGTGTTTGACTACGCAGCGGCAGCTCCGTTCATTCTTCCTGCCGGAACAGATGCAAGAAGATTTTGCGACCTTTCCGATGCGGTAATCAGATTTGCACCGATTGACATTGACTCACAGCAGTACGCATCTGTTCACAGCGAAAATGAGAACATCAGTGTTGACAAAATTCACCTTGCGGTTGATTTTTACAAGGAGCTTATTAAAAATTATAAATAATTACCAAACGGCTCTCTTTTTGAGAGCCGTTTTGACTGTCGATAAAGCTCCTGAAACACGCCCAAATATAATCAACCGAATTATGCCTCCCATTGACGCAAGGGGTGCGGGTCTCCGGTGGAGACCTCTGCATTTCAATGCAGAAGCACCGACCGAACCGGTAGGTGAGACGGTGGCAACACGAAGTGTTGACGGTGGGGTTTTAAAAATGCCGTGGGTATTGAACCTAAGGCATTTTTGGCGTTTGGGAAGTGTTTTTAGAATAAATAATTTATATATTATTCATAATAAAGTGCGGAATTGTTATTGAATTATTATGAATGAGAATGTATAATAATTATGATTGGATAAAAAAGGAGATGTACTAAATGGAAAAAGTATTTATTCCGTCGGGCGTATGCTCACGACAGATTACTATAGATGTAAACGAAAACGACCAAACCATCAATTCGGTCAGCTTTGTCGGCGGATGTAACGGTAATCTCAAGGGCATTGCTTCGCTTGTTAAGGGCAGAAAAATTGATGAGGTTATCGGCGACCTAAAGGGAATTGATTGCAATTTTAAGGGCACTTCCTGTCCTGACCAGCTTGCAAAGGCTCTTGAGGAAATCAAGGAAGAACTTTGATTTTAATTAATTTATATTATAAACATATATAAGGGGATAGGTATGTTTAAATTATCAAGTAACCGACTCAAAAGAGAGTTTAAAATAACAGACGGAAAGTTTTATGCTTCTCAAATCAAGAATACTTATTCGGGAATGAGCTTTGTTCCTGACGGCAACGGCAACGAATTTGTTGTTCATTTTGTTGACGGCGGAGAGTATTCGTCAAAGGGTTTGCCTGTTGAATACAGCGATTATGAGGACGACAAGCTTGTTTTCAGATTTGCCGAAACCGATGGGCTTCAGGTCACTCTCAAATATTGGGTGCATAAGGACGGCAACACCGTTTGCAAGCAGATTTTCATCGACCAAACCGATGACAGAGTTGTTGATTTTATCGAGCTTGAAAATGTCGGAATCATCAATTCAAAGACACATTTTGATGTTTCTGTTGTTGAGGGTGGAGAAATCCCTGCATTTTGGTCAATGCTCGGACAGCCGATTTATATTGACAGCTTGTTCTTTGGTTGCGAATTTCCTGCAACGGAAAACAGAATTATTCACGGCAGTGCGTCCGTCAGATATTTTGTCGGTCACACACTCGGCAAGGGTTTCGTTTGCCCTGTAACCGTTATGGGCGGTGGCTCGGACAACACTTTGCCGTCGGTTCGCAAGGCTTTTTATGAATATATCGAATCAATCAGCGTTCCTACTACACTTCGTTTTCAGTATAACAGCTGGTATGATTATATGAAAGACATCACCGAGCAGAACATTATGACTTCGTTTGCCGAAGTTCACAAACAACTTCAGGCGTACGGTGCTCCCGAGCTTGCGGCTTATGTTGTTGATGACGGCTGGCCGAATGTTAAAGCGGATTTCTGGTCATTCAACAAGAAATTCCCTAACAAACTCACAAAGGTAACCGCTCTTTGCAATGAGATGGGTTCAAAGTTCGGCTTGTGGCTCGGCCCTCGTGGCGGATACACCCGTCCGGATAAAATCGCAAAGCGTTATCAGCGTGCCGGCAACGGCTATCTTAACAAAGAATCACACGAAATTTGCGTTGCTTCATCAAAATATGTTGAAAAACTCGGCGATTTTCTTGTTGAAACCACAAACGAGTTTGATATTGATTATTGGAAACTTGACGGTTTCTGTTTGAAAGCTTGCAAAAATCCAAAGCACGACCACGCAATAGGCGGTTACGAAGATATGTATTTTGTAACCGATATGTGGCAAAAGTGGATTCAACTTTACAACAAGCTCCGCTTTGCAAATCCAAATCTTTGGATAAATATGACTTGCTATGTCAATGTTTCACCGTGGTGGCTTCAGTGGGTTAATTCCCTTTGGGTGCAAAACAGCGGTGACATCGGATTTGCCAAAAATCTTGAAAATCAGGCACAGGTTGACAAGGAAATTACCTATCGTGACGGCAGATATTTTGACTGCCTTTGCAAGCGTGCACTTCAAATTCCGCTTAAAAATCTTTATAATCACGAGCCGATTTACGGCAACACCGCAAAGGTAAGTTATACCGATGAGGAGTTTGAAAGATATATTTATTGGTGCACCGTCAGAGGTCAGGCTCTCAACGAACTTCATCTTTCGGTCAATATGATGAATGACAGCAAGTGGCGCAGTCTTTCGGCTGCTATGAATTGGCAAAAGGCAAACTACCACATTCTCCAAAATGCACAGTTCATCGGTGGTGACCCTGTTGAAAATAATATCTACGGCTACATTTCTTGGGACGGTGACGAGGGCGTAATCGCACTTCGCAACCCGACCGATGAAGAAACTTCGCTCACCCTTACTTTCAACAAACTTATGGGTGCACCGGAGAGCCTTCAAGGCGCAAGAAGATTTAATGTTTATTGCAAATCTCTTGCGGAAACAGACGAAACTTATAGCTATAACTCAAAGATGGAGCTTACTATGAAGCCGTTTGAATCTATGATTTTTAAAATTGCTAAGGAAAGATAATTATGAGCAAAAAAGTAAAAACATCAGCTGAAACCGAGGTTGAGGAGGAAGAAACCCCGAAATCCAAACTGCGTGAGTTCCTCGAATTTATCGCACCTATCGTTATTGCGCTTGTTGTTGCAATGATACTCAAATATTGCATATTCGCAAATGCCGTAATTCCGACAGGCTCAATGCTTGAAACAATCCAAAAAGGCGACCGTGTTATCGCAAGCCGACTTGAATACAAGTTCAACGACCCTGAAAGATTTGACATTGCAATATTCAAATATCCCGATAACGAAAAAGAACTTTTCGTCAAGCGTATCATCGGACTTCCGGGCGAAACGGTGGAAATTGTTGACGGCACGGTTTATGTCACAGGCACAGACGGCAAAACAATGAAACTGCGTGACGACTTTGTTGCACCCGAAAACAAAGACAGTTATAACGGAACATTTGTTGTGCCGGAGGACAGCTATTTTGTAATGGGCGACAACCGTGACAATTCTGTTGATTCACGATATTGGACAACAACAAATTTTGTATCTCGTGACAAGTTCATCGGCAAAGTTATGTTTAGGTATTATCCGTTCAACACCGCCGGCAAACTTGAATAGCGGAAAAATATTTCAAAAAATTGTTGACAAATGAGTTTTGTTGTGCTAATGTTAAGTAAACCGATGAGAAAGAGTAAGTAAGTTTTTTACCGCTTTTCAGAGAGTCGCCGATGGTGGAATGGCGATAGGTAAGGGAAGAACCGAATGGGCTTTTGAGGGCAAGCCGAAATTTCAGTAGGCAAGACGGAGCAGGCACTTCGTTAACAACAGTCTGCGTATGACAGTACGTGCAAAGTGGGCACAGTATATGTGTCAAGACGGGTGGCACCGCAGGAGTCAGATTATCACTCTTGTCCCGACAGAAATGTCAGGACGAGAGTTTTTTTATTTATCAAAAGGAGATTTGCGGCAATGTTTATTTTGAAAGAACGATGGCGACAGTAAACTTTTTACATATTATTTAACATCCATCTATTACATTTTTTAACATTTAACATCGAAAGGAAATTATTATGAAAAAGTTTAAGAAAATCATCGCAGTAATCACAGCAATTTCAATCATCTTCGCTTTTGCAGCTTGCAGCAAAAAGGCAACAGACGACAAAACAGAATCAGGCGCAAAGACCACTTACAAGGTAGGCATTTGCAACTATGTAGACGACGCTTCGCTCAATCAAATCGTTGAGAGCATTCAGTCACAACTCACTTCACTCGGTGAAGAAAAAAATGTAACTTTTGATGTAACCGTAGAAAACTGCAACGCAGACGCTTCGGTTATGAACCAAATCATTTCAAACTATATTTCAACAGGCGTTGACCTTATGGTAGGTGTTGCCACACCTGTTGCAGTTGCAATGCAGGCTGCAACCGAGGACAACAAAATCCCTGTTGTGTTCGCAGCAGTTTCAGACCCTGTCGGTGCAGGTTTGGTAGCAGACGATAATGCTCCGGGTGCAAATGTAACCGGCACATCCGATTACCTCAACACAGACGCAATTATGGATTTGATTTTTGCGAACAACGAAAAGGCAAACAACATTGCACTTCTTTATGATATGGGTCAGGATTCATCAAAGACACCTATCGAAAACGCAAAGAAATATCTTGAAAAGAAGGGCGTTTCATACAAGGAATACACAGGCACAAATGTAACAGAAGTTCAGCAGGCTGTTTCAACAATCATCAACGACAAGTGCGATGCAGTGTTCACTCCGACCGACAACACAATTATGACAGCAGAGCTTTCAATCTACGAAGACCTTGCAAAGGCAGGCATCCCTCACTTCACAGGCGCCGATTCATTCGCACTCAACGGTGCATTCCTCGGCTACGGTGTTGACTATATTGCTCTCGGTCAGCAAACAGCAGATATGGTTTCCGATATTCTTGTAAACGGCAAAGACCCTGCAACATATCCTGTAAAATTCTTCGACAACGGCACAGCAACAATCAACACAGAAATTTGCTCAACACTTGGCTACAAACTTGATGAAGTAAAGACAAAGTCAAATCCGTTCTGCACAGAAATTAAGGAAATCACAACAGCAGAAAGCTTCTGATAATAGTTAATTAAACAAATTTTTGGCACCTTGCAAATCGCAGGGTGCCCATAATTCTCGATATGTAAATTTTAATGCATATCGTAGGGGCGAACTGTGTTCGCCTGTGAAATTTATGAAAGACAATGGTGAAAACAATGTCAACTTTAGCTTCAATATTCGATGCCGGACAAATGCAAACCGTTTTGGAACTTGGTTTAATCAGTTCACTTACGGTGCTTGCATTGTTCCTCAGTTACACAATGCTCAATGTCTGCGACCTTTCAACAGACGGTTGCTTCACATTCGGTGCGGCAGTCGGCGCAATCGTTGCGCTCAACGGACACCCGCTTTTGTCAATTCCGCTTGCAATGCTTGCCGGAGTTGCTTCGGGATTTATCACAGCAATTTTGCAAACCGTTCTTGGTATAGACAGCTTGCTTGCAGGTATCGTTGTTAACACGGGGTTGTACTCAATCAATATTGCGGTTATGAAAAAGTCGTCATTGCTCAATCTCAACAGCAGCGAGACCGTGTTCTCGCTTCTTAAGGCAAAACTTGAGGGCACAGCACTTGAGGGCAAGCAAACACTTATCATTGCATTTTTGGCAGTATTTTTCGTTGTGCTTTTCCTGTCACTTTTCCTCAAGACAAAGCTCGGACTTTCCATCCGTGCAACAGGCAACAATCCTGATATGGTCAAGTCGTCATCAATCAATCCGATTGTCACCACGATTATCGGACTTTGCATTGCAAACTCATTCACCGCACTTTCGGGTTGCTTGCTCGCACAGGCTCAAAAGCAGGCAGAAATCAACATCGGCACGGGTATGGTAACCGTTGCTCTCGCTTCACTTCTTATCGGCGGAGTGTTTGTCAGACGAGGCAAAATTCCGCTTCGTGCAATCGGAGCTGTTCTTGGTGCAATTGTGTTCCGTTTGGTATATCAAATCGCAATCGGACTCCATATGCCTCCGTTTATGCTCAAATTCGTATCCTCGATTATCGTAATCATCGCAATTGCAGGGCCGTATCTCAAAACAAAGCTTCCTGAATATATCAGAAAAGCAAAAGTTCGTGTAGGAAAGAAGGTGCAATAATGCTCACATTGTCAGATGTAAAAATGGTGTTTTTCAAGGGCACACCCGATGAAAAGGTTGCACTTAA
Organism: uncultured Eubacterium sp.; assembly: GCF_934525195.1. Taxonomy (GTDB): domain Bacteria; phylum Bacillota; class Clostridia; order Oscillospirales; family Acutalibacteraceae; genus Eubacterium_R. The sequence goes on from NZ_CAKSZA010000010.1 coordinate 55,096, forward strand.
CAATCTTTCCCTTGAAGTAAATCAGGGCGATTTTATCACAATTATCGGTGCTAACGGTGCAGGCAAATCAACATTGTTCAACGCTATTGCAGGAACATATCTCACCGATGCTGGCAGAATTTTGCTTGAGGGCAACGATATCACCGCTATGCCCGAACACAAGCGTGCTCGTTTTATCGGCAGACTTTTCCAAGACCCGATGAAGGGTAGTGCGCCGGGTATGAGCATCGAGGAAAATCTCGCTCTTGCAGCAGGTCACGGCGGTTGGCTCAGCACAATTTCAAAAAAGGATAAAAAGCTGTTTAGGGAAAAACTCGCTCTTTTGGGTATGGGGCTTGAAGATAGAATGAACTCACCTGTCGGACTTCTTTCGGGCGGTCAGCGTCAGGCACTCACTCTTATGATGGCAACCATCAATCCGCCAAAGATTTTGCTTCTTGATGAACACACGGCGGCTCTCGACCCGGGCACGGCTGAAAAGGTGCTCACTCTCACAAACCAAATTGTTGCCGAAAACAAAATCACTTGCTTGATGATTACTCACAATATGCAGTCGGCACTTGATCTTGGCAATCGCACAATTATGATGGATAAGGGCAGAGTCGTTTACGATGTCGCAAATGAGGAGCGTTCAGGACTTACCGTTCCCGATCTTCTCGAAAAATTCAAGATTTCCGTTGGCGAAAATCTCGATAACGACCGTATGCTTTTGTCATAATTTACAGATAATAAAAAATATTTTTATACCCTTATATATTTATACCTATTATATATAGCAAACCTGTGCACATCAATATATTATGTGCCACGACTGCTTGTACAACCAAAGTATACAATATATAAGGGTGTTGCATTTTAGTAACAAAAGTAACATCAAATTTACAGAAAAAACAACTTGAAAAAAATATCAAAATAGTTCTTGACATCTGTATTAAATTATGATAGAATTCACATTACCAAATGACGGAAGCGCAAGCAACCGTTACATATAGTCGGTGTTTATTACGCTGAGGGTCCACCCGTTCCCATACCGAACACGGTAGTTAAGCTCATGCGTGCCAAAAATAGTTGGAGGGCAGCCTCCCGCAAAGATAGGTCGACGCCGACATGGTTACCACAAAAACTTTTTAAAAAAGTTGAAAAAAGTTCTTGACAAACGCAAGACACTGTGGTATTATATATAGGCTGTCAACGAGAACAACAGACGGCAAGGACCTTGAAAATTAAACAACGACGAAAAAGTAAGGAACCCGATTAAGATAATTGAGTAACTGAACTC
>NZ_CAKSZA010000011.1 GCF_934525195.1 uncultured Eubacterium sp.
TCCCTTAATCTGCCACCGGCAGCGGTCGCTTTCGTCACCCAAAGCAGGCACTCTAGCCAAACTGAGTTACACCTCGAAGTATATTAATGAACGGTGCTCATTGTTTGTTATATGTAAAACTCCCGAAGGAGTGTTACTGCTTGATTTCCTAATGCTTTGAAATTATACTATAAAAATAAGCATATGTCAAGGATTATTTTCAATTTTTTTAATTTTTTATGAAATATATTTTATTTGCTATCGGTTTGTGGTAAAATGTTTAAGAAATATTATTACTTTTCGTGAGGTGATTTTTTTGAATTGGGATTTTAATTTGCCTGTAAAACTTGCGTTTGGCGTTGGTAGGCATAAGGAATTGTCTGCATTTATTGATGAAATCGGCGGTCGGGTCGGAGTGCTTGTTTGCTCTCGTTCATTTGCAAAAAACGGACTTGCCGATGAATTTGTTTCGCTTGCAAACGGCAGAATTAAGGCGGTTTTTTCCGACATAAGGCCTAACCCTACTACGGACAATGTTAACGCTTGCGTTGCGGTTATGCGAAATGTTGACGCAGATTTTGCCGTGGCTCTCGGTGGCGGCTCACCTATGGATTGCTGCAAGGCGGCTTGCGCAATCGCAAAGGGCGATGACTCAATCGAACCGTATCACAGCGGCGGAAAACCTGTCAGTTCGGCAGAAGCAATACCTATGATTGCCGTTGCCACAACTTCGGGAACTGCGAGCGAGGTCACAAATATTTCTGTGTTGACCGACACGGCGAAAAATTTGAAACAACCGATGAACGACCCGGCGATGTATCCGAAAATTGCGGTCATCGACCCTGTGTTGACACTCACCGTGCCGCCACAGGTTACGGCTTCGACAGGGCTTGATGTCTTGTCCCATGCAATCGAAAGCTATTGGGCAACCCTCAATCAGCCGATTTGTTCTGCGTGTTCAATCTATTCCGCTCGACTTGTTTTTAAATATTTGGAGCGTGTGTACAATCATCCTGACGATTTGGAAGCAAGAGAAAAAATGGCGGAGGCTTCTATTGTTGCGGGTGTTGCGTTCAGCCATCCGAGAACAACAGGCTCTCACGCTTGCTCTTTTCCGCTGACCAATATCTATGGCGTGCCTCACGGCGAGGCTTGTGCGTTCACTCTTGATTATTTTGTGAAGTTCAATGCCGAACACGCCGATGCCGACGGCAGAATTTCTGCGTTTGCAAGGGATTGCGGATTTGAGTCACCACAGGCTATGGCAGACGAAATTTCCGCTATGAAAAAGCGAATGGGTATGCGTTCGACTCTTGAAGAAATCGGATGCACAACCGATGAGCAAATTGACGAATTGACAAAAAAGAGTATGTCAATGCTTATGAAACGAAATCCGATTGAACTTGCCGAAGATGATATATATAATATGTATATAGCATTGAGGTATTGATTAGGCGAACAAAGTTCGCCCCAGACTGTCGATAAAGCCCCTGAACCACGCCAAAATATAATCAACCGAATTATGCCTCCCGTTTTTTAAAAGGTGATTCCCCCGTTAATCGGGGGAAATGTCTGCAACGCAGACAAAAGGGGGCGTCTACGCAGTAAAGGTGGCAACACGAAGTGTTGCCGGTGGGGTTTTAAAAATGCCGTAAGTATCAAACTTACAGCATTTTTGGCGTTTTTCGTTTTTTGCTCAGTCGAGGTACCATCGTACATCTTCCTTCGCAAGAAAACGAAATTCAGAAGCTTTCTCAACAGCCTACAGCTTGACAAAAATACTTTTTCGACAAGCTGAGGCGAACAAAGTTCGCCCCTACGGTAAGCGTGGTTAAAAATAGTTGGTTTATTATTTATATTTGAAAGGAAAAACTATGATTAAAATCAGTGATAGTGTAAAATATATCGGCGTAAATGATTACGATATTGACCTTTTTGAGGGTCAGTATAAGCTCGAAAAGGGAATGGCATATAATTCTTATGTCATTTTTGACGAAAAAGTTGCTGTTATGGACACGGTGGACAAAATTGCCGTTGACAGATGGCAGGAATATTTGAGCGAAGCGTTGGGCGACAGAAAGCCTGACTATCTCGTTGTTCAGCACCTTGAGCCTGACCATAGCTTTGGCATTCAGGCAATTGCGGATAAATATCCCGAAATGAAGCTTATTATGTCGGCTGTTGCACTCAGAATGTTGCCACAATTCTGCGATGTTGACCCGTCAAGAGTTATCGCCGTCAAAGAGGGCGACACTCTCGAACTCGGTTCGCATACACTTACATTTGCCATGGCTCCTATGGTTCATTGGCCGGAAGTTATGGTTTCGTATGAAAGTAGCGAAAAGATTTTGTTCTCTGCCGATGCGTTTGGCAAATTCGGCACGGTTGACGCTGATGAGGCTTGGAATTGCGAAGCAAGAAGATATTATTTTAACATTGTCGGCAAATACGGCAAGCCTGTTCAAACCTTGCTCGCTAAGGCAGAAAAGCTTGACATTCAAACGATTTGTCCGCTTCACGGTCCTGTGCTTACGGACACTATCCCCGAAGTTGTTGAGCTTTACAAAAAGTGGTCGGCATACGAGCCTGAAAATGAGGGCGTGTTCATTGCCTGTGCTTCAATCCACGGCAACACATGGATGGCTGCCCAAAAGTTGAAAGAAATTCTTGAAGAAAAGGGTTGCCCAAGAGTTGCTATTGCCGACCTTACTCGTGATGACCTTGCGGAAGCTGTTGAGGACGGATTCCGCCACAGCGTGCTTGTTTGTATGGCTTCGTCATACGATGCGGGCGTGTTCACACCGATGGAGGATTATCTCAACCGCCTTGCGCATAAGGCGTTCCAAAACAGAACCGTTGCTCTTGTTGAAAATGCTTCGTGGGCACCAAGCGCAATTAAGGCGATGAAAGCACATTTTGAAAAAATGGCAAACATCACACTTGTTGACAAAACCGTGACTATCAAAACAAGATTGACCGAGGCATATGTTTCGGAACTTAAAGAACTTGCAGACGAAATTATGCAAAAATTCTAACGACTTTTTAATGAATCAGGCTCTCCTTGTTGCAAGGAATAGCGTATATTTAGGCTCCCCTAATGGTTAGGGGAGCTGTCGTGCTTTATGCACGACTGAGGAGTTAAAAGAAATTGAGGGGCAAGAAGTAAAACCCCACCGCCTCGTTGCACTCGGCACCTCCCCTTGCTTCAAGGGGAGGCGGAAAACAAGGCTCTGCTTATTGCAAGGAAAGGTCGTGCAAATGCTGAATGTATGGATAAATATCGCAATTAAGTCTTTTATCGTCAAAATTAACAGTAATTTTCCCAAATTAAGTGCATAATTCTACGATAAAAAAATATTTTTTCCTTGAAGTGAAAGATGGTTTATGTTAAAATAAGCCGTCTTTTAATTTTGGGCATTTTATGCCTTGTTAAAAGAAAATATTTTTATTGAGGAACATTTATGACAAAAATTTTCAAAAAGACTTTTGCCATTTTTATTGCGGTAATAATGATGATTTCTTTATTTCCGTACATGGCACTTGCCGAGGACACCGCTTCTGCAACAGAGGGCAGTACAACTGACGAAATGACTAACGAGAAGTTAAAGGCGTATATTGATGAAAATATTGCTGAAGCTTCTGTAAAACTCCCGGCTGAACCAAATTTAAGTAAAGTCCCTACTGAATTTCATAAGGGCATTGTTAAACATAAAAGTTGGATATACCCAAACACTGATTCCAGTAAAGAAGATAATTATTATATTTATTCAGAATATAATTCTAATAATTATATTAAGTTTTCTTTAATCGGATTGAAAGAAGCGGTTGCAGTTTATACGGGCGAAAATAATGATATTCGTTTTCCGATTACGGCTAATCTTTATAGTAATAAAAATGATAACGGGCCTCGATTTAATCTTTATATTAAAAACATCAGCCTTCCGGAAGCTCAATCAAATTTTCAATTTGGTAACGAATATTGGGACAGATGTATTGGTGAAAATAATTTAAATTATTATAATGACGCACAGGAATTTTCAAGTAAGTCTGACGGCAACCGTAAAAACCCTAAAGCCTCTTTTAACTCACAAGAAAAAAAGAGTTGGAGAAATTATATAAAATATACAGGTGACGGAAACACTGACAGCTACTACGAAAAGCTGCCTAAAAAATTTCAGTTTGTGTTACAATATGAAAGTAATAAAAATACTAATACTCCTGAAACTAAAGAATTGCCATTAAGCGCTAATATGTATGTTCTTAATATGAAGCCATACAAAGATATTCTTGGCAGTCTTGAAAAGGATTATAATGCCGTAAAATCAAACGAGTCAAATTATACACAAAAAGCTTTAAACAATTATTACAAGGCTGTTTGTGACATTATTAATTTTGACATCACTCCTTATCTCACTAAAGTAACAACTGAAAATGATGTTGTTACTGCTGCAAGCGCAGTCAAGACTGTTGTAGAAAATTATAACTTGGCAAAAAAAATCAATTTGGATTCCACAGCCTATATAGCGCAAAAAGAGCAATGCGATATTATCATTAAAAATCAGACCGCAAATAATGAATATGATATCAATTCGTATACAGAATTCAAGAAAATATATGATGATGTAATCGAAAAAGCCAAAACGGTTGAAGATCAAAAAGCGCTTGACGACTTGACCGCTCAGCTTATTACTGCGCAAAGTATGCTTCGCAAAAAAAGTATTACAATCACATATCGTGTTTTCAAGAATGATAAAGAAGAAACTGAAAGCGAAAAACAACAATCCTATACTTACGGCGACACTGTCAATTACGATTATACTCTCCTCGATGGCGAAAGCATCAAGGCGTGGACTGTAAAAGATGAGATAAATCATGCATATACAAGAGTCGGTACAAATGAAAAAAATTTCTCTCTTGTTGCAACAAGAGATTTGTATGTTGATGTTTACGTAACAACCAAACAAGTTTCGACAGCCGAATATTCAAAAGTTACCTTTATCGGACCGGGCGGTAATATAATTGATATCAAGTATGTTGAAAAGGACAAAACACTTGCTAAATCCGAATTTCCTAAAGCACCTAAGATTCCATTCTATACATTTAATAATTCATGGTCAACAGAAAATGTAATAGGCACAGGCAAAGACATTGAAGTTCGTGCAATTTATATAGTAGGTACACAAAATTGCCGTGTTCATTTTAATAATAATGAATTATCATATTATTATGACGAACTTGTAAAGCTTGACGGATATGATTCAACCAAGAAATATGCTCTTGCAAAAGATGCTGATGGTAAGAATATTATCACTTATCTTGACCGTGACAGTTTCCATGCTCCAAGAACCGATGATATTTACGTTGTAGAAGTTTCTGAAACTGAAGCAAAAGCAAAAATCGGCATTACAGGTAACTTTGGAGATACAGACGGTGAAGGAAGAAAATTAGCAGCATACAACTGCAAGTTCTATCTTCCTGCGGGTTGCACCGCTGTTGAGTGGGGACTCGAAATCAACAACGGCAAAACCATAAAGCAAGTACAAAGCAATGTGCAGAATGATTATAACGAATATTCTGTTACTGTTAGATACAAGAAAGATACGAAAGTTGAAAAAATAATTTGCCGTGCTTATTTGACATATAAAACATCGGATCAATATGTAACAATTTATTCGGATCACGTTGAGCAAGCAATTAGTACTTTATAAGGAGGGGTAATTATGAAAAAATTTGAAGAGCCAAAAATCGAAATCGTAAAGTTTTTGAATTCAGATGTAATTACAACCTCAAACACGATAACAGATTCGGGTTATACAAACGGTACGATTGTAGATGGCGACGAGGACGAAAACTCAATCTATTGATTAAACAAAAACAGCTCCCAATGGGAGCTGTTTTTTTATGATAATCCTCTTGTTGCAAATGAGGGAGAATATCAGGCTCACCTTGTTACAAGGTGATTCCCCCGTTAATCGGGGGAAATGTCTGCAACGCAGACAAAAGGGGGCGTCTACGCAGTAAAGCTGTCGTGCTTGCACGACTGAGGGGTTAAGAATAATCTGATAGGTTAAAACAAACCAATGGGTTAAGATAAAACACAATTTATAGAAGAAATTTGTCGAAAAAAGGATGTGAATAATTTTCACATAAAGAAAGCTTGTCTACAAAATAATCGTAGGGACGAACTGTGTTCGCCTAAAGACTGTACAGATATAATTCAAGCATAAAGTGGAAGTGGACATAAAAAAAGACACTCGAAAGAGTGTCTTTTTTTAATGTCGGCGTCGACCTATTTTCACAGGAGGCTGCCCTCCAACTATCTTCGGCACGCGTGAGCTTAACTACCGTGTTCGGTATGGGAACGGGTGGACCCTCAGCGTAATAAACACCGACTATGA
>NZ_CAKSZA010000012.1 GCF_934525195.1 uncultured Eubacterium sp.
CTGCACCTTCTTCAGATGCTCGTCCATAGCGGTAACCATCATGTCACCGCGTTCCTTTTCGCCAACGGCCTCGCCCAGAAAGCGTATACACTGACGCACATCTTCCATACTCTTGGGAGTTTTATAAACATAAACCTGCAGATTCATGTCGCGCAGCGACTGAATAACCTCCGGCTTAACAAAATCCGGTATCAATATCAAATCAGGGTGCAGCGCCATAATGGCTTCCGAGCTTTGCCCATCCACTCTGCTTCCCACACTCTGCGCCCGCTCTACAATGTTGGATATCCCCGGGTCGTCTACCAGACGTGAAAAGGCAGCAATGCGGCTGCTTGGTACAAGGTCAATGAGGATTTCATCCGTGCTTATAGACATAGATATAATGCGCTGGGGTTTTTCTTTAAAATACAGCTTATGCCCCTGCGAATCCGTAACAGCATAAGCAGCAGTACTGTTCGATTTTTGCACACTATCACTGCTGCAGCCTGCAACTATTAAAAGTATACTCAGACACAGCAGCAGTACCATTATTATCTTTTGATATTTTTGCTTTAACATTTTTCATCATCCTTTATATTTTCCTCAGCATAGCTATTATAGCACGAACAGTAGCTTTCGACATAAGCAAGTTATAGCAGTTTGGCATATGAAAAAGGCAGAACAGATTTTGCTCTGCTCCGCCTTTCTCCAAGGAGTTAAGTGTATATGAATAAGGTTAGGGGCTGATTAGAAGGTGTATTCTACGCCGACTTGGAAGTTACGTCCCGGTGCAGGATACCAGTTGGAGCTGGAATCGAGAGGAGTCATATTATAGCATTGATCGGTATACAGCTTATTAAAGATGTTGTTTACTTTAAAGAATGCTTTAATATTATCTGTAGCTTTATAGTTTACATTCAAATCGCACAGCCAGAAGGATTTAAAGCTGTCAGGAACGGTACTTTGAGTTACCATACGGCCAGGACGTTTTACAATAGCTTTAGCAAACATATTTACATTCAGTTTATCTAAAGTATAATCTGCACCGATTTTCCATTCACCTCTAGGAATATAGCCATCACGGTTGCTGTTTTTCTTTGCAGTTTCCGGAGCTATATCAATATGCGTGTAATTTACATAGGAAGAAAATTTATCACTAAATTTCTTATTTAAGCCAAAATTCCAACCATAGGTATTCTCGCTAGCAATATTAGCATAATGACCTGTTGCACCATTGTAAGCAATCATATTAGAAGCCTTTGTTTTAAAGTAGCTCAATGTTGCGGTAAAGTCATTACCAAGCTGTTGCTTAATACCGATTTCCTTGGTATTACCATCTGCTGCTTTTAATGACGGATCACCATATTTAGAATACAATTCCGCAATTTTAGGTGCAACAAAAAACTCTTTGTAAGACGCATATACATTGGTTTTATTATTATCATAGCCAATAGTCACGCTCTTAGAAGTATTGCTGCCGAACTGAGAAGTTTTAGTATATCTCAAACCGGGAGTAATATTGAAGAATTTAGCAAACTTGAATTCATCTTGAATAAAGAATGCCTTGTTATCAATGCTTTTTCCGCTAAATTTATTAGAACCGCCAGAAGCAGAATAATCATTAACAGTATCCTTATAATAATCATAGCCGGCAATCAATGTATTATTATCAACTTTATAGGTCAACTGGTCGGTAAAGCCAACAGTTTTTAAGTCCATCAGCCAAATGCTTTTTGGCTTATTATAGCTGTCATTAAGGTTATTAGTATTGCGATAAATAACCATACTGTTGCTTAATTCATCTGTCAGTTTTTGCTGCCATGCTAAGGATAATTTATCAATATCCTTTTTACCTTTATTTCTGTCGGCAAGCTGTGGTAATAAACCGCCTTGTGCTGGTCTTTCATAATCGGATTTATATTTGTTATATTTTAATGTAACATCAGCATTATCACCAAATTTATGACCTAAAGTCAGCTTATAATCCTTGCTGTCAACTTTGTGAGAAATCTTATCCCCATCAGCATCTTTGAAATCTTTCGCCAAGTTTTTCTGAGCAGCAACCATCCAATAGGTTCCGTCTACATTACCTTGGTTCATGAATCTGTATGTCTGACGATTATAGCTGCCACCAATTGCACTTATAGAAGTACGTACACCATTCTCTGTTTGTTTTCTTGTAATAATGTTAATTACACCGCCAACTGCATCGGCACCATACAGCGTAGAAGCAGAACCCTTGAGTATTTCTATTCTTTCTACAGTATCCAGGTTTGCATATTCCGACGGAGATAAAGCACCAGATGTAGAACCATTAACATTAGCACGCATACCATCTACTAAAACTACTAAGTTAGAGGAACCATTAATATACAATCTGTTAGAGGAATAGTTTTCACCGGTAACACCATAATTTTGTAAGGTTACACCCGGTACATCCTTTAATGCATCACCTAAGTCAGTATAATGCTTTTTCTCTAAATCCTCACGTGTAATAACTGTAATATCAGCTTGCGTATCAAATGCCTTTTGTTCAACTCTAGTTGCTGTTACAACCATTGTATCAAGCGCATATTCTTGAACCTCATCAGCATAAACAGCTGATGCACTACCCAAAAGCAGTGTCAAAAGCACTGCACTGCTCAATCCCTTAACAACCTTCATTTATTCGCACATCCTTTACTCATACTTTTC
>NZ_CAKSZA010000013.1 GCF_934525195.1 uncultured Eubacterium sp.
CTTGTACAATATTAAAGATAAAAAATCGGAGGAATGATTTTGAGAAATATCATTACTATAAACGAAAATTGGTCATTTACCAAAGAAAACAAAACAGAAACAGTCAACTTGCCTCACACTTGGAACGGCACAGACGGTCAGGACGGCGGAAACGATTATTATCGTGGCACTTGCATTTATCAAAAGAAAATTGCAAAAGCCGATATGCCCGACGGCGAGGAGATTTACATTCAGTTTGACGGTGTAAATTCAAGTGCAAAGGTGCTTTTCAACGGTAAGGAAATTGCAGTTCATCATGGCGGATATTCAACATTTAGGGCAAAACTTGACGGCATAAAGGACAGCAACACAATCGTTGTTGAGGCAGATAATTCGCCAAATGACTTTGTTTATCCACAGCAGGCAGATTTCACATTTTACGGCGGAATTTATCGTAGCGTAAAGCTTATCGGCGTGCCAAAGGCTCATTTTGATTTGGATTATTACGGTGCACCGGGCATTATGGTGACCCCGGTTGTTGACGGCAAAAACGCAAAAATCACCATGCAGGCATTTGCAGACGGCGAGGTTCAGTTTGATATTATCGCAGACGGTGAGGTTGTTTGCACAAAAACCGCAAACGGCAAAAATCCGACTGCCGAGGCTGTTATAGAAGATGTCCGCCTTTGGAACGGAACGGTTGACCCTTATCTTTACACGCTCAAGGCAAGCCTTGTTGTTGACGGCGTGGCTGTTGATGAGGTTAGTACAAGGTTCGGCGTTCGCTCTTTTAAGGTTGACGCACAAAAAGGATTTATTCTCAATGGCAAGGAATATCCGCTCCGTGGTGTTTCCCGTCATCAGGACAGACCGCAAATCGGCAATGCTCTCAGCTATGAGCATCACAAGGAAGATATTGACCTTATTTGCGAAATGGGCGCAAACACAATCCGCCTTGCTCACTATCAGCACGCACAGGAATTCTATGATTTGTGCGATGAAAAAGGTCTTGTAATTTGGGCAGAAATTCCGTATATTTCCCGCCATATGCCAAACGGTGTTGAAAACACAAGAACGCAGATGACCGAGCTTATTTGCCAAAATTATAACCATCCGTGTATCGTCACTTGGGGATTGTCAAACGAGATTACCATGGGCGGAGCAAGTGACAAGAGTTTGATTGAAAATCACAAAATGCTAAACGACCTTGCCCATTCACTCGATAAAACCCGACCGACCACTCTTGCGGCACTCACAATGTGTGGCATAGATGAGGAATATGTGCACATTTCCGATATTTTGTCGTATAACCATTATTTCGGTTGGTACGGCGGTAATGTTTCAATGTACGGTCCGTGGTTTGATGATTTCCACAAGAAATATCCGAACAGGGCAATCGGAATAAGTGAGTACGGTTGCGAGGCACTTAATTGGCACACCTCAACTCCCGAACAGGGCGACTACACCGAGGAATATCAGGCGTATTATCACGAGGAAGTAATCAAGCAGATTATCGACCGTCCGTATTTGTGGGCAACTCATGTTTGGAATATGTTTGATTTTGCCGCAGACGCACGAAGCGAGGGCGGTGAAAACGGTATGAATCACAAGGGACTTGTAACCTTTGACCGTAAGTACAAAAAGGACAGCTTTTATGCTTATCAGGCTTGGCTTTCGGACAAACCTATGGTGCACATTTGCTCAAAGAGATATGTTGACCGAGTTGAACCTGTAACCAAGGTTACCGTTTATTCAAATCAAAACGAGGTTGAACTTTTTGCGAACGGCAAAAGTGTCGGCAAGCAGACAAAGGGCAAGTATCCGTTCTTTCATTTTGAAGTTGAAAATGCAGGCGAAACCGCACTTGTTGCCAAGGCGGGCGAGTGCGAGGACACCGCTGTTATCAAAAAGGTTGACACTTTCAACGAGGCTTACAGAATGGCGGAAGAGGGCGCAGTTATCAACTGGTTTGAGATTGACACCCCTACGGGCTACCTTTCCGTAAACGACACTTTGGGCGATATTATGGCAACCTT
>NZ_CAKSZA010000014.1 GCF_934525195.1 uncultured Eubacterium sp.
CGCTTTCCCTTATTTTATGGCTGCTGGACGCATTTGCGAAAGGCAGTCCTTTTTTTGTGGGCAGGGGAGCTGTAGCATATAAATATTTTCTGAAGAGGATTTATTATGCTTGACGTTGTATAATAATAGTGTAAGGCATGGTAATAAGTTAGAAACAGATGCTTATATGCTAAGTTTTGAGGTGCTGAGATGGAATTAAAAAAACTGGTTTGCGAAAACTGCGGCAGCAGTGATTTTAGTTATCAGGACAATATATACACTTGCAGACATTGCGGAACAAAATATGTTCTTGCAAATGATGGTAACTATATTATTTATAACTATAATTATAATATAAGTTTTGATGATTTTGCGGATTCTACAGAAAATACTCCGGCATCCAAAGGTTCCGGCTTAAAAACTCTGCTGTTTATCTTGGTTGGGTTTATTATGTTATTTGGCAGCTGCATGTTTTTGGGTGATGATAAAGAAATAACTTCTCCTGTTGTGGCACAAAAAAATGAAGTAAAAGAATTGCTTACTAAAGCCAATCATCCCAAACTGTTTTCTTCCAGAGCTGATGTGAAAAAATTTTACGAGGGACAAGGGAATATTGTTAAGTTGCATCCTTCTGAATACGATGATAAGACTGTTCTTTATATTAAGACGATGTCTGATACTGTGTATAAAGATTATACTGATGCCAGTGCTAGAGTAAAGGACATCAAAATATATCTTTCTAATGCGCAGGAAACAAATAATATTAAGATTGATGAAGCAGTAGATATAGCGGAAACATTTATCCCTTGGGAGATAATGGACGAGTATTATGAGCTTGATGAAACAAAGCGTGCAGATAATTTGAGTGCTGCAAATCATGAAAGGTATTATGATATCAGATATCGTTTAAAAGAAAGATATCTGTCTAATTATATGGTACATGGCTATCCGGGAAGTATTACGATAAGATTTAAAGCAGATAAAAACAACCGAGTAGAGAATATACGTATTGCGATACGGCTGGAACAGTTAGGCGGACGATTGGACAATAACTATAAATTTACGGAATGGAAACCTGCAAATTGGCATCAGGCACCTAAGGAGCCACCGTATTTGCAAAAAAGCTGGGAGCTGTTGTCCTCTTCTGAACATCCGCGTCTTTTAGACAATTATGATGATATGCTGACCTTTGGCAAGAAGTTCATTGAGGAAGCTGTTTATTTTAATAAGACGAGTACAAATGAAAAATATGGGATAAAAGGCAAAAAATGTTTACTGTCTGTAGAAAGCATGAGTCGTGCAGATAAAAGTGATTATGTCTTTGTCATTTTCCTTGATTTAGCTAAGTTACGAGATGAAAAACAGGTATCTTTAGCTGAAGCTATAGCTTTAACGAAAACATTTCTGCCTTATGATATTATGCAGGAATATTATAAGCTGAATTTTGCACGTAAAAAGGTTCCTACCGCTAAAAATCTTGATGGAAAAATTTCTTATGAAGTTGTTTACGATAGAATTGTTTCTTCGGAAAATCGTGCTAAAGCAAGGCGATTGGAATTACCGGCAAATATTCATATAACAATACAGGCGGAAGAGAATGGAAATGTTTTGGGAATCTGGGTTAACGGTTATAAGTATATTCCTAGAAATACGTCAATCTATGAGAATGCAACCAATGAATTTGGTCAAAGAATAGAGATAAGACATGAAGGAAGGGAATTAGGACCATATGAAGAAAGCGATGACTGGAATACAGTAATGCCTTGGCAAAATCCATTCTAATTCAACCTAAAAAGGCTACTGCGTAAGCAATTTTACGCAATAGCCTTTTTTTACATGGTTATTTTTCAGCAAAAGGTAT
>NZ_CAKSZA010000015.1 GCF_934525195.1 uncultured Eubacterium sp.
ACTAAGCAAGCGGTTAAATAAATTTTTTATTGTTTGTGTTTAGCAGCCCATTCGGCTCGAGCCTGGTTTAAGGAAATTCCTAACTCTCCGCCATCGAAATCCGGCTCTAGTTCCAACACGGCATCATCAATCCAGCCACATACCTTGCAGCCTAAGAAGCAGCAATCAAGTGGATTTGCACTACGTCTCGTAAATTCATATTGACCACAAACAGGACATAAGTGTTTCATTTTTTATTTCCCTCCGCCTTTCTACACCTTTCATAATAGCCAGTCTTATCATCGGAAAGCGTACTCCCGTAAAGCTCCATTTCCTGTTTGGCAATACTTTCGCGAAGTTCCTCTAAAGTTAAATTCATGATTTCTTCCGAAATAACCGGCGGAGAATCATCAATCATCAACTCTCTTTTCTTTTTCTGCTTTTCCACGATAATTAACCTCTTCAACAACAATATCGCTAATGCTTGCTATCTTCTGCAACGCTATTACCTGTGCGTCATATTCATTATATTCACTCAATCTTTGAACCATTCATGATATCTTGCCATTTACAAGCCAAAGCACATCGCTCACTAATTGGAGCGTTCTCATCATTTTCATCACCGAGTTCTTCAAGCTCAATATCTACCATTTTGTCAAAAATTGCTTCTTGTCCTTCCGGCGATAAATTATATGCTTCTTGAATAGTCATGCCGGTTTCTCGTTCAAAGAATTCGATTAGTTTTTGTAGCATTTTTAGCCTCCGATAATAACGCTCTGAATGAAATCTTAAAGAATATCAGCTTGTCAAATTCATAGCCATATATGGGGTTTTCGAATATTGCACGAATTTGCTACATCATGTCAAAATCCCTCATAGGTTACTCCTCAACTATTTCAAAATAGCTGGCTGGAACATAATAAGTTTCATCCATATCTGTATTAATTTGATACCATTTTCTCTTTTTAGGCCCCTTAATAGCAACATCGAGCACATCATAAATTTTTCCCTGTGTACCAAAGGGGAAATCACTTTCAGCTATCCATTTTACCTTCATTCAACCACCTACTGACCATAGAATAAATAGATAATTCTCTGAATTAATATTATATCTTTCCGAAGTATTTTTCAAGGGGTTTTCTTTAGTTTAGGATGTCTTTCAAAATTTAACCATGATATGTTCTTTTATATAAAAAGTGTTATAATATAAGTAGCAGTATTACCACTACCGGTTTCGGACGTATACTGAGGGCTGATTTCATCAGCATGACGTTTAGTGGTTACTGCTTCTTTTTTTGTTCAACACGGTCTTGATTGCAAACTGCTTTTTAGCATTGCTTGACACCTTGAAGTAAATCTGCTACACTAACCGCAGAAGGAACATTGTTATGCTGATTAGCATCCGTTTGAGGCGCTATGGCAGGCAGTGTTCTTTCTTATATTACGTATTCTCTACAAATCACATTAAAACTGATAATACAACTGTTCTTACAAATTGACTCTCTATTGCACTGCTCTATAACAACAACGCAGAATGTACTCATCTTCTCAGTACATTCTGCGTTTTACTTTACAAGCTCAAAAAGTTTTTCAAAATCGTCCGTCCCTGCGGCGTCATAATCGACTCCGGATGGAACTGCACACCATACACCGG